>CAKZWF010000008.1 GCA_937921865.1 uncultured Pseudomonadales bacterium | reverse complement strand
TTCATCCGCTCTGCCACCAGGGCGCTTGCACTCATGAATGAAAAAGCGGCGACAAAGTCGTTGAAGACAAAGCTTGCATGCAGTTTGCCGTCTTTAATTGTCCAGCGCAGGGGGTCCGATGCAGAGCTATTCAAGCTGAGCAACTGGGCGTCTATCTGTTCAGGTGTCAGTTGAGAGGTCGCCATATCACTATCCAAGACGCTATACGGGAAAACGGCTCAGACCCTACGCAGCCAGCAGGCGGGCGACAAGTCGATTATTCCAATCCCACGCTTGCCAGGGTCAGCAGCAGCGCTTTCTGAACACCCAGTTCGCTATTTCGGGGTGACCACCATTCGCCGAGAGAGTGCGCACCACCGCTGATCCCGCCGCGACTGATGGTGGTGGCCGGAATACCGCGCGCAATGGGCACATTGGCATCTGTGGAGCCGGAACCCAGCAGCGGTTCAATACCGAAGTAGCGGGTCACTGCCAGCGCGCGCTGTATCAACGGAGTCTGCGTCGCCACTTTGCCGGACGGTCGACGACCGATGGCTTTAACCTGCACGGTCAGCGCCTGGCCTCGGGTTCTCGATTCGTTGTGTTCAACCAGCGAACGGGAAACCGCCCGTTGAAAGATCGCGTCAAGCACCTGCAACTGATCTGGGTCTTCTGATCGCAGATCGATTTCCGCCCAGCTTTCGAACGGGATTGAGTTGACCGATGTACCTCCACCGATCCGGCCAATGTTATAGCTGGTGCGAGGTCCGGTCTGAACCAGGTCACTCGCTTCCATCGTGAAATAGTGAATGGCGCTGGCCAGGGCATGGGCTGGATTGGCCATCCCGAAAGCACCCCAGGAGTGGCCGCCGGGACCACTGAAACTGAGCCGGTAGCGATAAGATCCGATCGCATGATTGAGTACGCGGGCATCGTTACCACCATCCACGGCAATCAGCTCATCAATGTCGGGCCCACCTTCCCGAAACAGATGTTTTACCCCGCGCAGATCGCCAATTCCTTCTTCACCCACTGATGCGACGAACAGAATGTCTCCGCGGGTGCCCAGCTGTGCATCACGCAGGGCTCTGATCATCGACAGCATCAGCACCAGACCCCGCGAATTGTCGCCGATGCCAGGAGCATAAAACCGATCACCTTCACGACGTACGCTGACATCGGTGGCAGCCGGGAAAACAGTATCCAGATGGGCAACTATCGCAACGGTATGATCACCGCCGCTGCCGCGCCAATAGGCGAGGACATTGCCAACCTCATCTACCGCGACTTCTTTCATGCCCAGGTCCCGAAGCATTTGTGCGTATTGCTGAGCGCGGACTGCTTCGCCAAACGGAGGTGCCGGAATTTCGGTCAGGGTGATCAGCTGACGATCGCTGGCTCGTTCCCCAGTGGCAATCAGATCAAACGCTTTACGTACCTCGGGTCGCTCGGCAAGCGCGAGGATTTCAGCGCTGTAGTCGGTGTCGTGAGCTGAATCAGCAGTGGGGTCGGCGAGCGCGCAAACAGCGAAGGCTGCAAGAACAAACGTAAAGCCAGGCAGAACGAAACGGGGCAATGGGGGCTCCAGATGGGTTAAGCAGCCAAACTACCTGATCATTGCCGGAGAATCGACAGTGTTGCTAGGCTGTCAGTATGAAAACCATCGGGTTGCTCGGCGGCATGAGCTGGGAGAGCACGGTCAGCTACTACACTCTGCTGAATCGAATGACGCGGCAGCGACTCGGTGGCCTGCACTCTGCAAAAATTCTGCTGTACTCTTTTAACTTCGCCGAAATAGAAGCCCTGCAGAATCAGGGCGATTGGCACCGAGCAACCGAACTGATGGTGGCGGCTGCCGAAAATCTCGAATCGGCAGGGGCCGACTGCCTGCTGATCGGCACCAACACCATGCACAGAATGGCTGACGAGGTCGCTTCGGCACTGACCATCCCGCTGCTCCACATCGCTGACGTAACTGCACAGGCGGTTAATGAGCGCGGCGCGCGGGCACCGCTGCTGTTGGCCACAAAATACACAATGGAAGAGGCTTTCTATCGGGATCGCCTGCGCAAAAATGGCGTAACCGCTCTGATTCCGCAGCGTTTAGATCGCGAATCGGTCCATCGGGTGATCTACGATGAGCTGTGTCAGGGACTGGTACTGCCTGCTTCCAAACGGGCGTATCTGGATATAGTCGCTCGGGCCATCGAACTGGGTGCGGACAGCGTGATCCTAGGCTGCACGGAAGTTGCGCTTCTGGTCGCTGCCAGCGACTTCAACGTACCGACCTTCGACACCACGTCTCTGCATGCACAAGCTGCAATCGAGTTTGCGCTGGGGTGATGGATTGGAGCAGATTGTCAGGTCTCCTGCGGCGCTGATCGGAACCGGGATCTAGAACTCAAGCTTCCGGGCTTCGCTCGCGCACTGCAGTGACGTAGATTCGATGAAGCCTTCACGCCAGCGCGCCAGCAGTTCCTCATCGAGATCAACCTGTGGAGGATCACCCAATCGTTTACACCAGATGATCCCAGCCCGGTGACCGTCCCGATAAGCGCCTTCCAGCTCCGCCTCGGAGTAGCCACACCCGGCCAGCATAACCGCTGCGAGCAGCAGCAGAGTTTTAACGTTACGAACTCTCAATCCATTTCCAGCTTGGCATCCATGTTATGACAAATGAAGCCACGGGTGATTTCGAGACCATCAGCAATCCGATCAAGCACCGCCCGCCCGGCATCAGAGCTGTGCCCCTCCACCCTGGCGACCAGACACAGATCGCGCATTATCTGCAGAGCTTGTGGAGATGAAGCAAGGGTGCGCACCTGCTGCACGCGACTGTCCAGATCGGCTGCCAGTGCAACCAGATCCAGATCGTCTTTAAATGCGCCTTTGCCGAAGAACTTTTCAAACACAGCAATTTCTTCCGTGCTGATTTTGCCGTCAGCATTGGCAACCAGCAGCGAACCGGCAAACAGCAGCCGCCGCATGCTCTCTGCGGTCTCCGTGCGGCCGTCGAGGTAGTTCGGTTCCATCAGGCTCATCACGCTCTGAACTTCAATCTCCAGATCCGCTTTGCTCATGGTTCCACCCGCGAGCGTGGATTGGTGGAACAGCTGCAGGGCTTTGACCCGCAACGGGCTGAACGGATGAGTAGAAAACCAGTCTTCTTTCGGCGCGTTCTGACCGGGCAGCGCATCCTCCACCTGCATCGCGTCGACCTGGCTGAGAAAATCCTCCAGATCAAACCGGATGGTGCTGCCAGACAGTCCGGATGCCAACATGAACAGCGCCCGCGACACAGCGGTGAGATCACCCGCACAGTGAGCGCCGGCGCGGTCGGCAGAAATCTCCGCATAGCGCGACCAGGTAAACAGATCCAGCGCCAGGCGGGGATCCGGTCGCTGCTGGCCCTGCAGAATGAAACCGATGGGTACGTCATGATGCCGATAAACGTGATGTCCCAGTTCGTGGCCAATGACAAATTTCAGTTCGTTGCCGGTGAAGGTTTCCAGCAGGCTGGATGCGAACATGACGTAGAGCCGGTCCGCTTCAGGCTTGAAACACATCGCGTTGTATACCGGCGACGAGTAGACATAGAGTTCCAGTTCAATGCCGAGTTCAAGCCGCTCGGCACATTCCTGCGCCATAGTGTGCAGGTCAGGCGCCATCGCCGGACTGAGCCGGACTGACGTCGACAACAGCCGACGCCGCAGACTGGGTTGCCCACCTTCTTTGTCCAGCCGAGCGAGCTGTTCATTGACCCGTTTTACTGTGAGGTCTTCAAGCAGCCGTGAATAGAGCGCCAGGTCCAGGTCACAGCGAACCGTTTCTGCAGACAGATGCATCTACATCTCCGCCAGCTAATCGACAAGCCAGCAGTCTACCTCATGTTTGCTCTGAGGCCTCTTCTGACACCTCTTCTGACACTTGGGGCTGGTATTTAAAGACCTCACCCAGCGCCACATCGAATACCTGAGCAATTCGAAACGCCACTTCTAATGAGGGCGAATATTTGCCGCTTTCAATGGCATTAATCGTCTGCCGGGTGACACCAACCCGTTCGGCCAGCGCCTGTTGGGTCATCTCCTCGGCGTCGAATCGCAAACGTCGGATCGAATTGATGATCGGCAGCGCTCGTGACGCCATCACACACCCCGGCGGAAATGGTAAATGGCGGCGCTATAACGACCAGCTTCCGCGAGTACCAACGCAAACAGCAGCAGGTTGGCAATGCCGCGCAGCGTTACCTGTTCCAGCTCAACAACGCTGCCGAAAAGAATTCGACCCAGCACCAACAGCGCGCCCGCGCTCATCAGCAGATAGCTGACCCGATAGGCCTTCAGTGCAATCAGCCGTTCCCGCTCATCTTCTGCCGCATTGGCTTCACGGGGACTGAGCACTGCCACAACGATGTGGAAAGCGACTTCCACAATCACCAGAACCACTACCAGTGCCATCATCGAGAACAGCATTTCTTCAGGTGAGGCCGGTCCGGTTCCCAGGAAAACGAAGTAGAAGTAGTAACCGTAAACCCCCAGAACCGCCACCAGAGAGATTGCCGCACTCTTTTCTTTAAAAGAAACGTCCATATTTTCAGACACCATGTATATATAACCGTACTCAATGTACGTTTTACATTACCTAATGTCTAATATTATATACATTACGGTTAAGCCGTACCGCACCTCGATCAATCACCGCGGCGTGCAATCAATCTTGCCAATGCTACCGATCGGCCATCCGGGTCCGCAGTGACGCCCTCGAAATGGTGCAGGAGTTCAAGCCCAGAGGCCTGTCGGCCAAGTTCACCGGGTTTCACTCGAAAAGCTGGATTATTCGGACCGATCACCGCAGCCTCAGTACGCAGGTGTTGCTCGACAACAAGCAAACCTCCGGGTGCCAGGGATTGAACCGCGAGGTTCAACAACGGCGCATTGACGTAGCGCACCATGCAGATAAGCGCAAAAGCTCCTTCAATCTCCCCCAGTTCATCCAGATCCTGCTCCAGCCATTGCACGCTCAGGCCGTTCTCAGCCGCAGTCCGCCGGGCCGTATTCAGCGCCTCGGCCGAAATATCCATCGCGGTGACCTGGAAGCCGCGTTCCGCCATATACAACGCGTTACGACCCGCACCGCAGGCTATATCCAACGCCCGACCTCCCTGTTCTGGCCACTCCTCAAGTGCGTTCACCAGCAACTCGCTCGGATGAGTGCGCCCGGCATACGCCCTCTGCGCGTAGCGGGAATTCCACTTTTTCCGATCCAGTTCACTCAATTCACACCTCCACGGGATGGTCGTTCAGCTTGCGTTTAGTTAGCGCCTCCTATGATCCGAACTATCCAGAAACGCCTGGGATTTCGGAGAGGACAGATGAGAACGATAACTGACAACTCCTTCACTGGCAGCCACCGCCGCCGAGGATCGCTCAAATTGAGCGCACTGATGACGCTGTTGACCCTGGCACACCAGGCCAATGCCGCCGACTACTATGTAATGGCTCCGGTTCTCAGCGTCGATCCGATCGTTTCGCAGTTTGAAGTTGAGCGACCAACCCAGCACTGCTCTGAACAACCCCAGGCTCGTCATCCCCACTACTACAGCGAGCGGCAGGATCGTCACCAACGACACGAACAGCGTTTCATGCCCGGACTGATCGGCGGGCTGGTTGGCGGGTTGATCGGTAACCAGTTCGGTGGCGGCAGCGGCAAAAAAATCCTGACCGTGGTTGGTGCGCTGGCAGGTTCTTCCATTGCCAACGATATCGCGCGGGATCGTCGTCACCAGAAAGTCTACGCCCAACCGGTCAGACGCGACTGCTACACCACCTACGATCGCGAAACCGTGGAGCAGGTTGACGGCTACCACGTAGTCTATGAATACGCCGGAGAACAATTCAGTAAACAGCTCGACAAACACCCCGGCGAACAGATCCGAGTGCGGGTGCAGCTGTCGCCCGCTGATCAGATTTGACCAGCTACCAATGTTCTTGAACAACCTCGATTCAGTTTTCGTTCATGCAGCGTCATCTAACGTTGCACTCATAAGTTCATCTTCGGAGGAAGATCACATGTTGCCTCGTAAGTTCACCACCACCAGACCCAGCGATCTGATCTATGCCGTCACGCTGCTGGCATTGCTGACGCTGGGCGCACCTGGCGCCAACGCGGGTGTCTCCGGCCCTGTTGTCAGATTGTTTCCGACAACGGTTCTCGAAGACATCAGAGAGACCGGGCAGGTTGCCGAAGACATGGAAAACAACCTGCAGGAAGTTATTACTCGACTGGATATGCAGGAACAGCTGTATACCGAAAGCCTGTGCCAGGGCGCCGATGGTGATCAGGGCTGCGATCGCATCGCCAAACAGCTCGGCGCTACTTACCTCGAAATGCTCGACATCATGAGCGACCGCCTGCCCGAGATGGAGCGAGCGGTCAACAATACCCGCAACAGTCTGGAATCCCGACTGCGCCAGGAACTTGGCCAACGCACCACGCCAACAACCCTGCAGAACGCCCTGCTGGGCGAATCCGGCAGCGCTAAGGAGGCTGAGCGTCCGGCACTGCGTGGCCGCTCGGGCGTTCGCCTGTCGGATCGTTTCAAGCAGTACTACAACCTGGTTTCCACCAATCGGGAAGGTGCCAGCAAGTCTCTCGCCGTAGTCGCCTCCGACATCTATCTGGACATGGATGAAGCCGCACACCTGATTGCCGCAACTCAGGAAGAGATCGGTCGGGCTGCGCTGATGGAACAGCTCAATCAGTCATTCGGCATGATCACGCCGGAAATGGCAGCCGTTGTTGGCGGCGTAAAAGAAATTCTTTTCGGCGAATCCATGGCTGAGAACGCCATCGCCGCCCCGCCCTACGCCATCGGCGAAACCGATTTTGTCAGCCCGTTGGCAATGTGATCCAGATCAGGAGATTTGAAATGTCACGACTCAATTATCTGTTAGTTGCCTTGTTGTCCACAGTTACTCTCGGTGCCTGTACAACCGCTCAACCCGATCACTGCGCGGTAAATCTGCGCGGGAATCTGGGTACCGCAATGAACACGGCGGAAACCAAACTGGCGAGTGGGTGCGAATATCACTTCAACAGCTACTTTAATTCACTGCTGACAATTGCCGAAGCAAACCCGGATACCGACAACAAGATGCTGTTCAGCGATCATCTGATGCGCGTCAATGACATGGGCGTGATCAGTCGTCGCCAGGCCGAGGGTCTGTACAACCGATACTTCAACATCAAATTTGTTTCGCTGCAGGGTGACTACAACACCTGTTCGCAAACCTGCCCGGTCCGAAGTCAGGTGATGTCCGACATGCAGGCTGAACTGCATGACAAAGAGCTGGGACTGATGCGCGCCAGTGCTGATGCTGCCAGTTTCTATCGTGCCGACACCCTGCTCAAAGAGACCGATCTGGTCCTCGAGGCAACCTGTCGTGCCTGCAGCGCAGGAAAGACCCAGTGACCACGCGCGCCTGGGGATTCGGCTGGGGTGCTGGCATCGGTGTGGTGCTGGCCCTCATTGCTCTGCTGCTGGTCGAGCCGCCGGAACTGTCCGGCGTTTCTTCTCGAGCCACGCTCGGCAGCTGGATAGTCCTGAACCTCGGGCATTCGGTCTGGCTGTTCGGCGTCGTTCTGACGCTGTATCTGATGAACCTGGTTCGACTGAGAGCCATTCTCGATGCCGATCCGCCGCTCAGCGAAGTGGTTGAACTGGATCAGCTCCTGGATGTGTGGATAAACCTGTTTGTCGGCATTGGTGTCATCTGGACTGCGGTCGGAATGCGCAGCTCCCTGCAGGCGGCGCTCGGCGACCCCGGCGAAGCACTTGTCGACTCCGCCGACTCAGTGCTGCAGAAGCTTGTCGACGGCGGCATTCTTCTGGCGCTGACCACAACCATCATCGGCGGCATGGGCGGTTATCTGATGCGGCTCGGGAAAACTCTGGGCACCGGAGCCGGCTTGAATCAATTCTACGAACGACATCATCGCGAAGACATGAAGGCACTGCTGGTTACCGCTCGCAACATCGAAACACAATTGAGCAACCTGCGGGTGGAACATGATTCCTAGCTACAGCACCGCCAGTTCGGACAACGAAAGCCTGCAGGCGGATGTGATGCGCTTCATGGCGATTATTGCGTTCTGCCTGATCGCAATCCTTGCACTGGTCAAGGAAGTTGAGCCTGCAGTTCCCGCTGCTGAACAACAGCCGAAGACACCACCCGCGCCCAGTGCCGAACCGAGTCTCGTAAAAGATACGGTGAAAACGAGGCAGCTTACGCCGCCGCCGGCGTGGCAGGCGCCCATTCGCAAGCCAACAGCGGCCGCGGTCCAGACCGCCCCGACCGAGAAAGCAACACCGGAACAACCAAGACTGGAAGTTTCAGCTGTTACCCCCGCCGAGCCAGCGCTGGCTGACGCAGCACAGACAGAGTCGAGCTCTCACGAACAGAGCGAAACTGCCGAACAAGGCTTAAGTCTGCGCTTTGCCTCACCCGGAGACTTCTTGAGACTCATCGCTCGCGGCGATATAAAAGTCTACGCCTTTAACAATCTAGGCGACGTGCTTGGACTCAATCCGTCTTACGAATTCCTCAGCGCCCATACCCCGGGAAAGGTTTACGAACTGCTGCCGCAAACGATTCCTTCGCTGATTGTCGATTCCCTGGTGCGGTCTCGTAGCGAGCGCGAAGACGACGATTCGTTCAGTTGGGGTATCACTCTGCCACAGGCGATTGAAGCAAAAATAGCTGGTTATCTGGCATCAGCGGAGTCCGGGCAGCTGGTCATCGACCGATATGGAGAGGTACATCATGTCGCGCATAACTAGCTGCCCACAGCGTCGGCTGCTGAGCTTTGTGTTCACGTCCATATTGCTTTTTTCGACTTCCATCGCACACGCCGACAGCGCTCTGCTCACCGGCTCACTCGGTCGCTGGCTGGACACGGACGCGACGCCGCAGCTGGTAGAAGTTCTCAGTAAACACCCCAAGTTCAGCGGCGAGGTAGTGAAAATTGTCAGCCTCGACAATGGTAAACCGGTTCAGGATCTCAGCCAGATGCACCAGGCAGTTCAGGCTCACCTGACCCAGCAGCTGCGCAAACATCCAGGCGTTCGCCTGGCCTGGCAGGAATCTGCGCATACCTGCGGCGTGCCGCAGAACCTGACCTACCTGCTCGGCATCGAGATCAAAACCAGCGGCGCTCAGAACCAGTCTCTGAGCATTGGTATGATCGACGTGGCCGAGTCTGTATGGGTCAGCGGCGTCAGCTTGAACTGGCGTGGCCGTCTGAGCAGCGCGGAACGGCTTGCGCTGAATCGCCCGGTCGGCAGCCGACCCAACGGTACCATTGCCAGCCCCTTGCCAGTAAACGCCACCGAAGCGATTGCAGAGCTGCTGCAGCGAAACATCCGCTGCAGCCTGCCGGAAGGCCTGAACGGTTCGGTTTATGTCGAGCCTGCTCAGAGCGCTGCGCTTAATCGGGTTCGTGGTCAGCTGCAGCGTGAGCTGACTCTTTCAGCAGTCGCCGCGATGGCCGCCAGCCCTGACGATGCCCAGTGGACCATCGCGCTTGCGACCACGTCGATGGGCAGCCAGATTGAGGAACTTGTTGCCACCCTGAAAGATCGCGATGGTGAGGCGAATCAGCACCTGGCTTCCGTTTTTGTCACGGGATCCAACAACACAAAAGTAGTAGCCGATGACGTTCGTATCGCTACTGTCCGAAGCGAACTGCTGACGCCGATGCAGCTGCAGCGCGCAAGCTCAGGTGGCGTCTGCACATCACATCGTGACGATCCGGACCCCTGTGTGGAAGTCACCTTCGATCTCACCCGCACGGCCTATCTGTTTGTGTTGTCCAGCAATGATCGGCAACTGCGCAGCAGCAGCTGCGAGCGCAATGCCCGGCGCCTGGACGCCGGTCCCCGTAAGTTCCGCATGCGAATCCCGACCAGCCGTCATCCGGGGACCGCAGACGCAGGTGTCTATGTAATCGCGGTGGAAGACCGGAGCGCTGCCCGAGCGATCGCCAGGCACATTCGCAAAGCGCCCGGTGCCTGTGCCACACACTCAAGTCGCGGCATGAAGAACTGGCTCAGCGAGCTCGATGAAATACTCAACCGCTATCCGGACACTTATCAGTGGCAGGCTGTGCATCTGGATGCGCTGGCCGGTGAACTGGTCTCGCTCTGAGGAAACACCATGCGATTTCTTTTTGGAATATTTATCGGCGCCGCTTTAACGCTGCTGATCGCTACAACCACCGACGCGCCAACCAATCCTGTACTCAATCGGGTGACCGATCTGTGGGACCAGTTGATCGATACCACCAGTCAGCAACTCTTCGAGACGCGCAGTGCCGCCGGGCTAACAGCCAGCGGAAATCATAAACCGGATGTCAGCGATCGAATGGAGACTGCAGCGACACCGATAACGCCGCTACCTACCCCCCACCAGGCAACCGACTTTAACGAACCGCTTCCGACCACCCAGCCGGAACAGATTGCGGAGACGTTGCAGCCAACCGAACAAGCCGAAGAAAACACGCAGACGTTAACCGAAGCGATGCCTGATTTCCCGATGGAAATCCTGACGGACATGGCATCCGAGGTTACACCTGAAGCCGCCACCGCAGACCTTGAAGCATCGCTGGCTGACAACCGGATCGCCACTGTCTGGGTGCCATTTCATAGTGAACGTTCTGCCAATGGTTTTGCCGACACCCTCAGCCGTCACTTCGAATACCCGTTCAGCGTGCGCAGAAACGGTCCCGGCGCTTACCAGGTGACCTTCCGCTATGCAGATCTGGCAAAGCGCGAAGACCTGCTCGGGGGCATTGCCGAGTTGACCGGGAAATGACTGCCGCCCGCCGCCGCAGAGCCTGTGCTGCCCTCCTGGGCCTGTTGCTGATAATTCCGGCAGCGGCCAGCGCCAACACAACTTTCCCTTACCAATCCTGTTTCGATATCGCTGCTCGAATGCATGACGTTCCGGTAGATCTGCTGCTTGCCGTCGCCAATGTAGAAAGCGCAATGAACGCGGATGCCCGCTCCAACAAAAATGCCCACGGAATCATGCAGATTCAGTGGCCGGGTACAGCCAAACATCTGGGTGTGAAGAGACTGTCGGAGCTGTACAACCCATGTCTGAATATCGAACTGGGCGCGCGTTACCTGCGGGAACTGATCAATGGCGCTGACGGCAACATCGAACGCGCTCTGGCCGCTTACAACTATGGGCCTGGCCGGATAGCCCGCAGCCCGATTCTGCCCGATGGCGCTCGCGGCTATGCCAGCAAGGTCAACGCACAGCGGACCCGGATCAACCAGGCGACCGGCTTGGAGCTGCAGAAACTGACCACCGGGGGCCAGGTGAGCTTCGCGTCGAAGACCCGCGCGCAGCGCTTCGCGCTCAGTCTCAATAAACGCATATCGGGCGCATCTTTCGCTGCCAGCCGAGGTCCGAAAGGTAGCTATCTGGTGAATATGGCAATCAGTGACGCAGGATTGAGCACTACAGACGTAGCTCTGCTGCAGACCGTCGGCTGGAATAACCTAGGAGCAAGCCAATGACTGACCTCACAGCTGAAAATAGCCCCGCCGCGAAGTCATCGAGCAGACGCTGGGCGCTGTTGTGGATGTCTGTTTGTCTCGCAGCCTGCCTGAACGCTCACGCGGGTGAATTGCGGGTGGAAGCACCCGTCGTCAACATTGAAGCAATCGCCGGACCGGAACGCCTGGTGGAGGATTGTCCGGAAAAGCCTGCTGCAGGTCTGACCGCCACGCTGCGTTGGGATCTCGGCATCAGCTGCACCACGAAACGCATCGCCTCAGAACAGATCTCCGGCTACCGGGTGTTCTATCGCTGGGACAATCGCGTCTACAGCCAGGTCATGGACCACAACCCCGGAACCACAATTCCGCTGAGCGTTTCGCTCGACTAATCAGTGCCCTCGAGCACCTCCATCGGGAACCCGCCGGTCAACGCCGGCCTCAAGCAGACCTTCTTCGGCGTTGACGACAATGACCTCAGCTGCGCCCTGACGATCACGAGCTTCGAGCAGATGGCCTTTGAGTTCCAGCAGTTTAAGGGTATCCGGGGAAAAGGCGCCTTTTTCATAGATGAGTTTGTCAGGCAACCACTGATGATGGATACGTCCGGAGTCAACGGCCGCCTGAGCATTCATGTCATGATCGATGACGTTGAGAACTGTCTGCATGACGGTGTTGATGATCGTTCGACCACCCGGCGTTCCAGTCACCATGAAGACTTCACCGTCGCGGGTCACAATGGTCGGAGACATGCTGGAGAGCATCCGTTTGCCCGGTTCCGCCAGGTTGGCAGGCGTACCGATTAATCCGCTGCTGTTGGTCAGACCGGGGCCGGCGTTGAAATCGCCCATCTCGTTGTTCAGCAGGAAACCGCCGCCAGGCACGACAATCGCTGAGCCGTACCCCCACTCAAGGGTATAGGTAAGCGACACAGCGTTACGGTCTTTATCAACAATTGAAAAGTGGGTGGTTTCTTCGCTTTCGGTAGGCCAGTCGAAAGACTCAGACGACGATACTGACGCTTTTTCCGGGTTGATACTGCCGCGCAATTCGTCGGCATACGACTTGGAGACCAGTTGATCGATGGGCAGATCGTTGAAATCTGGATCGCCCATGAATTTGGCTCGATCCGAGTAAGCCCGGCGCATCGACTCAGCCATCAGATGCATGGTCAACGCGGAGCCGAAGCCACTGTCAGCCACCTCGAAGCCTTCGAGAATATTGAGCATTTCGATCAGGGCCACACCACCGGAACTGGGCGGTGGCATCGACAGAATCTGATAGCCACGATAGTTGCCCTGCACAGGTTCGCGCTTTTTTGCCTGATAGCCGGCAAGGTCGGCCATCGTGATCAGACCGCCGCCGCGCTGCATTTCCGCGACCAGCAGTTCAGCCGTTTTACCTTGGTAGAATCCTGCAGGGCCGTCGTCGGCAATCCGCTGCAACGAGGCTGCCAGATCCGCCTGCACCAGCAGATCGCCGGCTTCATAGGGGGCCCCTGTTTTGCTGAACTGCGCCATCGACGCGGGATACTTCTGCATCCGCCGCAACGCCCGCTGCAGCGATGAGGCCAGTCCGTCGGTGACCACGAAGCCGTCAGCTGCCAGCTTGATTGCTGGTTCTACCAGACGTTTCCAGGGCAGGGAACCATGTTCCTGCCAGGCCATATGCAGACCTGCCACGGTGCCTGGAACCCCTACCGCCATATGACTCATGTGATGCCGCTGAAAGCTGTACTCACCTTCTTCAAGCCACATTTCCGGATGCGATCCAGTAGGCGCGGTTTCGCGGAAGTCATAGGCGATTGGATCGGCTTCGGCAGGCTGGTAGAGCAGAAAGCCACCGCCCCCGATGTTGCCCGCCGTCGGATGGGTCACCGCCAGCGCAAACGCCGTCGCAATTGCCGCATCCATTGCGTTGCCGCCATCAACCATTACCTGGTCGCCAATTATCGAAGCCGTATCATTGGCGGAGACCACCATGCTGTTGGGGGCACGGGTGGGTGCATTAAGGCAGTGGGCATCAGCTGCAGCCAGGAGCAACAGCACAGAACACAGACCAGCGACAATGAATCGGATCACGGCTTCCTCATTGGGGGTTACAGACGAAACGCCTCTTTATCATAGCGGCAGCTGGTTCAGCCCCGGGTTATGGAACCATAAAAAACCGACTCCGATTGCAGGTACAGATAAGCGTGACCAAGAACCCTGAGTTTTTCACATCACATTCACAAACCCAGCTGCATAGTCCGCCCTGTTGGTACGCCCCGGAGCCACTCTCCCCTACCTCTCCCCTCCGGCTCCGGGGTGTTCTTAACACTTCGCACCTCCCCACAACCCAGGTTGGCCAAGAGTAAGCAACCGCGAGCCAGTAACGTTAGCGATCCCTAACCCCACACACTTGCAGTATCAGATTTGCCTGTCGGATCCGATACAACTTCTTACAGATGCTCAGACTTTTCGTGATTCGGTTCACAAATCCCATTCCGGCAGATCACTAAGGTGGCAACTCGATCTTGTGGTTCGGATAGCGACAGCCGGATCTAGTCAGTCAGGAGTTCGCGATGATGTTTCGACAAACCCATCTACCAGTTTTGACCCTGTGCCTCTGGGCGCTGTTCAGCTACGCGCCAGCCGCCCAGGCTCAGAATGGATGTGCCTGCGAGTGTGTTGCCGGCATCAACGGTGCGCCCGCAACCGCCACCTGGGCCTGCAGCGGTTTCGTGATTGCGCCCGAACCGGATGCAGGATGCCCGGTCGAAACTTTCTGCCCTGCTGAACCGGCACCCGCACCCAGCGTACCCCTGGTGCCGGAAACTCCGGTTGTTGGCGGCGAGACCGAAATGCCAACCACAACAGTTGCTGACAACGCTGCAGCCGAACCGCCGGTGAGCGGATTGCAGTGTCGTTATCGCAAGGTGTATCGCCCCGAGCACGGCAAGTTCAAGAAGGTCAAAGTCTGCCGGTTGAGCAAACAAGAGCGGAAGGCGCAGCGTGCCGAGAGACGGGAAAAGATCGCCGCGTTCAAAGACCAGCACGCTGACACGATCGCTCGACTGCGTGCGAAACACCAGGCCAGCGTTGCCGAGTGGAAAAGCAAACATCGTCGCGGCAAAAACGGCGACTAGGATAGCGGCGACCAGCCACCGATCCCCTGAAGCTGCTGGCTCATCTTAGGTCCCCAACCTCTCCCAGACAGCAGCACCCGAAAGCTCCGGCTCCCACCGGAGCTTTTTTTTGGGTTTTTTCCCGGTCCAGTGCAACCGATCTGACCACAGCAGGCATCTAAGTCATTGAATACGCATCTATCGAGACTGAACGATGACCGAAGAAATGATCCCCATTGTGCTGTTCCTGACCGTTGTGTTCGCCCCCTGGCTGTTCAGTCTCGTCGACGACCCGATCTGAGTTCAGTTCTGCCAGCCCCGCCAGCCGGGGCCGCGGACTACCTGACCGGGCAGAGCTCCAGTATGTTCGCCGTTGCTCAATACCGGCACACCATTCACCAGGACATCCCGCACGCCGGTGGCGTACTGGTGCGGCTCGGCAAAGGTGGCATGATCAGTGATTGTTGCGGGATCGAAGATCACCACGTCGGCAAAATAGCCAGGAGCGAGCGTGCCCCGATTCCTGAGCTTCAGGTTACGGGCCGGAAGTGCTGTGAGTTTGTGAATCGCCGCTTCGAGTGATATCACCGCGTCATCGCGCGCATATTTTCCCAGCACCCGAGCAAAATTGCCGTAAGCCCTCGGGTGGGTGGAGGTCTTCAGAAAAACCCCCTCCGCAGCCATCGACGCGGCATCAGAACCAAAACTGAGCCACGGCAGCGTCACGCCTTTAGCAACATTTTCCTCTGACATCAGGAAGTACACCACACCGACCCTGCTGCCATCTTCGACCACCAGGTCCATCGCAGTCTCCCATGGGCCGCTACCGCGTTGCTCAGCAACTGCGGCTAAGGTCATGCCGGTATATCTACGCAGGGCTTCGTTGCGAAAGCCGACCAGAAGAATCCCCTGCGCACCGGCTGCCAGGCCGAGGTTTTCCCATTCGTCAGTAGGGGTGCTCATCTGCGCTGCCAGCCGAGCACGGATCGCAGGATCCTGCAGACGCTGCGCCCAGGCCTGAAATCCGCCTTCCTGAACCCAGGGGGGCATGGAAGCATCAAGACCCGATGCACCTGCAGTGTAGGTGTACATGTTCGCTGTGATCGCCAGGCCTTCAGCACGCGCAGCCTCGATGCGTTGCACCACGTCATCAAACTTGTTCCAGTTTTTCTGACCGGCCATCTTCAGATGGTAAACCTCCGCCGCGACGTCCGCCTGACGGGCGATACTGATCAGTTCGTCGAGAGACTCAAGCAACCGGTTACCTTCGCTGCGCATATGCGAGATATACATGCCGTCGTATTCACCCACTACTTCCGCCAACGCGATGAGTTCGTCTGTAGAGGCATAAAACGCCGGAGCATAGATCAATGAGGAACCGAGCCCGAGCGCGCCATCTTCCATCGCTGCACGCACCAGGCCGCGCATGCGGGCGAGCTCTTCGTCGCTCGGTGGCCTGTCTTCGTAACCAAGCTCGTGAACCCGAACGGTGGTGGCGCCCACAAATGACGCTACGTTGGTTGCCACACCCCGCGTCACCAGATGCTGCAGATACTCGTCCAGCGTTGTCCAGGGGATGTCAAACTTGAGATCTCCCTGGCGTGCCAGCATCTGAGTACGCATGGACTCAATGAGCGGACCCTGGGAGGAGCCCTCACCAAACACCTCCAGCGTAACGCCCTGACGGATATCACTCTGACTGCGACCATCAACCAGCAGCGAATCGACCGCCCAGCTCAGCATATTGATGAAACCCGGCGCTACTGCAAATCCCGCCGCATCAATGACCTGAGCCGCGTCGCCGGTGACGTTACCCACCGCGACGATCCGGTCATCGGTAATGGCAACGTCGCCCCTGAACGGTTGCCCACCGCTGCCGTCATAGATCAGCCCGTTGCGAATCAACACATCGTAATCAGACGTAATTGCCAGGTTGGACGTTTCTGAACCACAGGCGCTGAAGATCAGCAGCACCAGGCAGGACATCAATACTCTGAACAACATCAGATCCTCGAGGCGGGGCAGGAATGCCTCAAGATGACAGAATCACCGGGTCTGGGAAACCCGGACAGAAACAGACGAACTGCGCCTCAGATCCGGCCGTCGCTGTAGAGCTGGCGGACCCGTCGCTCGGCAATATCGGTGAAGTTTTCCGGATCTGCCGTCGCCGAAATGACAGTCGGGTCCAGACGCACAGTTTCCGCGTCTTCATTGAAACACTTGATCGTCAGCATGATTCGTTCCGCGGCAACGTCTTTGACCACGTGGTACTCAAAGTTACGGTGCTCCCGCTCGTCGACGGGGAAGTTCTCCACCCGCGTCCAGTCTTTGAGAATCTCTTTGTTTGCCAGTTCCACGGCGTTGTGCTCGACGAAATGATAGAGCGCCAATTATTCGTTGCCACCCGCGACCGTTATAAGACCAACTTCACAAATCTGTCGCTTTCTCTGCCTGACCCAATTGCGGTATCGTCACTGCCATCAGGCCGCCAAACTGGGGAAAAAACGTGATCTACGACAGCATTCTCGAAACCATAGGCAGGACGCCAATTGTTCGGCTCAACAGAACCGGCCCCGAACACGTCAACATTTATGTCAAGGTTGAGTCCTTTAACCCGCTGGCTTCTGTGAAAGACCGATTGGCCTACGCGATCATCAAAGACGCCACTGACAGTGGCGCGCTGAAGCCTGGTCAGACGGTGATCGAGGCAACTTCGGGCAACACGGGCATCGCGCTGGCGATGGTCTGCGCCGCAACCGGTCATCCCTTTGTCGCCACCATGGTGGAAACCTTTTCCATCGAACGACGCAAGATCATGCGGGCCCTGGGGGCCAAAGTAATACTGACTCCGAAAGAAGCCAAAGGCAGCGGCATGGTGAAACGCGCCGCAGAACTGGCTGAACAGCATGGTTGGTTCTTAGCCCGACAATTCGAGAACCCGGCTAATCCGGCCTACCACCGCAGCACCACCGGTCCTGAGATTCTGCTGGATTTCGCCGGTGATCGTCTCGACTACTGGGTGACCGGATGGGGTACCGGCGGCACGATGACCGGTGCCGGAGAAGTTCTCAAAGCGGCTCGCCCGGATTTGAAGATCATCTGCGCAGAACCGGAGCAGGCGTCCATGCTGGCCGGGAAAGACTGGAACGCTCATATGATTCAGGGCTGGACGCCGGACTTTATTCCTGCGGTATTGAATGCCGAAGTCGCGGACGAATTTGTCCCTGTTAACCAGGACGTGTCCAAAGATACCGCGCTGGCACTTGCCCGCAACGAAGGTATTTTCGTTGGTATATCAGCCGGGGCAACCCTCGCTGCCGCCCTGCAAGTCGCAGAAACGGCCCCCAAAGGCAGCGTCATGCTGGTCATGCTGCCAGACACCGGTGAACGTTACCTGTCCACATTCATGTTCGACGACATCAGTGAAGGCTCTGACGACGAGTGGCTGGCATCGCAATGACGATCGCTTGATCGTCGCACAGCCGCGCAACAAAAAGACCACTGTAAGCAGCCGCATCCCTGTCAGATGCTGAGTTTCTCCCAAGGAGCAACTCAGCATGCCGACTCCCTACCTCCTTCTCCTGTTCTCGATGATCTGCACTGCGCCTGTCGCAGCAGCAATCTATCGCTGTGAACGCGACGGTGAACCAGTTCTGTATTCACAGTTCATCTGCCCGCCCCAGAACGAGCAGCAGCACTACCAACCGCAGCCACACAATCTGGTATCAATCCCGCCGCTCTCGAGTGCAGAGATTGCAGCGCTTGCGAGTCTGGAAAAAAGTCTTCAGCGCACCCGCCTGACCGCCAGTAAGGCGAAAGCCAGAGCACGCAGCCAGCAGGCGCAGCGAGCGAGCCGGGCCGAGCAGCTCTGCACCCAGGCAAAAAATCAGCTGACAGCGCTGCGTGACCGCAAACGCCAGGGCTACAGCGCAGCAGATGCGCGAAAGTTCGACGCCGAAATCGAGCGCCTGCAGATTCAGAAAAAAGCCAACTGTTGAAGCTTCCATACGCTCGCGCTGGGCTACAATGCGGGTTCGAGCCGACCTGCGTCGGCTAACTGACCTGGAGAAAATCGTGGCTGAACCCAGCCTGCAGTCCCTGTTCACCCCGGAAATGACTGCCGATCCGTATCCGATCTACGCACAACTGCGCGAAGGCAGCCCTGTGCTTGAACTGCCGGACGCCAATCTGGTGATCCTCAGCCGCTATCAGGACATCCAGCTGCTGCTGCGCAGCCGCACGATGGGCCACGAAGATGACAGCATGTACACCGAAGAACAGTTGGCAGAAATGAACGAAAACGCTGCACTGCGTAATCTTCGGGAGACCATGCTGTTGAAAAATCCGCCGGACCATACCCGACTGCGCAGTCTCGTAGTCAAAGCCTTCGATGCCCGCAGAGTCGAAGCAATGCGTGAGCGGATCCGCGCCATCGCCCACGAACTCATTGATGACTGCATTGCCCGCGGCAGCGCCGACCTGGTCAGTGCCTTCACCCACCCACTACCCGTTATCGTGATCTGCGACATGCTCGGAATTCCTAAAGCCGATCAGGACGAATTTGTTCGCGGCACACGAATTTCAGGACGGCTGATAGACCCATCGCCAATGACACCTGAGGAACTCGCGGAAGCCAACAGCAGTTCACAAGAGAGTGCCGACTACTTCACCGCGTTATGTGACGAGCGCCGCAACACCCCTCAGGATGATCTGATTACCGCGCTGGTCAACAGCGAAACCGAGCACGGCAAGTTGAGTAGACACGAGCTTGTCTGCAACATCGGTCTGCTGTTCGCTGCCGGCCACGAAACAACAGTCAATCTGATGGGCAACGCCCTGATCGCGTTGTACCGCAATCGCGATCAGCTGGACCTTCTCAAAGCCAACCCCGATCTGATGCCCGGCGCAGTAGAAGAATTTCTCCGCTATGACAGTTCAGTTCAGATTACCGGCCGGGCGGCGTTAGAGGATCAGGAAATCTGCGGCATCAAACTCCCCAGAGGTCGCTCTGTATTGACGCTGCTTGGTGCCGGTAACCGGGATCCAGAGATCTTCAAAGATGCCGAGCGTCTGGACATCACCCGTGAGCGCAGCAAGGTTCAGTCGTTTGGCGGCGGCATACACCTGTGCCTGGGAGCACAACTGGCGCGCATCGAGGCTCAGGAAGCGCTCGCTGCACTGTTGCAACGACTGCCTGACCTGGAACTCGACGATCCGATCAACGTCGACTGGAAACAGACCATGACGCTGCGCGGCCCTAAGCAACTCATGGCCACCTGGCGCCAGTGACCGTGACCCAATAGCTGCCGGTCCGATTCACGCAATTGATGTGTTAGTTTCTGCGTGAGTTCCCGGCAGCAGGGTTCGCCGCGCAATGATCGTCGAAGCACACACACAAGAATCGCAGAATCCTCTGCATCATCGCGAATTCCGCAAACTCTTTGCTGCTCAGGTGATCGCGCTGACGGGCACTGGCCTGTCAACGGTGGCGCTGACCCTGTTGGCCTACGACATGGTGGGGGGCAACGCGGCAGCCGTTCTTGGTAGCGCTCTGGCCTGCAAGATGCTGGCCTACGTGTTCTTCGCACCCGTTGTTGGCGGTCTGGCCCATCGTTTTGCACGCAAACCTTTCCTCATCACAATGGACATCATCCGCGCTGGTCTGGTTCTGCTGATGCCGTTTGTCACCGAGGTCTGGCAGATCTACGCCTTGGTATTTACCCTGAACCTGTTCTCAGCAGGATTCACGCCGGTATTCGCCGCAACCATTCCGGATCTGCTGACCGACGAGCCGACATATACGCGTGCGCTTTCGCTGTCACGACTTGCCTACGATCTGGAGAATCTATTGAGTCCGGTGATTGCCGGAATTGCGCTTTTGTCTATAACGTACAGCGGCCTGTTTGCCGCAAATTCTTTTGCCTTTGCCTGCTCAGCCGCGCTGATTGTTATCACCACGTTCCCCCTGCGCGAGAAATTTCAACGAGCCGGTTCAGTCTGGCAGGAAATCAGTTTTGGCACGGTGGCCTATTTGAAAACTCCACGACTGCGGGGTCTTTTTGCGCTCTACCTGGGTGTCGCCGCAGCCAGCGCTATGATCATCGTGAATACGATCGTCTACATGAAAGACTCCCTCGGCCTGACGTCAACGCACGTCGCTTTTGCGCTGGCTGCATCCGGGGGTGGATCGATGATCGCGGCACTCAGCCTGCCGCGACTGCTCAACAAGCTCGCTGACCGTCCGGTCATGCTGTTTGGTGGAGGGCTGATGGCACTCGGTGTTGCGCTGATCAGCATCGGACCGGACTTTATCGGGGTTATCTCAATCTGGTTCCTGATTGGTATCGGCTGGTCCCTGGTGCAGACTCCGGCTGGACGAGTGGTTACACGTTCTTCACGACCCACCGACAGAACTGCTTTCTTTTCAGCGCAGTTTGCGTTGTCCCATGCCGGCTGGCTGGTTTTTTACCCTATTGCCGGGCAGCTGGGCGCCCGGCTCGGCGTGGAGACAACCGCGCTCATACTCGCCGGTGCAATCTCGCTGTTTACGCTGATGGCGTCACGGCTCTGGCCGCAACAGGACATCGAAGTTCTCGTGCACGAACACCAGGCCATCGTTCACAGCCACCCGCACACACATGACCAGCATCATCAGCATCACCACGATACAACTGTCAGTGACGAGGCCGAACACGCCCACGAACATCGTCATGAGTCACAGCGTCATGCCCATCCATTCGTAATCGACGACCATCACACAAGCTGGCCAACGTCTTCTACGCCATAGCTGCAGTTGAGTCGGTGAATGCGCTCAATCGGTCGCTGCTGAAACCCCGGGGAGCAACGTGGTCGCCAGCGCGACGGTCCGCTGCGTCAACTGGTGACGGCGGACAAAGCGTGCTCTGGCAGAATCCGCCGGCGATCTTGAAGTCTGCCAGGATTGCAGGCTGTCATACCAGGTGACCAGAAGCATATCGAGCGCGGGGTCGTTGCCGGGTTCTCTGACTTCATTGAACAGCCCCTGCGGCTCGGCAGCATAATCGTGAGCACCTTCAAAACTTGTCCAGGCGTCGCCGGACAGCTCTACAAATTCTGCCTGGTTCTCCGGCAGCACCGAAAAAAAACGAAACACGTAGATACCCGGCTTCTCAAGCGAAGCCCGGGACGAAGGTCGCAGCGTAGGTTTAAACAGCGAACAGCGGATCAACTTCAACGCTCCAAGTTCTGTCGAGTACACCTCTTGCGGACTATCTCCAGCAGCGCTCGCCACCACGATCAGTTCATTGCTGGCCACGCCGAACAGGCCACGCCAGATTCCCCAGATCTCAACACCCTGCTCTCGCCAACGCGACTGCACAGCAATGAGATCCTGCTCAAGTTGCTGAGTGTTGTTGCCTGCTCCGCGCAAATGCAGAAAACAGTAGGTATCGGTCATCGCTATCTCCCTATGTTTGATTGGCAGCCTTTCGGGTCACGAAGGCCCGGTGTCAGAATCGAACCGGTCCGCGCTATCGGCAGCGAGATCCACTGCAAGCCGACGAAACAGCGGCAGCGTCGGTAACAGCGACAGCGCGGAGACGCCCAGAGCAATCGAGATACTCAGCAGTTTCGCCAGGCCGCCAATGATGGGACCACCAAACGTCTGACCAAGGGCATCTGCCTGGCCGAACATCGAAAACAGAGTGGCGCGCGACGCCTCCGGCAACAGACGATTCAGCCAGGCTGTCATCAGCGGTCCGTAGACTGAGCGCAGCGCACCAATCAGCCAGTAACAGACCAGCACCGCGACAAACCCGCTGATACTGGCCAGCAACAGCACGAGCAACGAAATCGCCAGCATACAGCCGGCCAGCGCCCGGGTGAGGGTGCCCCCGTCTTCCAGTTTGACCCGGCGTCGCGCATACGTCGTCGACGCGTAACCCAGCAACGACGACACCGCGGCAATGATGCCCCACCAGGTCACTGGCTGCAGCGGGCCGAGATCCGGAAACACAAAATCCTCCAGCAGGTAGGGCGTGAACAGGCGGTCGATGCCTTCACTGAACATGCCATAGACCATCGTGATCGCAAACATCAGCCACAGCACCGGTCGACCGCGGATCTCACCAACCCCGGATTTAAAAGTCTCTGCCATTGCAGCGAAGCTGTCTCTGTCTGCTCCGGCTGCGCGGGAGAAATTATCCTCACGCATCCACACGGCCATAGCCACGGCCAGCACCACCAGTCCTGCCGAACCTACCGCAATCGGCACAGCGAGCGACAGGTGCGCCAGCGCAACAGCTGCAACAATGCCAAAAAACGAGGCCAGATGACCAAGCTGTGAACCGCGCAGAAAGGTGGCGTTGGCCCGGTCGACGCCGATCTCGGAAGTCAGCCAGGCGGCATAGGCACCACTGATGAAGGTATAGCCGAATCCCCAGATCACCTGGGACAACAGGATCATTTCGAAACTGGGCCAGATAACAATCATGCCGAAGCCCAGGCCCATGATGGCATGTCCGATAATCACCGACAGCCTTCTGCTGACCACGTCAGCGACCACTCCGGTGGGCACTTCAAACACGAATACCGACAGCTCCAGCACTGTGCCTACCAGCACCATCTGCAGCGGATCGAGACCTGCAACCTGGACCATGAACACCAGATTGACCGTGATCATGCAGCTCCAGCAGATGGCATACCAGACACGACTACCGAGATAAAAACGCTCGCTGTCCATTGGCCCTGCCATGAATCTGGTCAGCGACTCACAACACCGCAGCCCAATGTGTGGCGTGTTGCTCGATCAGCTCGAGAATCTGGTCACCGGTGAAACTGCCAACCGGCAGACGCTCACGGATCATGCGCGCGGCCAGCTGCTGGCAGACTCGATTGGCCGGCGTGGCTATTCGGTAAAGACCGCCCAGCAGTGATATTTCACCGTTGAGAAAGTCAGTTTCAATATCCCCGGTACCACGCTGCACACTCTGCCAGGATGAACCTCCGGTCCGAGGCCAGCCGGCGATATCTGCCATGCGATAGGTGTTCTCATGACGCTCGATCACTTCGTCCCGGCTAGCACAGGCGATATCCGCAGCGGCAAAACAGGCGAGCCCTTCACGGCGCAGCCGCCGACCAACCTCAGCTGCCCCAGCATCCGGCTCTAGCTGCGGGTCCAGCTGCTCCGGCGTCACCGCCGCCTGCAGCGCGTTACCCAGATTCATCAGCAGTTTTGCGTACTTCCAGCGCATCACGTCTGTTTCAGAGCGAACGCTGAATCCTGCCCGGCTGATATGCTCGGCAATAGCATGCGTAACCTCATCAGTTCCGTCTGGATAACAGCCCACATCCAGAATGCCGCCGGTACCGGCGGCATGGGTGACGACTTCACCGGGATTCAAATGCAGCGCGGGAAGATTCACGACCATGCCGTATACCCGGCTTCGCCGTCGCAGCGCCATACGTTCGTTTGCCACCCCGTTCTGCGCGCAGACGACCGGCAGCATTGCGGGTGCAGTCCGCTCCAGATCCGCAAGCGCGGTAATCGTATGCTGTGACTTCATCGCCAGCAGCACCACGTCGTCTTCGCGCCAGCCGATCTCGTCAGGATGGCTGACGCAGGGTATGGACAACTCAAATTCACCGTCCGGCGCCACAAATCGCAGACCGCGCTGCTGTAGCACCCGGCCATGTTCTCCACGGGCAATCAGCATTACTTCCGAGCCTGCCTGATGCAGTCTGGCACCAATGGTTGCACCGATACCGCCGGCACCGTAAATGATGAATCTCATGTAAGTCGCGCCCTCCAATCGCAGCGATGCGCAGGGTCTTGGCTGCTTGACCCCAGGCTGGCAGTCTAGCCTAGCACTCATGAGATCAGGGCAAGAACATGTTGCGGAGAGTTCGAGGCTATCTGCTACCCAGGAAAGATCCGGCACCTGCCGCCAGCAAACAGCTCGAAAGTGAAGGATATACGCTGCTTGAAGGGGTATTTACAGCACAAGAGGTAGCTGCGCTCGGCAGCCAGCTGCACAGCGTTTATGACTCTTATCCGGCTGATGGTCGAGCCGGAGACCGGCGCGAGGCGGCTGAAGACGAGGACTTTCGCTATCAGATGTTCAATCGCAGCGCGCTGGCTCAGCGCGCCATCGCTCACCCGGCCATTCTTGAGGTGATCGAGCCGCTGCTTGGCGAAGACTGTCATGTGATTGCCAATACCTGCTGGCGGAATCCCCCCAGACACCAAAGCGGTCACGGCGGCGGCTTCTGGCACATTGATGCCGGCCCACACATTCCAAGGGACCCAGCCATTCCCTGGGACGACCGGATCCCTTACCCGGTATTTGCAATCGGTGCGCATATCTTCGTTGAAGACTGCGATCTCAACTCCGGTCCCACCGGCGTCATCCCCGGCAGCCACAAATCAGGATCGCCACCTCCGCCTGAACAATATGATGATGTCGAACTCGACTATCAGGGTCGCAAAGTCGTGCCACTGCCAGCCAGCGCTGGTGACGTCTGCCTGTTTGTGTCGGACGCCTGGCACCGCCGCCTGCCGACTCGGCAAGGAGACCGCGGCCGGTTTTTTCTGCAGGCACACTATGGCCGCAGGGACATTGCCCAGCGGGTGCTGTCGACGAGTGAAACTAATCAGATTTCAGCGCAGGCGCTGGCTCGTGCGCGCAGCGACCGGGAACGAACTCTGCTGGGTCTACATCCCAATATGTTCTACGACGGCTAACGGTTACGACGGCCTGACAGAGCTGTCAACGCAGCAGCAGCTGATAGTCCAGCGTTGCATCCCAGAGTACCTGCGTGACGCTGCCATATCGGCTTTCGCTGACAAAGCCATGATGGCGCAGGGTTTCCATATCGCGAAAAATCCGCTCCAGCGGATTGTCCGAATAGATCACGCTGGTGCCCGCAGCATCTGCCACCCAACGCACTACCTGAGCTGAGCTCTGGGCTGCATGTGTACCAGCCAGATACAGATCGGCTTTCTGTTGCGCATTAGCACTGATTCCCTGCTGCGCTCTGCACCAGGCATCGTCCAGCGCGCTGTGAAAATACTCACGGCTGGCGCGATAGGTTGCCAGACCCTTGCCATATTTTATCTGAGCAATCGAACGATGCTTGAGCTTGCGATCGTCTGCATAAGCTGTCTTTCCTTCCGCCAGATCTGACAATTCTGCCAACGCCCGCTCCGCCAGCACCAGTGTCACCGGCACATAGGTC
This sequence comes from uncultured Pseudomonadales bacterium, assembly GCA_937921865.1. Taxonomy (GTDB): domain Bacteria; phylum Pseudomonadota; class Gammaproteobacteria; order Pseudomonadales; family Azotimanducaceae; genus SZUA-309. The sequence goes on along the minus strand of CAKZWF010000008.1, from coordinate 121,775 downwards.
GCAAACAGAATCCGGCTGGGGCACAGGTAAAGCGCAGACTGGTAGTGATGGTTTCGCTCGCTGGGCGGATCCTGCATGGGGATCACATGGGTATCCGGGACAAAAACCTTTTCGGCAGCAACGTCATTGCTACCGGTGCCGCGCATACCCAGGGAGCGCCAGTTATCTTCGATGCCGCACTCGGCCATGGGAACCAGAGCCATCGCCATGGCGCCATCAAGATGTACGGGTGAAAGCAGCAAGCTGGCATGATGACAGCCGCTGACAAAACTGTTCACACCATCCACCAACACGCCACCGGCAACTGGAGTCGCTGTAAATGGCTTGTTGCCGCTGGCAGCAATAATGAGATCCGGATCGTCCTTCCAGAGCTCTTCGACCAGATCAGCAGACCAGTACTGGGCCATCAGCCGGGAAGCATTGGCAACCATCACAAACCAGGCCGCAGCGGTATCACTGTGAGCAAGGCTCGAGGTTACTGCCGCTACTGTCAGCGGATCAGCCTCCAGGCCGCCAAGCGATGCCGGCAGATAAAGCCGCGCGATACCGGCCTCAAGCAATGCCTGCACGACCGGCCGGGACAGTTTCCCCGCACTCTCAGCTTCAGCGCTGTGCGCTTTAATCAGACCTGCCAGGTCGGCAAATCGCTGCACTATTTCCGGATTCACGGTGAATGCCTCTCCAAAACAATGTGCTCCCTGTGGGATTTTGTCACAAGTTTGCATTACCGGAATCTTAATGCCACCTGGCTCACATTTCCGGCTTCCCTGACTGACTAACATTCTCCATCTAGCCTGTTGCTGTAATGGGTGAACAACAATCGACACAAAGAGCAACTGACCCGGCAAGGACAAAGATGGCTTCTGAGTTTCACATCACACCAGATGAAGGACTCGTCACGGTACAGATCTCCGAACAGGTGGATCTGGTCGAGATTTTTGAGACCGCTCGCGATCTGCACGATCACGCTGACTACGATCCAGCGCTGCCACTGCTGGTCGACCTCCGAGATATGCGGCTAGCCCTGGAAGAGGCTGCGCTGAAACCTTTCAATCGCTACATCATCGAACACTTCGGGAAATGCCGCAGCGCCAGTATTGCCGTTGTCGTAGACCATGATATGAACAAAGAATTGTGCGCAGCCGTTTACTGGCTGAACTGCGCAGTCAGCGGTTGCGAGATGTTCGAAGACTACGACATGGCACTGAAGTGGCTGATCAGACGGGAATTCGCGACTGCACTGTAACGTTGTCTGCGTTCTGATGACGCCGCTGGCGCTATAGCCCTCCGGCAATGTGAGCACTGCGAGTTCACTCCAACAGCACACGCACCCTGATCAACCGTTCAGAACCACGATCCCCGCAGCAATCGCACCAACCGTAGCCCAGAACAAGTATGGGCTGAGAAACGCGATCATTTTCGCCGCCCTATCGTCTGATCGCTCATACCGCTCCTGCGGTCCGTTCATGGACTTCTCCTTAATGCGGAATCAATACGGAATCCATCACCTACAGGGAATGTTCCGACTCCCGTGCCACAGCCAACCAACCAATCATCGGTTCGGGGTCCCCGGCTATGTGTCCCTCTTGCGACGCTCTGCTTCAAACAGCAAGCCTATGAGGCGGTATGTCCATGTCCCGGTGGCGTTAACGCCTGACCGCACCCCCCATTAGAACCATTGATTGCTGGCAGCGGCAATTCTGTGATGCTGTTTTGCTGTAACCCGATTGTAATCCTGACGCTGATTCGGTGGTGAGATCAGCCGGACATGGCGAAAAATGAAGGAAGTATGGAATCGCAAGCGCTAACGTCTTGATGTCATTGGGTTTTGCGTTCTGAAGAACAATAAAGGTGGATAGATGGGGTTTTTTTGCAGGGTTTTTTTGGTATCTTGAGCAGCCTCACTAGCCGGGACTGTATGTACATACAGTGTACTTCTCCTCGGCAGGGCGAACGCACGAACATCGGTTCCGGCTAGTGAGGCCAACTTCCCTCCGCACCCCTGCAGCTTGCTCTGATAGAGTTTTTACGCCACTTCCCATCTGATTGGTTCAGTTCAATGTACTGCGTGACTGTGCGTTCAGCGAGGCTGACGCCCAAAGACCACGCAACCGCTGGCACCAAACATGCCGCCCACGCCCAGGCACACAGAGACCTCGCAGGAACCTACCTGTGCCGGAGCATTGCCGCGTATCTGCCGGACGCTTTCCTGCAGCGCGTACATCCCATACATACCCGAATGCATATACGACAGACCACCACCATTCGTGTTCGTCGGCAGATGGCCTCCAGGCGCTGTATTGCCTTCGGCAATAAATGCCCCGGCGTCACCACGCTCACAGAAACCGAGATCGGCCAGTCCGTAGATCGGCAGGTGTGCAAACGCATCGTAGATCATCAGGTGATCGACATCCGCATGGCTGATTCCGGCGTCCGCCATAGCCCTCGGACCAGCCACGGAAAACGCCCGCGAACTGCAGAGATTTTCCATCTGACTGATCATCGGCGTTTCGACGCTCTCGCCAGTCCCAAGAATGTAGGCAGGCGGCTGCGGGAAATCGTCAGCGCGGTCCGCGGTCGTCAGTATCAGCGCACCACCACCATCGGTGACCAGACAGCATTCGAGCAGGTGGAAGGGATACGCAATCATGCGGGAGTTCAGTACATCTTCGACGGTGATCGGGTCCCGAAAGGTTGCCCGGGGGTTCATCGCCGCCCACTGCCGCTGAACCACCGCCACCATGGCCAGCTGTTCATGGCTCAAGCCATATTCCTTCATGAACCGCAGCACCGGCAGGGTGAACATCGTGGGCGGGCCCATGGGCCCATATGGGGTCTCAAACTGGCCCTGCAGTGACGACGCGTTGCCACGAAAACCACCGCGGCCGATTCCAGAGCGACCACTCTCGCCATGGGTGATCAGTACCGTTTTACACTGGCCGGTCTGCAGCGCTGCCAGCGCGTGGCGCACGTGAATCATGAACGAACAGCCGCCGACCGCGGTGCCGTCTACCCAACTGGGGGTGATGCCGAGATAGTGTGCGACAGCAGTTGGTGACTCACCCGCGGTGGCAACGCCATCAATGTCTCTGGCGGTGATCCCGGCATCTGCAAAGGCGTTCAGAGCCGCGTCCGCGTGCAGCTGCAGCTGGCTCATCCCAGGCACTTTGCCAAGTTCCGTGGTCTCTGCAGCCCCCACCACGGCAACCTGTGGCAGGCTCATGATTTTTCTCCGTCGGCTGGCCGAAACAGCGGCAGTGATATCTCGTCGCTCAGGGTTTCAAAAGTCACCTGCAACGGCATATCCAGCACCAGGGCTTCAGGCGTCTGGGGGCATTCAACAATGTTCGACATCATCCGCGGGCCTTCTTCGAGTTCCACCAGCGCGATTGCATAAGGTCCTTCGAACGCAGGGTGAGGCCGTTCACTGATCACATAGCTGGCCAGCGCGCCGCGGCCGCTCGCCGCAAAAACGGCAACGGCCCTGGAACTGCAGCCCGGGCAGAATGGCCGAGGCGGAAAATACACATGGTCGCAGTCATCACAGCGCTGCAGGCGAAGCTCTCCGGCCCGGGTGCCCTCCCAGAAATGTGCCGTTTCCGGCGTCGGTACAGGTATGGGTCTGGACATGATTGCCTCCGCGATTCGTTCGTCGTCTTGTCAGTGGATTGCAGTTGGATTCAGACGGTATCAGTCCGGCACAGCGGGCAGACGCTGCCGCCAAGGAAAGCCGCCGTCAGACACCGCAAAGAACTCCGGATTGAGGATGGATTCTTTGTTGTTGTAGTCGAGGTCAGAACCGTCCACCGCCCATACAGCACCCCCGGCTGCTCTGAGCACTGCGTCTGCAGCAGCAATGTCCCATTCCGAAGTGGGCCCGAGGCGAGGATAAAAATCCGCCGCGCCCTCAGCTAAAATACACAGCTTCAGAGAACTGCCAACCGGTGTCCGTGCGACCTCACCAAATTCAGCCTGGAGTGACTCCAGGTAACTCTCCAGTCGCTCGCCGCCATGGCTGCGGCTGGCCACAATAGTAACGCCGCCATCGCCCATCTTGCGACCGGTCAGGGTCTCACGGCCAGCGGCCGTGTACTTGAACGCACCCAGTTCAGCGTCGCCGGTATAAACCACGTCCTGGACCGGCACACCTACCACGCCGAAGACCGGTTGATGGTTTTCGATCAGCGCGATGTTCACGGTGAACTCGCCATTTTTATTAATGAATTCTTTGGTGCCATCCAGCGGGTCGACCAGCCAGTAGCGCGTCCAGCTTTGTCTGGTGGCAAAATCCGGCGGTTCGGACTCTTCTGAATAGATAGGAATATCCGGCGTCAGCGCGCTGAGGCCTTCAACAATGGTCCGGTGCGAAGCCAGATCGGCCTGGGTCAACGGCGAGTCGTCACCCTTTGTCTCAACCGAAAAATCAGTCTGATAGATTTCCAGAATGGCGTCGCCGGCGCGGCGCGTCAGCTCGATGAGCGCGTCTGTGAGTTTTGTGTCCATAAGAATCCTGTATTGGAGACGGTAGAGCGGAGTTTCAGTTCCCGCCAGTCGAATCAAGATGCTGGCGAACGAGACAGAGGGCGGCAATCGCCCTGGCTTCGCGAAAATCATCACTGCTGATCAGTTCATCGAAGCGGGCCATTGGCCACCTGACAACTTCCGGCGGTTCCGGCTCGTCGCCTGGCAGCTGCTCAGGATACAGCCCCTGTGCCAGAAAAACATTGATGGTGAAGCCCATGTGTCCGGGTGCCAGGTTCAGCTTACGGATGAACTGCAGGCTTTTAGCGCCAAAGCCAACTTCTTCTTTGAGCTCACGATTGGCGGCTTCTTCGAGTGATTCACCGGACTCTGCAGCCCCCTTGACCAGCGTCAGCTGAATTTCGTGGAAACCGGCCGCATATTCACGGATCAGCAGCAGTTCACCGGCCTCGGTCACCGGTACCACCATGACCGCCGGCGTGCCGGATCCGGGCAGACGCTCGTAGGTGCGCTCAACGCCGTTGGCAAACTCCAGGTCCATCTCTTCGATCCGGAAGAATCTGGATTTTGCGATGGTGCGAATTTCTTTGATTTCAGGTACCGGCACGTCGCCTCAACTTTCAAAGTTGGAAAGCCGCTATTATACGCGCACCGCGTATTGAGCAGCCCGATGGTCAGCTGGGAATCAATCGACACAGTACTCCTGGACATGGACGGCACCCTGCTGGATCTGCGTTACGACAATATCCTGTGGACTAATCTGCTCCCGGAACGTCACAGTCAGACCCACCAGTTGCCCCTGGCACACTCTGAGTCTCACCTTTTTGCCCACATGGATGAAACCAAAGGTAAACTTGAGTTCTACTGCCTCGACTACTGGGCCGAATTCACTGGTCTGGATGTGATTGAACTGCACCATGAACTGAAAGAGCTGATTGCCTACCGTCCTTCCGCCGAGCAGTTTCTCGACTGGCTACGCAAACACGGCAAGAGCTCTGTGCTGGTCACCAATGCCCACCGGGACAGTCTGAACATTAAAAATGAGCACGCCGACCTTATCCGTCGACTTGATGAAACCGTTTCCTGTCACGACTACGGCTCCCCCAAAGAAGACCAGCGGTTCTGGCAGCGCCTGATGGACGAACACCCATTCGATCCGCAAAGGACCTTGCTCATCGACGACAATCATCAGGTGCTAGTTGCGGCAGCCGAGTTCGGCATTGCCCATCTGCTGACAATTGCCAAGCCGGACTCGGACAAACCACACAGGGAGGGGCTGGATTTCCCGGCCCTGCATGACTTCCAGGATCTGCTGACCCATGAATAGCCCGGTGCGCCTCGACCGCTGGCTGTGGGCGGCACGATTTTTCAAAACCCGCGCCCAGGCGAAAACGGCTATCGAAGGCGGCAAAGTCGACTATCACCTGGTCAATGTCAGCAACGATCAGACCACAAGGCCCAAAGTCAGCAAAGAGCTGGCAGTCGGTGACCGACTGACCATTCGTCGCGGCTGGACGGCTGAGACAATCGTGGTGACCGGACTGAGCGATAAGCGCGGCAACGCCACCGCAGCCGGGGAGCTGTACCGGGAAACAGATGAGTCCATCGAAGCACGGGAAACCGAAGTAGCCCGACGACGCATGGAACGCGCCGGCCTGAAAATGCCCGAACACCGCCCATCAAAACGCGACCGCCGCGAACTGAAAAAGCTCAAAGGCGAGACGTTTGAACAGCCTTGAGCGGATTAACAGCCTTGAGCGGATTAGACAGCCTTGAGCGGATTAACAGCCTTGAGCGGAGACAGACACACCTTGAGCATTGACCGACTGCACCGCTTCAGCTTCGCCAACGCGCCAATCCGCGGCCAGTGGGTGCGCTTGAGCGGAGTCCTTGACGAGTTTCGAGCGCGCCAGGACTATCCGCCAGGCGTCGCCGGATTGCTCAGTGAAATGCTGGCCGCGGTCGCTATGGTCAGTGAAGGCATCCAGTTTGACGGCGCCGTATCACTGCAATCACGCAGCTCTGGTCCGCTGACCACAGTGCTGGCTGAATGCCGGCAGGGGGCGTTGCTGCGCGGTATCGCGCGCTGGCCCGAAGAGGCTGCCGCGCCAACCGAAACCCAGCTCCAGGATCTGCTTGGTGGCGGCCAGCTCACCATCACGATGACCCGGCCCGCTGCCCGAGACTCCGATCAGCCTTTTTCCTACCAGGGTTTGATTGAGCTCACTGGCAACAGTCTTGCGGCGAATCTGGATAAGTACTTTGCCAACAGCGAACAGCTGCCAACCCACTTCTACTTCGCAGCTGACGACCAGACCAGCATCACCGGCCTGCTGCTGCAGCGCCTGCCCAGCGATGATCTGGCCACCGACATGCACCTTGAAAGTGACGACAGGCTGTGGACGCAGATTCGCCAGCAGGCTGCCCAGCTGAGCCTCCAACAGCTGGCGGAACTCGAGCCGGAGCTGTTTTTGAGCCAGACTTTTGCCGGGCACACCATCACTGTGCACCTTCCAAGACACCTTCGCTTCGACTGCTCCTGCTCCCGCGCCCGATCAAGCAATACTCTGCGCTCCCTGCCCCGGGAGGAAATCCTGTCACTGCTGGAAGAGCGCGGTTCGATCAATGTGACCTGCGAAATCTGCGGGGCAAGCTACGATTACCAACCGGTAGACATTCACATGCTGCTGGATCCGGGCAGCGACACCATTCATTGAGCGCCCCTGACCAGGTCCGGAAGCGACCTGCTCCCGGGCTGAACTGGCCCGAAACTGTTAAAGCCCCGGATATACAGCCCTGCGTCAAATCCACCAGCAGTGCTTACAAAGGGCTTATGAGATCACCTTCGGGTCTGGCATAATCGCCCTTTGGGAAGACACTAGTTTTTTATTATGGCCGTCGACATCGATTCAACGTCGAAGAACACCACCTACGTGGACCTTTCATCAACCCTGCTCGCCGAACTGGCGGTCCTGCGCGGCGAAGGTCAATTCGCCAGCAATGGTGCAATTGTCGTTCAGACTGGCGAGCGCACCGGACGCTCGCCCCGCGACAGATTCATTGTCGAAGAACCCTCCACCGCAGAGAGCATCGAATGGGGCGCGATCAATCAGCCGATCGGCGGTGAAGTCTTCGATGCGCTGTGGGACCGGGTGCAACTGCACATGGAAGATCGCGAGACCTTTGTCTCTAATCTGCACGTTGGCGCTGATCCAGAGCACTACCTGCCGATTGAAGTCTCCACTGAATATGCGTGGCATGGGTTATTCGGCAAGGCATTGTTCATCACGCCCGATCACTACAATCCGCACAACAAAGAAGTCTGGCAGATCGTCAACGCGCCCGGTTTCATCTGCGACCCGCAGCGCGATGGCACCAACGGCGATGGCACAGTGATGATCAATTTCGCCCGGCGCAAGGTCCTGATCGCCGGGATGCGCTACGCGGGCGAAATGAAAAAGTCGATGTTCTCCGTGCTGAATTTCCTGCTTCCAGAAAAAGACGTGCTGCCAATGCACTGCTCAGCAAATATGGGCGAAAGTGGTGATGTGACCCTGTTCTTTGGTCTGTCCGGCACCGGCAAAACCACTCTGTCCGCAGACCCGGATCGTTTCCTGATCGGTGATGACGAACACGGCTGGGGCAAAGGCACCGTGTTTAATTTTGAAGGCGGTTGCTATGCCAAGTGCATCGACCTGACCCGCAAGAATGAGCCGGTAATCTTCGATGCGATCTCGTTTGGCGCGATTGTCGAAAACGTGGTGATTGACCCGGAAACCCGGGTCCCCGACTACGCCGACTCAACTCTGACCGAGAATACCCGGGCCTGCTATCCACGCGATAATATTGAAGCCAAGGTGCCCGATAATCGGGGTGGCGAGCCGGGTTACGTAATCTTTCTGACCTGCGACGTCAGTGGCGTGCTGCCTCCGGTGGCGGCACTGTCTAAAGAGGCTGCCGCCTACCACTTCTTAAGCGGCTATACGGCTCAGGTGGGCTCGACCGAAGTCGGCTCAACGGAAGCCTTCAAGACCACCTTCTCAACCTGTTTCGGGGCACCGTTCTTCCCGCGACCAGCCGGCGTCTATGCGGACCTGCTGATCAAGCGGATCGAAGACTTTGGCTCGAAAGTGTTTCTGGTTAACACCGGCTGGACCGGGGGCGGCTACGGCATTGGCAAGCGCTTCAGCATACCAACCACCCGGGCAATCATTAACGCGATCCAGTCAGGGGCTTTAGACAATGCACCAACCCAGCAGTTGCCTGGCTTTAATCTCGCTGTTCCCACCAGCATCGAAGGTGTTGACGATCAGCTTCTGAACCCCAGAAATACCTGGGCAGACAAAGACGCCTACGATGCAACGGCAAAAACGTTGATTGGTAAATTCATTGAGAATTTCACCAAGTACGACGTTGATCAGGCCATTATCGACGCTGGTCCGGTTCAGGATCTCTAGCTAACCCAGCCCGGTCGTTGTCGACCGGGCCCAGCCAGGAGAGTGGCAGTGGCGGATCGAACCGGGCAGCTGGACCCTCAGATTCTGGTCGCACTGCGTGATGCGCCCGGCGCCATCAACGCGCTGCAACGAGGCATTGAGAAAGAAAGTCTGCGGGTCAGCGCCGACGGCCGCCTGTCGCAGCGACCGCACCCAGTCGAACTGGGTTCAGCGCTCACCCACCCGCAGATCACCACAGATTTCAGCGAAGCTCAGCTGGAGTTGATCACCGGCGTTCACAACGACACCGAAAGTGCCCTGGACGAGCTGGAGAACGTACACCGCTACGTCTACCAGAACCTGAAAGACGAGCTGCTGTGGACGTCCAGCATGCCCTGCATGATGGGCGCAGACAGCGACATTCCGGTTGGACGCTACGGCAGCGCAAACATTGCCAACGCAAAAACCGTCTACCGTCTGGGCCTCGGCAATCGTTACGGGCGTCTGATGCAGACCATTTCGGGCATTCACTACAACTTTTCCGCGCCCGACGCCTTCTGGCAGGCTTATGCCGATCATCACAAGGTGGCGCTGGATCAGGATCTGCGAACCCGCGCCTATTTCGGGCTGATCCGGAATTTTCGACGCTTCTCCTGGCTGCTGATTTACCTGTTCGGTGCTTCACCCGCCATCTGCAAGAGCTTCGTGAAAGATCGAGCCCATCCACTGGAAGTGTTCGACGAAGGATCGCTGTATCTGCCCTATGCGACCTCGTTGAGAATGGGCCGCCTGGGTTATCAGAGTGATGCCCAGAGTCTGCTGCATGTGTCTTACAACAGTCTCGAAGAATACGCCGGGACCATGCGCCAGGCGTTGACTCAGACCTATCCACCCTACGAAGCGATCGGGGTCAAGGTGGACGGTGAGTACCGCCAGCTCAATACAGCAATCCTGCAGATCGAAAATGAGTTCTACGGCACCATTCGGCCAAAGCGTCCTATCCGCTCCGGCGAAAGGCCACTAACAGCCCTGATCAGCCAGGGAGTCGAATACGTGGAAGTTCGTTGCCTGGATCTCAACCCCTTTCTGCCGATGGGTATCGATGCTCCAGAAATCCGCTTTCTCGACAGTTTCCTGTTGTACTGCCTGCTGTGCGAAAGCCCCCAGGACAGTGAAGCCGAATCCGCAAGGATGCAGGCCAACCAACTCAAGGTAGTGGAAGAGGGTCGCCGACCCGGTCTGACGCTGGACCGGGACCATGATCAGATTGCCCTCGACGACTGGGCCAGGGAACTACTAACCGCTATCCGACCGCTGGCTGACCTGCTCGACCGCACCAGCACCCGCAGAGCTTTCAGTCAATCCTGGGGCGAACAGCTGGCTAAAGTGAACGAGCCGGAACTGACCCCGTCGGCCAGGGTTCTGGCAATCATGCGCAGCCAGCAGCTGCCGTTTTTCCGCTTTGCGATGAATCAGTCAATTGCTCAAAAAGGTTACTTCAACGAACACCCGCTGCCTGAACACCAGCTGCAGCAGATGCAGCAGGGGGCAGCAGAATCCCTGGTCCGCCAGCGTGAAATCGAGACCCAGGACAGCGTCGATTTCGACGAATTTCTCAAGGCCTATCTGGCCTTCCAGTGAACTTCCTGGCCCATTGCCTGCTCGCCGAACAGGCGGCGACCCAGCTCAACCTGCCAGCTGACGCAACCCGGATGCTCATCGCCGGAGGGTTTATCGGTGACTTCCTGAAAGGCCCGGTGTCCGAAAGTCTACCTGCCGCACTAGGGGTCGGAGTGCGCCTGCATCGACGCATCGATGCCTACAGCAACCAGAATGACGCCATCCGTCGCAGCTGCAATCGTTTTCCGGCTGTCCTGCGTCGTCTGGCGCCACCGCTGGTCGACGTCGTCGCGGATCATCTGCTGGCACATGCCTGGCACGATCACCATGAGCAGCCGTTGAACGCGTTCGCACAACAGACCTATCAGCATATCGGTGCCAGCGACGCACATCTGCCGGTACGCGGACAGGAATTCTTCCAATGGATGGTGGGTAACGATCTGCTGACCAGCTATCTCGAATGGGAGTCCGTCGAGCGCGGAATGCGCTCAGTAACCCGCCGACTGCGCCGCCAGGACCTAGACAAACATCTGTCCCGGGATGTCCCTGGACTGATCAATGATCTGCAGCAGGACTTCGACGTGTACTTCCCGGAGATTCAACAGCACGCGATTGAATGGCTCAGCGCTCAACAACAAAGTTGGTGAACATCAGGTCGTCAATCATCGCATCGCCTTCCTCACGTTCATCTGCCACGGCTGTTTCTAACACGCTGACCACGGACCCCAGGACAAGGCTGAAAACAGCCAGCAGCGTCAGTATCCTCTCAGAGGGGCGACCGCACCCTCGGAAATCCCTCAGAAATCGGCAATTTCGGGCCATCTGACTGCTCAAATGCTGTTATCTGTCGAAGGATAGTTGACGCTGCAGGATCGACCAGTACCCTTGCAGGTTTTCCACAATACTCAGGACCTGATGAAAGCAGTACTTTGTAAAGCCTATGGACCCCCCGAAAGTCTGGTGCTGGAAGATATTCCCGCTCCCCAGCCCGGCACCGGTGAAGTGCTCGTCGACGTTCACGCCAGTGCGCTGAACTTCCCGGACGTGCTGATGATTGCCGGGAAATACCAGAGCCAGCCGCCTTTTCCGTTTTCGCCCGGTGGCGAACTCGCCGGCACGATCGCCGCCCTTGGAGATGGCGTGGCAGGCTTCGAAGTGGGCGAACGGGTTTTCGCAGCCACCGGTGTCGGAGGATTCGCCGAGCAGGTGGTGGTCCGCGATAAAGCGCTGTTACGGATACCCGAGAGCATGAATTTTGCTCAGGCGTCCGGAATCAGCACCACCTATGGAACCTCGTACTACGCACTCAAACAGCGTGCAGACCTGCAGCCGGGGGAAACTCTGCTGGTTCTAGGCGCCGCAGGGGGAGTTGGTCTGGCCGCGGTAGAGCTGGGCAAAGCCATGGGCGCCCGTGTTCTGGCTGCAGCCAGTAGCGCAGAAAAACTGGCCGCCGCGAAAGCGGCAGGGGCGGATGAGCTGATCGACTACAGTGACGGCGAACTCAAAGACAAGGTCAAGGCTCTGACAGACGGTAAAGGCGCGGATGTGATTTACGATCCCGTGGGCGGTGCGCTGTTCGATCAGTGCATGCGCAGCATCAACTGGTACGGGCGTATTCTGGTGATCGGCTTTGCCGCCGGTGATATCCCGAAAGTGCCAATCAATCTGATTCTGCTGAAAAGCTGTCAGCTGGTCGGAGTGTTCTTTGGCTCCTGGTCAGCCCGCTTTCCGACCGAAGCCCGGGAAAATCTGCAGCAGGTGCTGGACTTCCACAGTGCCGGCAAGATCCAGGCACTGGTTGGCCGAGAGTTCTCATTGGAGCAGTATGCGGAGGCGCTGCGCTGCCTGTCCGAACGCCAGGCTATCGGCAAAGTCGTGGTCAACGTCCGATGATGGCCGGTGTATACCGCAGCCAGGCGGAAGCTCTGGCGAGCATCACGGTGCTGTTGTGCGGTGCGCTGTTGTGTGGCGCGCTGATTATGGAACACGCGTTCGGGATGGCGCCCTGCCCGTTGTGCCTGATGCAGCGGGTCTGGTTTTTCTTTGCCGGGGTCATCGCATTCGCCGGTCTGATGCACAACCCGCGCTGGGGCATCTATCCGCTGCTGACCATCATTGCCAGTCTGGTCGGCGGCGGCTTTTCGATCCGCCAGCTGTGGCTGCAGAGTCTACCTGCGGATCAGGTTCCCGCCTGCGGTCCGAGCATGGATTATCTGTTTGAGAACTTCCCACTTGGCCAGGTGCTGCAACTGATGACACAGGGAACCGGCGACTGTGCTGCTGTTTCCTGGCAGTTCCTGGGCCTGACCATACCTGGCTGGGCTCTGGTCGGTTTCGCAGCCATCATCATAGCCTCGGCACTGCAGTGGCGGGCGGGTTCCCGCTGACCGTCTGAGGGCCTGAGGCCCTCAGCAACTGCAGCCAGCGGTGCCGCGCTCGCCGGCTGGACAAACCCCGCAGCGGTCATGGCTGTCACTGCGTTACCTGCTGGGGGCGGCGTGCTGATGGGCCTGAACGATCACCGCGCGGTAATTTTCCATGCCTGCAGTGGCGACCTTCTGCACACAGCGCTGCATGACGGTGTGGTTGGCAGTGTTGCCGTGGCTGCCCAGGGACGTTTTGCGCTGACCGGCAGTGATGACGAAACTGCACGACGGTGGAATGTACAAAGTGGCAAAATTATTGACAGATAGGATATGAAAGCCCGCAAGCCCATGCATGCCACCGGCGCTGCAATTGTCGCTGTCGGCTTCAAATCCAACCGCCAGTATTTTGCCCTGGCCGGTGACCGCAGACTGGTCGAATTGACCCCCTGAGAAAGCCAACTTCTGCTCTAGAACCCAGTTGTAACTAATTGTTTCAATTGATCTTGTTTACGCTAATTCTGCAGATTATCTCCACTGGTTTTTGACCAGGGCCGTAGCTATAGTTCGAGCCATAAAGAAAGGGAGGCTGTACTTCTCTCAGCAATTGTGGTTAGGCCAACTGGCCAATCCCAGTTGCGACAGTCGCGCAGCCTGGAGCCGGAACACGTTCCGACTCAACTAAGCAGAGCTCTCACGCGCTTTGACCCGTCGGACGATCAAGCTGCGAATATACGCAGCACCGTCCGGTCGACAACGCACGCCAGACGCGATCCGGGATTGCCCGGTTGCTCCGGCCGGATCAGCTGCGGCGAAGCTGCAGACAACAAAGTTCCAGCGTTCGGGTGACCCGCGCAGAACGTTCACTTCGGCAACGTTCAACTAGAAATAGAGAGCCGCATTACGACAACCGGGAAGCGATAAAATGGACGCGACTACTCGGCGTATTCTGGTGATCAACGGCAAAGGCGGCTGTGGTAAGACCACGATCGCCACCAATCTGGCGGTAGCTTATGCAAGCGCCGGTTACTCGGTAGCCCTGGTCGACAACGACCCGCAGGCATCGAGCACCTACTGGACGGAAATACGCAGCGACGAACTCCCACCAGTGCAGCTGGTTGCCGCACACCAGCGCACCCACATGTACCAGACCCACACTTTTCAGCACCGCCTGCCGGCAAGTGCCGAGCGGGTGATCGTCGACGGCCACTCCAATGCCAGGGACCGGGATCTGGAAGCATTGCTGAAACAGGCCGATGTTGTGTTGGTGCCGTTGCTGCCGTCGGCGATCGACATTCGCGCCGGTGGTCAGTTTATTACCACCCTGCTCACCCATCGGGCATTCCGGAATTCACCGAGACCCGTTGGTGTCATTGCCAACCGGATCCAGCCCAACACCGAAACTCACGCCAAGCTCGAGCATTTCCTGGGCTGTCTGGACGTACCCGCGGTCGCCACATTCCGCGACAGCCCCGTATACACCGAAGCCGTCGAACTCGGCAAAGGCGTCGTCGACATGCTCGACTCCCGCGCAGCGCGTAAAGAAACCCCCGCGTGGCGCTCGTTGATCAAATGGATCGACGCTCAGCCGAAAGCTTCGCCGACAACCGTAGACGACCTGCGGCGTCGACCGGCTGCTGCACCTGCCACCTGTGAAGTTCCCACATCGCTGGACGAACGCCCGCTGTCCGCCTAATCTGCCGCGCCAGAGGACGCAGCTTTGCTGCGCAATAACGAGCAGACGCAACGGGTTCAGGCACTTGCTGACGATTACCGGCTTAAGTTTCGAAAGAGACCGGATTCCTCTCTTCGAAGATCTTTCTCTCACCGTGCACGCGGGTCACAAGGTTGGCCTGGTGGGACGCAATGGAGTTGGCAAATCGACTCTGTTCCAACTGATCCTCGGCCGCCTGCACAGCGACAGCGGCGAGTTGAACATGCCGCGGGAATGGCGGATCTCTTATCTGGCGCAGGACCCGGCAGTCAGTGATCGGATCGCCATCGACTACGTTTTAGACGGCGACAAAGAACTGCGTAAAACCCAGCGCAAACTCGCGGCGGCGGAGGCCGCCGGCGACAATATGGCGATTGCCGAGCTGCACGGAGCGCTTGATGATCTGGGCGCTTACACCGCCACCGCACGGGCCGGGGAAATCCTCTATGGCCTCGGTTTCGCAGGTGACGAGGCGGAAAAACCTTATGCCGACTTTTCCGGTGGCTGGCGAATCCGCCTGAACCTCGCTCAGGCACTAATGTCTCCGGCCGAGTTGCTGTTGCTTGACGAACCGACCAACCATCTGGACCTGGAAGCGACGCTGTGGCTCGAGCAGTGGTTGCAGCGCACTGATCGAACCGTGCTCACCATTGCCCACGACCGGGAGTTTCTAGACCACGTGGTCGACCACATCATTCACCTGGAAGGCCACAAAGCCTATACCTATCGAGGCAATTACAGCGCCTTTGAAACCCAGCGGGCTGAAGCGCTGGCGCAGCAGCAGGCCACTTTCTCAAAGCAGCAGAGAGAAGTCGCTCACGTCGAAAAATTTGTCAGCCGCTTTCGTGCCAAGGCCAGCAAAGCCAAACAGGTGCAGAGCAGACTAAAAGCACTGGAACGTATGGAAGCGGTCGCCCCGGTCTATGCAGACTCACCCTATCGCTTCACGTTTCCTGATCCGGACAAGATGTCGCAGCCACTGCTGAGCCTGAATAACCTGAGTATCGGTTACGGCGAAACGCCGGTGCTGACGAGTGTAAAAGCCTCCCTGCTACCGGGAGCGCGAGTCGGTGTGCTCGGTGAAAACGGCGCCGGTAAATCCACGCTGTTAAAGTGTCTGGTGGGTGACCTGGCGCCGCTGTCGGGTGAACTGGTGCGTGGCCAGCATTCCAGCATCGGCTACTTTGCCCAGCATCAGCTTGAGAATCTGCATCCCGATGCGACCGCGTTGTCGAGCATGCAGACCGCTCAGCCCGATCAGCGGGAACAGTGGTGCCGCGACTATCTCGGTACCTGGGGTTTTTCCCGGGACAAGGTGGAACGCCCGATCTCAACGCTGTCCGGTGGGGAGCGGGCCCGACTGGTACTCGCCCATCTGGCTGCAGAGAAGCCGGCAATTCTGGTGCTGGACGAACCCACCAACCACCTCGACCTGGATATGCGCGAAGCGCTGGCCATGGCGCTGCAGAACTTTGCTGGCGCACTGGTGATCGTCGCCCACGACCGCAGCCTGCTGGAACGTACAGTAGATGAGTTCTGGCTGGTGGAAAATCACACGGTCACCCGCCTTAAGGGCAATCTGGACAGCTACGCTCAGTCACACAATCGGTCAACGACCAGCCTTGTTTCAGGCCCTGAGTCGACCAGCAACGGTGGCGCTTACCAGCACCAGGGCACCGAGTCGAGGGCTGCAAACCCGACTGCCAGCCGCAAATCACAACGTCAGGAAGCTGCCGCCGCGAGAGCGCGGGAAAAACCGCTCAGGGACGCGGTCCGCAAACTGGAAAAGCAGCTGGATAGCCTCGCTGAGCAACTGAAATCAGTGGAAACCCGGCTTGCAGACCCTGACCTCTACCAGAGCCTTCCGGCTGTGGATCTGGATAAGCTGTTGAAAGAAGCGGGCAGCTTGAGAAAAAAAAGGGACGACACCGAACAGGCATGGTTAACCACATGCGAAGAGTTAGAAACTATCCAACAATCCTGACAGCGCGTCCAAGGGGTTCGAAACCGGCGTCTGGTCAACTGTCATCGTCGGCACTGCCTTTGTCCGCTTGATGATCCGCGGCGCCGGATTCGATGTGGATACTGATCGAGCCACTGCCGCCGGGGATCAGACCCGAACTCGGAAAGATCATTGTCCCTGGAGCCAGACTCAGCTCCAGAGTGCTGCGGTTACGCAACACACTCACCGCCAGATCCGTTTCCGACTGACGCACAGTGACCGCTGCCGATTGGGCTGTGGGGACCGGCTCGCCGGCCAGCGACAGCAGCACGTCGCCGGCCTTGAGCGGAGAGCCGTCAGGCACAGCCATGACCACCACACCCTCATCCACACCAAAGTAGGCGGCCAGATCACCGCTGACGTCCTGCAGTTTGACCGAATCCTGCATATTCGCTGTACCAAAACCCGATACAGCGGTGACAGAACCCGGCTCGCCAAGGATCTCCAGCGCTTCCAGATCGGCAAGACCCTCGAGTTGCGATAGCACCCCTAAAGCCCCAAGTTTTTCGAGTTTTTTCAGCTGTTCCAGATCACTCAGATCAATATCCAGATCCAGACTTCTGCCCATTTTCATCGCGAATGCGCCACGCTCTTCGGTAGTGACATCAACAATCCGGGTGACCTCGTCGCGCAGAAACTCAACCGCGACGATGTCGCCGGCATTAACCGGACCCATTGCATCTTGGAGCGCGTGCATGGAGCTTGCTCCGGTATCCAGCCGGAAACCGTTCACCGCCACCAGCCGATCGCCTGCCTGCAGACCCGCCTGGGCTGCGCCCATGTTCGGAGTCACACCAACAAGCTTGATTCCATCACCCTGGTCATGGTCTTCGACCAGGACCCCAAGCATGGGCCTCGAACTGCGTTCACCCGACACCTCGACTTGGAACTTTTTCATGTTCAGCTCAGCAAGCCGGGTCGCCGCTTCATCCAGAGACTGACGCGCCTCTTCTATCTGCTGCTTCAGTTCCTCGAGATCGACTTCCTGCGCAATCACGATCGGGACGGCAACGATGAGGCAACCCGCAACCAGTATCTTGAGCAGCCGACTCAGCTTTTGTTCTATTACTTTCATGGTCTTCTCCTTAATGCTCAAAACACGGCCGATTGCGCACTGACGCGACGCGACTGGGCAAGAGATTCCAGCAGTCGTACCCGCTGTTCCCAGAGTCGCTCCCGGGCATCGAGCGATGGCAACTCACCTGCCGGCGCGGCTGTGAGTTCAGAATCCAGATCGGCAATGCGATACAACAATGCCTGCTGATCTTCACTCCAGGTGACCGTGGCCTCAGGCTGGTAGAGCAAAGCCGACTCCAGTTGCTGCGAGCGGTTCACCAAAGCCGCGTAGCGACTGGCCTGCGAACCGCTGGCGACCGCACTGAGATCTGCCACCGGTACTGCGGGACCATCCGGGCGTTGCGATTGCAGATTTGCCGGATCCCAGATGACTATGCCCAGCATCGTCGCCAGAGCCACGGTGGCTGCCATCGCCAGCGGGAAGCGCTGAGTGAAACGACTGAACGAACTGGGCTGTTTCGCGGTTCGCGCCTTAATCTGTGCCCACGCTTCCGGAGGCGGCGCCACCAACGGCAACTCGTTGAGTTCATGTTTCAGCTGCCGCAACACCACCAGCTGCGAACGGCGCTCGACGTCAGCTTCGATTTCAGCAGCCCGCTGCGGCTCAAGCCGCTCGCCATCGCGATGTGCCAGCAGATCTGCAATTTTTTCAGGTGTCATCTTCATATTCTCTTGGGTACCTTTTACCGCGCGCTCTATCGTGCTGGTAGCCCCGCCTCCGTGGCGTTAGCATTACCTGCTGCGCTCGCCGTTCCTGCTCTGTCCTTGCTCTGCGATTCCTGAGTGCGGTTTTTTCGCTCAAAACCGTCCTGGTCCGACTGCGACTCCAGATAACGACTAGACAGCTTCTGGTAGCCTCGTGCCAACTGTGACTTCGAGTAACTCGTGGTCTTTCCCGCCAAGGCCGCTATTTCCTGGTGGGTATAACCTTCGACATCATGCAGCCACAAAACCATCCGGGTATCTGCCGGTAACTCCGCCAGGACATGCTCCAGATCCCACAGGTCGTCATTTCTTTCGCCCGCGGCGCGGGGATCCACCGGCTCGCTGTAACCGTCATCTTCTGCAGTCGTGCGCCGCTGGTGCCAGGGCGAACGCAGCCGCATCAGACAGTGATTGACCGCCACTCTGCGCACCCAGCCGATCACCGACGATGGCTCCTTGAGGCTATGAGCATGTTCAATCAGCTCGACAAAGGTGTCCTGCACCACTTCCTGAGCCAGCCCATGATCCTGGAGGATACGCACAGCCATACCCATGACCGCGGGCGATAAAACCCGATAGGCCACCGTCTGTGCCTGCTCATCCCCGCGCTTCAAGCCGCGGGCGATGCCGGCATCCAGCTGGATGTCCGAAAAACTCGCCATACCCTGTATAGATGCTCCAGAACGCCAAATGGTCGCAACCGCGACCAAAATAGTTTGTGGCTCGCGCAAACGCACCACCTCCGTGGACAGTTTTTACGACAAGTGCTGATAAACTGCCCGGATGGCCACGAAAAACCGCTCCCGCGACACCCTGCTGACCGAACTCAGAGCGGTATTTCTATCTCGGGGGTATGAGGGAGCCACGCTGAGCGAACTGGCTCGAGCGACCGGACTGGGTAAAGCCAGCCTGTATCATCACTTTCCCGGTGGCAAAGAAGAGATGGCCGCAGTCCTGCTTAGAGACGCGGTGGCCAGACTGGATCAGACCGCGTTCGCGCGGCTTAAAGAACAGCGCCCGGCCGCTGAGCGTCTGCATCGCTTCATCGATGGCTTTGAGCGATACGTCGACAATGGTGAACGCAACTGTCTGGTGACCATTCTGGCTCAGGGCACTATTGGTGAACGCCACGGTGCCCAGATTGCAGATCAGTTTCGCGGCTGGCGGCAGCTTCTTGCCGGCGTCTTCGAAGAAACCGGTGACAAACCCAAGCGGGCGATGCGGCAGGCCAACGCGCTGGTCGCAGGACTCTATGGTTATCTGCTGACAGCAAGGCTCCACCAGGAGCCGCAACACTTCAGCCGCGGCATCAAGGCGCTGAAAAAAAACCTGCCCGAATTACCTTAACCAGCGCTGCAGCACCGCGACTGCATCCAGCAGGCGATGCGGCGTATGGGCGCGCCGCCAGGTGCTTGCGGCAAATTTATTGGCTTCCAGCAGCGTCGGGTAGATGTGGATAGTCGCCATGATCTTTTTCAGCCCAAGCCCGTGGCTCATTGCACTGACAAACTCACCAATCAGCTCTCCAGCCGAGCCGCCTACAATGCAGGCGCCCAGAATCCTGTCACTGCCAGGCTTCACCAGAACCTTGACCCAGCCACGTGTCGCGCCGTCGGCAATATTTCGATCCAGATCATCGAGATCATAGCGGACGACTTCCACCGGGATGCCCTGGGCAGCCGCATCACTTTCTGACAGGCCGACACGAGCAATTTCCGGATCGGTGAAGGTGCACCAGGGCACTACGTCATAGTTGACCTTGAACTTCTTAAACCGGCCGAACATAGCGTTCACAGACGCATACCAGGCCTGATGAGAAGCCATGTGGGTGAACTGATAGGGGCCCACCACATCACCACAACCAAAGACATTCTGGCAATGAGTGCGCAGGTACTCGTCCACTTCGATGGTACCGTTGGGGGCGGTCTTAATGCCCAGCGCCTCCAGGCCGAGACCTTCAGTGTGGGCACGCCGACCTACCGCAACCAGCACCCGATCAAACTCTATCTGCACCGGATCGGCATCCGTCTGCGCATGCAACACGCCGCCGCCAAATTCGCTGGCACGATGACCCAGGCGTACATCCACACCCTCTTCGCGCAACACGCTGGCCATGAACTCACCCACTTCGGGATCTTCCCTGGGCAACAGGCGGGATTCCATATCGATCAGAGTGACCTGGGCGCCAAGCCGCTGAAAAGCCTGAGCCAACTCGCAGCCAATGGGACCACCGCCCATCACCAGCAATCGGCGAGGCAGCTCACGCAGTGCCCAGAGACTGTCAGAAGTGAGCGGATTGGCCTCATGGAGGCCGGGGATCGGTGGCACAAAGGGTCGCGCGCCCGAGGCGATAACAATGCTCTTGGTGCTGAGAACCCGGTCACCCACGCGAACATGGTGAGCATCTTCTACCGTGGCTGCACCGGCAATGCAGTTAACGCCGAGTTCGGTGTAGCGCGCCATAGAGTCTTTCGGCTCGATGGTCCGGATCGCTGCCTGGACCCGCTCCATCACCTGAGGAAAGTTGACTTCAGGTACCTGGCTGGTGACGCCATAACGATCCGCATGGCGCATCTCATGGGCAACCTTGGCGGAACGAATCAGCGTTTTACTGGGCACACAGCCGGTGTTCAGGCAATCACCACCCATCGCACCTTTTTCCACCAGGGTCACAGTGGCCCGCACAGTGGCAGCGATCAGCGCCGCAATCAGTCCAGCTGAACCCCCACCAATTACCGTCAGATTATTTTCGTAACGACTCATGAAGCATCTCCCGCGTGCCGGTTCGAGCGCAGCCAGCCAATGGACTTTCTGGCCAGCAGCGGAAACAGACCCAGCAGCGATAACGCGGCAATCAACCCCGGACTTAGCACATCGCCAAGCGAACTGATCCCGGCCAGCTGAGTACCGGCGAACACAAAGACGATAGTGCCCGCAAACATCCCCAACTGGCTGACCCAGTAAAACTGCCAGGCCGAAATCCGCGTCAACCCCATGACCAGATTGACAATAAAGAATGGAAACAGCGGCACCATGCGGATACTGAACAGATAGAAGGTGCCATCACGCTTCAGGCCTTCATTGACCGAGTAAAGCTGCCCGGCAAAACGCCGCTGAACCCAGTCGCCGAGCAGGGTGCGGGAAATCAGCATGGCGGCGGTGGCGCCCACCGTGCTCGCGAAAGACACCATCGCCAGGCCCCAGATGAGACCGAATATCGCGCCGGCTGCAACGGTCATCACCGCGGCTCCGGGCAGAGACAGCGCGGTCACCAGCACATACAGACTGAAAAAGCCGACACTGGCGGATAGGGGGTTCGCGCCGACATAAGCCACCGCGTCCGTGTGCGCCGATTTAAGGTAACTCAAGGTCAGATAGTCGCCGACACCGCTGCTATAGAAAACGGCGGCGACAATCAGCACCACGGCGACAATTACCAGTTTTTTTGTCATCAGGCCTCCACAGCCGTCAGGTTATATTCAAGTCTGACGATGGTGTTGCCCGCGTGCGCGCTTGTCTATCATCTATTCACCTGCTATCAGATAAATTCAAGACTCCGCTAACATAACCACGCCAGTCCAGACACCACACGACCGCAGTACGACCACAATAGGACCACAATCATGCCACGCAGTTTCCCCGCGACCCGGATGCGCCGGAATCGAGCCAGCGAATTTGCCCGTCGCCTGGTGCAAGAAACCCAGCTCAGCACCAGCGATCTGATTTACCCGGTTTTTGTCATCGATGGAGAAAAGCAGCGCCAGCCGGTCTCATCCATGCCCGGCGTCGATCGACTGTCCATCGATCTATTGCTGGAGGAAGCTCGCGGAGCTTTCGATCTGGGCATCCCGATGCTGGCCCTGTTCCCGAACCTCGATCAGTCGCTGCGCACAGAAAATGGCGAACAGGCGTATAACCCGGACGGACTGGTGCCCCGGGCTGTCGCGGCCCTGAAACAGGCCCTGCCAGACCTTGGGGTGATGACCGACGCCGCACTGGACCCTTATACCAGCCATGGCCAGGACGGCATCATCGATGAATCCGGCTATGTCCTGAATGACGTAACAGTCGAAGCGCTGTGCCGTCAGGCACTGGTCTGCACTGCGGCAGGTGCTGATGTGATTGCACCCAGCGACATGATGGACGGGCGTATCGGCGCGATCCGCGCAGCGCTGGAAAACGGTGACTACACCAACACCCAGATCATGGCCTACTCCGCCAAATACGCTTCTGCCTACTATGGCCCGTTTCGCGATGCCGTTGGCGCCGCCGCCACGCTCGGCAAGGGCAATAAGAAGACCTACCAGATGGATCCGGCCAACAGCAATGAAGCGCTGCAGGAGATCGCGCTGGATCTCGAAGAAGGCGCCGACATGGTCATGGTCAAACCCGGTATGCCCTATCTGGACGTGGTCCGGCGGGTGAAAGATCAGTTTGGTGTACCAACCTTTGCTTATCAGGTGAGCGGGGAATACGCGATGCATATGGCGGCGATCAACAATGGCTGGTTATCTGAAGACGTGATCATGGAGTCGCTGCTGTGCACCAAGCGGGCGGGGGCTGATGGGGTGCTGACGTATTTTGCGGTCAGGGCGGCGGAAATGCTCTCCAGAAGGTGACAGTTCCAGAGTTGAATTGACTGCGTGTTCCGATGGCGGCAGATGGGATGTGGCCAGTTTCCTGATAATTCAGTCGCCTCAGAAGCGGGCATTGTCAGGATCGGGCGGAGCCGGGCAAGGTTTGTTGCGCCTCGCTCAACCGCTCCGCGGTGCCCTGCGTTGCCGATTTGCTCCCTGCGGGATCAACTCGGACGCCTTCGGTTTCGCTTCACGGCTTCACAAACCTTGCCCGACCCCACCCGATCTCGCGGGTAATCCAGGCTGGCAGAGTGGAGTTTTCCTCGGTAACTGATGATTCAGAGACGTTGAACCCTGGAGGATCCAGTGTGGTTCGGGGGTGGGAAGCATTTTCACAACCGTGAAGCGCAGCCGAGTAAGCGAAATTGACCCGAAGGGGCAAGTTTCGCGCTCGAGGGCACCGCGGAGCGGCTGCGCGAGGTGAAGAAAATCCTTCCCACCCCCGAACCACACGGCGCTAACTCAGCCGCCTCTCTCGGCCGAACTAGTAGAATTTACGCAACCAACCTGGCCAAACCCCACCCCGAGACGGGGCATATCCTGAGACAAAATCCCTATAACTGCCCCCGCAAACACTCGTGGTACACTGCCGGCTTAACCGAATTGGAGGCTCCTTTCATGAGCGAAAACATTGTCCATACGTCTGATACCGAGTGGGACACAGACGTACTGAAATCCGACAAGCCGGTCCTTGTGGACTACTGGGCGGAGTGGTGTGGACCTTGCAAAATGATTGCGCCTATCCTGAACGAAATCGCTGACGAATATGGCGATCGGCTGAAAATCGTCAAACTGGATATCGACGCAAATCAGGAAACGCCCCCTAAATATGGCATTCGCGGTATTCCGACCCTGATGCTGTTCAAAGGCGGCGAAGTCGAAGCGACCAAAGTGGGTGCACTTTCCAAGTCGCAGCTGGCTGCGTTTTTAGACAGCAACATCTGAGTCTGCTGCCTGGAACGCGCGCTGCGGGCATCGAACTGGACCGATCCGGAAAGACCACTTAAAACAGAAGGTGTGAACGCGCTTTCGTTCACACCTTGACGCAGGGTTCGAAAACACTACACTAAGAGAGAGTCTTGCGGTCATTGAGGACCGCTTAAGTACTTCCTGGCTCGACTCTCCCGACTGACCAATAGATCAGATATTCCGATCAGCTTGTTGGGATCAAGAGAATTCGAATAAATCGCGGCCATTGTGCCCCGATCGCTCGAGCCGACGAATTGCGTCAAATCACTCCCACGCTTCATCATCATCACTACCGGATGTTCATCCAATCATGTCAATGAATCTAAAAGATCTCAAAGCCCTGCCCGTCAGCGAACTGGTGGATATGGCTCGCGAACTCGGCCTGGAAAATCAGGCCCGATCCCGCAAACAGGAAGTCATCGCCGCCATTGTGCGTAAACAGGCAAAAGCCGGCGAAGACATCTACGGCGAGGGCACCCTGGAAATCCTCCAGGACGGCTTCGGTTTCCTCCGCTCAGCGGACAGCTCGTATTTGGCGGGTCCCGACGACATCTATGTGTCGCCAAGCCAGATCCGGCGTTTCAATCTACGTACCGGTGACAGCATCGCCGGTAAAATCCGCGCACCCAAGGATGGCGAGCGCTATTTCGCCATGCTCAAGGTTGATCAGATCAACTTCAGCGAGCCCAATTCGAAAAAGCACAAGCTGCTGTTTGAGAACCTCACGCCGCTGTTCCCGACCCAACGTATGCAGCTCGAACGCGGTAACGGCAGCACCGAAGATCTGACCGCCCGCATCATCGATCTGATTGCGCCGATCGGTAAAGGCCAGCGCGCTCTGGTGGTTTCTCCACCGAAAGCCGGTAAAACCCTGGTGCTGCAGAACATTGCGCAATCACTGAGCGCAAACTACCCAGAGTGTGTGCTGATCGTTCTGCTGATCGATGAACGTCCGGAAGAAGTCACCGAGATGCAGCGCCTGGTAGCTGGCGAAGTTGTCGCCAGCACCTTCGACGAACCGCCTTCCCGCCACGTCCAGGTGGCCGAAATGGTCATCGAAAAAGCCAAACGGCTGGTAGAACACGGCAAAGACGTCGTGATCCTGCTGGACTCTATTACCCGCCTGGCGCGCGCCTACAACACCATCGTCCCGTCATCGGGCAAGGTCCTCACCGGTGGTGTCGACGCCCACGCCCTGGAACGCCCGAAGCGTTTCTTCGGTGCGGCTCGGAACATCGAAGAAGGCGGCAGCCTGACCATCATTGCCACAGCGCTGGTCGATACCGGCTCGAAGATGGACGAAGTTATCTACGAAGAATTCAAAGGCACCGGCAACCAGGAACTGCATCTGGAACGCAAGATTGCCGAAAAACGGGTTTATCCGGCAATCAACATCCGTCGTTCAGCGACCCGCCGGGAAGAGTTGCTGATGGGTGAAGAAGAACTGCAGCGGGTCTGGATTCTGCGCAAGCTTCTGCATGATATGGACGATGTTGCGGCAATCGAATTCATGGTCGACAAGTTGAAAAACACCAAGACCAACGAAGAATTCTTCTCATCTATGAGGACTCGCTGAGCCTGTTCAAAGCAACTGACAACGAGCTACCGTTGAAGAAGTATCGCTAAATCGATTTCTCAGCAGACATCGTTTCAGTAACCGGTCGACCGGTGCAGCAGATTGTGCTGCGCCTGACGCAATCGCAGCTACCCACCGAAAACCCGTTCAACTTCCACCCGGGTCAGTATCTGGAGATCATCGATCCGGATGGCACGGCAGTGCCGCTGTCCATCGCCAGCTCACCGCTGGAGCTTCCGGAACTGCATCTGCATTACCAATCCATGCCCGGCGCGCCCGGCGCAGCGCTGCTCGACACGCTGCTGGCCAGCCAAAAGACGCTGACCATTCGCGGTCCTGGCGGTGATGTATTTGTTGATGCCGTGGATACCCGGCCGCTGCTGCTGATCTGCGGCGGCACAGGTGCGTCCCAGGCGTTGGCGATCATCAAAGATGCTCAGCAGCGCGGAATACATCGCCCGGTTACGCTGCTCGCCTGCGCTGACACAGATCAGGGCTTCTACTTTCGGCAGACACTGGAAAGGCTTGGCGCGGACTGGCTTGAGAGCGTGTACCGCGCAGACGCCATCCGAACGCCAGCGAATCTGGGAATGCGCTGGCTGGTGGAAAACGCGCAAGACCATGCTGATCGCAGAATTATCCTCTGTGGCAGTCCGCCATTCGTTTATGCGGCAGCAGACAGCCTCGCTCAAGCCGGAATAGCCGCTGCAGCGTTGGAATCTGACGTGTTCGCATATGCCCCACGCCCTGCCTGATATCCAGATGGTTGACGCCGCCGTGCAGCTGCGGGACTGTAGCCTGAGTGTTCATCGAACTGGTTACCCGCATGAGTAAACACATCGACTTCTACTGGGATCTGGGCAGTACCAATACCTATTTTGCGCTCAAGCTGATTTTGCCGATTGCCGAAACCTATCAGGCAACCGTCCGCTGGCACCCGTTCAACCTCGGCTACGTTTTCAGATCCAATAACTACGAGTTGATGAAAGAGCCGAGGGACAAACTGAACAATCGCCTGGATGATCTGATGCGCTGGGCAAAGAAGTATGACCTGCCGTTCCAACGCCCGACAAACTTTCCGATCAAAACCGCCCGTGCGCTGCGGGGCGCGCTGGCGATGCGTCAGTGGGATCTGGAATTGCCATTCATCAACGCGATATTTGCGGAATACTGGGAAAAGGACAACGGCGCCATTGGCGAATATCCGGAACTGCGACGTATTGCCGTCAGCCTGGGTGTGGACGCGGATGAATTTGAGCAGGCCAGTGAAAGCGAACCGGTCCGCCAGGCGCTGATTGACTCTACCGAGCGCGCTCGGGCGCAAGGTGTGTTCGGTGCCCCTTCCATCATGATTGGCGACCAGCTGTATTGGGGCAAAGATCGTATGGAGTTTGTCGAAGACCAGCTTGCCGGACGCAGTTGACCGTCAACCAGGTAGCGGCAGCTCCGGCAGAGGTTCGAGTGAGCGCTGCAGATATTCACTACCTCGCTCCAGATCACCCATAGCAGTGCACAACCTGCCCAACTCCGCATAGACCTCGGGCGTACGTTCCTGGCGCAGGCTTGCTTCCAGATACTCGCGGGCTTTGGCCCACTCCTGGTTCATCAGCGATATCCGGCCAAGCGTCAACAGCAGAATCGCATCATTAGGTCGCTCCTTCAGCCAGCCCTCGGCAGCAAGCAGCTGCTCGGCAGGCTGATCGCCCTGCAGTTCTCCGTACCAGCGCACCAGGGACGAATCCCAGCCCTGTCGCAACGCGCTTTTGATCTCAGGCAGCGCAACCGCGCCCTGACCAAGCTGCTGCAGCGCCGACGCGTAACAGGCGACAAGCCGAGGCTGGTGTTTCAGGTCTTTGGGCAGCAACGAGAACACCTGTTCAACAGACTCACCTGCGGCAGAGATACGTCCACTCCAACCATCCAGCACGAGTGCCTGAAAGTCTGCATCAGAGTAGACCCTGGCCTTCTTCGCATCGGGAAGCAGCTCCAGCAGCGCCGGATAGTCGCGCAGATGCTGATAACAATCGACCAGCATCTTCAGCACCAGCGCATGTCGCGGGGATTCGTCACGCAGCCGCAGCAAGGTCGCCAGACACTGCTCCCACTGTGACGCACTCTGCTGCAGTTCAGCCTGGGTAAGATCTACCGCAAACCCTGCCCCCGGCGTTGATTCACGCGCTTCGCGCAGCAGGCTGTCGCGGCCGTCCAGATCGCCCAGTTCATGAGCGGCCCGGGCTGCAGCAAGGTAGTTGATCAGCGGTGTTTCAACGTGGCTCGCCGAGCTGGTCAGCAGCTTGCGGGCCTGGGTCCAGTCGCCCTGAGCAAGCAGCAACATGCCCTGGACGGTCTGATTGCGGGAATTGTGATCTTTACGCCGCTGGAACCAGCGACCCAGCTTGCCGCCCGATTTCGCGGTCCGCGAAAACAGCGCAACGATCAGGCGCAGCACAAAGTAGCCAACAACCAGCGTCACCAGCGCGAACCACAGGCTGGTTTCCAGCGCGCTGTCGGCATAAGCAATAAGGACATAACCCGGATCACGGACCACCAGGGTTCCCACCAGCCCTCCCAGCAACAGGGCAATACCAATGAGCAGCAATCCCGATTTCATCATTGCCGTCGCACTGCCTCGAGCGCCGTCAGTGAAGCCGATATGTCCGGCAGATCAAGGTCCAGCTGAATCGCCGCAATGCGCCGGAGTTCTTCGGCACTGTCTGTCACCGCTGCATCACTGTCATCGAGGTATTCCAGCAACCACGATGCTGCGGTCTCCAGGCTCTCACTGAACACCAGCTGTTCGCGGCGTAGCGCAGCCAACTGAGCCCGCTCCAGCATCAGCCGAAGATTGAGTTCCAGATAGACTGCCTCTTCCGCAGAGAGCAACGGCTTGATGTCACCTTCAAAGTGGCGAATCCGGAATTTACTCGAGACCTCACGCCGCAACGACGCCCAGAACCCCGAGTCATCGTCCGTCGCCGGTGTCGGCGCTTCGCTCCGAGACTGCAGGTATTGCGGCAGCTTCACAGGCAGCTGGCGCAGCTGTCGTTTCAGCGCTTCGAGTTCAAGATAGATCCCAGGCAGGTCGTTGGCTTCGACAGACTGCAGGGTCCGCGTCTCTTCTGCGAGTCGCGCACGTACCTGATAGAAGGCAAAGTCATCAAGTTCAACCAGAATCTCATCTGCCGCGGTCAGCAGCTCCAGAGCACCATCAACATCACGCTCCATGAGCAGCCTGTGGTTGGCAATTCGCAGCAGATAGGCCACCTCGGCCACCTTCCACTCCCGACTCGACGGGGGCGCCTGATTCGCCAGCTGATTAAGCGACTCCAGCAGTTCCGTTCGCTCTGCTTCCAGCTCGATCCGTTGCCGCCGGCTGAACGCCGCCAGTTCGTCTGCCTGAGAAGTTTTCAGCTCAGCCAGGGTCGAGGTCATCCGACGGGCTTCGCTTTCCATGCTGTCCAGCCGGCTGCTGACTGGCTCCAGCGGATTCTGGATCTGCAGCAGATAATACAGATAGCCGGACAAACCCAGGCTGGCTAAAGCCACCAACAGTGCCAAGAAAGCCAGGAATCTGCCGGGTTTTTTCGCTTTCACCGGCACGGAGTCGGGCTCAACAGACGTATCGGCAGGCCCGGGATCATCCGAACGGGATTCAAACAGGGCGTCGTCAGATACCTCCGCCGCCTCTACTTCATTGCCGGGTTTGTTCGAGTCAGTGGGATCCGCCACGAGTTACGTTTCCGCTATCTGTTGCAACATTGACAGTATTGCACGGGAATCGGCTCCCGCACATTCAAGCACCCGGGTGAATCCCTGCTGCCGGGCGAGCTCGGCCACCCGCGCCGAGGGCACCAGCAGCGGAATGTTCACGCTGCCGCCGGCCTTCAGCCAGAATCGGGCCACCGCCTGCAGACCATCACCGCTGGCGACCACAATGCCATCCACATCCGCCACCTCAACAGCAGGATCCGCCACGGCCACCCGTCGGTAGCAACGGTAACTGGAGACCTGCGCACCGCGCGCTGCCAGTTCAGCCTCAAGCACACCACGACCATCCTGACCGGCAACCACCAGCACCTGCAGACCCTGCAGCTGCGCCAGCTCCGGCATCTGCAGCAGTCCTTCGCTACGCTCCTCGGCAGGAACCCTGGCGTCGATACCGAAGGACTGCAGCACCTGCTGAGTTCTGGCCCCGATCGCAAGTACCACCGCACCGTCACAGAACGTCAGGTCAGCCGCGCAATTCACCGCATGTTCAGACAGGAAAATCACAATATCCGGCGCGTGCGCGGGTGCTGCAGCGGCAATGGTTGCCACCTCCAGCACCGGTGCTGCCAGCACCTGATAACCCGCGGACCGGAGATCCCGGGCCTGACGATCAGCCCCGGGTTGGGTACGGGTAAGCCAGAGCCTGGTGGCCACTCAGGGTGCCTAGGATCCGCTTCTGGCAGCCAGCCAGTCAGCCGCACCCGCTCCGAGCAGGCTCGCAACAACTTCCGCACTGACCAGCTCCGCCGACTTCCCGCCGGCTTGTGCAGAGATCTGCGCGCTGCCATCTTCACGCAGTAACCAGGCTTCCAGCTGCAGTTCGCCGTCCACCAGCACCGCATGGCAGCCCAGAGGTGCGGAGCAATCTGCACCCAGACCGGCGCTGACCAGCCGTTCCGCACTGACACAGGTGTTAGCTATTGCGTCGTTCAGCGGCTGCAGCAGGGCAACAACCTCCGCATCATCAGCTCGGCACTCAATGCCCAGCGCACCTTGGCCGGCCGCGGGCAGAAGCCGCTCCACGGGCAGAAGTTCCGTTATCCGTGCCGATAGTCCGAGCCGGTTCAGTCCTGCCGCTGCCAGGATGATCGCGTCGTATTCACCCGAATCCAGCTTTGCCAGACGGGTGTCGACATTGCCGCGCACGGGTGCCACGCGCAGATCGCCACGCTGCTGCAGCAGCATCGACTGGCGGCGCAGGCTGGAAGAGCCGATCAACGCACCTGCCGGCAGATCGTCGAGAGACTTTGCTGACGCACTGACCAGCGCATCCCTGACATCTTCACGATAGCCGATCACCGGCAGCGCAAAACCATCAGGCAGTTCCGCAGGCACATCCTTCATTGAGTGAACGGCCAGATCCGCACGCCCATCCTGCAATGCGTCTTCAAGCGCTTTGATGAACAGGCCTTTGCCACCCACTTCAGACAGAGGTGATGACAGCCAGCGATCACCATCAGTGGTCATACCGAGGAGTTCGACGGAGAGCCCCGGGTGGGCGGCTTCGAGTTCTGCTTTGATGAAGTTAGCCTGCCATAACGCCAGTTTGCTCTGGCGGGTAGCGATCGTGATCTGTTGTCGAGTCATGGGGGTCCGGCGATCTAGAGCTTTTTAATGAATTTGCGCACCGCGGCTACGTGTCTTCGGCTCACGTCCAGAGCTTCATCGACATCCCGCAAGCGGATCTGATAGTGACCGTTGCCGAGCCGATCCAGGCCAATGACATAGTGGGCGGCAACCAGCGCGTTACGATGGACGCGGACAAAATGATCAGCAAATTCTTCTTCCAGATCCCGCAGAGTTTCATCAACGATGACTTCTCCTGCAGCATGGCGCACCGTGACATATTTCTGATCAGCCTGGAAATAGCGCACGTCGTCAACAGGAATCAGCTCCATGCCGCGGCGGGTCCGGGCGGATATGTGGGAACGTCTCGGCGGCTGCTCGCTGGACAGGGCCGCCAGCTGAGCTTTGTTAATCCGTTGGGCATTACCCAGCGCCGCTTCCAGATTGTCTTTGCGAACCGGCTTGAGCAGATAGCCAACCGCCTGAAGGTTGAAAGCCTCCACCGCGTGTTCTTCATAGGCAGTGCAGAAAATCACTGCCGGTGGCTCGTCGAGGTCGCCAAAATGGCGGGCAGTCTCGAGACCATCCATCCCCGGCATTCTGATGTCCAGCAGCACTACCTCCGGCTGCAGCGTCGCCGCCTGCTTGACCGCCTCTATCCCGTTGGCCGCTTCACCAATCACCTCGTAGTCATCGTACCCAGCGATCATTCGCGCCAGCCTGTCCCTGGCCAGCTGTTCATCATCTACGATGAGCACCTTCATCAGCTTGTTTCCTCATCTGCGGCGCTAAGCGGATAGCGCAGCGTAGTGGCGTAGGTGGTTTCACCCGCGCTGGTGGTCAATTCCGCCTTGGCGCCATAGAGCACACTCAACCGGCTGCGGATGTTATTCAACGCCATCCGATTACCCTGGCTCTGATAGCGGGCATTAGCCGGCGGCAGCGGATTGGTGATTTCGACATTGACGCTGTCCTTTTCAAGCCACAGTCGAAGGCGAATTGTGCCACCTTCGGGCAACGGCTGTATGCCATGATAAATCGCGTTTTCCAGCAGCGGCTGCAGCGTCAGCAGAGGAATCTGCACGTGGCGCGGCAGTTCTTCCACCTGCCAGACCATATCCAGACGATCGCCCAGACGCAGTGCCTCGATTCGCACATACCGTTCACACAGACTCAATTCATCCCGCATCGGCACCTGGTTGCCGGCGTCGTTGAGGCTGGCGCGAAACAGTTCCGACAGATCTTCCACAACCGCCTCCGCGGTATCCGGATCCACCGCAATCAGACTGGCGATAATGTTCATGCTGTTGAATAGAAAATGGGGACGAATCCGACTCTGCAGAGCCTGAATGCGCGACTGCAGTTCTGACTGCTCCTGAACCCGCAGCTGCTGTTGAACGTAGAAGTAGCGCAGCGTCAGCGCGGCGATAATTCCTGCGATTACCTGCTGACCAAAGATCACCGTCCAGTCGATGCTGCTGCCGGGGCCGGCAAACATGCGATCGGCAAACAGTCCAACCATCAGGGTGATCAGCAGCACCAGACCGAATGCCAGCAGGCCGCCCGTTACCAGGCCGAAGCCCGCCAGAACTTTGCGTGTTGCGCACAGAACACCCGCGCTGGACAGACCCACCCACTGCACAAACAGCGACATCAGCGCCAGTCGAACCCAGGTGACCGGGCCACCGGCAAACAGCAGCACCAGCACCAGCAGTTCGCCGAAAAGCACCACCAGTGAAATTGCCGCCACATTACACAGATCCGGAACCACGAAGGGTTTTGGCGCGGCCGCCGCAGCGTCCAGAGGGTCCGATTGGTTGTTATACTTCGCCATCACCACCCGATTAAGTCAGTCATGAGTCAAGACAGCAAAGCCTGGGGCGGCAGATTCCTCGAGGCAACAGATGCGTTCGTCGAAGCCTACACGGCATCGGTGGCGTTTGATCAGCGCCTGTATCCGTTTGATATTCAAGGCTCCGTTGCGCATGCCAACATGCTGGCCAGTGTCGGCATTCTGACCGATGACGAGCGCAAAAGCATCGTCGGAGGCTTAGAGCAGATCCAGCAGGAAATCACCGATGGCGAGTTCGTCTGGTCAGTGAGCCGCGAAGACGTGCACATGAATATCGAAAGCCGCCTGGTGGAAATCATTGGTGATACCGGTAAAAAGCTGCACACCGGTCGTTCGCGTAATGATCAGGTCGCCACCGACATGCGGCTGTATCTGCGCGATGCGATTGATCAGCTGCTGGAACAGGAACAACAGCTGCTGAACGCTATCCTGGACAAGGCCGCTGAGCATACCGATACAATC
The DNA here is from genome assembly GCA_937921865.1 of uncultured Pseudomonadales bacterium. Taxonomy (GTDB): domain Bacteria; phylum Pseudomonadota; class Gammaproteobacteria; order Pseudomonadales; family Azotimanducaceae; genus SZUA-309. The sequence continues at coordinate 88,546 of CAKZWF010000008.1, read as the reverse complement.
ATGCCCGGGTTCACGCATCTGCAGGCTGCTCAGCCGATCACTTTCGGTCACCATCTGCTGTGCTGGTTTGAAATGCTCAAGCGTGACCGGGACCGATTGCTGGATTGTCGTAAACGGGTCAACGTGCTGCCGCTGGGCAGCGCCGCGCTCGCCGGCACCACCTTCCCGATAGATCGTCAGATGGTCGCGACTGAGTTGGGATTTGCCGAGGTCAGCGAAAACTCTCTCGATGCGGTCAGTGACCGCGACTTCATCATCGAATTCTGCGCGGTAGCCAGCATGACAATGGGTCATTTTTCGCGCTGGAGCGAAGAACTGGTGCTGTGGATGTCTCAGCAGTTCTCCTTTATTGATCTGCCCGATCGCTTCTGCACCGGTTCCAGCATCATGCCTCAGAAGAAGAACCCTGACGTCCCGGAACTCATCCGAGGCAAATCCGCCCGGGTAACCGGCAGCCTGATTACCCTGCTGACGCTGATGAAAGGTCAGCCGCTGGCCTACAACAAAGACAATCAGGAAGACAAAGAGCCGCTGTTCGACGCGCTGGACACGCTGCGCGACACTCTGACGGCTCTGAACGGGCTGATTCCGGCAATCGAAGCCAGAGCTGACAACATGCGCAAAGCTGCTGCCGCGGGCTTCACCACCGCAACGGACCTGGCCGACTATCTGGTTCGCCTGGGTATCCCGTTTCGCGATGCCCACGAGGTGGTTGGTCAGACCGTCGCATTCGCGATTCGCGAAAACCGAGCCCTGGATGAACTCACGCTGCCCGAGCTGCAACAGTTCTGCCAGCTGATCGATGAGGAGGTCTTCGACATACTCACTCTCGAAGGGTCTGTGGCAGCTCGGAATCATTTCGGTGCCACCGCGCCTGTTCAGGTGACTGCTGCCATAGCCCGCAGCAGAGCAAGGATTCAATGAGTGGATGAACCTCCGGTGAGGGCCGGAACGTGTATACTTTTTTGTTTGTTCTTCGGGCCCTTCACGTGCGCTGGATACTGCTGATTCTACTGACCCTGCAAGCTGCCACCTGCGGACAGAAAGGGCCTTTAACGCTACCTGAAGCCACCCGTTCAGCCGAGTCAGCAAAGCTGCTCGCAGCAAATCACAATGGCCCGACTCATATCGTCCTACCTGATCAACTATGAATTCAGACCTGTCACCTTCGTTCCAGTTTCGCAACGACATCCTGCATGTCGATGACGTCGCCATACCGGACATCGTTGCCACAGTCGGCACACCCGTATACGTCTATTCGAGACAAAAATTCGAGCGTCAGTATCATCTGCTCGAAACCTCCATCGCAGTTTTTGGCGGTCAAATCTGTTACGCGGTGAAAGCCAACTCCAACCTTGCTGTACTCAAGATATTCAACGCTCTCGGCGCGGGTTTCGATATCGTCTCCGGCGGTGAACTGCAGCGGGTTATGGCCGCAGGCGCAGATGCCGGCAGAGTGGTATTTTCCGGAGTTGGTAAATCTGCTGCAGACATTGACCTGGCCCTGAAGCTGGATATTGGCTGCTTCAATGTGGAGAGTGCCGCGGAACTTGCACGCATCGCTGAGCGTGCCCGCCTGCTCGGCAAAGTCGCCGCGGTTGCGATCCGGGTCAATCCCGACGTCGACCCGAAGACGCACCCTTACATCTCTACCGGTTTAAAAGAAAACAAGTTCGGAGTGCCCGCGGCGCAAGCCCTGGCACTGTATGACTTTATCCAGAGCAACGACCATCTGCGCGCAGCTGGATTGGCTTGCCACATTGGCTCACAGATCACCACACCCCAGCCGATGATCGAAGCGCTGGAGAACCTGCTGAAACTTATCGACCAACTGCAGGACAACGGCATTGAACTGGACCACTTAGACCTCGGTGGAGGTTTCAGCGCTACCTACGACACTGAGCCGCCTTTTGATTTCGCCGACTACAGCGAGCGAGTCGTTGCTGCTCTGGACAACCGGAAAATCCAGATCGTTGTTGAACCCGGGCGTTTCCTGGTCGCAAACGGTGGCATTCTGGTCACGACGGTGGAATACCTGAAACCTCAACCCAGCGACGAACACCACAACTTTGCCGTGACCGATGCGGCAATGAACGATCTGATCAGACCCGCGTTGTATCAGGCATGGCACGGTGTGGACAACGTAGCGCGCCGCGATCCGAACGCTGCCCGGCGCTGGGACATAGTCGGTCCCGTGTGCGAAAGCGCGGACTTTCTGGCCAAAGACCGCCTGCTCACCATCGAGCCGGGAGATCTTCTGGCGGTTTATTCTGCCGGTGCGTATGCAATGGTTCAGGCATCCAACTACAACAGCCGAGGCCGGCCGCCCGAAGTTCTTGTAGAGGGCGACAGCTTCAGCGTGATTCGACGCCGCGAGACCAGCACCGACATGTTGCGACTGGAACTCCCGGAGCGCTGATCGGATGGATATTGCATTCAGCAAAATGCACGGACTCGGCAATGACTTCATGGTCATCGACCGGGTGACCCAGCAGGTGTCATTTACTCCCGAACAGATACGCGCCTGGGCAGATCGCCACACCGGGATAGGTTTCGACCAGCTGTTAACAATCGATGTGCCAACTGACCCGGACAACGACTTCCGCTATGGCATCTATAATGCTGACGGCTCTACGGCGGAGCATTGCGGCAATGGCGCCCGCTGTGTTGCCAGATTAATCAATGAGCTGGGATTGAGTCCCAAAAAGGTGCTGCGGTTCGAAACCGCTAACGGTTCTTTCCAGACCAGCCTGCTCGAAGCCAGCAACGTGGAAGTGGACATGGGTCCACCACGCCTGGACGCAGCAGCAGTGCCATTCGACCCGGCGTTCGCCGCCGCAAACAATGACCACAGCTTTCGTCTTGAATCCCCCTGCGGCAGCCACGAGTTGGTGCCGGTATCCATGGGTAATCCTCACGGCGTGATTTTTGTCGAAGAAATCACTGAAGCGGCAGTTGCGGAAATTGGCGCGCAGCTGACCAGCCACCCGTTTTTTCCCGAACAGGCAAACATCGGCTTCTGCCAGGTGGTTGACGATGCCTTCATCCGGGTACGCGTCTTCGAGCGCGGAGTAGGGGAAACTCAAGCCTGCGGCACCGGGGCCTGTGCAGCCGCCGTCGCCGGCAGATTGACCCGCGGTCTGGGCGAGCGGATCAAAGTCTCACTGCCTGGCGGTAAGGTACGCATCGCCTGGCCAGGCGAAAACAGCGCCGTTACAATGATCGGGCCCACAGCGCTGGTCTATAAGGGTACCGTCTCCACTTAGACGTGCCATAACGGCGCTACTCACTCATCAGGTCTCAGCCAGAGTTTCAAGTCATGAGCACGGTCCACGATTCCGACATCAATCTCAACGACGAACTTGTCATCGATTATCTGCGCGCAGACAAAGGTTTTTTCCAGCGCCACCCCAACATTCTCTCGGAACTGGACCTGCCTCATGAGTCTGGCAAAGCGGTATCACTGATTGAACGCCAGGTGGCCATTCTGCGCGAGCGCAACATGCAGATGCGTCGGCGCATGAACGAACTGCTGCAGGCGGCGAAAGACAACGACGAACTGTTCGCCAAGACTCGAACTTTGACGCTGGAACTGCTCAACGTGGAGAGCTGGCAGGAGCTAAACGAAGTACTCGCCACCTACGTCCTTGCCGACTTCCAGGCGGACTTTGTCTGCTGCCACCTCGCCAATCAGCAGATTTTCCTCGACCACCTGCAGAGCCATGACAGCGCGCTTCCGCACGAGTCGCTGGTAAGCGGCACCCGGCCGATGTGCACCATTCTGCGAGAAGAGGAACTGATGGCTCTGTTTCCAATCCAGCAGCACGATGCTCAGGGCAGCGCAGTGATCGCGCCACTGTTCTGGGAGGGCGGCAGTGGTTGCCTGGCCATCGGCAGCCGTGACGCGGCACGCTTCAGCTCCGACATGGACACCTTGTTTGTAACCTATATCGGTGACGTTCTCTCCAGGGTCTGCGAGCGCCTGACCTTATGACTACGAAGCCGGAGCCCGCTTCTGCATCTCCGAGCGACCGGCACCCTAAACTGCGTCAATACCTGGAGTTTCTGCGTTCAGAAAAACAGTATTCAAAACATACGCTGAGCGCCTATGAACGGGACCTCGGCAGATTTCTCGACATAGTGGATACGCCGCTGGCGCAGATTCGCCCGCACCACGTTGATGCCTTCGTTGCCAAGCTGCACGGCCGCGGTCTGGCACCCAGAAGTCTGCAGCGAAGCCTGTCGAGCGTTCGCAGCTTCTTCAGCTACCTGGTAAAGATGCGAGTTCTGACAGCCAACCCAGCGGCAGCTTCTCGAGCGCCGAAACGACCAAACAAGCTTCCTAACGTCCTTGACACTGACCGGGCCGCACAGCTGTTTCGCTATACCGCTCGGACCCCGTTGGAAAAACGTGACCAGGCAATGGCCGAACTCCTCTATGGCAGCGGCCTGCGACTCGCGGAGCTGGTGGGTGTCGATCTGGACGATCTGGATCTGAGCGAAGGGTTTGTCCGTGTTGTCGGTAAAGGCAACAAAGTTCGTCAGGTACCACTTGGCAGTCACTGTGTCACCGCTATAAACAGCTGGCTGCACTGCCGTGACTGCCCGGCCGGTACCACAGCAGTGTTCACCACCCGCAACGGGCGCAGGATCTCTCCGCGCACTGTGCAGAGCCGTCTAAAACGAATGGGTACCAGTCAGCTGGGCAGTGATGAGTTGCACCCGCACATGTTGCGTCACAGCTTCGCCAGCCATCTGCTGGAGTCCAGCAGCGATCTGCGCGCAGTCCAGGAGCTACTGGGACACAGTGACATCGCCACCACCCAGATTTATACGCATCTCGACTTTCAACACCTCGCCAAGGTCTACGACGCAGCTCATCCGCGCGCAGAAAGCCAGGAAGACTGATGCCGCAGATTCGTCTGATCACCTTTGATCTCGATAACACTCTGTGGGATGTGCACTCCGTCATCATCAACGCAGAGGCCACCATGCGAGCCTGGCTGGCGGAGCACGTGCCCGTGTACGGCCAGCAGATCGATACCCAGCAGGTCCAACAACTGCGCAGTTCGGCTGTTAATGAAAATCCAGCGCTGGCGCACGATGTCTCAGCACTGCGCAAGGCGGTTCTGCAGCGCGCCTTTGTGGTCTGCGGATATAAGGAAAAGGCAGCTCACGCGCTCAGCCAGCAGGCGTTTAATGTGTTCTTCGAGGCACGTCAGCAGGTAGTGTTCTTTCCTGGGGCGCTGACAATGCTCGAAGAACTTGCCGGAGAGTTCCACCTTGGCGCGCTCACCAACGGCAACGCCGACATTAACGCAGTTGGTCTTGGTCAATACTTCAGCTTTGCCTTTTCATCCGCCGACGTCGGCGTCAGCAAACCTGCACCAGACATGTTTCACGCAGCCCTTCGTCATGCCGGAGTCGATGCAGCTGACACGATTCATGTTGGTGACAATCTGGTCGACGACATTGCCGGCGCAGGTCAGCTGGGCATTCATACGATATGGACCAATCACGCCGCCGTTAGCCCCGGCGAGCGAGATCATGCACCCACTGCGATTGTCAGCCATCTTGAAGAATTGCCGGCAGCCGTAGAGCTCATCCGCAGCCGTTAGCAGCCGTCGTCAGCGCGAATTTGCGGTGATTATGGCTTTGATAGCATCGACGTCCGCGGCCACGCGGGTGGTTGAACTCGGCAGATCGGCCAGAGCTTCCAGCGTTGGATGACGGACGCTTACCCCGTTAATTGAGCGCTCGACTGACTCGGGAAACTTAGCCGGATGGGCGGTAGCGATGCACACTTTCGGGCCCGCCGTCTGAAACCGCTCGGACGCGACGATCCCTACTGCGGTATGGGGATCAACAACGTACTGATATTGTTCGTACATCCGGGTGATTGCACCCAGAGTCTGTTCTTCGCTGACCGCAGTCGCCAGAAAGTCATCTTCACTGGGTAGTTCGTCAACAGTCGCCGTACCCGTCGTGCTGAACGCGGTCATGAACTCGCGCAGTCGTGTGGCATCACAATCGAAGTGATAAAACAGAAACCGCTCAAAGTTGCTTGCCACCTGGATGTCCATAGCCGGGCTGACCGTAAAATGGACATCACCACGCTGATAACAGCCGGTGCGGAAAAACACCGAGAGGATGTCGTTGCTGTTGGTTGCTACGATCAGTTTGTCGATAGGAAAACCCATGCGTTTGGCCAGATAGCCGGCGAACACATTGCCGAAATTTCCCGTTGGCACACAGAAGCTGACATCTGCATCGCCACGGGCATGCAGACTGGCGTACCCGTAATAGACAATCTGGGCAAGCACCCGGGCCCAGTTCACCGAATTCACTGCACCCAGCGAGTATTCAGATTTGAACGGCGCGTCATTGAAGATGTCTTTCATCAGCGTCTGACAATCGTCGAAGCTGCCGTCCACCGACAGACAGTGCACATTGGCATCGCTGATAGTTGTCATCTGCAGTTCCTGCAGCGGGCTGACGCGACCATGAGGATACATGATGAAGATATCCACAGACTTCAGACCACGCACACCGGCAATCGCGGCACTGCCGGTATCACCACTGGTTGCACCTAAGATATTCAGGTGTTTGTTGTCACGCTCCAGGATGTATTCGAACAGCTGACCAAGCAGCTGAAGCGCTACATCCTTGAATGCCAGCGTTGGCCCATGAAAGAGCTCGAGGATCTGCACCGGCGCTTCATCAGGCAGAGGTGCAAACGGGACAATGTCTTCATGGTCAAAGGTACTGAAAGCCCGAACAATCAGCTCATCCAGAGTCTCTGCCGGGATGTCATCTACAAACAGGCCGATGATCTTTTTTGCCAGATCAACAAAACCCAGCGCTCGCCAATCGTTGAGCCGTTCAGCAACCTGGGGAATGTGCTCAGGAACCAGCAGGCCACCATCCGGCGCCAGACCGGTGACTACCGCCTGGGTGAACGAAAGTGGCGGAGTATCGCCACGGGTGCTGACATAACGCATGCTGCTTCTGCCCGGCCGGAAAAGCGCGCTATTGTACACACGTCACCGGCTGGTGGAATCCGCGCACCGACCGGCACGGTCGTTGCCGACAACGCCGTCGCTGGATCGCTCATTATTCAGGCGGAGTCGTGTTCAGATGGATCCACGACCGTAGTTGTTGTGGGGCTTCTTCGGCGGATCCGCACGGTAACTTCGCGGCACTTCGACAATGCTGCCACCCTGCGCAAGAAACGCCTCCAGATCAGCCTCGAGCTGGCTTCGAGCCTCTTGCCACGCAACCACACTGTGATGGCTGGAATCTGTTTTAACTTCACTGACACTGTCAACCATGGCACGCGTTTCTCTGCAAAACCAGCAGGTAGTTATAGTCCAGATCCGGGCTATCGCAAGGTGACGGCCAAGCACAGCGCAGTTTGAGCAAGGCAAAAAAAAGCGCGTGCTTTTCAGCACGCGCTGCTAGATTCAGTCCCAACCTTCAGGCCCACAAGACCTGAAGGTCGGCCCACACTCAGTTAGCCTGAGTGAATTCCGGGTACGCTTCCATACCACACTCTGAAAGATCGGTACCTTCGTACTCTTCTTCTTCTGAGACTCGGATGCCCATGGTCGCCTTGAGCAGGAACCAGATCACCAGGCTGGCGCCGAAGGTCCACGTGAAGATTACCCCGATACCTAACAACTGAGCTCCCAGAGTCGCATCAGCATTAGAGATACAGACAGCCAGCAGACCCCAGATACCAACCGTGCCGTGCACGGAGATCGCACCCACCGGATCGTCGATCTTCAGCTTGTCGAGGGTAATGATGGAGAACACCACCAGCACGCCACCGATAGCACCAATGAGCATTGACAGCTCAGCGCTGCCAGTCAGCGGTTCTGCAGTGATCGACACCAGACCAGCCAGCGCGCCATTGAGCGCCATGGTCAGATCGGCTTTACCAAACAGCAAACGCGCGGTAATCAGTGCAGCCACCAGACCACCACAAGCGGCAATATTGGTGTTCACAAATACCTGAGCCACAGCGTTGGCTTCGTCGATATTACTGACTTTCAGCTCAGAGCCACCGTTGAATCCGAACCAGCCGAACCAGAGGATGAACATACCCAGCGTTGCCAGAGGCAGGTTAGCGCCAGGAATAGCGACCACCTTGCCGTCCGCAGTGTATTTGCCTTTACGGGCGCCAAGCAGAAGGACACCAGCGAGCGCAGCCGCAGCACCACACATGTGCACGACACCAGATCCGGCGAAGTCCAGGAAACCAGCTTCGTCCAGCGCACCGCCACCCCACTTCCAGAAACCCTGGATGGGATAGATGAATCCGGTCATCACAACTGCGAAAATCAGAAACGACCAAAGCTTCATGCGTTCGGCCACAGCACCAGAGACAATGGACATGGCTGTTGCCACGAACACCACCTGGAAGAAGTAGTCTGAGCGAGCTGAGTAGTAGGTGTCACCGCCTGATGCGAGGGTATCTTCAACGGTGTTTTCTGCACCGATCAGGAAACCGAAGCTGGGCATCCAACCGGACCCGTCGCCGTACATGATCGCGTAGCCGACGAGCAGATACATGATGCAGGCAATCGCAAACAGAGAAACGTTTTTAGTCAGAATTTCCGTGGTATTTTTTGCCCTGACCAGGCCGGCTTCCAGCATCGCGAAGCCAGGCGCCATGAACATGACAAGCGCGCCCATGACCAGAAAATAGAAAGTGTCTAGCGCGTAGTTCGTTTGTATAAGATCTTCCACAATCTTTCTCCCTTGTTAAACCGAAGTTACCAAGAGATGTGATGAGTCACTGACTCATCACATCAAATGGCTTCGGCTCCGGTTTCCCCGGTGCGTATCCGGACGACTTCATCGAGAGACGAAACAAAAATCTTGCCGTCCCCCACCTTGCCGGTGTTGGCCGATTTGGTAATCGACTCCAGCACCTGATCGAGCATGCCGTCATCAACGACAACCTCGACTTTTACTTTGGGGAGAAAATCAACCACGTACTCTGCGCCGCGATACAACTCCGTATGCCCCTTCTGGCGACCAAAACCTTTCACTTCGGTCACCGTCATCCCCTGAACGCCAATCTCGGACAGCGCTTCCCGGACATCGTCCAGTTTGAAAGGCTTGATGATGGCTGTTATCAATTTCATTGTTTTATCTCCTGTTGAAGCTTTTGAGCTTCTTCTTTCTTATCGAAGAGCACCTGATGCGGGCCCAACGAATCCGGATGCACTTTTTCCCGCCAGATCAGCCCAACAGGGCTGACGACGGCGGGAAAAATCTGTGGAAGATCTTGTGCACCCGGAAGTTTCGCTCAATTACAGGCTTTTCGATACGGACAGTACGAGGGTGTCGTCGATCAGGTCGTCCAGACCGAAGTACTCGTCGTCATCCAGGCTGTTACCAACCCAGGCCGCCGACCAGTCAAGGTCGAAGTAGCTGGTAGAGACCCCGACGCTGTAGTCGACATAGCTATCAGTGTCATCAGACAGGAAGTCTTCATCTTCGAATACGTTGTAGCCCAGGTGCAGATCGAGGCTGAAGTTTTCAGCGAAACCCCAGCTGTAGTCACCGGAGAAGTAGCCGAACTTGCCGGTTTCGGCAAAGTAGTCCGGGGAGTAGGCAGCGCCGAAGGTGATGCCAATCCAGGTCAACTTGGTATAGAACTCGTAGTAATCGAGATCGTCGCTGCTGTCTTTCGGATAGGCGTAGTACAGATAGCCCACGTCCAGATTCAGGTTCTCAGTGATATCACCCGCCCAGCCGCCGTAAACGTCGAGTTCAATAGCGCTGCCGGTGAAGTTGACGTTGGACGCCCAGGTGCCGACATACAAACCGTTATCGAAAGCGACATCGAATCCACCCTGGATGGCCGGAGAAATGCCGCCTTCCAACTGAGAAATACCACGGAAGCGGTAGTCGCTGGCTAGTGTCACATTTCCTGACACTTCAGCGGCGCTGGCGTAGCCCGTCGCTAGCAGCAACATCAAACCCAATACTTTTTTCATCATCAAACCCCTTGTTATAGCTAATGTATCGCGCGTTTCCATCGCGCCATGGATCCAATCAATGGCAGAATTCGTGCCAACCCCAGTTTCGGTAGGAATTACAGATAGATAGGATGGATTGGCGTGACCCGGCCGGTAATCCAACGCACCAGAAGAGCGCTATGCGCGCACCAATACAGTGCGAACTGAGGGGGTTCAGCACAGAAATGGGGCAAAAAACGGAGGCTTCAGACTGACAACAGCAGGCGTCAACTTCTTTCCTGTTCAGTGGAGGAAGCCGTTTGCCGGCCCAAGTGTGCAATCGCTAAACTGCCGGTCCACTAAACGTCCGGAACGTGCTCGATGGCTAATGAATCCGCAACCAATCCGCTCGATGAGCTGATCGACAGAATTCGCCAGACTCTTGGCGAGCTGGCCCCCGAGTCGCTCCTGAATCGGCTCAAACCGGTATTTGAAGACTTCCTCGGACAATTTCAGCTGGTGCCACAGCGGGAATTTCAGGCCCACCTGGAGCATCTGCAGCAGCTAGAAGCTTCTGTCAGCCAACTGGAAATGCGCATCCGCAGCCTCGAAAGCCGGAAGCCCAGCCAAAATTCCTGAGGTCACCCACCGATCGAGAACCTTGAGCCGAGCTCAACTCGGCATGGCGGCACCACAGGTCATCGTCGAAACTCACCTCGCCGGTGGCCTGCCGGGCTTTACCCTGGTGGGTCTGCCCGAGACTGCGGTTCGAGAGGCCCGAGACAGGGTCAAAGGTGCGCTGGCGAACTGTGGCTACGACTTTCCCAACGGCCGGGTCGTGGTGAACCTGGCACCCGCTGACCTGTTGAAAGAAGGCGGGCGATTCGACCTGGCGATCGCAATCAGCATCCTGCGCGCGACCGGACAGCTGGTGGAACCGCCAACACAGGCGGAACGCTGGGAATTTCTTGGCGAACTGAGTCTCGCCGGAGAACTGCGGCAAATTCGCGGCGGCTTATGCGCGGCACTGCAGCTGGATCCCGAGCAGCGCTTGATCGTGCCGCTGGCAAACCAGCGGGACTCGCATCTCGCCGGCGAGCGACTCGTCCCCATGGCCCACCTGAAGGATGTTATTCGCTGGCTGACCCGACCGGATGAACGCAGACTCCTGGAAGTCCCGGTCGGCCACGGGCGTCAAGGTGCCCAGCAGTCGGGGAGTAATCTACAACCAACCGGCTCGGCTCAGCCGGTTATCGGCCAGCATCAGGCGAAACGCGCCCTCGCTCTGGCCGCGGGCGGTGGCCACCATCTGCTCATGGTCGGCCCACCGGGTACCGGCAAATCGCTGCTGGCCCGCACTCTGCCGGACCTGCTACCGCAACTCGATCCCCGGACAGAACTGGAAGTAGCCGCGATCTATTCTGTCGCCGGCCAGCAACGACCGGACAAGCCCCAACCGCCATTTCGAGACCCGCACCATTCGATTTCCGCTGCCGCCATGGTGGGTGGAGGCCGGCAGCCAACCCCGGGGGAGATTTCGCTGGCCCACGGCGGCGCGCTGTTTCTGGACGAACTCCCGCATTTCAAGCCGGGGGTGCTCGATTCGCTCCGCGAACCTCTGGAAACAGGCACCATCAGCATTGCCAGGGCGAACTGGCGGGTCCAGTTCCCGGCAAGATTTCAGCTGCTGGCGGCAATGAACCCCTGTCCCGCCGGGCTGGTCTGTAACGACCAGGGCTGCCGATGCCGCCCGGACCAGGTGCAACGCTATCAGGCCAGAGTATCCGGTCCGCTGCTGGATCGAATTGATCTGCATGTCAGCGTGCCCGAAGTGCCACGAGCCCTACTGCTGAATCCGGAAATCGGCGAGACGCATCAGGCCTTTGCGCGCCCGGACGTAGAGCGGGTCCGACAAAAACAACACGACCGACAGGGCGTGATGAATTGCGCACTCGCCGGAGAAAGGCTGCAGCAGGCCTGCAGGCTTGGAAACGCCGAAGAGTCGCTGTTGACCCGGGCAGCCGAGCACTACCAGCTATCAGCCAGGGGTTTCCATAGAATCATGAGAGTGGCGAGAACTATTGCCGATCTGGAGTATGCCGATGAGGTCAACGGCGAACACCTGGCAGAGTCTCTGAGCTATCGAACGCTCAACTGGAGTGGATTCGGCGGCAGGGGCAGCAGCACACCGATGCGGTGAGCTGTTGCGCGGCGGTTGGGTGCTATTGAGACCCTTCCACGATGTAATCGACTGCAGCCTGCAGCTCTTCATCCGAACAGCTCATACAGGTGCCTTTAGCGGGCATCACGCCGATACCGTTTAAGGTACTGCTCATCAGGGTTTCCATGCCTTTATCGATCCGCGGCGCCCAGGCATCGACGTCAGCAAACAGCGGTGCGCCGCTCGCGCCGGTCATGTGGCAGGCGAAGCAGAACTGATTGTAGACATCTTCTCCTGATTTCGGACCGCTGTCGGCAACGGCTGCGGCGGCACCACAGTCTTCGCCGGTGCGGCATACAGAACCAAAAGGACTCAATCGCTCACGGATTTCCGACTCTGTACCAGGCGGTACAACGTCCGCCAGGACCGGTATGGCGAGCGCCCCGGCAATTCCCAGGACAATAACAGACCACACTTGCTTAAAGCTCATCAACTGACTACTCCGGATAACCGCGTCATCACGCTCAGGATACCCAGGCGTTTTCGCGGCAAAAGAAAATGTTCGCAGATGGGTATTATACCCGGTTATGCAGTGGCATCGAATAGCTCACGACCAATCAGCATGCGGCGGATTTCACTGGTACCCGCGCCTATTTCATAAAGCTTGGCATCCCGCAGCAGTCGGCCGGTCGCATACTCGTTGATATAGCCATTACCGCCCAGCGCCTGAATGGCTTCAGAAGCAGCCCAGGTTGCCTTTTCAGCGGCAAAGAGAATGCAGCCCGCAGCATCGAAGCGCGTTGTCCGTCCGGCATCGCAGCCCCGCGCCACCGCGTAGACGTATGATCTCGCCGCGTTCAGAGTCGTGTACATGTCAGCAATTTTGCCCTGCATGAGCTGAAAGCTGCCAATGGGCTGGCCAAACTGCTTGCGCTCGTGCACATAAGGCAACACCACATCGAGTGCCGCCTGCATAATGCCCAGCGGTCCTCCGGCAAGGACCACACGCTCATAATCCAGGCCGCTCATCAGGATCTTCACACCCTGACCAACATTGCCCAGCACCTGACTCTTGGCAACCTCGCAGTCTTCGAAGACCAGCTCGCAGGTATCCGACCCCCGCATGCCAAGCTTGTCCAGCTTCTGCGCGGTGGAAAAACCCGGCATCCCCTTTTCGATCAGAAAGGCGGTAATGCCCTTGCTGCCAAGGGCTGGATCTACCGTTGCATACACCACCAGCACATCGGCGCCCGGGCCATTGGTGATCCACATCTTGTTGCCATTAAGGACAAAGCTGTCACCCCGGTCTTGCGCACGCAGTTTCATACTGACCACATCAGAACCCGACCCCGGCTCGCTCATTGCCAGCGCGCCAAGGAACTCGCCAGAAATCAATCCGGGAAGATAATTGGCTTTCTGTTCCGCACTACCGAAGCGGCGGATCTGATTAACGCAAAGATTTGAATGGGCGCCGTACGACAGGCCAACGGCGCCACTGGCCCGGCTGATTTCTTCCATCACCACGCAGTGCGCCAGATAACCAAGGCCCGCACCACCGTCGGCTTCATCCACGGTAATACCCAGCAGCCCGAGCTCACCCAACCGCGGCCAGAGCTGCCGTGGAAATTCGTTGTCAGCATCAACCTGTGCGGCCAGCGGCGCAATCTCCCGGAGCGCAAACTGGCGGGTTGTGTCACGCAGCATGTCCAGGGTTTCGCCGAGTCCAAAATCAAAATCCATCGTTTCCTCCCGAACCAGCCTCTGACAGGAAGTCAGATGGTGGCGGTTATTTCTCCCAGTTTACGAGTCAGCAATGCATTCTCACGGTAGTCGATAGGAATGACCACCAGGCTCGGACCGGTTTCGGAAAATGCCGCCTCCAGAGTCCGGGCGAGCTCGCTGCTGTCTTCGCAGCGATGGCCATGCCAACCAAACGAGTCCGCCAGCTGCAGCCAGTCCGGGTTGCCAAACGACAGGTCGGTGTGACGATCAAATTCATTGTCCTGCTTCCAGGCAATCAGTCCGTAGCCGCCATCCTCCCAGACCAGCATCACCAGATTCACTGCCAGCCGACTGGCAGTTTCCATTTCCTGCACGTTCATCAGGAAACCGCCGTCACCGGCAATCCCGAGCACGCGTTTGCCCGGGTGCACCAGAGCCGCGGCGATTGCACCAGGCAAGGCAAAACCCATTGAGCAGAAACCATTGGGAATCAGACAGGTGTTCGGTTCATGACAATGGTAGTGGCGGGCGATCCACATTTTGTGGGCACCCACATCAGAAAGCAGAATGTCATCAGGGCCCAGTACCTGACGGGCGTCCCAGACGGCTTTCTGTGGTTTGATCGCGCCTACCGCCCGATCATCTGCGTACTCGGCTATGTCGGCGACCATCTGCGCCCGTAATTCCCGCTGGCGGCCGAAGTCGTAACCCAGCGCACCGTGGTCAGCTATAAGCGCAGTAAAACGTTCGTTCAACATCCATAGAAAATGCGCGAGATCGCCTACAACCTCTACCTGCGGATGATAGTGTTCGTCGATCTCGGCAGGCAGAAAATCGGCATGAACGATGATCTTGTCTTTGCCCGGATTCCACAGCTGCGGATGGTACTCGACCATGTCAAAACCCAGCGTAAGCACCAGATCGGCCTGATCAATAATCAGATTCGTCCGGTCCTTGCTGCCCAGACCTACGGTGTGCAGACAATAGTCGGCGTCCATGTCCACCGCGCCTTTCGCCATAAAAGTGCTGATGACCCCAATTCCGGTCGCCTCACACAGCGCACGCAGCTGTGTACTCGCACGCCGGCGGATGCAGCCGTTACCAGCAACAATCACCGGTCGTCTGGCATTACGCAGCAACTCGAAAGCAGCGCCAGTAATTTTGTCATCAGGCACTGCGCGGCGAAACCGCAGCGGGGCGATCGGCTCTTCGAGCGAATCAAGCTTCGCCAGATCTTCAGCCAGTTCGATATGAACGGCGCCAGGTTTTTCGGAACGCGCCACCCGCACCGCTTTGCGCACCATTTCCGGGATCGTATCAGGATGGCGCACCGAGGCCGCCCATTTAGTCACCGGGTCGAACATCGCGACCACGTCCATCACCTGATGCGACTCTTTATGCAGACGGCTGGTAGCACCCTGACCGGTGAGCACCAGCATCGGCGCACGATCCATATTTGCATCCGCAACTCCGGTGATCAGATTGGTCGCACCCGGACCGAGCGTGCCGAGGCAGCCCGCAGGATTACCGGTCAGACGCCCGTAGACTTCTGCCATGAAGGCAGCACCCTGTTCGTGGCGGGTGAGCACAAAGCGAATCGACGAGTCCTCCAGGGACATCATGAAGTCGGCGTTCTCTTCCCCGGGCACGCCAAAAATGTACTCTACGCCTTCGCTTTCGAGGCATCGCACAAACAGATCCGAAGCTTTCACAGGCATCTCCAGGTGTACGGGTAATCCTCGCTGCGCTAGCGAATAGTGCTCAGCACTTCATTCAGAGCAGTCTCCAGCTTGTTGACAAGCTCATCCACCTGATCGGCGGTAATAATCAGCGGCGGACAGATTGCGATGCTGTCACCCAGCGCCCTGAGGATCAGACCGTGCTCCTCGCAGCGAGCAGCTACCTGGGCACCTACAGACTGTTCGGCCGGAAACGGGCTGCGGGTATCTTTATTCTGCACCAGCTCAACCGCAGCAATGAGACCGACCCCCCGCACCTCACCAACCAGCGGATGATCGGCCAGTACAGCCAGCCGCTCCTGCAACTTTTCGCCAACCAGACCTGCGTGGGTAAATATGTCACGCTCTTCCATCAGCTCAATGTTGCGCAGCGCAACCGCAGCACAGACCGGATGACCGGAGTAGGTGAAGCCATGACCAAAGGTGCCTACTTCCCCGGACAGCTCAGCAACTGTCTCATACATGAACTCCGGAACCATGACCGCACTGATCGGCAGATACGCCGATGAGATGGCTTTGGCCAAGCTCATCGTGGTTGGTTTGATATCGAATGTCTGCGCCCCGAAAGGACGACCGGTTCGACCAAATCCGCAAATCACCTCGTCGTCGATAAACAGGATATCGTGCCGATCGAGGACCGCCTGGACTTTCGGGAAGTAACCGGCCGGCGGCACGATGACGCCGCCGGCACCCATTACCGGTTCAGCGATGAACGCAGCAATCGTGTCACCGCCTTCCCGGCTAATCAGATCTTCGAGTTCAGCCACCAGCCGATCAACAAATTCGATTTCGCTCTCGGCACCTTGTGCACCCCGATAGTAGTGAGGGCACCCGGTATGCAGCACACCCTGGATAGGCAGGTCGAAGTGTTTGTGAAAAGCCGGCAGACCGGTCAGAGACCCAGCGGCCACGGTGACCCCGTGATAGCCACGCAGCCGGCTGATAATCTTCTTTTTTTCCGGACGACCCATCGCATTGTTGTAATACCAGAGCAGTTTGACCTGAGTGTCGTTGGCGTCACTTCCAGACAAACCAAAAAACACCTTATCGGCCGGCATCGGCACCATGGCTTTGAGCTTCTCGGCAAGCAGCACGCTCGGTTCATTGGTCTTGCCGGCAAAAAGCTGCGAATAGCACAGTTTGCGCATCTGCTGTTCCGCAACACGAACCAGTTCTTCTTCACCGTATCCCAACGCCGTGCACCACAACCCGGCCATCCCTTCCAGGTACTGTTTGCCGTTGCCGTCCCACAGATACACACCCTGTGCCCGGGCATGAACCATGGGACCCACCTGCTGATGCAGCTTGAGGTTAGTGGTCGGATGAAAAACATGTTCGAGATCGCGGGCTTCAAGAGACCCCGGCGGAAACTCATTGTGCAGTGGATCGGCCATGACTTCGTGTTCCTCTTTCAGCCTGCAGTTCGCGCGGATATCGCATGCCTTCCGGGCCGCACTGATACGGCACCGGAGCTCCAATCATGCCTCAGGCGCCGCCGGAAACCGAGCCATCGACAGGCAATTGTCGGATCAATTGCTCACCGACGCGGCCGATCAGTCACTAGACGATGAGTAAAGGCAATCCAGACCCTCAGGCAGCCAGCGGCGAGAGTTCCAGGTGCAGTGCCTCGGCGACCTGCTGATGACAGATTCTGCCCGCATGAACATTCAAACCGTTGGCAAAGTGCTCATCGCACGCCAGTGCTGCCTGCCAGCCAAGCCGGGCCAGCTGGTGAACAAACGGCAGGGTCACATTGTTCAACGCCAGCGTAGAGGTCCGCGCCACCGCACCCGGCATATTGGTCACACAATAGTGCACGACACCTTCGTCGATATAGGTCGGCGCATCGTGGGTGGTGGGTTTCGAAGTTTCGAAACAACCGCCCTGGTCGATGGAGATATCCACCATCGCAGCACCATCTGCCATTTCTCGCACCATCTCCCGAGTCACCAGCCGGGGTGCCGCCGCGCCGGGTATCAGCACCGCGCCAATGACCAGGTCTGCGGAAAGTACCTGCTCACGAACATTCTGAGCGCTGGCCATCAGTGGAGTCACTCGACCCTGGAAGTGATCACTGAGCCAGCCAAGCCGGGCCACGCTGCGATCCAGCACAGTTACGTCTGCCTGCAGACCGGCAGCCATGGTTGCCGCATTGGTACCGGCGATTCCGCCACCCAGAACGACCACCTTGCCTGGCGCTACCCCGGGTACGCCACCGAGCAGCACGCCCCGGCCGCCGCCGGCCTTCTGCAGCGCAGCCGCGCCGACCTGGACAGACATTCGACCAGCAACTTCACTCATCGGCATCAGCAGCGGTAAACCACCGGCCGCGGCAGTCACCGTTTCGTAGGCAATTGCAGTGACTCCGGACGCCATCAGAGCCTGTGCCTGGGCACTGTCCGCCGCCAGATGCAGATAGGTAAACAAAATCTGGCCAGGCCGGAACCGGGCACACTCGTGCAGCTGAGGTTCTTTGACCTTGACCACAATATCCGCTGCGAAAACCTCATCAACGCCGCCAATGGTGGCGCCAGCACTCTGGTAATCAGCGTCCGCAAAGCCGATTCCGAGTCCAGCTGAGCTCTCAACCAGTACCTCGTGTCCGGCCGCGACCAGTTCAGCCGCAGACGCCGGGGTCAGACCCACTCGATACTCGTGAACTTTGATTTCTTTTGGCACGCCAATTCGCATGATTCGTCTCCTTCAACGTGATTTTCTGCCAGGTATGGTAGAGAAAAGCCGGAACATGGGATTGCGTCTGCAAGCGAACACAGTAAAGATAATCGCATTATCAGGCGTAAATATTATTATCTACGCAATTTTCTTCAAATATATAGATAATACCCGCAAGATGACAAAATCAGAGCCGGATAAACAGTGACTCGATGGCATGCACCGCTTTGCGCGGATTGAATAGCTTGGAGCGAACAGCGTGGACCGAATAGACCGAGCCATCCTTCACGAATTACAGCTGGATGCGAAACTGACCAACGCCAACCTCGCGCACCAGGTCAATCTTTCCGAATCAGCCTGTCTGCGCCGGGTTCGCAACCTGGAAAGTACCGGGATGATTCGCGGCTACGTGTGCCTGGTGGATCAATCTCGAGCGGGATTTCCGGATAACGTGTTCGTGCAGATTACCCTGCACAGTCAGCAGCGCGCAGATCTGGACGCTTTCGAGGCGGCAGTCATGGCCATTCCGGAAGTCATGGAGTGTTATCTGATGTCAGGCGACGCAGACTACATTGTCCGGGTGGTCGTCCAGGATGCCCGGGACTACGAACGCATCCACAGTCGACAGCTGACCCAACTGCCCGGCGTGGATCGCGTTCACTCTTCTTTTGCTCTGCGCACGGTGATCAAACGCACCGAAGTCCCGATCCGCAGCTGAGCGCAGCGGGCGCGGGACCTGACAGGTTCAGATCAGATCTGCGGCAGTCAGTGAAAACTCCTCCAGCAGTGCATCAGCATAATCAATCCGCCCGGTGATGGTCTTCGGATCACCGTGCACCAGCCGCAGGCAGGCTTCAGCCATATGCTCGACGGGTGTCACCCGTTCTTTATTGCTGTCATTAATCAGCTTGTGATGCATCACCCCCGGGGTTGCCACCAGACCCGGAGAGATCACATTGACGCCAATGTTCTCGTCATAGACTTCCTGAGCCAACCCGGTAGTGAAGCGCTCGAGGGCGGCTTTACACATGCCGTAAACGGTCCCGCCCCTGCCAGGCACGCCTCGCTGCGGATGGATGGCTGCATGCGAGGAGATGTTCAGAATCCAGCCGGCACCCCGTTCACGCATACCCGGCAGCACCAGCTGGGCCAGTTCAAAAGGCGCCCAGACCTGGACGTCCATCATCAGCCGGAAACGTTTCTCGGGAAACTCGGTCACTGGAATGAAGTAGGTGATCGCCGCGTTGTTAACCAGGATATCGACGCCGCCATAAGCCTCGGTGGCTGCGGCCACCAGCTGATGACGATCTTCGGCGCTGGCCAGATCCGCCCGCACAGCCATCGCTTCACCACCAGCGGCCTGGATCTGTGCCACGGTATCGTTGATGGTTCCCGGCAGAAAGTGATCGCCACTTTCCACCGTACGGGCCGACACCACGACCTTGGCACCCTCCATCGCGTAGCGCTTGGCAATGGCTTCACCAATTCCCCGGCTGGCGCCGGTAATGACTGCAACCTGGCCTTTGAGCAGGCCATCCGGATTTACTGAGCTCATGAAAGTTCCCCTTTTCCCCATGAATTCGCCTAACTATAACCTTGGGGCCTGACGAGGGTACACTGCGCTGATGAACCGACTTTCAGCAATTTTCAGGGGTTTTTTCTGGTCCGCGATGCTTTGCTGGTCCGGTGCCGCATATGGACAAGCCGAAACTGCCGCAGGCAGCTCCGCCACCAGCCTGCTTCCCGCAGAGCAGCCGGAATCATCCGGTGCTGAAGATGAGGCCCAGTGTTTTCAAGCGGCACTGCAGCAGACCGGCGACACACTCTGGTGCGACCTGCTGATCACCAGACTGAATCAGCGGCTGCCGCTGGATACCGACACTACAACGACCCTGGCCAGGGCGTATCTCAACCGCTCTGGGATGCTGATCAGAAGCGACGAACTGACCCTGGCTGACGCTGATCTGAACGCAGCATTGCAACTGCGACCGGATATTCCAGAAGTACACCTGATGCTGGGCAATCTGCGCCTGGTCCAGAAACGCTTTGCCGAAGCGCTTGATCACTTTAACGAAGCGATTGTACTCAGCGACGGCAGACAGCCGGCGTATTTCATCAGCCGAGCTTTGGCATTGCGCGGACTGGGTCAGATCGGGCTGGCTGCAGATGATGTCAGGCGATCACGCGGCGAGTTCGTGGAGGCTCAAGCTGATATCAACCCCAGTGGTAGTGTCGGGCCACCCGGGGCCGGATCCCCGTAAGCACTTCATACGAGATCGTTTCTGCCCACTCGGCAACCTGATCGACGCTGACAACGTCACCGAAAACTTCCAGCCAGTCTCCTGGCTTCGGAGATAGCGGGCAGCTGGTGATATCGACATTGGTCATGTCCATCGACACCCGGCCGACGATTGGACACAGAAACTCGTTGAACGCCAGCGACCCGGTGTTCGATAGTCGACGCGGCACCCCATCAGCATACCCGCAGCCAACGATGGCGATACGCATATCCCGTTCGGCTACATAACTCGCGCCATAACCAATGCTGTCGCCAGCGGCGACGTCACGAACCTGAAGTACCGGCGCTTCAAACCGCGCGACCACTTCGGGCACCAGTGCCTCAATGGGACCGTTGGCGGTCGATTCCCGGCCACCCGGAAAACCGAAGGGTCGCCCCCCATAAAGACCAATACCCGGCCGCCCCAGATCACCTTGAAACCCTTCGCCCTGCAGCCACGCGGCCGAACTGCCAAGACTGGTGCGAATACCCGGAAATCTAGCGGTCAGCGCCCGAAAAGCGGCAATCTGTTGGTGATTGAGCGGAGAATCAGGCTCATCTGCGCAGGCAAAATGACTTATCAGCAGGACGATATTGAAACCGGCGAACTGACCGGGAGCTACATCTTCAGGGAAGCCAAGCCGTGACATGCCGGTATCCACGTGCACGGCTATCGGCAGATGCGCATGGCCACGCCAGGCCTCGAGCTGCGCCGGATCGTTAATGACCGGCGTCAAGCGATTGCTGACCAGGGTATCGAGACTGCCAGGCGGAACCCCAGCCAGAACGAATATGTCCGGCTCCACGAGAATGCTGCGCAATTGCGCACCCTCTTCAGGGTTGGCAACAAAAAATGTTCGGCAGCCAATCGCCGCCAGCGCTCTCGCCACCTCAGTGCAGCCGAGCCCATAGGCATCGGCCTTAACCACCGCACCGACTTCGCTGCCCCGACCCGCCTGCTGATAGGTGCGGTAGTTACTCTGCAGCGCGGCCAGATCAACGCGCAACCGACCGCTCATCGCCTATTGCAACGTATTGATGTACGCAACCACATCGTTGATGCCCTGATCCGAACTCAGCATCGTCGCCATGGGTTTCATCTGATTACCGTATATGTCCCTGGGATCATAGCCGCGCAAACCTTTGCGATAGTTGTGGATCTGCCGGACCAGGTACCAGTCATTCTGACCGGCCAGTCTGGGTCCAGCCAACGATTCGTTGCCTTCGGCTTTCTGGCCATGGCAGGCTGCACAGACCATGTAGGCGTTTTTACCGGCGGCAATATCACCGGTCACCGTTGGCGGCGAGTCAGCGATCGGTAGCGTATCTATATACGCAGTCAGGTTATCGACCGCCACAGGATCCGATACCGCCATTGCCATCGGCCGCATCTGAGCTCCATAGCCATCGCCCCCGGCTGTGCCTCTGCGACCATTACGATAAGACTCCAACTGGCGCTTGATATACCAGCCCTCCTGTCCCGCCAGCTTCGGCGCATTCATAGCCATGTTACCTTCGCCCTGCTGACCGTGGCAGGCCGCACAGACCGCATAAGCAGCTTGTCCCGCCGCCGGATCGGCAGCAGAAGCGCTTTGTAAGACCGAAAAAAAACCAAACACCAGTACCAAGCCACTAACTACCCTGGCTCGAATCATCGAATCCTCCAGACCCTTGAGGGTGAGCGCCTATCCGGATCGCGGAAATAGGGCAAAATATTCAGCCGGCGACGGGACATCGCTCAGCCTGCGTGAGGGACGACGACCTAAGCGTTGCGTCGCCAGAAACTCCACCAGGTACGATCTACCGCGCCATCGCGCCGATCGCCTCGACGCCGGTCGCGGACTGCACCTTCCCGGTCAGCCCGGAACTCGAACAGACCACGACGGCCAGACCAGCCACGACGTCTTTCATGTCGTTCGCGCCGATCACTACCACGTCGACACTGATCTGAGTCTTCACCGACAGACACAGCCAAACGGCTCGTTTCTGTGTTCATATTCACGCTAACTTGCGGAGTCGCGTCAACTATAGCCGCATTGGAGATAGTCGACAAACGGCATAAACGGCAAGAATTGTGCGTAAATTCAGGCAGTTAAGTCAGATATCGACAGTCCAGCCAGTAATAAAAGCGCCACGCCGATACCAGCCAGCAGCACACTGCGCATGATTGCGTTCTTACTCATTGTTTCGAACCAGGTACGGCTTCCTGTCAGCGAAGTTCCTGTCAGAATGATCGCGCAGACAGAAAATGCACGGGCAGACACTGTAGTCGTCTGCCGAATCGGTGCCATGATGCAGTTGCACTAGTCGCTATCGTCAACGCCAGCCTCAGTTGAAATCCTCATCGCAGATGAAACAGAAATGACCCGCTCAGAGAATTTCTCCAACTCGCCAGCACCCACCTCAGAAGGTCGGACGGGATCACTGGTGATGAACGGGTTCATTGATGCTCTGATGCAGTACGTCATCGATCCCATTAACTGGGAAACGCTCGCTGCTGAACTGGAACACCTGGAAAACAACTGGAATGCCGGGGACACAGCGGAAGTTCTAGTTCAGCTGTCACGGGCGGAAACGCTGTCCTGGCAGATCAAACAGGAGGGTGGTGAAATTAGCGGAGGGAGCTTTGCGTTTGCATTACTTGATGACCAGGATCGGGTGGTCGCCCACAGCGACAACCTTCTGCAGCTGGGCGAGTACCTGGGAATCGGCAAGAAAAACAAGCTCAAGCTGAATGACGACAACAGCGCTAAGTCTTTTGAAGCGGCCAAGTCTCGACTGCGCTCAACGCCACGGGGCCACATACTTGTAGAACTCGCTCACCCGAGCGCAGCGCGCAATCGCTTCGGTTATCTGGTTGCTCAAAATGACTTCCCTGAAGCGCTGAGCCTGCTCGGCAAAGGTGCAACGCGAGCCCTGTTGATCGCACAGGAGCAAACCGACGATAAACTCAGCAGTGTTCTGCAGGCGAGTTTTGCGCTGACGGCTGCCGAAACGGACATAATGCTGAAGGTTGCGTCCGGCATGACGATCAAGCAAACGGCAGCTGAACTGGGCATCAGCGTTAACACTGTTCGTAACCATCTCCAGGCGATCTACACCAAAAGTGGCATTAACCGTCAGGGTGATCTGGTACTGGTGGTCACCCAGCTGAGCATTATTCTGGCCGCCACCGGCGCTGGAGAAACTAGCGACCATACAGATCACGGTCGACGCCTCAACGCAAACACACAACAACACTTCATGATCCTGGCAGACGGCCGCAAACTGGCCTATCGGACCTTCGGTAACCCGATGGGGCAACCGGTTGTGTACCTGCACGAAACCATCGGCTCGAGCCGCCTGCTGCCGGGAACACACGAGCTGGCTGAACAACTGGGTTTGTACCTGATCGTTCCGGAACGTCCGGGTTTTGGCCACTCAGATCCCAACCCGGATTTCAGCTTCGAAGCAGTGTGTGCCGATACGGTTGCGCTGCTCAATCACCTCAGAGTCAGCCGCTGCCAGCTGCTGGGTTTTATCTCCGGTGGCGGGTACGCGCTGATGCTCGCCAATTTACATCCACAGCGCGTCACCAGAGTTATGCTCGTTGCTGCCCGACCGCCAGCACCAATGACGGGCACATTTCAATTCCTCACGGCAGTACGCGAGAAGATGCTGGGCCAACC
This sequence comes from uncultured Pseudomonadales bacterium, assembly GCA_937921865.1. Lineage (GTDB taxonomy): Bacteria > Pseudomonadota > Gammaproteobacteria > Pseudomonadales > Azotimanducaceae > SZUA-309. The sequence goes on along the minus strand of CAKZWF010000008.1, from coordinate 64,334 downwards.
CTGGTTCTTGTCGACGTTCTTCAATATCCTGCGCAACCGGGCTTCTGAAGAAACCAACGGCAAGCTCATCAAGAGTATCTACGGATCGGTGCCTCACGATCGGGCATTCCTGAAATCGAACCCGCAAGTTCTGGAGTATATGGTCGGCTCAACGCTGGAGAGCATGAGTGTAAGCGCGGCTGGAATTATTCACGAGATGCAGTGTTTCAACCGCGCTCGGGGCAATCGTCTCAACGATCTGCAGGCACCCATCACCGTCTGGCACGGCAACGCAGACAATCTGGCAGCATTGGAAGATCTACAGAAATTTCTCGGTGACCGGATCAGCGAATTGCGGGTTTTCGAGGAAGCGGGGTCACTCGTTCTGCAGGAGCACTGGCACGCTGTTCTTGAATATCTCAGCGCCGGTGCCGACGACCTCTGACCTCATCCCTGGCAACAGCGGTCGGGCGGCGCTCGAACACAACTTCATCCCTGATCTGGCCGATCTAACGACAGCGTTCGAGCTGAAACTCTAGCAGTCGACGGTCAGCAAAGCCTGATGCAAACGCACCAGACTGGCTGTCAGTCGCGCAACTCCTGCGCTTGCGCAATCCAATCGTCTTTGGCAATCCGACCCCGCATCGCATGCAGCGGATGATTCTCGTCTTCGAGATCGTCAGGAACCAGATCAGCAATCTGCGCAAAACTGGTGATGTCATACTCTTTGAGCTGGGCAACCAGCTTCGGCCCGATTCCGCGCACCCGGGACAGGTCGTCACCGGCATCGGGAGAATTTGCCAGACGTTCTTCCAGCTGCCGCACCGTTTCGATGAGCCGCTGATTGTCTTCTCGACTTGAGGTCAGCTGCTGATTGAGAACAACCAGCATTTTCTCAGAGGAATCGCTGTCGGTCTGCTCCTGTTCCTGCATCTGCTGGCGCCAGCGCATCTTGTTGAGTTGCTCAGTGCGATCCCGAACCATGCCTTCCAGTTTCTGCACCTCAGCCTGCAGAACTTCATTATCCAGCGCCAGAGTGTCGTCGCTGTCTTTGCTCTTTTTCTTTTCCAGCTTCTCCAGTTTTACCGTCACACTGGCCAGCTGTTCCTGCGAGCTTGAATTCTCTTTGCTCTGCTTGCGCAGTTGTTTTTCCAGCTTCTCAACTTTTTCCTGGAGCGAAACTCGCGCTGCGTCGTCGTGATTGCGCAGCTGATCCAGCTCTCTCGACAGCGCCTCATTATTTTGCCTCAGCCCATCCAGTTCAGCTTTCGCAGCAGACTTGGATTTATCCAGCGCAGCTCGTGCAGCTTCCAGCTCAGCAGCGGCTGCTTCGAGTTCTTCGCTGGACGCACCGGTCTGAGCGCTGTCATGAACATGTTTTTCTTTGATCGTCAGCAGTTCGTTTTCTTTCCGCTGCAGCTGGCGAGCGTGGGCTTTTTCCGCATCCGCAGCCTCCTGCTGAGCCTGAGCATATTCCTGCTCGAGGCTGGCCATCAGATTTTTCTGTCGATCCATCCGAGCGTCCAGATGGGCAATATGCTCGGCGTGTTCGGCAGCATGGCGCTGTGCCTTGTCGAGTGCTTCAGACAGTCTTCGATTTTCTGCATCCATGGATTCGGTCTTCGAGTGGATGACAGATTTTTCCTGCTCCAGGCCGACGACCAGAGACGAGCGTTCTTCGAGCTGTGCTTCCAGATGCTGATTTCTGGCTTTCAGCTCTGCCATCTGCTCAGAGAGCTGACGACGCTCCATTTCCCGCCTTTCGTTAGCCTCAGTCGCCTGAGCAACACAATCTTCGAGTCGCTCAAGCTCCTGGGACTGTTCGGTGCCGGCTGCACTGTGTTGATCGAGTTGCTGATTCAGGTCCGCAATCTGACTGTGCAGCTGTTCGGCTTCGCCAGCCTGCTGCGACAGTTTTTCTTCAGCCGTTTGCAGTAACCGGCCAACTTCACCGAGATTGTTCAGCTCTTCAGTGAGTGCCTGCTGCCGGGTTTCCAGTTCGGCAACAGCAGCATTGGCCGCCGCAAGTTCCTCGTTTACACGAGCGTGTTCGCTGCGCAGCTCGCTCAGTTCGGCAATCTGGTTTTGCAGCGCGCTGATTTCCGTCTGCTTTTTTGCAAGGTGACCGTGCAGGAACTCAATGTCCTGATCCCGGCTGGCAAGTTTATTGTCGCGCTCCAGCAGCTGAGATTCGAGCTCGGTGAGCTGCTGAGCCCGTGCAGCTAACTCGGCAGCATTGTCTTTAGTCTGCTGGCGCAGCTGGTTGAGACTATCACCCAGCGATTCGATCTGGCGATTGGCCATCTCGGTGGTTTCAAAGAGCTTTTCGTTGCGCGCCTCCAGTGACTTTGCAGTTTCCTGCAGCGCGGTCGCGTCGAGTTCGCGAGCTTTGAGTTTGCCGTCAAGCTCCCGATTATAGTTGCGCAACATCTCCAGCTCTTCGCGAGCCGCCAGCAGATCCGTATCTTTGCCCGCCAGGCTGTCCGCCTGAGTATCCAGGTTTTCTGTGGCGCTCTGCCATTTGCTGCGCCACTCGCCAAGCTCCTCTTTGAGCTCCGCAATCTCCACATCCCGGGCATGCAGTTGCCCCTGCGCATCCTGGTGTCTGGACGACTGGGATTTCAGCTTCGCTTCGAGTTCTGCAATCAGCGAATCACGGGCTTTGATCCCGGAGGCCGTATCCTGAGACGCTGGAGGGGCCGCAGGCTGGTCTGAGAGCCTGACCTTCAGGGCTTCCAGTTCCGCGGTGCGCTCACGCAGCGCACCAGCCAGTTTCGGCACTCGTTCCTGCCATTTAGACAATTCTTCGCGGAGCGCTTCCAGCTGCGCTGACTCTGCGTGCTCAGCGTCCATAGCATTGCCGACAGCGCCGCTGCCAGTCGTCGGCTGTGAGTCGGGCTGCGCATTGCGCATTGCGCCGTTTGCGTATTCCTGCATCCGTGTATCCGTCCACCAACGCGGGTCGATTTGAAGGCCTGTTAAGGTCGATCAACAAAATTACTGGAATTGGTCGCCTGGTAATGTGAACCAGGTGGCGACTTTACCAGTTTGTGACAGCGTTCTCGGCGGCCCTGTCAGGATAACTTTCATTAATTTCGGGCAACTGCGCCCACTTAACCGTCTGCCGTCGAAAGGCACAGCTGCAGCATCCTGTCGAGCGGAGTCAGTTCAATTCCCAGCCTGCTGCGCGCCGCAGCAGAATCGATCCGATCATCGTGATCTAAGACCCCGAGCATTGCCCGGGTCACTGGCGGATTGTCCGACAGCCTCTCCAGAACCCATGCGGCCGCCAATCCGCAGAACAGTGGCAGCGACACTGTCCGGGTCGTACGGCCAACGCTCCGCGCGGCAGCGCTGGTCAGTTCAGCCCGGCTCAGCGACTCCGGACCCGCCAGATCCAGAGCTTCATCCAGCGCCGGATCGACGTCCAGTGCATTCACAACTGCGCTTACTACATCTCCAGCATAGATGGGTTGTTCAAGACTGCCGCCCCGCAACAGCACATTGGTGCCCCGCCAGGCTCTGGCCTTCAACGCAGCACTCGCGTAGTCACCCTCACCCAGCACCATCGGCACCCTCAGCACCAGAGTGGCAACGGATCCGTTGCGCAGAATGTTCTCGCCTAATGCTTTGGAGCGCAGACAACTGTTAGCTGAGTTCACAGAAGTACCAACGATACTGAGATAAACGATGCGCTCGATACCGGCCGACGGCGCCTGCTCAGCAATCACCCGGGTGGTACCCTCGTGAGCGGCCTGATAGGTACTCGCCGCAGATTCTTTGATAATCCCGACCAGATGAACCACCGCCCGGCAGCCCTGCATGGCAGCCCCCATCGCGCTGGCATCAAGATAGTCGAGCTGCACCACTTCCGGTGCCGATTCCAGATCAAGCTGCTTAATCTGCTCGGCCGCACGCGATGAGCGAACCACTGCCCGCACTTTCTCACCACGCTGTGTCAGGATCGTCAACAATCTCCGGCCAAGATTTCCGTTGGCACCTGTGATCAAAATCACCTGCTGCTCCACTGTGTTTCCAATAGGCAATTTGGGCACACTCTGGCCGGCCGGCACAAGCGCTCAATTCAGGCAGGTCAGACCCAGGCCACAGATGTATCGATCATTGCTGAAACAGGCTGGTTCATAAGTCTGTGGACACTTAGGATGTCAACAGTATTTCAGAGCGTCTTCGCGACACATGTGGAAAACGTGGGCAAACCTGTTAACACTGCTGAGAATTGTCAGCATTGTACCGTGTGCCTGGGCGATACTGAATGACCATTGGGGCACCGCCTCAGTGCTGTTCACAGTTGCAGTGATCACCGACCTGCTCGACGGGCCTCTGGCACGGCGCTACGGGCACGATTCAGCGCTGGGCGGTCTGCTCGATCACGCTACCGACGCAGCCTTTGTCGCGATCACACTTGGTGCTCTGGCATTCATCGGCTACGGCAATACCCTGTTGCCCGGCCTCATCATTGCCGCATTTATTCAGTACGCGCTGGATTCCAGGGTGCTGGCTGGCCACCAGCTGAAAACCAGCTGGCTGGGTAAGAACAACGGCATCGTCTACTTCGTTCTGGTCGGCGTGCCAGTAATCCGCAACGGTCTGGGCTTGAGCTGGCCAGCCGACATCTGGATCGACGTGCTTGGCTGGCTGCTGGTGATCACCACCCTGACATCCATGCTCGACCGGTTGCTGGCATTGCTGCGCGAACGCCGGTCGAGCTGAGCATTGCTACTGCGCCGCGATCTGATAAGCCATGTGCTTGAACTCGTGGCTGAAGGGATGCCAGAAACCCGGCATTCGCTGAGTCATACACATCCCGGTCAGGTTGGCGCTCGGCGCCATCCAGGAGTGGGTACCGGCCATACCGCCCCAGTGATACTCATCGCGCATCGCCGCCGGCTCTTCGTCACTCAGTTCTGTTTTCAGCGCAAACCCCAGGCCAAACAAGGTTCCCGGCATCGCCCACATCGGGAAGCTCACACCCACACCGTCAGCGAGTTGGTTGGTCCGCATCAGCCGCAACGTTTCCGACGTGACAATCCTCGCGCCATTCCAGCTGCCACCAGCCACGATCATGCGGATAAAGGTGAGGTAGTCACTGACAGTTGAGACCAGTCCGCCGCCACCCGACAACAGTGCCCTGGGTTGCGAGTAGACGCCTTCGTACGGATCATCCGCTTTGACCAGACCGCCTTTCATCGGCTCAAAAAAGTCTACCGGAGCATACATGGTGGTGAATCGATCCTGTTTCTCCGGTGGCACCCAGAAATCGGTATCAACCATAGCCAGCGGTTGAAAAATATTCTCACTGAGAAACTCATCAAACGCCTGGCCGGACACAACTTCTACCAGCCGGGCGGTGACATCAGTGCCAAAGCTGTAACGCCAGCTCTCACCCGGATGATAGGCTAACGGCAACTCACCAAGCTTTTCGCACAGGGTTTCCAGCGTCATCGAGGCATCATTGAGAATATCTAACCCGCTACCGGTGTATGCCTGGTCAATCACAGACCCAGGCTCAAGGAAACCGTAGGACAGTCCCGCACTGTGGCTGAGGATGTGGCGAATCCGCATGTCGTCTCTGGCCGGCTCAGTCTGCTCGACGCTGGTCGCATCCGGCTTCAGCACCTGCATGTCGGCAAACTCCGGCAGGTACTTGGCCACCGGGTCGTCGAGATCGAAACCGCCGCGTTCATACAGAATCATCGCAGCGATCGACGTGACCAGCTTGGTGTTGGAGTACATCCGGTAGATAGCGTCTTCGGTCAGCGGATTTCTGCTTTCCAGATCCATATAGCCAAACGTTTTGAAGTCCACCACATCGGTGCCGCGCATCACCAGGGTGTTGCAGCAGGACAGAATGTCCGAGTCTATGTACCACTGCATCCGCTCATGCAACGGACTGAAATCCAGATCGCTGGCCACGACTTCTATTGATGTACTGATGACTGTCCCCTTATTTGTTAGTGAATATGATTATCTATCTATGAATTCTGCGACCGCAATTCGTCCTTCCGAAGGCTGATCAATGAAGAAACCAGTCGCGCCGGCATCCAGCAGCCGCACGGCTTCTTGCGCGACCGGCAGAACCCGGTCACCGTCGCGGACTAAAAATGGCTCTTCACTTCTCAGCGTATAAGGATGCAGCTCGAGACCGGCAGCCAGTACCACTTCGACAAAAACCGCCTTTTCACCGGTCAGCTGAGCCCGCTGCAGAGCCCGCCCGTCACTGTCCGGATCCCGCGTATCCGCCAGCCGCACCGGCAATACATTGTGCTTCGGCGGTCCAACGCCGCTGGCATAGTGACTGGCCATATATTGCAGTACCGCTGCGCTGGCCAGCTCCGCGTAGCTGGTCTGCTCGGTGATGCCGCCTTCGATCACTTCGCGCAGCCCGCCGTAGAACTGCTGGAGTTCACCTGCCTGGCGAACGTGAAAAACCATATCGTAGGGTTGCGCGCGATAGTTCACGTTGCCGATGTCGCCAAACAGCTGCACCAGGGGAATGGCAATCCCGCGGGCGTCGAGATCAGCGCTCAGCGCAATGAGGCTGGCCACTTCAAAAGACTGCAGGTACAGCCTATGAGGATCCAGGAAATCCAGTTCGGCCAGGGTATCCAGCAGCCGCACGCCGAGATTAATATTGATTGGCTGACCATCCAGGAACTGTCCTTCGTGGCGAAAATAGGTCGGGTGCTTCAACTCAATGTACAGACCCACGTCCGAATTAATCGATTGGGACCGAATAAGGTCCACAACTTCTTCTAAAGTGGGAATCTCGAATTGATCGTCATACAGGCTATTCAGCGGGCGCAGGCTGGGCATGCGCTCCCGGGCGCGCAGGGTTTTCAATTCCGCTAATGTGAAATCTTCACTGAACCAGCCACCTTTAAGCCGACCATCAATACGCTTCACCGCCAGCCGTGCAGCAAACGCGTCCCTGTCGGCGACGTTGGCCGTTGCCCAGATCACCAGCGGCTGGCTATCGGCATCAAGGGCAATCTGACCCTGATCGTCGAGCTGAACCTCCGCAAGCAGATTCTCGTGGCGAGCGATTAGAGCCCCATCACGGGTCGCAACCAGATCCAGCTCAATAAAGTCCGCGCCTTGCACAAGGGCAGCCTGATAGGCGGCCAGGGTATGCTCCGGGCGATGCCCGCTGGCGCCCCGATGCGCAATCACTATTGGTGGGCGCATCGTCGCTTCGCTTAACCCGACTGGAACCAGCCCCTCCCCGATGGGGTCCGCTGTCTGCACCGAAGGCGTTGCTACGATCTGACCCGAGCGCCCATCACATCCAGCGCAGGCCGTCATCAGCACAAATATGGCAAGCAGCATGGCGATAGCGGGAACATTCTTCCCACCGCCTGTGGATAACCTGAAAACCTGCAAGCTTATATTTCCCAGCGCGCTTTCAAATCCCACGCACATGCCATTAAGTGATTTCTCAACAACGCGCCACAGTCCTATAGTGAATTTCAGGCGGCGGCCCTTCAGACTCATTCAGTCGATGAAACATTACTCTAGAGAGCAAAGCTGAACGGGTACGCCGCCTACCTATTTCCCCGCCCAGTCTCTTGCGTCCGTTCTCCCCCCGACGGTTCAGGGCTGCGCCACCAACTGCATCAGACACAAAGAGCCAGGTGAACAAGACTCAGGCAAGTGCGGTAAAACTGACTCCGGCATTATCCTGCAGGCGCGCCAACAGCGCGTCACCCATCGCCACCGAAGGTGTCAGCAGACCACCTCCCGAGGACAATTCATCCAACGCCAGACAGACCGCACTCTCACCCAGCATTTTGGAGGTAGAGCCATAACCCGGGTCGCGGTCGCCGCGAACTCTCATCCGCAGGTTTTTATCAGCATCCACGGGGTGTTTGCCGATCAGCAGAATTTCAAAGTAACCCTGCTCCCGAGCCTTTGCATCCGGGCCTTCGCCAGGGGCCGGCAATGCCCGGGCCAGCAGTCCACGCAATGGCTTAACTGCCGCCGCGGCATTAAACATTCCCATCCCACCGGCAACGGCCGCCGCCATCGGAAACCCCCACTGACCACCGGGAATCAGCGTGCCCTCGTCATAACGGAAGTCGGTGCCGTAGCGGAAATCCAGTAGAGCGTTGGCGCGCCGGACAACCTTGGTATTGATGGTGGCCATCACAAACGGCGTAATCCAACCACCACAATCATTATCGTATTCCGGCAGCGTCTTTTCCGGCCCATCGAGCCCTCTGGGACCAGATGCCGGATTCAGACCGTAGGGATCGGCAATGATGGTGCGGATTGCACTGTCATGCTCGGCCTGATCGAGCATGTTCAACATGCTGGCGATGGTGCCGCCGCTGAACCCGCCTTTGAATGCCTCCGCCCGATACTTGACCGCTTGAGCGGGCACCCCGTGACGACGCAACATCTCTTCCTGTATCCAGTACACGCCCATATCCGACGGGATACTGTCGAATCCACAGGTGTGAACAATGCGTGCGCCGGTACGCTGGGCGGTTTCGTGGTGCGCGTCGATCATCTGACGCATCCAGTGAACTTCACCGGTCAGATCACAATAGTGGGTACCGGAGGCGGCGCAGGCAGCCACCAGGCCACTGCCATACAGCGCGTAAGGGCCAACCGTTGTGCAAACCACCCGGGTGCGAGCCACCATCGCCGCCAGCGATGCGTCGTCGCTCCCATCAGCCGTAATGATCGGCAAATCACCCGCCTGCGCATCAATCGTCGTCAGGTTTTCGCGCACCCGCTCAAGTTTGGCCGGGTTTCGACCGGCCAGGGCCCAGCGCAGCGAACCGCTGACCCCGTACTGGCGGGTGAGATATTCGGCTACCAGCGCACCGGTAAAACCCGATGCACCCCACAGCACAACATCAAATTCACGAGTATCCATGGGTCAAGAGGCCTCACTGTGCAAACGGCGGAGCATACTCCGAGTCGTCGGCGGCCACCAAGTCTGGGTAGAATCTCAGACCAACCAATCAGGGGATGACAATGCGCATATCTACACTGCTCAGCTACGCAGGCGGCTTCAAAGAAGCGGTCAAAGAAGTCGCACTGCTGGAAAAAGCCGGCCTGGACATGGTCTGGGTACCTGAAGCTTATTCCTTCGATGCACCCAGTGCGATGGGCTATCTGGCCGCCAATACCGAAACCGTGACAATCGCGTCCGGCATCCTGCCCATCTACTCACGCACACCCAGCCTGCTGGCAATGACCGCAGCCGGCATCGACTACCTCTCTGACGGACGCTGCCTGCTTGGCCTGGGCGCTTCCGGGCCCCAGGTCATTGAGGGTTTCCACGGCGTACCCTATCAGGCGCCCGTCGGCCGTATGCGGGAAATCATTGAGATCTGCCGGACTGTCTGGCGGCGGGAAATCCTGAAACATGATGGCCGGTACTATCAGATGCCGTTGTCACAGGGCGATGGCACTGGTCTTGGCAAAGCACTGAAACTGATCAACCATCCGGTGCGCGACGACATTCCGATCGCGATAGCTGCGCTTGGCAATAAAAGTGTCGAGATGACAGCCGAACTCGCTGATGCCTGGCTGCCGGCCTTTTATACCGCTAACGCAGCGGACGCAGTCTGGGGGGATGCATTACGCGCCGGCGCGGCCAAACGCGACCCGGGGCGGCCGCCGCTGGAGATATTTGCTGGAGGCGCAGTGGCGATTGGTGAGGGTCTGGAAGATCTGCGCAATCTGGCTCGCCCCGGCATCGCGCTCTATGTGGGCGGCATGGGTGCCCGACAGAAAAACTTCTACAACGACATTTTTGCCAGGTCAGGCTATGAGCAGGAGGCTGAAGACATTCAGAATCTCTATCTGGCAGGCGACAAAGAAGCAGCCCAGGCTGCGATACCAGAGCGCTATCTGGAGGACAATTCGCTGATTGGTTCGGAAGGCTTCGTCCGCGATCGTCTGCAGGCGTTGCAGGAATCGGGGGTCAATGCACTGAATGTCAGCATGATGGGACAAACTCTGGAAGACAGGGTCAAAACCTGCGAGCAGTTACGCAACATCGTCGACACCTTATGAACACAAACTACTTTCTCCGACCCTGGTTGAGCCCGCTGATTATCCTGCTGTGGGCCAGCAACAGTTTCGCCGCAGCACCACCGGAGTGGCTGCTTGGCACCTGGCAGCTCAACAACGAACTCACTGCCGCCGCACAGGTGAAGAAGAAGAACAGCAGTTCTGGCGGCTTCGGCGGCATGAGCACCTCGGTGTCTGTTGGCGGTATTCCCTTGCCCGGATCCAGCGGCAGCGCTCAGCCAGGCCCGGGGGGCACCGCCAAGGATCCGGAGGTATTGCGCTGTCGCGAGATGCAGATCTCGAGCGAAGGCGAAGATCTGCTGTTCAACTTTGTCGGAGTAGGCAAAGAACGGGTCAAACGCGGCAACAACCAGGGTCGAGTAAGCAAATGGAATCGCAGCAAACTCACCTCCCGCTACGAGACCACCAGCCGGAAAGTCGAGCGCATCTACCAGCTGCAGGAAGACGGCACTGTGATGGTCACCGTCAAGATCAAGCCACGTAAGGCAGCCCGCATCATCCAGAAGCGGGTCTTTCAACGGCCGGCGGATGCGCCGATGATAGAAGCCGGGCAATCGCAACCCGGCTGATCAGCCGACCTGCCTGTTGCGCACACAAAACCAACCACGCATCCGCACAAAACCCTGAAGTTTGACGGTTGCGCCGGGGATCCGCTTACAGCTAATGTGGCTGTTAGTTTAACCGGATAGAGATTTATGCCTCGCTACCTGCCGCTGGCTTTTCTGCTGCTGTTGTTCGCCGGCTGCGCTGAACCTTTTATTGTGTTTTCAGGTGATGCTCTGACCGGCACGCTCACCCCGCCACCCGGTGACTGGAGCGCGCTGAATGAGGTAGACGTGGTCCAGCTCGAAACCCGTCCTTCCGATCCTTACTCCGTCAACATCTGGACTGCCGGTATTGGCCCGAACATCTATGTTGCCACCAGCGAAGGCGGTACTCGCTGGACAGAACATCTTGCTGCTTCCCGCGACGTACGACTTAAGATCAATGATGCAGTCTATGAACTTGAAGCCGTTGCGGTTACCGACCTGCAGGAACGCGCACTGGTCGCCGCCGAATACGTCCGCAAATACGACGTTGACGAAGACGACAACTGGGTCCTGGACGGTCAGATCTTCCGCCTGGATCGTCGCTGAGTAACCCAGCGCCAGCATCAAGTGAGCCTGCGCTCGCAGGTTTCTCTCCGCAGACGGCGACCTCCGTCGTCGTGGCTAACATGATCGGTACTGGGGTATTTACCAGCCTGGGTTTTCAGCTGCTGGACATCCGTTCCGGATTTGTCCTGATGGCTCTGTGGGCCGTTGGCGGATTGACGGCACTGTGTGGCGCACTCACCTACGCGGAACTGGGCTCAGCACTGCCGCGCTCAGGAGGTGAGTACAACTTTTTGAGCCGCATTTACCATCCTGCTGCGGGCTTCATTTCCGGCTGGGTATCCGCAACCATCGGCTTTGCCGCCCCCACTGCTCTGGCGGCGATTACATTCGGCAGCTATCTCAGCTCGGTGTTTCCGATCCTTTCACCGACTCTGCTGGCTTGTGGGCTGGTAGCCGTACTTACAGCCGTTCATGCGACCACCCATCGCAACAGCGGTGGCGTGCAACGCTGGTTCACGGCGCTGAAGGTGGCGCTGATACTCGGCTTCTGCATTCTCTCCTGGCTGCTTGCCGAACACCCTCAGCCGGTGGAGTTCCTCCCGGTTTCCGGCGACGGTGCTTTGCTGACCAGCGGGGCTTTTGCTGTGTCGCTGATTTATGTGAACTACGCGTACACCGGCTGGAATGCAGCCACCTACCTGACCAGTGAAATAAACAATCCGGAGCGATCACTGAGCGGGGTACTGATCATCGGCACAGCCGTCGTCATGGCTCTGTATTTATTGCTCAACTACACGTTTCTTTACGTTGCGCCAATGGATGCGATGGTCGGCAAGCTGGAAATAGGCTATATCGCCGCGCAGCATGTATTCGGAGCCACCGGCGCATCCATTATGGGCGTGATCCTGGCAGCGCTGCTGATCTCAACGGTCAGCGCAATGGTCCTCGCCGGTCCGAGGGTACTCCAGGTCATCGGCCAGGACTTTCCGAGTTTTAACGCCCTGGCGAGGACCAACGCGGACGGCATCCCCTATCTGGCCATCATCCTGCAATCACTGCTGGCGCTGATTTTCATAGTTTCCGCGTCCTTCGAATCGATTCTGGTGTTTGCCGGCTTCACTCTGGGACTGAATACCTTTTTTGCGGTGCTGGGCGTGTTTCTACTCAGAATTCGCCAGCCGCAACTCGCCCGACCCTATCGGATCCCCTTATACCCGTTGCCGCCGCTGATCTTTCTCGGCTTCACCGGCTGGACGCTGTTTTACATTCTGCTGGAACGACCGCTGGAGGGTCTGATGGGGCTGGCCATTATCGGTTCCGGCGCGATCTTCTATCAGCTGACTATCTGGCATGGCAGGCGCCACGCCGGGCAGTGATCAGAACTGCCATCCCTCCCACATTGCCCGTGCGCCGCGCGGTATCAACCCGAAAAAAGCTCCGCCGTTGAGGTAAAATCTGCGCCAGGATAAGCGCCGCGGCGGCTGAGATGAAAACCGCTGAGACAGCGTAAAAGAACAAAGGCTGAATTCAACATGACCCATTCATTCACCCGGCGAAAATTTCTTCACCAGGTTGGTGCTGCCGGCGGCTCTGCAGCCGTCTACCAGATGGCGCTGGCTCTGGGGATGATGCCGAGTAAAGCTTTCGGCGCCCCGCAACTGGTTGCGCCACTCAATGGCCGGAAACGCTCCGTGGTCCTGCTGGGTGGCGGTCTGTCGAGCCTGATGTCTGCTTACGAGCTGGAACGCGCCGGTTACGAATGCACTATTCTGGAGGCCTCACACCGCATCGGCGGTCGCAACTTCACCGTGCGATCCGGCGACTTCATCGATGAAATGGGCAACCCTCAGTACTGCCAGTTCGACGACCAGCCAAACCTCTATTTCAACGCGGGTGCTGCCCGGATACCCGCGCACCATCACTACCTGGTGCATTACTGCAGAACCCTCGGGGTGCAGCTGGAAACATTCACTAACGTCAACTACAACGCCTGGATTCAGAACGACGCTGTCGCCGGCGGCAAGCCAATTCGTTATCGACAGTTCGTTTCAGACGCCAGAGGATTCATTGCCGAACTGTCGGCCAAAGGCATCAGCGCTGACGCGTTTGACAGCAATCTGAGCGCGGAAGATGTCGAAAGGGTCCTGCAGTTTCTGCGCAACTATGGCGATCTCGACCCCAATCTGCTCTATAAGGGTTCGAACCGAGGCGGCTATGTGCAACCTGGAATCAAAGCACCAACTGCCGGAATGCTCGAACATGGCACCCTGCATGAGCGTCTGGATTTCTCGGAGCTGCTGAAGTCTGACTTCTGGCAGTACCGCATGCACTTTGGCGAATCGGAAGATCAGGCGGCGGCGATGATGCAGCCCGTTGGCGGCATGGACAATATTGTCAAAGGATTCGTGCGCAACATCAAAAGCCCCATGGTCACCCACGCCCAGGTCAAAGACATTCGCATCGGCGAAGCCGGAGTCACCGTGGTTTATCAGCACGATGGGCAAAACAAAGAACTGAAAGCCGACTACTGCTTGAACAGCATCCCTAAACACCTGCTGGTGGGCATCGACAACAACTTCCCGGCGGAATACATCCAGGCTTTAAGTGCGATCGGTCGCGGCAAGATGTTCAAGATCGGTATTCAGATGCGTGAACGATTCTGGGAGCGAGACAACATCTACGGCGGTATTTCCTGGACCAACCAGAACATTGAACAACTGTGGTACCCGAGCCACGGTATTCACAGCGAAAAAGGCATCATGCTGGGTGCTTATACCTGGGAGCATGAAAATGCCGAGTTCTTTGCCCGCCTGGATCCACAGCAGCGTTTCGAAGCCGCGCTGTCGCAAGGCGAGAAGATCCATCCCGACTACCGCAAGTATGCAGAGAACTTTGTCAGCATTACCTGGCAACGAATGAATCATCACATGGGCTGCACGGCGCAATGGACGCCTGAGACGCGCGAACTCTATTTCGACTATCTGCAGCAGCCCCTTGCCGGGCGTCACTATATGATGGGTGACCAGATCAGCTACCACCCCGGCTGGCAGGAAGGCGCTTTTTCTTCTGCACACAACGCCCTCAGCGAACTTCAGAAACGGGTAAGTGCAGAACTCGCGAGCGCATAATGCTAAAGATGGTGGGTATGAACAGAACTACAGTGAATAGCATCAGAATTCGACGGCTGGCGTTTACGCTGCTCGTGGCCTGCAGCACGATTGCTAAAGCCAACGACTACACCGTCGTTCCTGAACAGTTCATCTACTGCACAACCTGCCACGGCGTTGAACTGCAGGGTAATCGTTCGGTCGACGCCCCTCGCCTGAACGGTATGGAGGGCTGGTATGTGCGCAATCAGCTGTTGGCATTCCAGCAAGGCTGGCGTGGCACCCACGACGATCTGATTGGTATGGAAATGCGCCCACAGGCCACCATTTTGGATGCCGATGGTATCGAAGAAGCGGTGGTATTTGTCGCTTCCGTTCCGTCTCGACCATCCCCGCAGGCGACAACCAGCGTTGGCGACAGCACGCGAGGCAAGGCACTCTACTCCACCTGTGCCGCCTGCCATGGCAACAATGCCGAAGGAAACAAGCTTCTGAACGCACCACGGCTCGCCGGCCAGAGTGACTGGTACCTGCATCGGCAACTGGAGCATTTCCGTGATGGTATCCGCGGCACTGCCAGGGGCGACATCAATGGTGCCCAGATGCGCGCGTCAATTGCGGTGCTGCCCGGACCGCGGGCGATTGCCGACGTAGTCGCCTACATCAATTCTCTGTAATGAATCACTACACCGATGGGCCAGCGGGCCCGCCGGATTAATACCCAAGCAATACTGAGTCCCGTTCGAAAACAAGGAACCCCCAATGAGAAAACTCGCAGCGACTACCCTGTTACTCAGCACCGCCGCTATCGGCGCCCAGGCTGACGTCACCCGCCATCCGCTGCCCGGCAGTGACTTCCCGATTTCTCAGGCTGTCGAAGTATCAGCCGATACCAACATCGTCTATCACAGTGGCATGACGCCGCGCCCGGCAAATCCCGATGCAGAGCGTTACAGCAGCGCATTCTGGGGGGACACGGAAGCTCAGACACTGTCGGTGTTCAACCGCCTGGAGGAATCGCTCAAAGCCAAAGGCCTGGGTTTTGGTGATGTGGTTAAGATGCAGATCTATCTGGTAGCCCCTGAAGCCGGCGGCGCAATGGATTTCCAGGGCATGATGAAAGCCTACCGCAAGTTCTTCGGTACCGAAGCGCAGCCAAATCTGCCAGCCCGCTCCGCGTTTCAGGTAGCCGGTCTTGCCGCACCCGGCATGCTGGTTGAAATCGAGGTTGTCCTCGCTCGACCCTGATGCCTCTGCGCTGAGTAAAAATCAGCGAATAAAAAAAGGGCGTCTCACTCGAGACGCCCTTTTAGTTTTCAGACCGGAAAAGTTTCGGTCTTAACCAGTTACTCCCTTACTGGAAGTCAGCTCGAACACGCATGTACCAGAACCCACCGTCGAAGCCGAACGGGCTGGCGGTGTCGTACTTGTTGCCGGAACCAACGCCATCACCGTTATCGAGATCCTTCGGACCAGACTCGTCCAACACGTTCTGAGCACCAACCGTGAAGGTATAACGATCATCCAGGGTGTATGACGCTTCCACGTCTACGATCCACTCGTCGTCGTAACACTTGTCGAAGTAGGCGGCAGTGAAATCAACGTTACAATCGAGTTTGTAGTTGGTGTTGTCGATGCTGCCATCAGCGTTCACAACGTTCGGATCGTCACTGGTATCAGCCGCATTGGTGAACTCATCGTAGTAGCTGAAGCGGGTCATGAAGCGGAAATTACCAATCATATGATTGATCGTGAAGATGCCACGATTCTCTGGATTGTAGTTTTCCAGTTCCGCAACACGCTCACGAGAGACTTCGGAACCTGCATCATCAACTTCAGTTTCCGTCCAGTTCCACGCGGCGGTGAAGTTGGTCAGACCCCAGCGATCCCAGTCGTGCACATAGGTGGCGATAACATCAACGCCCTGCGTGGTGGTCTCGAAATCGTTGGTATAGAACGAGATGGAACTCAGGTCAGCCGCACCGGGAACACCGATATCCTGCAGACACTGCGGTACCGAGTTGATACCCGGGCACTGGTTGCCGAGATTCGGATAGTCGTTGATGTCTTCGTCAGCAATGTCGATGGTGCCGGTCTGAGAAATCCGGTCATCCATTTCAATGCGGAAGTAGTCGACCGTCAGACTCAGGCTGTCGGTGATATCCCATACTGCACCCAGGGTGTAGTTGGTGGCTTCTTCTTCTTTCAAAGCTTCGCCGCCAAACGCCTGTGCCAGCGGATTGTCCGGAGGAATCTGACCGCGCTGCTGCAGCTCACCATTGACCGTGATGGTCGATACCTTGGTCACATTCGACTGGCCAGGTGTCGGCGCCCGGAAACCGGTGCTGTAGGAACCACGTACCGCGATGTCATCGGTGATTGCATAACGGGTAGAGATCTTGCCGTTGGTGGTATCACCAAAATCATCAAAGTCTTCATAACGGACTGCCATACCGACGGTCCAACGCTCGGTGACGTCAGTTTCCAGGTCCAGATAACCGGCCCAGTTAGCACGATCAAACTCACCAACCTGACTCGGGCTGAAACCGGCAAAGCCGTTAGCACCGATGCTCATGCCAGCCAGCGCGAGGCCGTCTGTGAACACCGTATCCAGTCCACCGTCACCGTTGACGTCATACTGGACGTTACCGTCGTAGGTAAGGCCATTGCTGCCCTGGAAGGCATAGTCGCCAGCTTCCCAGGATTCAGCAGAACCCTGACGGATCTCAAAAGTCTCATCGCGATATTCAACACCCCAGGCCACGTTCAGTGGTGAGTAGAAGATGTCGAGCTCCAACGGATAGACGAAGTCGGCGTTGTAGTTCTGCTCAGTCTGGATGTACTTACCCAGATCGAAGTCGCGAGGGCTGGCCGGTCCTAAAGACGGGTTCAGGGTATTGTTGATCTGATACTGGATTTCGTTACGACCCAGCGAGATGCTGACGTCATATTCCAGACCGCTGTCGAAGCTGCCACGAACACCAGCCACACCGGAAATGTCTTCAACCTTGCCACCGAACTGAGGAGTAAAGCCGCCTTCGTCGAGGCTGTTGAAGATGAAACATCCAGGGTTGGCAGTCTGATAGGCGCTGCCATTGAAGCCGTCAAAGGTGCTGCTACCTGGGGACGGTACAGCTGCACAACCAGACGGTCCGCCCTGGCCAACATTGGCAGTGTCCATGATGGCGCGAAGGTCAACGTTTGCGAACCCGGTATCTTCATCCGGATCAAGCACAGGGTTACCGTTGCCATTCAAATCGTAAGTCGCTGAACCACTGGTGAATACACCACTTCGGCTGTTCGGGTTACGGAAGAAGAAACCACCGTCGACCTTGCGCTCGCCGTAGTTACCAAAACCGTAGATTTCCTGGTTATCGCTCAGCTCGATGCCTGAGTTGAAGAAGAAAGCCCAGTCGTCTTTGATTTCCGGAGCACCCCAGATCTGCGCATAAGGCTGGCGCACATCGTCGTTACCGGTGGCGATCAGGCCGGCAGCATCGTCGCGCTGCACACTTCGGCTGGTCGGCTCAGACTCAGACCACTGCAGAGTGGCGTTGGCAAAGCCGTTATCACCGAGCGGCATGCCGAGATTGACGCCCAGTTCCTTGAGGTCTTCGCTGTCCTCATAAAACTCACCGTACTTACCTTCAAAGGTCAGACCGGTCGGGTTGTCTTTCAGGATGAAGTTGATCACACCGGCAATTGCGTCGGAGCCGTACTGCGCCGCAGCACCGTCACGAAGCACTTCGACACGCTCAATAGCCAGGCCCGGGATCATGGCCAGGTCAGGACCCTGCGATCCAGCAGCCAGCGAGCCACCCAGTTCGGCGATGACCGCGCCACGGTGACGGCGCTTGCCGTTGATCAGGATCAGCGTGTTATCCGGCGGCAGGCCCCGCAGGGTAGCAGGCCGGGTTAAGGTCGCCGCGTCGCTGATAGGCTGACGGGAAACGTTGTAAGAAGGCAGCAGGTTCCGCAGCATGTCATCCATGTCTGAGGTGCCCTGGTTGGCGATGTCGTCGCCAGTCAGAACGTCGACGGGAACCGCCGACTGTGTCGCGCTGCGTCCAGCACGACGAGAACCGGTCACCACCACCTCTTCGATGGCTTCAGCGCTGTCTTGCGCCATTGCAGCAGGAACCGCAACAGGCGAAATCAACAGGGCGCTGGTGAGGGCGATTCTCAACAATGAATCTTGTGATCCAATCATGGTTGTTACTCTCCAGTTTTAGCGCGACTTGCCAGTTCAGGTCCCCTGACAGTCGCATCTTCTAGGTATCCCCTCGAGTTCTCCGCTCGAGCTTTCTGACCAGAAACCGCTAGGCCAGACAGGGAAGTTCTTCTCCTCGGCGGGTGGTTTCCCACCCAATATTCTCAGTCGCAACCCGCAACCCACAGGCTCCGAATCACGCTGGGCGCCAAGACTAACCCAAATTGAAACGACTTTGAAACATATTGAAATCAATTTACCGAGAGGGCAGGGTGCTCGGAATGAGCTGCTCGTCGGTCGAGTGGACATCGAAAATCAGAATCCTGCGCTAATCGGATGAAAAACCCCATGTATAAGACCCACCCTGCCCGCTCGGGCCTGTTCCTGCTGCTGATTGCCGCAATAGCCCCGTTTCTCGGCGGTCACGCAGTTGCCAACGCTGTGCAGGCCGATCTGATCCTCACCAATGGCCGTATCTATACCGTTGACGCGGCTCAGCCCTGGACCCAGGCCATCGCCATAGCCGGAGATTCCATCCTGGCAACTGGCAGCATTCAGGAAATCGCGTCACTCGCAGGTACGGACACCCGCGTCATCGATCTGCAGGGGGCATTTGTGACACCAGGATTCAACGACGGCCATGTCCACATGGATTCCACCGGCATGCTGCTGACCGGGGTCAACCTGCTTGATGTCCATGAACCCGTCGCTTTCGCCGAACGGGTCGAGGCCGCCACCGGCCGTCTGCCAAAAGGCAGCTGGATTGTCCGCGGCGACTGGGGCGCTTACGAGCAATGGGGGCAGAGTTCCAGCGGTAATGCTGCAGGCGAGGCCAGCCAGCAAGGTCCGTTCACGCCCGACCGCAATCTGATCGATACATTCACCACCAACCACCCGGTGCTGCTGAGCCGTTTCGACCGCAGCATGTATCTGGCCAACGAGCTGGCTTTAGAACTGGCGGGCATCACCGCGGAAACTCAGGCCCCCGTCGGCGGCAGCATAGAGCGGGACGCGAGTGGTCGCCTCACTGGCATCCTGCGCGGAACTGCAGTCGATCTGGTCCAGGAGGTCATACCGGCAATGCCTTTTCAGCAACGACTGGTCGGCGTGCGCGCAGTATTGAAGGAAGCCAGAGAAGGTGGTGTCACTACGATCCAGGATCTGACCAACGCCGAACAGATGATGGCCTATCAGCATCTGAAGAAATCCGGTGAACTCACTGCCCGGATCATGGCCCGGCCCAATGTCTTTCAGGGCGAGCACGTTGCCATGCTCGGCATTTCCAGCGGCTTCGGCGACGATTATCTGAAGATCGTCGGATACAAAGGCTGGGTGGACGGGATCATGGGCAATTCCAGCGCAATGTTCTTCAAACCATACGATCACGATCCGGAAAATCGCGGTGCGCTGCGTCTGCCGATGCTGCCGGAAAGTGTCGAAGGGGCTGCTTTCACAATGACCGAGGGCGACCACTACACAGCCCACGCACCGGGACGTATGGAACAGTTGATAGACGCCTGGGTGCCGACCGGAGTCCCCGCGCACATCCATGCAATCGGCGATCTCGGTAATCGTATTCTGCTGGACATTTTCACCCGCGTTCTCGAAGCCCATGACATGGTGGATTCCGATCATCGCTGGCGGGTAATACATGCCCAGGTGGTCGCAGAAGAAGACTTTGCCCGGTTTGGTGAATTGAACCTGGTTGCAGAGGTAAACCCCTACCATGTCTCTGACGACATGCGCTGGATGGAAGAGCGCATCGGCGCTAAACGTTCGCAGGGCGCCTATGCATTCCGCAAACTCAAAGACGCCGGAGCCGTGCTGGTGTTCGGCAGTGATTCTCCCGGCACCAATGCGGCCCGTTACTTCCTCAGCCCGGTCTATGGTCTTTATGCCGCAGTCAGCCGCCAGACCCTGAACGGCGAGCCGGCCGAAGGCTGGTTCCCCGACCAGCGTCTGAGTATTGAAGAGGCCATCGACGCCTATACCCGCGCGCCAGCCTGGGCGTGTTTCGAAGAAGACCGCAAAGGTACAATCACTGCCGGCAAGCTTGCTGATCTGGCGGTATTCGACACCAATCTGATCGACGCAGGCCGAAGCGATCCCGCTGACCTGCTTGATGCAAAAGTCCTGTACACCATTGTCGGCGGGGAAATTGTCTACGAGCGCTGAGTTGCCGCAGACGGACTCAATGCTGACGCATCAGCCCTTCCTGCATGGTCGAGGCGACCAGCGTGCCATCGGCGGCATAGATCATGCCGCGGTTGTAGCCTCGCGCGGCTGACGCCGAGGGCGCATCAAGAGAGTAGAGCAGCCACTCATCAGCCCGCCAGTCGACCAGCGGCTCGGCGTGAAACCACAGCGCGTGATCGAGACTGGCCATCTGCAGTCTGGCTCGATTCATTTTGTCCCGATGGGGCATACGCGCAGTGCCAAGCAGTGCGTTATCCGACTCGAACACCAAAAGGCAGGCGTGCAGCACCGGATCGTCCGGCACCCGGCCATTGGCTTTGAACCACAGATCCTGAAACGGCGGTTGGGCTGTGTTGGACAGCAGCCGTTTATGGTCATGACGCCAGCCAAGAAACGCACCCTCTTTCATCCCCTCAGGCACCATCTCGTCAGTCGGCGCCTGTCGATCCGGCATCGGGGTCTGGTGCGACAGGCCACTCTCAACAATCTGAAACGACGCATCCATATTGAAAATCGGCTGACCGTGCTGGATCACCACCACCCGGCGGGTGCTGAACGAGCGGCCGTCGCGGATCGGTTCTACATCGATCAGAACTGGCACACTCGGATCTCCGGGGCGCAGAAAATAGCCGTGCAGGGAATGTGGCGGACGCTCGGCCGCCACTGTGTTCGCCGCCGCCCGCAGCGCCTGAGCCATGATCTGGCCACCATAGAGTCGATGTTCGCGACCGGCAGGATGATAGGCCCGAAACAGGTACTTCTCGATCTGCTCGAGGGTGAGAAGTTCGAGCAACTCGTCGAGTTTGGCGCCCATCAATGAACCCTTTGCGTGAAAAACAGACCAATGCTAACTAAATAAGTCCTAAAAGATGCATAGTTCCGATATGACTCGACACATCGTCATCGCTGGCGGCAGCGGTTTTCTTGGCCGGCGTCTCGCCGCCGAACTGACCGCCGACGGCTGCACAGTCAGCATTCTGACAAGACGTGCAGCGCAACAGGTTGGCCCGGTCAGCTTTGTCAGCTGGTCGCCAACTGAACTCGGCGATTGGGTCAAAACCCTGGAGAGCGCGGACGCCGTCATCAACCTGTGCGGCGAATCGATTGCCGGGCCACGCTGGAGCGATGCCCGTAAACGCCAGCTGATCGACAGTCGCGTGACGCCGACCCGAACCCTGCTCGAAGCCTGCGCCGCCTGTGCGACACCGCCGAAAAAATTTCTCCAGGCTTCCGGCGTCGGCTACTACGGAATAGGCGAGCGAGACTGCGAAGAAACCAGCAGCCAGGGTCTGGACTTTCTGGCTGAGCTGGCGGGGCTTTGGGAAGCTCCGCTGGCACAGATCAACCTCACCGGCATGTCGAGCGCTGTTATGCGTCTGGGCGTCGTGCTGGGGACCCGGGGTGGCGCACTGCCGCAGATGCTGCTGCCGTTCCGCATGTTCATGGGCGGACCCATCGGCAACGGGATGCAATGGCTGTCATGGCTGCATATTGAAGATGCAATCGCCGCCATCCGGCATCTGCTGGAGGTCGAGCAGCTGGCGGGTGTCTACAACCTCAGCGCTCCGGAACCGGTGCGCAATCATCAGTTCGCGGAAGCCGCGGCCAAAGCCCTTGGACGCCCCAACTGGGTGCCGCTGCCGAAAACGGTCATGAAGCTGCTGCTCGGCGAACAGGCCACCCTGGTCTGCGACGGCCAGCGCGCCCTGCCAACCGCGCTCACCCGCAGCGGCTTCAAGTTCAGCTACCCAACCATAGAACAAGCCCTCGCCAATCTGATTAGTTAGAGCCTTCAGCGACTAGTGAAGAGCCTTCAGCGACTAACAAGGAGCCTTCAGCGACTAGTAGAGAGCCTTCAGCGACTAATAAGGAGCCTTCAGCGACTAATAAGGAGCCTTCAGCGACTAGTAGAGAGCCTTCAGCGACTAATAAGGAGCCTTCAGCGACTAGTAGAGAGCCTTCAGCGACTAATAAAGAGCCTTCAGCGGATAGAGAGCCTTCAGCGACTAATAAAGAGCCTTCAGCGGCTTTTTTAAAAAGGAGCCCTCAGGGGTGATAACCTGATGAGATTCGACTGGGAGACTCGGCGGTGAGCAATAAAAACGACAACGATCCGGACGGCCTGAGACTGCCGATTAAAATCGATACCACCTCTAACGGTGAATTCCTGCCCATCCCGCTGGGCAGACACAATCGCGTAGCCAATGAAACCGCATTGCACTGGGCTGACCAGAACGCCCGGCGCACCAGCCAGTCCCGGCGCCGATTTCTGACCTCAAGCTGCGGCGCTGCCACCACCCTGCTGGCAATGAATTCCGTGAACGCGGCCGCCGGTCAGCGCGGCGGGTTTTTCGACCTGCCCGCAGACGCGGCCTTTGATGGCCAGCTGGCCAGCGCCAGTCTTGAAGGTGATGAGTTCATCTTCGACGTCCAGGGCCACTACGTCGATCCAATGGGTTCATGGCTGAAGCAGATTCCGGAGTTTGCCCGCCCCTACGCCAGCATGCCGAAAGCTGACTGTGACCTCTACTACGAAGGCGATCCCCGCTCCTATCTCGATTGCCTCGGGCCAAAAGAGTTCATCAAAGACATCTTCATGGATTCCGACACCGACATGATGGTGTTGTCCTTTGTACCCTCTGCGGCCGACGCAGAACCAGTCACGATTGAGGCTGCAGCCGCGACCCGGCAGATCATCGATGATATGGCCGGCACCAGCCGTCTATTACTGCATGGCCGCGTTAATCCGAATCAGCCTCATGACTTAGAACGCATGGAGACACTCGCCAACACCTGGGGTATCTCAGCGTGGAAAACCTATACCCAGTTCGGACCCGACGGCAAAGGTTACTATCTCAGTGACGATATCGGCCTTGAGTTCATCGAACACGCCCGCGACCTTGGCGTGAAAGTGATCTGCATCCACAAAGGCTTACCGTTAGGCCGCAATTCTTATGAACACAGCAAGTGTACGGACATCGGCGTGGTCGCGAAGCAATACCCGGATATGTCTTTCATCGTTTATCACTCAGGCTACGTCGCCGGGCGTAAAGAAGCATCGTACGATCCTGACAAGGCTGACGATGGCGTCAATACCTTGATCAAGTCGCTGCTGGACAACAATGTAGCGCCAAACAGCAACGTCTACGCTGAGCTTGGCAGCACCTGGCGGTATCTGATGCGCGAGCCGGAAGATGCAGCACATGTGCTTGGTAAACTGTTGAAATACTGTGGGCAGGACAACGTGCTGTGGGGTACCGACTCAATCTGGTATGGCTCACCTCAGGATCAGATCCAGGCCTTCCGGGCGTTTCAGATTGCTCCGGAGCTGCGTGTAGCCCACGACTACCCGGAATTGACCAGCGCACTGAAGGCCAAAGTCTTTGGATTGAATGCCACGGTGCCTTATAAGATCAGCGCGGAGGAAGTCCGACTACGCGCCAGCGCGGATCGGGTGCGGCAGCAGAAAGCCAACTACCAGAATCAGCCGAATCCCAGCTACGCCACCTACGGTCCAAAAACCCGGCGACAGTTTTTTGATCTGCTGCGCCTCAATGGCGGCCAGCGCAGTTGAGTCAAACAACCCCTTCAGACCAATGAGATTCGCAGCGCTTGCCGCTATGATAGCGGCCATTCCAACCCCGGAGCATCTATCAATGGCTACGTTTCATAACAGCCGACTGCCGACCGTCGTGATGGCGATCGTCAGCAGCCTGTTGCTGACCGCTTGCGCGACCGGCAAAAGCTACAAGACCTACGATGACTACAATCCGAACATCAACTTCAGCGGTTATCAGACCTTTTCGTTCATCTCGGATAATCCGATGATCGTTTCCAGCGCCCAGGGCGCGGTCAGCCCGCTGCTGCAGGGTCGGATCATGAATGCAATCCGCGCCGATCTGAGCCGTAAAGGCTTCCGTTACGTCACCGATCCGGAGTCTGCTGATATGGCCCTTTCGTTCACCGTCGGTGCACGCGATCAGATCAGAGTCGACCAGTATCCGGCCAGTTACCGGACCGGTTACGGCAGCTACTACCGCGGCTACGGCTACGGCATGAACTACGGCACCGAAACCCGCGTCCGCCAGTACACAGAGGGCCAGCTGGCCATTGATGTCTTCGACGTTCGCAGCAAAACTCCGGCGTTTCATGGCTCCGCCAGCACGCGCGTCAACAGCTCGGACCGGGAAAACATGGAAGAATTCATCAACAACATCGTCTTAGAAACTCTGGACGGCTTCCCGCCGGGACAGGCAGCCCACGCCCAGCCGAACCTGGTGCCGCTGCCAACCAACCCCTGAACCGGCTGATAAGCCGGTCGATGAGCCGACAGCCTGCTGGTTGTCGGCCATTGCGATCC
Organism: uncultured Pseudomonadales bacterium; assembly: GCA_937921865.1. Lineage (GTDB taxonomy): Bacteria > Pseudomonadota > Gammaproteobacteria > Pseudomonadales > Azotimanducaceae > SZUA-309. Next base: position 39,317 of record CAKZWF010000008.1, on the reverse strand, counting down.
TGCTAAACCACCAGCTTTCAGAAGGTCCCTCGATGCATCTGCCCCGCTGCTGTTGTGAGCTCACCCTGCTTCAGCTCGCCGTCACCCTCCTTGCCGTCACCCTGCTCGCTGTCACAAAGTCCACCATTGCTGAAGCGCAATATCTGCTGACCAAAGGCGTTGTCGATGTGGTCAACGCCCGCATAACGCTTGCCGCCGGTGTTACCACCGTGCGCATGGTGGTGCTCAAAGACAATCTGCTGGAGCAGATCAACACGGTCGAAAACCCCGTTGCGGTGTTTAGAACCGGCGTTCGGGTCCGCTAAGCCGAGACAGTTCAGTCCTCAAAGTCGGGCTGGGTCCTGCGCAAACGTCGCAGCAGAGCCTCCCACAGCAGATCCCTATCCGGGGGAGCGGCCATTGCGGCGGCAAATAATTCCGCCGTTCTGGTCATCGCGTCCTCGCCAATCGAGATCAGCATTTCTTCCCCTGACTCCGCGGCCACCTGACACTCACACGAACGCTGCAGATTATAGAGCGCGGAGAATGCCTGAGAGACGCTGGCCCCCACCGTCAGCAGACCATGATTGCGCAGAATGAGATGGCGCTTGTCACCCAGGTCTTCGACCAGCCGCGGCCCTTCCGCAGGATCAAGCACCACACCCTCGTAATCATGATAAGCCAGCGATGCAGCGACCAGCATGGACTGTTGAGAGATGTTGCGCAGTCCGCCTACCTGACAGGCAATCGCCAGCCCCGCAACCGTGTGTACATGCGCGACACAGTTGACGTCGGGCCGCGCAGTAAGAATAACGCCGTGGATGACATTGGCTTCCGGGCTGATGTCATAGTCTGCATCGATCAACTTGTTGCCCTTGTAATCGACCTTCAGGAGCGATGACGCGGTAATTTCTTCAAACAGCATGCCATAAGGATTGATCAGATAAGCGTCTTCGCCGGGCACCCGACAGGATAAATGGGCCAGCAGCAGATCGTCCCAACCATAGTCCGCTACCAGCCGATAGAAGGCGGCAAGATCAACCCGCGCCTGTTGTTCAGATTCCGTCATCGCCATTAGCCCACTCCCTCCCGAACTTGCTGGGTCAGCAATATAGCATCGCCAGACCGCCAGCCCAGAATGCTGTTTATGCAGGTACAACTTCCCTGTCCCGACCATAACGGTGTATGTTTTCAGCTGACCCGGGCAAATCCGGCGCGTCAAAGGAGAGGGGAAAAGATGACCGAGCGGTATCCGTGGAACTATGGTGACATTCTTGAAGCGGTGGATGCCAACACACCACCTGAACGACCGGCGCTGATTCACGGCGAACGCACCATCAGCTGGGGAGAATTTTCCCGCCGCAGCAACAATCTGGCTCAGGCGTTTCTCGAGCGCGGCGCTCACGAGAGTGACAAGATTGCGTTTTATCTACGCAACGCCCCCGAGTACAGCGAAGGCATTGCCGCGGCATTCAAAGCCCGACTGACCCACGTCAACGTCAACTATCGCTACGTCGACCATGAGCTCATTTATCTGCTGGACAACTCTGACGCCGCCATCGTCGTCTACGGCGCTGAATTTGCCCATCACGTTGCCGAAATACGCCACCAGCTCCCCGGGGTTAAGCTCTGGCTGGAGGTGGCTGACGGATATCCGGGCGCAGAAGACGCAGCCCACTATGAAGACCTCGCAACCTCGGGAGACGGCGCTCCGCTCGGCCTCGAGCGTTCTCCCGATGACATGCTGTTTCTTTACACCGGTGGCACCACGGGCATGCCCAAAGGGGTGATGTGGCGTCACGAGGATCTCTGGTGCGTCACCGGCGCTGGCGGTAACCCGAGGCTGGGTCTTGGACCCGCCGAAGACCTGGACACCTATCTGGCTCGACTGCGGCAGGAACCTGCCCCGGTAAATATGCCGCTGCCGCCGATCATGCATGGTACCGGCCTGCTCTCAGCAATAGGTGCGATGACCCACGGCGGCACCTGCGTCACTCTGCCAGCCCGCAGCTTCGATCCGATCGAAGCCCTTACCGCCATTGATCGACATCGCGTCACTGCCTGCACCATCGTCGGCGATGCATTCGCACGCCCGATGGCGGAAGCTCTCGACGCTAACCAAGGCGCTTATGACATCTCTTCACTCAGGGTCATCTCTTCATCCGGGGTTATGTGGACCAAGGCGGTCAAACGGCAACTGCTGAATCACAATGAAAACCTGCTGCTCGCTGATGGATTTTCGTCGTCGGAAGCCATTGGCCTCGGCAGCTCGGTCATGACCAAAGACGACGAAATCGAAGTCGCCAAATTCACGCTGGGACCCAGCTGTAAAGTCTTCAACGAGAACTTAGAAGAGGTCGCCCAGGGTGAAACCGGCATGGTGGGTGTCACAGGATTTCTGCCGGTCGGCTACTACAAAGACGAAGAAAAAACCGCCCGCACTTTTCCGGTGATCAACGGCGTACGCTACTCCATCCCCGGTGACTGGGTTTCAGTGGAAGCCGACGGCAGCCTGACCCTGCTCGGCCGCGGCAGCAACTGCATAAATACCGCTGGTGAGAAAGTTTATCCTGAGGAAGTGGAAGAATCACTGAAGCATCACGAATCGGTCGCGGACGCGCTTGTTGTTGGGCTGCCCGACGACAAATGGGGTCAGGCGGTGATGGCGGTCGTGGAGCTGAATCCCGGTTTTGAACTCGAAGAAATCTCACTGCGGGATCATGCCCGTGCCCAGCTCGCCGGCTATAAGGTGCCGAAGCGCATTCTGGTCCGTGACGGTCTGGAACGCGCACCCAATGGCAAAGCCGACTACAAGCTGATCCGTGCCTTCGCAGCCGAACAGCTGGGCATCGCGCTCCAATAGTCGCCCAATAGAGCCCTGATATACCGGCATGCGATCGCGTTCAGATTACCCGATCAACACCCGGAATCCCGTTCCAATTGGGCGCTGTTAACGGCTGAGCGGCAGTATTTCTCCGACGGATCCGGTTTCGCCATCGTCGCACACGCGCTAGGCTGTATGAGGTTCTGAAGTTACTCAGCGGATATCACTGAAACCAGCTATGACCTCACCACTCGCAGAAGACCCCGACACCCTCGCAAGCGAGATTTCGGCGCTGAAACTCACTGCCGCAACTCTGCTGCTGCGCTCTCCACGTCTGTCCCTGAGTCAGATTCTTGAGCTACTCGATATTGGCGACGCCGAGTTTCGAGACATGACCCGGGACAATGCTCAAATTCAGACGCTGCTGGGGCAGCGGCGAGCTGGCACGCTGGAAACCCCGGAAACTGAGTTGCGCACCTGTCTCGGCTGTGGCGAGTGGTTTGTGCCGTATGCAGGTTCGAGACATTGTTCAGATGAATGTCGACGCATCGCCAGGATCAACGGCAGGAAGAAGTCTTGAACCCGACTCGCAGAGCTGGTCCGATTTGAAACCTCAACACACATTCTCCGGCAATCCACTGGATCGAGCTGATGCAATTCGCCGCGATCCAGAAGCACTGGCAGCCCTTGCCGACGCACAGACCAGTCTTTATCTAACGTTTAATAAACTGCAGGTCGCGGTTGTTGACGGCCCGCCATTACAGCTGGGCTGGATTGACCGCGCCACGGTCCGCTTTATCGAAGCCGAGTGCCCACCGCCGGTGCTGCTGGGTATCGCTGATGGGCGCGCGCATTTTGCGCTGGATGTCTCTGAGTGTCAGGCGCCAGGCGAGTTGGGTGACGTTCCCGGGTGGCGATATCAGGACGCGCGCATGGCAGCGATGGCATTGGCAAACGCCGATACCGGTATTGTTGCTCAGGCACGATCACAGGTGGACTGGCACCGGCGCCATCGTTTCTGCAGTGTCTGCGCCGCCGCGACCTCGCCAGCCAAAGGCGGTCATGTCAGACGTTGCAACACCTGCACCGCAGAGCACTTTCCCCGCACCGATCCGGTAGCCATCATGCTGATTGTCGATGAGGACTACTGTCTGCTCGGTCAGTCAGCTGGACGGCTGGCACGAACCCGGACTTTTTCCGCGCTGGCAGGTTTCATTGACCAGGGCGAAACAATTGAAGAAGCAGTGCGTCGGGAAGTCAAAGAGGAGGCTGGTATCGAGGTAGGTGAGGTTGTCTATCACTCATCACAGCCCTGGCCTTTCCCGTCATCATTGATGATCGGCTGCCACGGCCAGGCTCTCAGCCGGGACATCACCATCGATCCGGAGGAAATGACCGCCGTCGAGTGGTTCCATCGCGACGATGTACGCAACGCGATGGCTGGCGAACATCCGGATCTGAACCTGCCGGGACCTATCGCGATTGCCCATCACCTGATTCGTGCCTGGCTCGACGACGCTTCGGGAGTCTGACCGCTCACCTGAACTGCTGGACGTCACGCTGCCGAGGGTTTAGAAAGCCTGTAACCGTGTGAACTTGAGAATCTCCGTCCATGTCCGGCTTTCTTATCAACCCCGAAGTGGTCTTGCGGCTGCAGCACGCAACAAGGGGTGCGCTGGGGATCGCATTGCTGGGTCTGACGCCAGCCATCACCGCGAATACTGCCGTGGAGGCTGACGAGATCACCTTGACCCTGCCGGACGGCTTCAGCGCCAGTGTTTTTCACCCCGGGGTCGGCAAAGGTGCCCGACATCTGGCCATTCGCGACAACGGCGATGTGCTGGTCTCTCGCCAGGACGGAGTCCTGCTGGCACTCCGCGACGAAGACGGTGACGGCAGCGCGGAACGAACCTTTGCGCGCTCGCTGGCAATCACGTCCGGTCTCCAGCTGCATCAGGACTACGTCTACTTCTCCGACAACGTCAGCGTCTCACGGCTCAGGCTTGATGACGGCATTTTACCTGACGAAGATGCGCAAACTATCGTCAGCGGTTTCCTGGAACAGGGCCCACACGCCACCAAGGATTTCACAGTAAATCCGTCCGGGGAGCTCTTCGTCAACGTCGGCGCGCCATCCAACGCCTGCCAGGAGATCGACCGTGAACCCGGATCACCCGGACAGAACCCGTGTCCAGACCTGCAGCGTCAGGCCGGAATCTGGCTTTTCCCCGCAGACCAACCCGGACAGACTCAGCTCGATGGTCAGCGCTATGTGACCGGCACCCGCAACATTGTCGCGCTGGACTGGAACGAGGCTGTATCAGCCCTGTACTTCGCCATGCACGGTCGGGATCAGCTGTCATTCCTCTGGCCCGAATACTTCAGCGACGCCGAGAACGCAGAAATGCCTGCCGAAGAGTTTCATCGGGCAGTGCCGGGCGCGAACTACGGTTGGCCCTATACCTTTGTTGATCCGGCCACCGGCATCCGGCTGCTGGCTCCGGAGTACGGTGGCAACGGCAAAACGCCCGCACCCGCAGATATCTATCAGCCACCACTGCACGCCTACCCCGCACACTGGGCACCCAACGATCTTATTTTCTATGACGGCGGCAATTTCCCGACTCGCTATCAGGGTGGTGCCTTCATTGCCTGGCGTGGCTCCTGGAATCGCTCTCCCGCGCCCCAGGACGGCTATCGAATCACCTTTCAACCCATGGCTGACGGTACCCCCGTCGGCAATCCTGAAAACTTCATGCTCGGCTTCGCAGGACCTCGGCCAATCAGCCGCTCCAGCGATGCCCACTATCGTCCGGGAGGACTCGCCGTGGATGCAGCAGGCAGGCTCTATGTCACCGAAACAGAAACAGGCCGCATCTGGCGGGTCGCCTACGGCGCAACGCAGTGAGTGAATCAGAACTCTACGACGACTTCGGCGCAATCTACGCCGCTGCATTTGACTGGAGCATGGCCGATCAGGTTGAGCCCATCTGCGGTCTGTCGGGCATCGAACACGGTCGGGTTGTTGAACCGATGTGCGGCAGCGCACGCTTACTCGGTGCATTTGCCGCCGCGGGCTTCGAAACACTCGGTATTGATCGATCGGCCACGATGCTGGCGCTTGCCCAGGCCTACTATGACCAGCAGGGGCTGACCGGCCAGTGGCTGCAGAGCGATATCACCAGCTTCAATCTCGACGAGGGCTGTCATCTGGCGGTATGTCCGAGCAACAGCCTCGCCCACCTGTCCAGCGAAGCCCTGATGATCAAACATCTCAACAGCCTGTCCCGCAATCTTCTTTCCGGCGCCAGCTACTGGGTGCAGCTGGATCTGAAACAGCCATCCAGCACGGGCCAGCTTGAAGACTGGCAGTTTGAATATCTGGGTGAGACCGTCACCTGTGAATGGGCAAGCAGTGGCACACACAACAGCTTTGAAACCCACGTGACTCGATTTTTATTTCCTGATGGAAGACTGATCGAAGCAACTTATGACATGAAGGTGTGGTCCTTCGCGGACTGGCAGCGGGTACTGAAACAGACCCCGTTCAGCCTCAGCGCCGCTTATCGCACCGACACCTTCGCACCTGTTGCAGCTGCACAATCCTTAGATAACGAGCCGTTGCTGTGGCAGCAACTGACCAAACTGCACTGACAGCTGCGCCATGAGAACCCTCAGAAATCTGGTCTGACCACATTCACATTCGCGAACTGGTCAGACCAGATGAAAAAATATTTATAAAACCCTGCAACCCTTTCAGGATCCCGCGCATCTTTATTCGTACATGACGCAAATAATGGATCTCGTAAGGAATCACCATGAACAAATTCACCATCGTTATTGCCAGCTTGTTAATCGCGGGTACCGCATCAGCCAGCGACTTTCAATTCAACTACTCAGAAAAAGACTTCTCTTCACCTGAGGCAGTCGCCAGCCTGCATCAGCGGATAGAGACCAAAGCCAAAAGCTTCTGCCATCGTGAGTATCTGAAAACCAGAGACCTCACACTGAGAGCCACGTGTGTCGACGACGTTGTTGCAGAAGTTACCAGCGGTATCGACGGCGGCCGCCGCGTTGCGGTAGTGAATTCTGCTCAACAGACCGGATCCTGAGCCCAGCCGAAGACAGGGGGCGCAAACGCCCCCTTGTTCAGGTCAGATTCGATACCAGACCTGCAGCCCCAAACTATCACCATGGTTAACCCTGCAAGCTGTGTTTAAATAAAGCTGTCCGTTGCACCTTCGAGAGGTCTGCATGAGCAGCTTTCCACTGACCTGGATCCTGGTAGCCGACTGCGGCAGCAGCCGTCTGTTTGCCTGGGAAGCCGCCGACGCCGAACTGGCCGAACTGATCAGCCCGGGTTCGTCTGCGATCACCACAAGTGACAACGAGACCTTCACCAATGACCTGGCCAGCTATCTGAAAGCCGGTCTGGACTCAGATAGCTATCAGCGACTGATTCTGATTTCCCCTCCGGAATTTCTCGGCATTCTGCGCCGCAAACTGGATCATGACGTCTGTCACCTGATTGCTGAAGTCATCGGCCTGGATATGACGACCAGCACTGCCGAAGCGATACGCAAACGCCTTCCCGCATTTCACTGACACGGTTTAACTCTATGGAAGCTATTTCACTATCCCGCATTGTCGCCTACTGGGCTGAACGCCAGGGCGATGCTGTTGCCATCTATCACGAAGGCGAAACAATAACCTGGAGTGACCTGGAGTCTTCCACCAACCGACTGGCTAGGGCCTACGAGCAACTGGGCGTTACCCCCGACAGCTTTGTGACTATCGCGCTGGCGAACGGCATTGAATTTTTTCAGGCAACCATCGCCACCTGGAAGCTGGGTGCTACTCCACAACCGATCTCGGCCAAACTCCCCGAGTTTGAACGGGAGCAGATTATTGAGCTCGGTGCACCCAGTCTGGTGGTTGGAGTCAGCTCAGGCGACCATGACCTCGTGACCACGATTCCACCCGGCTACCAGCCGGACGCCAATCTGACAGATACACCGCTTCCGGAGAAAACCGCAGCATCCTTTAAAGCAATGACATCAGGTGGCAGTACCGGGCGACCAAAACTCATCGTTTCCGCGAATCGGGCTGCATGGGATCCGGATGCTGAGTATCTGCAATTCAGCAACTGTGGCTGCATTCTCATCCCAGGCCCGCTGTATCACAACGGACCCTTTTCATGGGCGTTCATCGCCTTGTTTAAAGGTAACCGGGTTGTGGTCACCACCCGCTTCGATGCGCAGCAGACGCTGGAGCTGATCGAAACCCAAAAGGTGGATACCGTCTACATGGTGCCAACCATGATGCAGCGGATCTGGAATCTCGATGAAGCTGAGCGCGACCGCTACAGCATGAGCTCGCTGAAGGTTCTCTGGCACCTGGCAGCCCCCTGCCCGGCGTGGTTGAAAGAAGCCTTTATTGACTGGCTTGGTGCGCAGACTATCTGGGAACTCTACGGCGGCACCGAAGGTCAGGGATCGACGGTCATCCGCGGAGATGAATGGCTGCTGCACAAAGGTTCTGTTGGTCAGCCTGGTGCCCACTGTGAGATGAAAATTGTTGATGAAGACGGCAAAACCCTGCCACCCGGTGAAGTGGGCGAAGTTTTCATGCGACCGAAAACCGGGCCGGGCACAACCTATCGCTACATTGGGGCTACTGCCAAGAGCATAGAAGGCGGCTGGGAAAGTCTCGGCGATATGGGTTCGATGGACGAAGACGGCTACCTCTACCTGTCAGACCGGCTGACTGACATGATCTTGAGCGGTGGAGCGAATATTTATCCGGCAGAGGTCGAAGCTGCGCTCGATGCCTACCCCGGAATTCGGTCTTCGGCTGCCATCGGACTACCGCATCCCGATCTCGGCAATGCCGTGCACGCGATTGTTGATGCCCCCGAGGGCAACGTCGATGAATCCTCCTTGCTGGACCACCTTTCACAGCGCCTGGTCCGCTACAAGCTGCCACGCAGCATAGAATTCGTGACCGAGCCACTGCGTGACGATGCGGGGAAAGTGCGCCGTAAAGCCCTGCGCGCGGAACGGGTTGCCGACGATGGCTGACAACAACGCCAGCTGACAAAATCGTCAGCGATTTATTACCTCCAATCACTATAAGAGAGCATTCGTTTGAAACAATTCCTGCTGATTCTACTGGCTGTCATCGTTGTGCTGGTGGGAGTGATTCTGGTGCGGACTGCTCTGCATCAGCCGGCAAGCTCAGAGCCGGTGACTCCGATCACCGTAAACCTGAACGATGAGCGAGCGATTCGTCATCTTCGCGAAGCCATCGCCTTCAGAACCGTTTCTCACCAGCGCGAAGCTGACTTTCAGCATCAGGAGTTCAAGAATTTCATCAGCTGGGTCAAAGATTCCTACCCACTGGTAAACGAGGCTTTAGAATTGCAGCTTATCGGCGAGTACACGCTGCTTTATCGCTGGCCCGGCAGCAATCCGGAACTTGCACCTATCCTCCTCACTGGGCACTACGACGTTGTGCCGGTCCTGCCGGGCACAGAAACGCTATGGCAGCAGCCGCCGTTCGCAGGCTCAGTTGTTGACGGCATCATCTGGGGCCGCGGCGCGCTGGATGACAAAAGCGCGGTAGTCGCTCAACTCGAAGCGGTGACTCACCTCCTTGAGCAGGGTTGGCAACCGAGCCGAACCGTCTACTTCAGCTTCGGACATGATGAGGAGATTGGCGGCAGCAACGGTGCTGGTGCGGTCACCGCGCTGCTCGCAGCACAGGACATCCAACTGGAATGGTCTCTGGACGAAGGTTCGTTTCTGTTTGATGGCATGATGCCCGGTGTGGAACCGCTGACGGCAACAATTAATGTCGCGGAAAAGGGCAGTGTGACATTGAACATTGTCGCCAAAGCCGCAGGTGGCCACTCGTCGATGCCGCCCCGTCAAACTGCCGTTGGAATCCTCGCCCAGGCCATTTCAAAACTCGAGGCCAATCCAGTACCCGGCGGTCTGTCCGGTCTCAGTCTGCAGATGTTCGACACAGTCAGCCGCTATATGGCGTTTCCGGCACGAATACCCTTTGCCAATCGCTGGCTGTTCGAACCTCTGATCGACGATCAGCTGTCTGCAGTAACCTTCGGCAATGCAATGCTCCGCACCACCACGGCACCGACGATGCTCCGCGCCAGTGTGAAGACCAACGTGCTGCCGATTGAAGCGGTGGCTACAGTGAATTTCCGCGTGCACCCGCGCGACTCAGTAGAAGACGTTGTCAAACACGTCCGTGCAGTTGTCGCAGACAAGCGCGTGGAAGTCCGTGTCCCCGAAGGTTCAGGGCGCGCCGCTTCCCGGGTCTCCGACTGGAACTCCCGCGGTTTTGAGGTCATTGGCCAGTCGGTTCGCGAAGTTTACGGTGACGTCGTCGTCACCCCGGGTCTGATGATCGCGGGTTCTGACACCCGCCACTACGGTAAAGTGGCTGACAATGCTTTTCGCTTCAATCCAATCATCATGACCCCTGAAGACCTGACGGGTTTCCACGGCACGAACGAGAAAATCAGCGTCGACAACTATCTCCAGGGCGTGCGCAGCTACGTTCGAATCATCGACAATGGTGCCGGCTGACTGCTCGCTGGCTGACTAGCGACGCAGGTCCCGGGCAATGACCCTGGCAGCGTTGTGACCGGGTGCGCCGGTGACGCCGCCACCCGGATGAGTGCCCGAACCACAAAGATACAGACCCGCCAGTGGCGCTTTGTAGGCTGCATTACCCAGCACTGGCCGCGCGCTGAACAGCTGATCGAGCGAAAGCGCACCGTGAAAAATATCACCACCGATGAGCCCGAATTTACGTTCCAGATCTAAAGGTGAATGTACCTGGGTAGCCACAATACTGCGGCGGAAGTTAGGCGCATGGGCAGCAACCGTATCGAAGATCGCCTGCGTCGCTTCGGGTTTTAACTCGTCCCAGTCAGCGGGAGGATCCAGATGCGGATTGAACTGCTGACAGAACAGACTGGCAACGTGTTGTCCGGGCGGCGCCAGGCTGTCATCCACGGTGCTCGGTATCAGCATTTCAACAATCGGCGCTTTGGCATAGCCGAAACTTCTGGCATCAAAATATGCCTGCTCCATGTATTTCAACGATGGAGCAATCACGATGCCCGATTGCAACATCGTGCCGTCATCATCCGCGGGGGCGGCACTGAATTGTGGCAACTCTGAAAGTGCCACATTGATCCGAAAAGAACCCGAGCCCGATCGATAGCGGCGAATGCGTTGCTGGAAGTCCTCATCGAGGTGCTCATCGGCGACCAGTCGAGTGAACAGCAGTTGGGGATGAACATTCGCCGCCACTGCCCGTGCTTCGATGCGTCGGCCATCCTCCAGGATCACGCCATCAGCGACGCCATCGGTCACTGTAACTTCAGCAACTGGCGCCTGAGTCTCAACATGAACGCCGCGAGACAATGCTTCCGCAAGCATGGCCTGAGTAATCGCACCCATGCCGCCAATCGCGTGTCCCCACTGACCCGCCTGACCGTTGCTCTCGCCAAACACGTGGTGCAGCAGCACATAGGCTGAACCGGGTGTATAGGGTGAAGCAAAGGTGCCGACCACAGAATCAAAACCAAACAGAGCCTTGATGGGTTCGGACTCGAACCAGTCATCGAGAATTTCACCCGCACTTTTAGTAAACAGATCGAGAATATCGCGACCTTGCGGAAGACTCATCTTGCGCAATCGATTGCCGAGCTTCATTGCCCCGAGCAGATCCTGAAGGCCACCGCCGAGATTGGGAGGGGGTTCGAGAATCATACTGCGCAGCAGTTCCGCGCCGGTTTCCAGCATCTGGTAGTAGTCGGGCAAACACTCGGCATCGCGCCTGGAAAAACGCGCAAACTGCCGCTGGGTCTCAGCCAGATCATGGCCGGTACGCAGATGGTCACCGTCCGGCAGCGGCAGAAAATTCGAATACGGTCGATTGACCACCTTCAGACCATGCTCGACCAGACGCAGATCACGAATGATCGTCGGATTCAGCAGACTGACGGTGTAGCTGGCCACAGAGTTACGGAATCCCGGATGAAACTCCTCCGTCACCGCCGCACCGCCAACCAGATGGCGCTTTTCCAGAACAGTCACAGCGAGCCCTGCCGCAGCCAGATAAGCAGCGCAAACCAGACCATTGTGACCGCCGCCAATGATCACCACGTCAGTTTTGTCGGCTGCTCTCATGGTCCGCTCACAGCCGCTCCGGGATCTGTTGCCAGGACCTGATCGAGCAGGTTACCGAGATCTTTGAGCGCTTCGTCATCACCTCCCTGGGCCAGAACTTTGAACAGGCGGGTCAGCAGTTTCCGGACGTCATCAGGCAGCACATCCATCAGATGCTGGGAATCGCTCAAAGACACCGACACCGCTTCACGGCGAGCGTGGTTCCGTTCGCTGATCAGATGATGATGCACCCAGGCACGACCCAGCAGCACCCAGGGGAAATTAGGCGCGCTGACCGGTCCGACCTGCAGCACCTTACCGCCGAGGGTTTCTCCTAATACTTTGACCTTAGCCAGCTCATGGCCGCCAAACCAGGCACCTGCGCCCCCGAGCAGCGCACCAATGCCAGCGCCCAGCAGCATCGACGCGCCCCCGAGCAGTGCATCAACGCCACCACCGGCCAGCGCTCCGGACACCAGTCCGGAAATCAACAGTTTGGTTTCCGAAAGTCCAAACAACTCCCAACCTTCACTGGCAAACAGATCCGTCGCGAGAATCTCGCCGGTGGAGTCGTTCAGCTCCAGCCGCCCCCAGCGATAGATCGACTGCACGTTGTCGCGCGCGGTCTGCTCACGACGCACGATCCGCTGCTGCAGACGCTGGGTGAGCGACTGCTTGAGCTGTTCGTCTCCGGTACCCGGCTCATCACTATCGACCAGCGTTTCACGCTCCGACATGGACAGCGCGTCAGCAATGAATCCGGCAATTTCCCTGGCGCTGCGCAAACGTCGGCGCTGTCGTTCTTCGTTGAGAACCCCGACCGTTCGCTCCAGGGGTTCCCGCCAGCGTTCATCAAGCTCAGCAAACGCCCGCAGCACACCGATACGATTGTCAAAATCCGCATTCATCGCATCAAAACTGCGCACAATGGAAAAATACTGATCTAGCGCCTGGCGCCATTGCAGTGAGTAATCATCAGAACCAATCATATTGATCAGCGCCATACGCGGACTGCCCGTCCACTGCAGAATCTGCATCTCCAGCTCGTATTCCCGACCGTAAGGTTTGGCGCCATCAACCACGTAGAGAATTCCGGCACCTGCCAGGATGGGCTTCAGCAATTCGCACTCGTCGTGAAATCGTTCGTCGCTTTCATGCTCGCGCACAAACTGCGCCACCGCAGCCGGCCGCTCACTGGCGCTGGTAGCTCGCGCCTCCAGCCAGTCCAGTACCTCTCTTGCCCGCTGAAAGCCGGGTGTATCCACCAGCACATAGAGCACCTGATCGTCCATGCGCATGCTGTGGGCATTGGCGTTGCGGGTGGTACCCGGCGCGTTGCTGATGGCAACCCGTTCGTCTTCGGCCAGAGTCGCGACAATCGAACTCTTGCCTTTATTTGGATGACCAACCACGGCAAAGGTCGGTGTGAATACACTTGTCATGACACCGACATTCCGGCACTGGCCAGCACATAGAGTTTTGGATCATGCAGCCGTGCGAGCGTGCTGGCCCAGACCTCCCGGTCGGCCTCCAGGATCTGGGTTCCAGAAACATCTACCGGTGCAACCGCAATCCTGAGCACAGGCAGGCGCTCGCGCAGCAGTTTGAGAAAGTCGATGAACTCCAGCAAAGGCGGCTCCCAACCTTTACTGACCACCACCAGTCTTGCTTCGTTGTCCAGATCTGCACCGAGAGCATCCAGTTGCTGCTGCCAGTGTGCCTGACTTTCCAGCACTGAAAACGGATAGCTTGCGCTGCACACCAGACCCAGCCCAGCACGGAGAAACTCTGCTACCGAAGCAGGGGTCATCGCATCGTTCCAGATCACCACCCGAACGCCGTCGCGATCCGCGAGTGGCAGCGGCTGTAACGGCCGGCGATCAGCATCGTGCACATCAGGTTCCAGATCAGCATCAAAGGTGATGTTCGGGGAGTCGAGGCGATCCAGTAGCGCAGTCACCTCCGGGTTGTCCAGCAGCCAGCGATGAGTCGCACGCTGCAGCCGCCACTGCCCGATCAGTAGCAGCAACAGTCGCGGCAACATCCCGTAGACGAGCAGCGCCATCAGCACAAACGGCCACCATTCACCCAGTCTGGTCACGCTGAGATCCGCACTATTACCGGCATTCAACCGCAGATACTGAGACCCTTCAGTGAGGGCGAGATCGGGTGTCGCGGCCGGCACCAGGGTAGACCACGGCCAAGCCAGGGCCGAAAACACCCGGTGCACGTCATTCGCCTGCAGCTGCAGAGTTGTGCTCCAGCCAAAGGCCAGGTCGCTAAACGCAACCAGCAGCCAGGCCAGCGTCAGAGCACCGGCGAAGAAGCCGATCGCAAACCACTGTGAAAACACCACCAGCTGCCAGCGAGTGAACGCGCTGTGACGTCTCGGGTTGAACAATGAACGCCCCGCGGAGGTGGAACTGACCCGGTCGATCCAGAGCAGTGCCCAACGGCTGAGGCTGAGGGCAGCGAAACTATCGGACAATGAGCGAGTACCAGGCAGCCAGCCAGGCAGAGCCAGCAGCGTCAATAGCAGCAGCAGCGCTGGAACCACCACCAGCACACCAAGCAGCAGCAACAGATTGACCGGGTAGCTGCCGTCGTAGGCAAAAGCCGCGCTGCAGACGAAGCCGCCGGTAAACAATCCAGCAACCGTCAATACCAGAGTCAACAGCCTGCGCAGCCGCACCACCTTTGATCCGGCGGCCGCATCCTCGACCGATTGCGACCGCGGCTGGACCTCAGCCCACCACTGCAGAACGCGATTGAGCGGATCCGTGGCAGTCAGGTCGCGGCCTATCTGACGATCCCGCTGCAGACGCGCCTCAAAGGACAGTTCGCGATCTGCAAACAGCCAGCGCTCCAGATCAACCGCGGACGCGAGCAGTGGCTCGTCAGCCACCCGCCGACTGCTCAAGCCGGGCGGGCGAGTTAAGCATCAGGAAGCGATTAATGTGTTCAAAGGCTTCTTTGGCTTCCGGGAGGCGATGCTCGAAAGCGTGCCAGACATGCAGCATGTGGTGCCATGTCTCCAGCGTCGCCTCCGACCCCTGCTCAGTCGCTTTGCGCACATAGCGCCGCGCATCATCAAGAAGCATTTCTGATTCGCTGGCATGCACCAGAGTAGGTGGCAGGTTTTCCAGGCTGCCATACACCGGCGAGATTCTGGAATCACAGGGACGCATTCGCGCATTCAGAAAGGATGCCCATAACATCAGCCCCCTGGGCAACCGCACCAGCCGGCCGAGCATGGGGCCGAGCATGTGATCAGTGGCCACATTGGCCAGCAGGCTGGGACTGGTGAATGCAGAATCGGTTGCCGGTGACAGCGCAACTGCCGCATTTGCAGCCTGCAGTCCTTCATCGCGAGCCCAGGCAATCACCGCAAGGGTCAGATTTCCACCGGCCGAATCACCTGCAACCACCAGTTCTGAACAGGGTTCAGGGCCCCGGGGGCCATTGTCCAGAATCCAGCGGTAGGCCGTTTGAGAATCGATCAGAGAGTCGAGCCGTTTGTGCTCCGGCATCAACCGATAGTCGATGGCCAGCACAGCCATGCCGGTCATCCGGGCAAACTTGCTGGTGATGACCCGATGGCTCTTCGGACTGCCCATCGTGAAAGCACCACCATGGATGTATAGAAGCCGACGCTGTGGATCACAACCGCCACTGACGCACACCCACTCTGCCGGTATCCCTGCCGCATCAACCGGCAGGACATCGATTCCGTCCAGATCAGCCTGGCTGCCCATGGAATCCATAGCTACCCGCATCGAGGTCAGACGATTTTTACGCGACGCTTCAGTGCCCGCACTGCTCAGTTCATTGAGCAGCTGCAGCACTTCGTGATGTTCAGCGCTGGGCTCCAGATCGTCGCCGATTGCAGCGCTGACACCCTGATCAAAACGACCCAGATCAGGACCACTGAGGTAATAGCGCGTGATCGCCCAAAGCCCTGCGATCACCAGCGCGGCAATCAGCCAGCCCATAATTCACCCTGATCAGCCAGTGGCTTGTGCAGGTGATAGCCAACCGTATTACCAGTCACAATGACATTAAGCCGCATCCCAATTTCTCTCATGCTCAAAAAGCGCTACCCGCAAAAAACTACAGCCGGTCATGATGGCCCGATTACCGAATGGATTCCAGCAAGCGGCCGTCAGTCGGCTTGCGCTGGATGATCCAGCATGCGCACACAGAAATGCTCAAAGGTCCGTTGCGCCTGCCGCCGCAGCGCATCAGCGGAGTCCCCGCTGAGAACATCTACCGCCAGCGACGCATAGCCATGAGCCAGCGACCAGCTGGACATTCGTACCACCGCGTAATCGGTTGCGCGCAGCGCACCGTCAGTGACCGCAGCTTTTAACACCAGATCCAGCGTACTGCCGGCCGCAGCGCGTGCTGCGAGTAGCGCTCGATCGGTCATATCCAGCAGCTCCGGGCGAAAGGTGACCCGAAAGTGCGCCGGATAGCGCAGCGCAAACTCCAGATAAGCGAGACCAACTGCCTGCAGTCGCTGCGCATGCCGCGATTCCGGCACTGCAGCCAGAGCGTCCAGCACCAGTGCAGAGAGATGTTGCGAGCCTTCATTGGCGAAGGCAGTCAGCAGGCCTTTGCGATCACCAAAATGATGGGCTGGTGCCCCATGGGTCACCCCGGCGCGACGAGCCAGCTCCCGCAGACTCAGATTTTCGAGGCCCCGCTCCGCGATGAGCTCAGGCAGGACATCGAGCAGAGTGCGGCGCAGATCGCCGTGATGGTAGCGGTCAGGATCAGATTGCATGCCGACAGTGTAATTTAGATGGTGTCTAGTTTCTATCCAGACATTGTCTAGTTAACAACCAATCTATTCCTGATCGAGCGTTAGCCCCCAGACTGGTTAAGAGGACCGGCCAAGGACTGGTTGAAAGGAGCAAGACCATGTGGCGAATGATCCTTGCCGTCGTTTTAGCCCCGGTGTTCTGGGGCATGCTGCAGGTTCCCGGCAACCTGCTGCTGCTCAAGCTGTTTCCTGGCGCGCTCGAAGCAGATGCCACACCCATGACCTACCTGCTGCTGGCTCTGGGGTTTTCTTTTCGCTATGGCTTATTCGCTGGCTACTGCAGCGCCTGGATAGCGGGTGCCGAGGCAGTGAAGACCGGCATTGGCGCCGGTGTAGTGCTGCTGGCTGTGGGCATCGCGGTACAGGCTGGTTTCTGGGATCAGCTGCGGCTGTGGTGGCACCTGTGTTTTCTCACCGCTATTGTACCGATAGCCGTGCTTGGCGCGCGCTTGAGGAATAGCGGCAGCACATAATCGGAATCCGACCACCGCACTGCAGGCCCGATCTGTGGTGAAATTAAGCCTCTGCCCGCACACAAGGAATTGTTAGTCATGTTCACACCCTCACTGCGCCAGCTGGGATTATCCCTGACGCTCACCTCGCTACTGTCACTGATGGGCTGCGCGACCAGTCCCTCGGCTGTTGCCGCAGAAGGCATTCACGTCAGCGGCAGGGGCGCCGTGGAAACAGTGCCCGATATGGGCAAAGTCCAGCTGCATGCGCGCAGGGAGGGCAATGATCCGGCAGCGCTGGAGCGGGAACTGGCTGGTGTGGTCAGCGCGCTGCTGAAAGTCACCGCCACCCTGCAGATTGATGCCACAGACGTCACTGCAACCGCGCTGCGCATCCAGCCCAGATACCAGCGCCGGGGTGAGGACATGGAAGTAAACGGAGTGATCGCGACCCGCAGCATCTCCATCACCCTGCGCAAACTGTCGGACTTTCCGAGCCTGCTGGAACAGGCACTGGCGGCTGGCATCAACAACGTCGATCCGATTGCGCTGGACAGCTCCATCAGAAAAGAACTTGAAGCCCAGGCGCTCGATCAGGCCATGGCAGACGCAATCGCTCGCGCGGACCAGGTGGCTCGAGGGTTTTCAGTACTTCGCGGGGAACTGGTTGATGTCCAGGTCAGCGGGCACAGTGCCAGCCCGCGCATGGCGATGCAGGAGATGCGGGCCGATTCCGGTGCAACCATGGCACCGGGTGTGATCAGGATCGAAAATCAGGTTCAGGCCACTTTTACGATCGCCAGGCGTTGATCCTCAGCCCGAAGCTTTTGCTGCATCGCTGAACAGCTCTTTATTAGCCTGACGCAGAAACAGCAGACCGATGGCTGCGTTGAACAGCAGAAAGAAGTTGTGCTGCACGAAACCGAAAACCGTCATCGCTGCCACGTGGTCCGGGAACAGAGTCGGCCATAGCGTCACCGCCACAGCCCTGAAAGGTCCGGGCACCAGCGTGCCGAAGAAGATCACCGGCAGGATGCCCATCATGGTCAGGAACGGGATATCCACCCCGAACAGACCCGCGGCGACCTGATAAACCACCATCGCACCGACTATAGCCGGAGAGCGGATCAGGATGATGGTCAGGTAGTACCCGGGCCGACCCTCCCGGAACGCCTTGAGAATGTCACGCTGGCGCAACCTGGAACTGGCAAAGCGCTCAGAGCGGAAGAAGTACACAAACGCACACCAGAAGATCGCTGCGCCCACCGCAATGTAAAGGAAACCGTGAAAAACCGGCGGTACCACATCCCAGGAGATGCTCACCCCGATTACCGCCCAGGTGAGCAGATAGAAAAATTCACAGAACATGATAAACAGCATGCTCGAGCCGATCTGCCAGCCGGGCACGCCTTCGCGCCGGTTCAGATACACGGCCATCGCCCCTTTGCCTACCTGCTCATTGAGAATCGAGATGATGTAGGTACTGGCCCGAACCGGCAGCAGATGCCGATACTTTACCCGGGTGTTGAACCAGTTGATCACCCGCCACAACACAGCGGTGTCGATCAGCAGATAGATGAAAGAGTAGGGAATCATCAACGCCAGCCAGGCGACCCAGTTGACAGTGCTGAACACCTCCGCCAGATAGCCCGGCACGCTTTGTCCTTCCGGTGTCTGAGCGGCGATGCGGTTATACAGGTATGCGAAGCAGATCAGTGTGATCGCCCAGGGCAGCAGTTTCTGCCACAACGGCGTCGGGCGTTTTGGCGGGGCAGCTTCACTGGCTGTTTCCGCGGTGCCGGCTGCCGTGTCTAGAGGTTCAGTCACTGGTCTTAGCTCCCAATCGCCTGATTGCCTGACTGGAAAATCCAGGTCACCGAAAGGCGTGATCTCGGTGCGGCACAACGCTGCATCGTCGCAATGCAGCGGCGGCGACGCAAGTGACCAGAACTGTGGACCAGGTCGTGTGTGAGGCCTGTGAAGAACGCATACTCAGCGACCGGAAGTACCGAGCACCTCCGCAAGCTGACTCAGCGTCTCGGCAGCCGCCTCTCTATTCACCAGGCGGACATCGTGTACCCGCTGATCGTCTTCGTTGATATTTAACACGATACTCTCTCCCAGCCGCTTCTGCGCCCAGCGGGACAGACTCTGCTTAGGCAGACCGGTCGCCTCGGCAATTTCAGCAATAGTTACGCGGTCTTTAGAGCACATCCGATGCAGAGCGGCGTAAACGGCCAGTACTTCGCCCAGCGTGGTTCTGCGACCGTAACGTTCGACCAGAATGGTGAGCAGGTCTTCCATGCTGGCAAGCGTCTCTTTGCGTACTTTGTCGTCCATGGTGTTGGAGTCCATCACCACAAGCCTCCTGAGGGCGTGAGCTGCTGAGTAGAGCCTTGAATTTCCACCAAGACCAGTTCGTAATTGTACCCGAGGCCTGAGCGCGGATCTCAACGCGACCCGCTCGATGGTTGGTGAGAACCTGCTGGTCAGGTCCGGCAACTGCAGAACGCAGCTGGCCGGGATGAGCCTAGTCGCCGTTTACGACGCCAGGCCCGCTCAATTCCGCCTGAATTCTGGCGTAAATTTCTTCGCGATGAACGCTGACGTCCGGTGGTGCATGCACCCCAACCCGGACCTGATTACCTTTGACACCCAGCACAGTGACGGAGATGTCGTCACCGATCATGAGCCGTTCGCCCACTCTTCTTGTCAGTATTAACATTCGTTCGCTCCTTGACGGTAAATGGCCCATCCCTGAGCCATCATCTTCTGAATCGACTTCTAATTATTGTTATTCCGCTGACCATTCAGCACCGGGTACCCGGTATCGGGTACCGACCAGCTCGGATGACAACATCATGACAGTCGTTCAACAACCATGGTCGCTATTAGGGACTAGTCGCCCTGCTGCTGCCATTCTGCCGGGGACAATCGCCGGCCCCGGACCCACCCGGGATGCTCCACTGCGGTTCATAGCTTCCGGTGTGTGCACCTAAGCGGTGCCCGAGATCAGAACGACACCACTTCCCGGCAGAGATCTGGGCTGACGAACCCCAGATTTCCTGGCCGTTTGAAGGTTGGCCCGGCAATTGCAAGGTCCATTGCGAAGGAACATTGCAAACGTAAAAAACAACTGGCAACGACGATTGCGATAGTTAATTGCAGGTAGCCAGTGACCCTTTCTCATGGCCCCTGGAACAGACTCGAGGAACCGATCATGACCGCAGCGCTTGTGAACGTACGCAGTAAAAAAGTCCCAACACTCTATGAGACCGACCAGTCAAAATACGTCGGTCCGCATCGCTGGCAGATCAGCCTGTGGGCTCGTCTGGTTCGCCGGGCAATGCGCAAGCGTGCCTATACCCGCTGGGTAGAGCAGGCCTGTGACGACATCAACATTTCCGGCATCGAAAATCTGGCCGGTCTCAGCGGTCCGGCTGTGTTTATCGCCAACCATCAGAGCCACCTGGATACTCTCGTGGTCAACACAGCACTGCCCGAGACGATTCGTTCGAAGCTGTACTTCGGCGCAGCGCAGGATCGCTGGTTTGTCCGCGGCCGTAAAAAACTGGTTCTTCAGCCCTGGTATCAATCACTGGTGCTGGGCAACTTCCCTATTCTGCGGGGAGGCGGTAAGCGAGCGCTCAGCTACGCCGGCTGGCTGCTGAACAAGCGTCAGCACGTGTTCCTGTTTCCGGAAGGCACGCGAGCTACTGCAGGCGAGATTGGAG
This sequence comes from uncultured Pseudomonadales bacterium, assembly GCA_937921865.1. Taxonomy (GTDB): domain Bacteria; phylum Pseudomonadota; class Gammaproteobacteria; order Pseudomonadales; family Azotimanducaceae; genus SZUA-309. The sequence continues at coordinate 18,300 of CAKZWF010000008.1, read as the reverse complement.
AATTCAAACACGGCGCCACCCTGCTGGCACTTGAACACGGCGTCCCCGTTGTCCCGATCTATCTTGGCGGCCTCGCGAACATGCAGCCCAAAGGTCAGCGCGAGGTTGTTTCCGGCGTTGCCAGCATCGAGTTTCTCAAGCCTGTGACCTTCTCCAAAGGCAGCAACCTGGAAGCGGCTACTGCTCTGCTGCGGGAGCGGGTAAATCGGGCTCATCAAGCCCACAACCCTATCAAACCCGAAACAGGCAAAGTTTCCCTGGCAGCGTAATCTCCCCTCTCTCTGCGCTGCCGGTGTGGGGTGCCTTCGGGCACCCCTTCTTCTTTGATGCTGGGCGCGTCCTTCAGCAACCCGGAAATCTGAGTCGCGACCCTCCCCCTCCGGACGTGTAACATGAGCGACAACGGTCCGGCCAGTCTGGAGTAAAAGGTATTGCAGGAAAGGGAGATCAATGCACGATTGGAAGAACGGCTGGGGGCCGTACACGCACGCCAGCGCATCGGCATCGAAACTGACCATGAAAACCACGTGTTTGGCGGCGGTATCAGCTTCTTTCATCTGGAAAACTGGTACTCGGCACATTCGGTAATCAAGAACAGTCTCAAACTCGTCGGTCTGTATAAACGTGCCGCGCGCAACACGCTAGACATCGAAGTTGTCGAAAACATCGTCCGGCTCCGGTATCTGCCTGAATCCCTGCAGGGCCTCCGGATCCTGCATCTGTCGGATCTGCATCTGGACATGACTGAAGATTTCGGCCACGCCCTCGTCGAGCGTGTCCGAGACGCACAATATGACCTGTGTGTCTGGACAGGCGACTACCGCTACCGGACCTACGGCGATTTTGAACCAGTGATGCAGGCGATTCGACATCTGCGCGCCAACCTCACCGGGCCGGTATATGCCGTTCTCGGCAACCACGACAGCGTCAGAATGGTGCCGGAGTTCGAAGATGCCGACATTCAAATGTTAATGAACGAAAGCGTCGTCATAGAACGCGGTGACAACCGTTTGCACCTTGCGGGTATCGATGACGCGCACTTTTTTGGCGTCGGCAACATTGAGAAGGCTTTATCGGCAGTTCCTGATGGTGGACTTACAGTTCTGCTCAGCCACACGCCGGAGGTTTACCGCCAGGCGGCGCATGCCGGAGTGAGTCTGTTCCTGTGCGGCCATACCCACGGCGGCCAGATCTGTCTGCCAGGCGGCATCCCGGTATTGCTGGACGCACGGATTCCACGAAAATTCGGCCGAGGCAATTGGCACTTCGCCGGCATGCACGGATACACATCGAGGGGTGCTGGATCGTCAGTCGTCGGGGCACGCCTGAACTGCCGCCCGGAAATCACTGTGCATGAGTTGCAATGTGATCAGTAAGGACGTTTCTTTAAACCCAGCTTGAAGGCCAGCTCGGATAGTCCCAATGACGCAATGCAGAATATCGCAGCCAGCAATATGATCGATATCAGGTCAAGAGCGAGCCACTGCGCGCAAACAAGCAACGGCAGGAGTATTTCCGGCAGCTGATCCAGACCAATGAAACGTCCGCTGGGTGGGATATTCAGGCGGCGTTTGATGAAGCTTGATAACGCGTCTCCAGCCATGCTGGCTGCGCCGAACACAAGTCCGAACAGCCAGGTCAGGTCCAGCAATTCTGCTACCACCATGCAACTGGTGAGACTCAAAATGACGCCTCTAATCGTTTTGCTCTTGCCCAGCACCGCTCGACCGTCGCGGAACAGACGACCACCATCAATTGGCGTCGACCACCGTGACCCGAAAAGCCGGGCTCCAAAAATCGGTGCTGAATTGGCTACGAAAGCTAAGACCAGCACTTTCGCGGCAACGACAATAGTTAGCGTCATGATCGAAGAATCTAAAACCCTACTGGCATTGAATCATTGTTTATCGGGGTCGAACCGAAGTTTATGAGGAGATTTTCGCAAACTCCGGTTCGACCCCGATTTTCCCGCAATAAACCTCGGTTCGACCCCAATTTTCCGGGGCTACTTTGGCACTTTACTCTGACCCCACTACCCTTCCCCGCTAGCGCGTTGGCCACTTCCAGGCCGGGGCGTCGAAGGGTGAAAGATCATGCACAAAGGTTTCGCCCAGTTCCTTGTCCAGCTGCAGATGGCTTGTTGCTGGATCTTCGATCAGTTCGGCAATCAACGACGGCGCATGTGAGACCACCCAGAGCTGATTGTCTTGCGAGTAGCGCCGCATCAGTCGACCCAGCGGTGGCAGCAGATCCGGATGCAGGCTGGTTTCAGGCTCATTCAGCACCATCAGCGGCGGTGGCCGCGGTGTCTCGAGTGCGGCGACCAGCAACAGATAACGCAGGGTGCCATCTGAGAGTTCCGCCTGAGACAGAGCCCGCAGCAGGCCCGGCTGCGCAAAGCGCAACTCGAAGCGACCGGCACTCTCCAGAATCTGTACTGTTGCGCCGGGAAACGCATCGTTGACCGCCGCTTCCAGCGCCACGTCATCACCAATCTCGCGGATTGTCTGCCACGCGGCGGCGAGATCATGGCCATCGTTACTGAGCACCGGGGTGCGGACCCCAACCTGCGGCGAGCGAGCCGGGGAATCGGCATCACAGCGGAAGTGATCGTAAAACCGCCAGCTGCGCAGTTCCTCGCGTAGCGACACCACCTCAGGTGCCTGCTGCGGATCTGCCACCCAGGTCAGCATGCTTTCAAAAGCCGGAATATGCTGCTCGATCACCCGCCAGCGACCATTGTCATCCCGGGCTCGCACCATGGGCCCTTTTCGATCGACCAGTCCGCGCCGCTCATGCCAGCTTTCACCGTGCCAGATCACTTCCCGTTTGATTTCCGGATCCTGCACAAACATTGTCCCCGGCACCGGGGTCGGTAGACCAAAATCGATCGCATAACCCAGACCATCTCCGGAAAAACCCAGGCGCAGTGACACCGGCTGCTGGCGTGGACCACCCTGTACCGGCTGCCTGCCCTGCTTCACCAGCCGGGAAAACTGTTCAGGACCCGCCCAGAGCACAGAAGGCAGGCCGCCTTCCAGCGCAATCGCCCGGTTGGCGTTGCCATGGGCCGCGTCCGCCAGCAGCCGCAGGCCGCGATAGAGATTGGACTTACCGCTGCCGTTGGCGCCGGTCACCAGATTCAGCCCAGCCAGCGGCAAAACAAGGTCCCGAACGGAGCGATAGTTGGCAACGGCGAGGCTATGGAGCATAAAGGCCGGACACTGAAGATGACTGCAGATTATCGGTTGCCCACGGGAAGATTGCGACTGAGAACCCACCTGTGTTCGTAGATTAGGGATACCCGTTTAGGATTGGGATAGACTGAGATCCAACGGGGAACACACAGGCAGGCAATCATGCGCATTTCACGATTTGCAGCGCCACTGGGCGCAGTGGTGGAAGATTTTGATGTACGAACGCTCGGCGCGCCTGGCGATCAGTCCGACGCCAACAACCAGGATATCTGGCAAACGCTCAATCAGGCATTCTGCGATCACCATGTGCTGGTTTTTCCGGGCCAGAACCTGACTCCGGAAGCGCAGATGGCGTTCGCAAGTCACTGGGGAGAACTGGTTCGCCACCCTTATTCCGGTCTCGACGACTATCCGGACATTATCGAGCTGAAGAACTTCGGCAAGCGGGTCGATGTGAATCAGCACTGGCACTCGGATATGACCTACAACAGCGCGCCGCCCAAACTGACCATGCTCTATGCGCTGGAAACGCCGGAACTCGGCGGTGCCACCGCTTTTGCCAACCAGATCACCGCCTACGAAGAACTCTCTGCCGGTATGCGCAGCCTGGTCGATGGGCTGCAGGCGGAACATACCGCCGCTGGTCTTGCCGGACTTTATAAAGCCGACCCGGAGCAGGCACCGCGCGCAGAACACCCGGTGGTTCGCAGCCATGATGAATCCGGCAAACGGGCGCTCTACATATGCCGTGCCTTCACGCGCAAATTCATCAACTGGAGCCGTGAAGAAAGCCAGAGTGTGCTCGACTATCTGTATCGACACAGCACCAGAATGGAATACCAGGCGCGCCACCAGTGGCGACCCGGCGATCTGGTGATGTGGGACAACCGCTGTGTGCTGCACTACGCGGTCCACGATCACGGCGACGAGCCGCGCACCATCCATCGACTGCAGGTCGCCGGACCGATTCCCGCTTGAGGGGGTAACTATGGATTTCGACTTCAGAGCCGCCAATCCGGCAGAGATGGACGCTTTCGGTGAGCTGACCGCCTATGCCTACGGTGGTGCGTTCGGCTACGGCGATGACAACCTGGCCCAGACCGCAACCCGACCGGAGTGGACCTTGTGCGCGTTTGACGGCCCCCGATTGGCGGCAAGTTATGCCACCCTGCCACTGACCGCGCGCGCCAATGGTAACGCGGTGGCGATGGGTGGCGTAACCACCGTCGCAACTGCCCCGGAATACCGCCGCCGTGGTCTGCTGCGAGCGATCACCAAACGAGCCCTGGAAGCGCAACGCGAAGCAGGCCAGAGCGTGGCTGCGCTATGGGCATCCCAGGCGGCCATCTATCAGCGTTACGGCTACACCTCAGCGACTGCCCAGATCGGTTACCAGATCGACAGCGTCGACCTGCAGCTGCTGACGCCTGCCAGCGAGTCAATGCGGGTCAGCCGCGGTCCAGTTGCGCAGCTGATGCCCGAAATCAAAGCCCTCTATCGCAGTTTTATTGCCCAGCGCAGTCTTTACCTGCATCGTTCCGGTCCGCTATGGCAGAGCAATGTGCTCAACGACAACGGCGGAACACACCCGATCAGAGCAGCGGTGTGTCGGGATGAAACCGGTGCAGCCCAGGGCTATGTAATCTACACGCTGGTGGACGGCAGAATTGATCACCGGGCCCGCAACCAGCTGCTGGAGATTCGCGATATGGCCGCGCTGAACCTGGACGCGTATCGGGCTCTGTGGGAGTTCCTCGGCAAACACGATCTGGTCGGTAGAATCAGCTGGCAGCGGGCGCCAATGGATGATCCTCTAGCAGAACTACTGGCAGAGCCGCGCCTGCTGCACAGCCAGTCGCATGAAGGTCTCTGGCTGCGCCTGGTCGATGTTGCCACGGCGATGGCCGCCCGGGGTTACCAGTGCGATGGTGAGATCAGCTTCAGCGTCGGTGCAGATACCCTCACGCCGTGGAACGATGGCAGTTACCGCCTGACCGTCAGCAATGGCATCGCCGAGGTTGCCCGCATCAGCACCGCCACAGAGATCAGCATCGATCGCAAGCATCTGGCCAGCGTCTGGTGTGGTCGGCACCGATTGAGCACCCTGGCCAACTGGGGCCTGGTGACCGGGGATCCGGACGCCATCACTCATGCCGACATATTGCTGGCAACCCGCACTCAACCCCACTGCCCGGACCATTTCTGATGACGACACAACAACCAGACATCATCGTGGTCGGGGCCGGCAGCGCCGGCTGCGCGATCGCCGCGCGCGCCAGTGAAGATCCCCATCGCCAGGTGCTGCTGCTGGAAGCCGGACCCGACTACACCGATATCAACACCACACCCTGGGACCTGACCAATGGCCACAACAACTCCTATACCGACCACGACTGGGGTTTCCGCTATCAGCCAACCCGCGGCAACGAAGTTTTTTTCCCGCGGGGTCGCGTTGTTGGTGGCTCGAGCGCGGTAAACACCACGATTGCGCTGCGCAGCATGCCCGAAGATCATCAGGAGTGGGCTGACGCCGGTAATTCCGAGTGGTCATGGGATAAGGTACTGCCTGCGTTCCGCCGCCTGGAACGGGATCTGGATTTCCCCGACGCGCCTTATCACGGCGATGCCGGACCAATTTCAATTCGCCGCTACCGCCCCGAAGAACTATTACCGCAACATCAGGCTTTCCTGGCCGCAGCCAGCGATCTGGGCTACCCGGACTGCCCTGACGCCAATGATCCCGAGCGCTTTGGTGCTGGACCGCAGCCGATGAATAAACTCGGCCGCTTAAGGGTTTCCTGTGCGATCGGCTACCTCGCCCCCGCCCGGTTGCGTGACAATCTGGAGATCCGTGCCAACGCCAGCGTGCGCCGACTGGTCGTCGACAACGGGCGCTGCACGGGGGTCGAGGTCGACTATGCGGATGGTCGCAGCGAAACACTGAAGGCCAGGCTGGTTGTGCTGTCAGCGGGAGCCATCATGTCGCCAACCCTGCTGCTGCGCTCGGGTATTGGTCCGGCGACAGAGTTGAGTGCGCTCGGCATCGACGTACTCGCAGACATTCCCGGGGTGGGAAAAAATCTCTGCGATCACCCGGCCCTGTCGGTGGTCTGCAACGTTCGCGACCCCGCATTGATCGATCATGACACCCCGCTGATCCAGACCATCCTGCGCTACACGGCCGAAGGCTCCGATAACCGCAACGATCTGCAGATTGAGCAGTTGAGCTTTGCCGGTCGCCCAGGCGCACCGGCGCGCTTTGCGATTGCGGCGGTGCTTGAGTATCAGTATGGCCGCGGCGAACTGACGCTGCGATCAGCAAACCCGGAGGATCCGCCAATCATCGACAACCGTTTCTGCGAGGATCAACGCGATGTCAGCCGGCTGGTCAGCTGTGTAAAAGACACCCTGGCGTTTACCCGAAGCGGACCACTCGCCGACATGATCGAAGACATCAGCTTTCCTGATCCAGCTCGGGGGCTGGACGATGAAACGCTCGGCGCCCTGTGCCGACGTTTTGCCGGTAGCGGATATCACCCTTCGGGAACCGTAAAAATGGGTCCGGCAACTGACCCGATGGCCGTGGTCAGCCAGTACGGCTGCGCTCACGGCATTGATCAGCTGGTGGTTGCCGATGCTTCTATCATGCCTGCAGTTCCTCGCGCCAACACCAATCTCACCAGCATCATGATCGGTGAGAAGGTCGGCGAATGGCTGCGCCAACAACCCGAGCTGTACGGACTTTAATCGGAGTATCAACCATGACCGACATCATCATCCGCAACGCGACCGTGCTCGACGGTACCGGCTCGCCGGGCATCAGCGCCGATGTCGCCGTCACCGGCGGCCGCATCGCCGAAGTATCACCGAACGGAATCACCGGCAGCGCGGCACACGAAATAGACGCTACGGGTCTGCACCTGTCGCCAGGACTTGTGGACACTCATGCCCACGACGACGGTGCGTTCTTTCGTTATCCAGGGATGGAATTCAAGCTGGCCCAGGGTGTGACCACCGTGGTCAGCGGCAACTGCGGCTTCTCCGCGATTCCCGCAGACCCGGATCAGGATTCGGTATCAGCCAGCGGCGGAATTCTGGCGGGGCTTGAAGGCGAATTCACAGATCTGGCCGGTTACTTTGCTGCGGCGCTAGAACGTCAGCCGGCAATCAACAACATGATGCTGGTCGGCCACAATACCGTTCGCTCGATTGTCATGGGCATGGAACGACGCGCGCCAACAGCTGATGAACTGAGACAGATGCGCGACCACGTGTCGCTGGCTTTAGAACAGGGCGCCTGTGGCTTTTCTACCGGGCTGATTTATCGACCTGGTCGCTGGAGCGAAACCGACGAGGTAATTACGCTGGCCAGCGCAGCCAGGGACAGCGACGCGCTCTACACCACTCATATGCGCAATGAAGGCGACCGGCTGCTCGAAGCCGTCGATGAGACCCTGACCATTGGCCGCGAAGCCGGCGTTCACGCTCATATCTCTCACCACAAGGCTGCAGGTGTGGCGAACTGGGGCAAGATCCGGAGCTCTCTTGAGAAAGTGGACGAAGCTCTGGCCGCCGGGCAGCGGGTCACTCTGGATGTTTATCCATACACCGCCGGCAGCGGACGCATGATCGAGTACTTCAATCTCGATAACGTCAACCGGGACTTAGCCGAGGTGGTGCGCATCGCCAGCTGCCCGGCATTCCGGGAATACGAAGGCCGTATGGCCAAAGACATCGCAGCCGATGAGAACCGCGACGTCACCGAAGTGATTCACAGCATTCTCACTGCTCCGAAAGGCGACAGAACCATCTGCATCCACTTCATCATCGACGAAGCTGACGTGGAAACCAATCTCGCCCACGCCGATATGATGGTGGGTTCCGACGGTATTCCAGATCTGCGCGGCAAACCCCATCCTCGACTGTTCGGAACCTTTCCGCGCGTGCTCGGCCACTATGTTCGCGAACGTGGCATTCTCAGCCTGCCCGAAGCCATCCGGCGCATGACTTCGCTACCGGCAAGAGTATTCGGGATGTCCGAGCGCGGCCAGATCAAGACAGGCTACTGGGCTGACCTGCTGTTATTCGACGCCAGCCAGGTGATCGACCGGGCCACCTATGATCAGCCGCAGACCGAACCTGCCGGTATTCGCAGCGTCATCGTCAATGGCGCGCTGGCTTACCAGTGCGCGGGCGGTGACGAGCCCGGCCACCATACCGGCACGGGCACCGGCAAAATGCTGCGCTATCGACGCAGCGCCTATGGCGAGGCCACCTAAAAAGGGGGTCGAAAAAAGGGGGTCGAACCGAGGTTTTTTCAAGACAGAAGAAAGACCACCGGATCGCAGTGCGAAATCAGTCGGGTGCGGTAAATACTTCAGTGTCCGGGTGGAACGCATACCAGGCGAACCAGAACAGCCGGATTGCCGGTACCAGTTCACCATCTGGATCTTCCGCCCAGGCAGCGCCATCGCGATAGTGAATCGAAAGCTTGTGACCACCAACTTCGTCGACAAACTCACCGCTGGTCTTTTTAAGCTCAACAAACGGATAAGCTCTGTTGACGCCATCGAGCGTAACGCCAAGGACCCAGGCTTTTGCCGGGTATCTCGAGTCACGCTCGGCAATCGGGAACCATATTCGCGAAGACTTCTCATAGCCGCGATAAGGGCTGCGACCATAGGGCACACCTCGGTAACCGGTGTCCCGACTGAGAACCCAGGTGTCCGGGTGTCTTACAAGCCATTGTCCGTAACTGGTATGAATCAGAGGAACCTGCTCGAGTCGGGCACCGGCTTTTGGACCGCTGACCGCCTGACCCAGCACCTGCGACCATAACGATTCGGTGCCATGGTCATAGAGCAGCACATCACTGTTGTATAACAGACCGGATACGCCAAAGACCGCCTGGCCTGCCTCGGGTGTCTTGAACGCCATGCCGGATCCACACAGTGGACAGTAGGTCACCACCATATGGGTAGCTTGAGTCCAGTCGTTGACGACCTCGTGATGATCGAGAATTTCAACAGGGAAAGCTTTCGCCACACCGTCGACAAAAGTGCCCAGCACACGATCGTTCGCACTGAGGCGTTTGGCATCCTGTGGTTTCACGAACCTGGGAGTATAGATCGCGGGAATTCCATCCCGGGGAGGACCACCACCGTGAATTTCCGCCGCAGGAATCAGCGCATGAGAAAGATCAAAACCGTTGCGTACAGGCTCCGCACCGAGGCTGGTGCTGATCAGCAGCAATCCGGCTATCGCACCGTTGACGACCCCTCGCAACATCGGCCTCCAGCTTATCCACGTGCTCTGAACAGAGCACTGCGAGAAACTTCAGACCACTCAGATTAGGGATCGTTCTACCGTGTGGGACAAACCGACACGACAGCCGGTCACAGCTTGCGCAACTGCGGATCCGCGCCGGTGCTGCCTTTGGTCACGCCACTGAAGCGGGAATTGCGCCCCGACGTCTTCGGAAATTTCACCGACAGCTGAGGACCGGCTGCGGTCAGCCCACCATCAACTACCAGAGCTTCACCGGTCACAAAACGAGAATCATCGCTGGCAAGAAACACTGCACTGCCGGCAATGTGTTCACCTTCACCGGATTCCGGCCAGGGTTGGGCTTTCGCGAAAGACTCCCGGGTGCGTTCCATATCACCTCCGGCCGCGAGCGGCGTGGTGATGTAGCCGGGACAGATCGCATTGACTCGGATTCGATCCGGCGCCAGTTCAACCGCCGCTGATCGAGTCATACTGACCACCGCAGCTTTAGCCGCCGAATAGACCAGCGGACCAGCATCGCCACTGAGCGCGGCAATAGATGCGGTATTGATAATCACCCCACCAGCACCCTGCTCGCGAAAGCAGCGAGCGGCATGTTTAATTCCGAAGAACACGCCCTTGGCCAGAACGGCAAAGGTATAGTCCCAATCAGCCTCCGTGGTTTCCGTCAGAGGGCCGATCGCACCGCCGACGCCGGCGTTGTTAAATACAATATCCAATCCGCCGAATTTTGTTTGTGCAAATGCCAGTGCGGCGCTGACGTCAGCCTCAGCGGCAACGTCGACCTGATGGAACAGGCATTGATCCGGAAAACCCTGCGCCTGCGCATCGGCCACCAGCTGCGCTCCGGTTTGTGCATTGAAGTCCGCCACCACAACCCGGGCACCTTCTTCGAGAAATCGCCTGACCGTGGCTGCACCCATTCCGCTGGCGCCGCCGGTTACCACAGCTACCTTATCCTGCAATCGCATCAGCACGATCTCCTAGAAGTTTTCAGGGTTTCTGTTGCCACCGGGCCTGGAAGACCCAGCCGCCGGAAGCTGTCAGCTCAATCGCCCTCTGGCCCGCTCTCGCTTCAACGTCCGCCAGATCTATGTTGTTCTTCGCGGCGATTGCCTGGTAGCGATCGCGGCGCTTGCCGTTAACGTCTTCGATCAGCGCCTTAACTTCAGCGCTCGGGTTGTCGCTTACCGCACCGAGATAGCCGTCTACCCGTTCGCCGACCAGTCCCTGAGCTTTGGCAGCATCGAGTTCAATGGCCAGAGCCAGTCCAGAAGTCAGCAGGCCAGCAATCAGCAACAGCACGCGCAACATCGCACCTGCATGGGTCAAACCGTTATTCGACAGTTTCTTCGATTCATTTTTCATGGCTACACAATCCATAACTAAAACAACTCATCGTCAGCAAAAAGATCATCGAGCTCTTTGTCTACCTTGACCAGAATCTCGTGTTTGATATTCACATTCAGGTTGATGGTGATGGGTTCATCCGTCGCCACCTTCACTGTTGGGGTACAGGCTACGAGCAGCACAAACATTGCGCCTGCGAGCGCGGCCTTCGGCCAGGCAGATGCTCGATGCTCGAAACTTCGCGTGCTTGCGCCAGTTCTGATCATCGCGCACGTCCGGCTACGCCGCGAAACAGTCCGTTCAATAGCAACATATCATTCCCTCTAATCATTAATTGAACACCCGTCGTTCAAGGCCTTGCGTAACCGCGCGCTGGGCCCGCAGCGACTGCAACAGCACCAGCAGGTTCTGCGTCACGTTCAGGTTGTAGTGGATAGGCCGCCCTTTTTCCACCTCCGGGTTAGCTCCCTGCAAACTGACACCCAGTTTGAGCTCCCCATCTTCGAGGTAGTCGACACTGGCGGCAAGGCTGGTGAATCGATAGTCGGTCAGTGCCTGAATTGCAAAATCCAGCCCGGGTTGGCTGGAAACCCCAGCGATATCAGGCGACAGCTGGATCAACCCGCCGGGAGGCAGGGAGCTAACCTGACCGCCGCTGATGCTGGGCAATTCGTTGCGAACACGCACCGGCAGAATTCCGCTGATGCGACCCGTCCCAGCAATATCGCCACCCTGGAGCGCAAGCAGCTCGGCCAGATCCAACGACTCCAGTTGCAGCTGGAATCGCAGATCGGGGGTCTCGGCCGCCAGATCGTATACAAAGTCGCTGGCCTGCACCCGACCGCCAAGCGTACGGAAACCGGCATCTTTCACGCTGAGCACATCTTCTTTGAGTCCGAGCGTCATCTCGATATCGGTCAGCCTCACACCGGGATCAAAATCCGCAGCGGTGAGTTTTGCCGGAGCCATGCTCAACTGGTCATCCTGCAATACCAGCTCCAGGCGCCCGGCAATCCCCATTACCTGATCGTCTTCGTAGTGTGCAGTGATCTTTTCAAAGTCGAGCTGCAATCGTGCGCTCACCTGCTGAGACCAGCTGACGTTCAGATCGTAATCCAGAGTTCCCGAATCCAGGTCATAAGGCTCATCCCAACTGGCCAGCAGAGCGGCAGCCAGCGGCTTATTGATATTCAATCGTCCTTCAGAGGAGGCTTTACCGGCTGCTTTGCTCAACACATGACTGAACTGAAATGGCAGCTGCCAGCCTTGGGTCAACCAGGTGCCATCGCCTGTTATCCGATCAGTGTCCGCGATGACGGCATCGATGCGAAGCACACCACTGTGTTCATAATCGGCCGTACTGACCTCTGCTGACAAACCAGCAGACACTTCAGGCTGCTCGAGGAATGACACGGTCATCACCTCACCGGCGCCTTTGAGTTCGAGATCAGACTGTTCCAGGTGCACGACCACGCCCTGCGAAATCCGCAGCTGCGGTTCGGTCCAGCTGACGGCAATGCCGTCCGGCAACGTAACGCTGAGCGAAGATGTTTCATCCTGGTATTTCAGCTCACCGCCGCTGAACCTTGCCTGAACGCGGCTTTCGGCAAAATCCACAATCCCGGCAAGCCCGCTGACGCGCAGAGATTCATCTGTCGAGCGCCAGTTAAGACGATAGTCGCCGGTCGCCGCCAGGTCTTCGAGATTCATCGCATCAATTGGCCATTGCAGCGAAGTCTCTACGCTCGCTTCAAGTTCACCTTTTCCGGCAGGCATACCGGCGAGCGCACTGACCAGTTGAAACGGATAGCCGGAGAGATCCGCAGCCATTGTCAGCTTCAGTGTGTCGCCAACGAGCTGCGAGTCTATTCGGAGAAACTCATCGTAATCAGTCCGATCACTGCCGATCGTATTTGCCTGCTGCAATAACGCCAGCACCAGTTGAATACCGCCATCTGCGGCGACCGCACCCTCCAGGCTCAATCCTTCAGCCTGCTCCGGTGCAAGCCCACGCAGTTTAAACATCAACTGTTGATCTTTGAGCCTGAGCGAACCTTCAGAACGGAAATCAAGCTGCCGGATCTCCGCTGTTAGTTTGGCAATATCCACCTGCGCAAAAGGCACCAGCGCAAACAGCCTGGCCAGATCCGGTGGAGTCTCTGCCGAACCAGGAACCCGTCCGTGTTCGGGCGAGGATAAAGGCGACTCATGCAACACCACGTCAGCCTGTTCAACCTGCAGTTGTCTCAGTTCGCCTCGGAGCAGCTCGGGCAGCCGATAGCGAACCGTGGCATGCTCAAGTGACAACTCCACGTCACCCGAACGCAGCTCCAGCGTGTCTATTCTCAGCACTCGCCAGCCCGGACGCCCGATGCCGAGGCTCTGGATATCGACACCATAAGGGCGCGCGAAGTCCGCAGCATAGTTGGCAACCAGCCACGGCAAAGCCAAATAGACACTCATCGCAGTAATGATCAGCGTGACAAGCAACGCTGCCAGGACCAAAACAAATCTGATGTTGATCACTCCCGAAGTCTGGATATGAAGACCCGCCGTGAGGCATTCTACCCTGCAAGCCCTATCGTCACGGCACCTGCCGGGATTGATTAACGAGCCGCAGATCCGGGATCAGACATTGAGCATTCGAGCCGAAACTTCATTTTCATTGAAAGACGATCTGTTCAATGAACACAGCGTCGCGCGGCTCGCCGACGGGCTGGCGGCTGCCGGCAAAGGCTTTCAACGCAAACGTTTCGAGCGCGCAGTGCTGGCAGCGTTCCCTGAGCTCGAACTGAAAGCCCGGATCGATCATATGGTGAGCGTACTCGGCGACCATCTGCCAGCAGAAGTTCCGAAGGCGCTGGACATCCTCGAGCGGGCACTGCCGCCGCCGCTGGATCCAACGCTGCGCGACGATGATTTCGGCTCGTTTATCTGGGTGGTTCCTGGCGAGTATGCGGCGCGTCACGGTTGCTCAAGCAGACACCTGAAACGTTCGCTGAATTTTCTCCGGGAGTCCACCAAACGCTTCAGCGCCGAGAGCGCAATACGCCCGTTTCTGCGGGATTTTCCGGATGCGACGCTGAAGTTTGCCCACGACTGCGCCGAAGACGAAAACTACCACGTGCGCCGTCTGGCATCAGAGGGCACCCGGCCACTGCTGCCCTGGGCAACTCGGGTGAAGCTGCCTGCGGATAGCATCGTCGCGCTGCTGGAGCGACTGCACGCCGATTCGACCCGCTATGTCACCCGGTCGGTTGCCAACAACATGAACGATCTGTCAAAACAGGATCCGGCACTGGTGATTCGCACCTTGAAACAGTGGCAGAAAGCGCAGCGCCAGCAACCTGCAGAGCTCGACTGGATGGTTCGTCATTCTCTGCGCACACTGACTAAACAGGATCACATCCCAGCGCTGAGTCTGCTGGGCTATCCGGCCAGGCCGAACGTGCGGATAGGCAACCTGAAGATACCCAGGCGTATCCAGGCAGGTGACACGCTGAACTGCGAGTTTGACCTGGAGGCGAAGACAGCGCAGAAGCTGCTGGTGACGTTACGGGTGTTTTTTCTGAAAGCCAACGGTAAGCAGGCACCCAAGGTTTTCACGGTGGCCAAAGCGGATTTCCAGCGCGGACAGCTCAGCACTTTAAGTAAAAAGCTGTCTTTCCGACCGATGACCACTCGGGTCATGTATCCAGGCCCGCACCGGATAGAAGTGGTCGTCAACGGCCAGACTCAGATTGGTCAGGATTTCCAGCTGGTCGTCTGAATCAATCAGTCCGCTAGTCAACCAGCGCCTGATAAACCCGGGTGCGCAACTCCCGGCGGATAGGATAGGTGGATGACGGCATCAGCTGCGTCAGCATCACCACATACAGGTCTTCAACCGCATCCAGCCAGAAAAAAGTACTCGCCGCGCCACCCCAGTGATGTTCACCCGTGGAGGTCATGATCTGTGCTTTCACCGGATCGACGACCACGGCGAACCCCAGCCCGAAGCCGATACCCTCGTAGCTGGTTTCGCTCCACACCGGCTGGCCCATGGCCGCCATGTCGCGGTTGTCGGGAAGATGATTCTGGCGCATGAATTCCACCGTCTTACGGCCCAGCAGGCGCTGGCCATCGAGCTCACCATTGCCCAGCAGCATCTGACAGAAGCGGGCGTAGTCGCGCATGCTGGCAGTGAGTCCGCCGCCACCGGAAAACAACTCCGGTGGCTGCAGATAGGCACTGGTATCCGGCGCGTCCTGCAGCTTCAGGCCGGTGGATTTAGGCACCGATACATCGGACACAGCACCCGCCACGTTCGCCAGACTCGCGCCCGAAAGCGGTGAATAACAGGCGGCAAAGCGGTGCTGATTCTCCGTGCTGACGTGAAACGCAGCATCGCGCATGTCCAGCGGCTCGAAAATTCGGGTCCGGAAGAACTCATCCAGGCTGAGCCCCGACCAGACTTCAACCAGTCGACCCAGGACATCGCTGGACAGGCTGTAGTTCCAGGCACTGCCCGGCTGACAGAGCAGCGGTGCAGCGGCCAACCGTTCCACCATTTCCTGAAGACTGAGATTGGAGGTTCCGGGCTCAATGCCTTCGTCCCGGTAGAATCTGTCCACCGGGTTGGCCTGCATGAAACCATAGGTAAGACCCGAGGTATGGGTCATCAACTGCTTGACGGTGATCGGACCGCTGGCAGCAACCGTTTCATCGAGCCCTGCGTCTCCTCCCAGCCACACCCGCATGTCTTTGAATTCGGGCAGATAAAGAGCAATCGGGTCGTCGAGCTGAAAACACCCCTGCTCATAGAGCATCATCGCCGCCACGGTGGTGATCGGTTTGGTCATGGAATAAATGCGCACAATTGTGTCTTGCGCAAACGGTTTTCCGGCTGCCTGATCCGCCAGTCCGGCACAATCGAAATAGGCCACTTTGCCACGCCGGCCAATCAGCACGCTGGCGCCGGCTAATCGTTCACTACTAATCTGCTGTTGCAGCCATTCGCTGACGCGGGTCAGTCGCTGGCTGCAAAGACCTACCGATTCCGGCATGGCTAGTTCGATCACACACGCTTCCTGTCAGGTTGATTGCGACACTTAGGTTACACTGCACGGAACGCCTCGCAACAGGGTTCGCGGCAAAGTCCTGATCAGCCAGGGAAACTTGGTCGAGGGCGTCAAGGACTACCGCGCCGCGGTGGCCATTGGCCGCAAGCTCGATCTGCCGGAACTTGGTCCCCTGTTAACCAGCCTGGCGTCCGGGCTGATCAATCTACATGAACTGGCAGAAGCACAGGCCGTTGCAAACGAGGCGTTAGCCACTACCCGTCGCGACTTCGGCGCCAGACATCCTATTCACGCCCGATCGCTGGCCGATGCCGCCAGGGTGCAGTCGACACTGGGTAATCGACCGGAAGCGCTGGCTCTGATGCTCGAAGCGGTGGCAATCGAAGAAGCCGCATACGCCGGCTCCAGTTCCCGCCTGGCCATCAGCCTCCAGCGTCTTGGTTGGACTTACAATCAGTCAGGGAAATATCCCGAAGCCATCGCCAGCTTCGAACGCGCGATAGCGATGGAGCAGGGTTTTGCGGAGCCGAACTGGACGAACTTAACGGCAGCCTACAACGACATGGGAGATACCTACATCTCCATCGGCGACTACCATGCCGCGCGTGCTTCTTTGGAAGCCGCATTGGAGGTCTGGCGAGATCAGGAACTGGTGATAAACATCGGCATCGCCCTCGGTAATCTTGGCAACGCCAGCAACCGCGCACAGCGCTTCAGCGAAGCGGCCGAGTATTGCCAACAGGGTCTCAACAACGACGAGCAGTTTCTCTCAGCCGACCACCCGGATCTCGCCTACCCGCTGAGTTGCCTTGGCGAAGCTCTGCTGGGCGCTGAACAATCGCAGTCGGCGCTGGCGCCTCTGGCACGAGCCCATGCGCTGCGCGATCGGGTTGACATGGATGAAGCCAGCCTGGCATGGACCCGTTGGCTGTATGGTCGAGCGCTGGTCGAAAGCGGCGAAAACCCGTCGTTGGGCATGCGTTATGTCATTTTCGCCCGAGACACTTTCGCAGGAATGGCTGAAATGGCCGCCAGTGAACTGGCAGACGTTCAGGCTTGGCTGGCCACAAGGCAGCCTTAGTCTGCGCCCGTGGAATCAACCCACATTACGCACCCGTTTTGATTTCAGCATCGGAAAACCGGCGGGCTGGTAGGTCAGCACCAGTGCGCGACGGGGTTCCGCTGAGTTATTCGGCAAAGACCCATGCACCGAGTGCGCATTGAAGAACACCAGCGATCCTGCCGGTACGATCATCGGTACCTGCTGCTGCTCATCAAACAGCGCCGGATCGGTATAGAAGCCACCCAGCTGGCTGCCGTCATTGATTCCAGCCAGGCAACCACGAGTATGGCTGCCGCGAATCACTCTGAAGCAGCCATTTTCTTCGCTGGCCGCATCCAGCGCGATCAGCACATTGGGCAGCTGATCGACATGATCACAATCATGCACCCAGTAGGGTGAATCCTGATGCCAGCCGAATCCCGAACCCTCGAACGGGCGCTTCAGATTGAGCTTGTCTGTCCACACGGCAAGGTGTTCGGCACCCACCAGATCCCGCATTGGTTCCACAATGCGGATGTCATCGAGAAGATTACTGAGGCGATCGTCCAGTTCGTGCACCGGCTCCACGACCCGGATCGTGTCGCTGCCGGATTCGGGTTCGAACTGCACCGTGGTATAGCCTGAATCGACAAAACGTTTGCCATCGAGGACGTAGGTTGCGCCGCTTTCGGCAAGCTGCATCGCCCGCAGTGCAGCGCGCTCAACGGCATCCCGCAGGGTTTCAACCTCCATCGGAGTGAACGCCGATGCGCGGATCAGAAAGCCGTCCGCTGCGTAGTTGCGCTGTTCCAGTTCACTCAATCTCATGAACGGCGAGCTTAACCCATCTACCGGTGTCAGATCAGCGCCTGGCGCATTGCCGAAACCCTCCAGCTGGCAATACACTTGGCGTTCACAATCAACTGCAAGGAGAGCGCGATGGCCAAACGCGTAGACTGGTATTACTTCCGCAACGGCTGAACCAGCTGTACCAGAGCATCCAAGTTCTTGGAGGCAAACGATATAGCAATCAAAGAGACCGTCCCCGCAAGCCGCAAGCTGCAGGCAGCGGATGCAGCTGAACTGCTGAAAAGCGCATCAAAACTGGTGGTCGCAAAAGGCAAAAAAATCAGCGAATTCAAACTTTCGCAGGGCAGCACGGATGAAGCCGTCGCCGCGATGCTGGGCCCGACCGGAAACCTCCGCGCACCCACAGCACGGGTAGGCAAAACCATTCTGGTCGGCTTCAACGACGACGCCTACACAGGCGTGCTCGGCTGACTAAAAAAGGGGGTCGGGAAAAAAGGGGGTCGAACCGAGGTTTTGGCGCGCGATAGAGTTCCAGCTCGAATTGAGCCTTCGC
>CAKZWF010000007.1 GCA_937921865.1 uncultured Pseudomonadales bacterium | reverse complement strand
CGGGGAATTCGAAAAGTCGGTGCTCATGAGTCGAGACGAATCAATCGAGATCTCCCGGAAATGCCGCTGCATGGTTTGCCCTGAACCGTTATGGTCCAGGACGGGGATCCAGCGCTGCTTCTAAGGCTTCCCGACCTGCGCGGAAACCACGCAGCGTCAGACATGCACACCGACTCAACAACCGGATCTCCTGTAGTTTATCTAACGGCTCAAGGACGACCCCAGCTGGCGAACATCCCAGGAGATGATTGAAGTATACGCGATTTGCCAAATCTTGAACCCTTGACAGCAGGGATCTTCAGAGAGTTGTGAACCGGTTACAGGTCCAGCTGTTTATGCTCACTCAGCGCCTGGGTGATCTTCTTGTCCAGGCGGGTGATGCGTTCATCTACTTCACTCTGCACGCTGTTGACAGAATGACGGTTGGCTAGAAACTCGTTGGCAATATTCAGCGCCGCCATGACCGCGATCCGATCCAGGCCGAAGACCTTGCCGGTATCGCGGATCACATGCATCTGCTGGTCGAGATAACGGGCGGAGGCAGTCAAAGCATCCACCTCTTCCGGCGGGCAGGCAACCTGATACTCTTTATCGAGGATTTTTACGCTGACGGTTGTTGCAGAACTCATGGGGTAGAACTCATTGGTCGGAACTCTTCAGGCTGGAACACGTTAGGCAGGAAGTCATCGGTGCATCAGTCCTGCTCGAGGGTTTTCAGTCGGGTGATCATGGATTCTACCCGGCTTTTCGCCAGCTCGTTTTTCTCGATGAGTTTAGCCCGCTCAGCGCTCCAGTTCTGCTGTTGGGCGCGCAGCGCGCGATTTTCCCTGCCGAGAATGGCACAGAGCTCTATCAGCTCATCTACTTTCGCTTCGAGTTGCTCCATGGTGGCCACTGCAGTTTCTTCTTCCTTGCTGAGTTTGCCCGTGTCGCCGATGGATTAACAGCCATCTTCGGTGCTGCCGTGGACACGCTTATTACCCATTTTGCGCTGAAAACTTGACCATGTGAAGCGGGCTACTCTGGTACGATACCGCGGTTTTTTCTCCGTGGCGTGGCAAATACATGGCGACTCAATCTGCTGTCAACGATCTTACCCTGCTGGCGATGAACGCGGCAGCGGGACCCGTTGGCGGGTTGTCGGCCAGCGAACTGCATGGCGCGGTAATTGGAATTGCCGTTGCCGACCTGGAAAGCTTCTCGTTGCATGCTCTGGTTCAACTGCTGGGTGCAGAAGCCCTGTCCAGCGAAGACGATGTTGAACCTTTTGTCAGAGAGAGCCTTGACCAGCTGCTCGCTGAAGACATGACCTTCATGCCGCTGCTGCCGGACGACGACGAATCCCTTGGTGACCAGTTGGAAGGTCTTGCCAGCTGGACAGCCGGGTTTCTGGCTGGCGTGGTGGCCGGTTTGAGTGTAGTGGACAGCAATATGGCCGCGCTGCCGGAAGAGGCTCAGGAAATTGTTCGCGACTTCTCGGCGATTGCCCAGGTCGGTGCTGATCTGGAGGAAGATGAGGACAACGATGCCGAGAATGATCTCGCCGAACTGCAGGAATTCGTTAAGGTTGGCACGCTACTGATTATGAGTGTACTCAACGATGCCAGCATCGATCCCTCCGAGTGAATTCAAGCGCCGTCGCGCGGCGCTGATGAGTCTGATGTCGGATCAGTCCGTTGCGTTGATTCCGGCAGCACCTGCCCGGATCCGTAACCGGGATTGCGAATACCTGTATCGACAGGACAGCGACTTCCACTACCTCACCGGTTACAACGAACCAGACGCGCTGCTGGTGCTATGTCCGGGTCGCGAGCATGGTGAAGTCATCATCTTCTGTCGCGATCGGGACGTGCGATCCGAGCGTTACGACGGCGAGCGTGTGGGACCGGAGCGGGCAGTGCAGATGCTCGGGGTTGATGATGCTTTTCCGAGCAACGACCTGGATGACATCCTGCCGGGCATGCTTGAGGGTCGGGAGCGGATCTACGTGACGCTGGGTGACTATCCCGATTTTGATACCCGGCTGGTTGGCTACGTGGCCAGTATCCGAGCGCGTGAGTCCGGTGGTGCGATACCCCCGGGCGAGTTTGTTGCCCTCAAACATCTGCTCCACGAACAGCGCCTGTATAAGTCAGCAGCCGAACTGCGGGTGATGCGGGAAGCTGCGCGGATCACCTGCGAAGCGCATCGGCGAGCTATGGCGCACTGCCGTCCAGGAATGAGCGAGCTGCAGCTGGAAGCGGAACTTGTTCATGAGTTCATGAGTCATGGCGCCCGCACTCCGGCGTACACCTGCATTGTCGGCGGGGGCGAGAATGCCTGCGTTCTGCACTACGTCGACAATAATGCACCGCTGCGGAAGAACGAACTGGTGCTGATCGACGCCGGTTGTGAATATCAGCACTATGCGGCGGATGTGACCCGAACGTTTCCTGTTGGTGGGCGCTTCAACAAATCTCAGCAGGCGTTGTATAAAATTGTCCTGGAAGCTAATAAGCAGGCGATCGCCAGCTGTCGGGTCGGGGCACTGTTCAACGAACCGCACCAGGTGGCGCTTAAGGTCATGATCCAGGGTCTGGTGGATCTTAAATTGTTGGCAGGGACCCTGGAAGACATCCTTGCCAGCGAAAGCTATCGAATCTTCTGCCCGCACAATACTTCGCACTGGCTCGGCAGCGATGTGCACGATGTTGGCGACTATCGGGTGGACGGAGCATGGCGTTCTTTGGAGCCCGGTATGGTGCTGACCATTGAACCGGGCATCTACATCCCCCGCACTGAAGTCAGCGAACATCTGGCCAGCCGCTGGCGGGGTATTGGCATCCGCATTGAAGATGACGTGCTGATCACGGCAGACGGCCCGGAAGTCCTCACTGAAGCTGCGCCGAAAGAAGTGGCTGAGGTGGAAGCTCTGGTGGGCTCAGCTTGAGCGGCGAGGTCTCAGCTTGAGCGGCGAGGTCACAGCTTGAGCGGCGAAATCTATGATCTGATCGTCGTGGGTGGAGGGCTGATTGGCGCTGCCGCCGCGCTTGGCGCAGGGCGACAGGGACGCCGGGTGCTGCTGCTGGATCGCAGCCAGCCCCAGCCTGTCGTTGGCCGATTCGGCATGGATATCCGCAATGTCTCGATGTCTCCGGCAAGCCGGCTGCTGCTGGAAGACCTTGGTGTCTGGAGTCAGTTTCCCGCAGCACCTTTTGTTGCAATGCAGGTCTGGGAGGAGCAGGGCACCCAGGCACTGTGCTTCTCGGCCGAAGATGTGCAGCGGCAGGAACTGGGCTGGATTGTCGAAAACGGCCAGCTGGTGGATGCCCTCTGGCAGGCCCTCGCGCGCTGTGCCTGCGTGACCGTCGCGACAGGAGAAACCATTGAACGGGTGACTGAAGGTGTCGAGGCGATGACCGTGGCCACCTCGACCCGCAAATATCAGGGTCGCCTGCTGGTTGCCGCGGACGGAGCCCGCTCGGCGGTCCGAGAGCAGCTTGGCGTGGCAACCTCAAGCTATCCCACAGGGCACTTCGCGCTGGTGACGCTGCTCGATACCGAACTGCCGCATCAGGGGGTGGCTCATCAGCGGTTTCTGCTCGACGGACCACTGGCTCTGTTGCCGTCTGCGCAACCGAACCGGGTGTCGGTGGTCTGGTCGCAGAGCGAATATAACGCGCAGCGCCGGCAATCGCTCACGGACGACGCGTTCTGTGCGGAATTGGCGCAGGCCAGTGAGTTTCAGCTCGGTAGGGTCATCGCCTCGGACGAGCGCTATATCTTTCCGCTCACTCAGCACCTCGTCGCAAATTTCAATCCACTGCAGAGGGTGGTCCTGCTGGGCGATTCAGCTCGGGTTCTGCATCCTCTGGCGGGTCTCGGCGCCAACGTCGGATTTGAGGATGTTCGGGATTTTCTGGCGCGCCTCAATGCTCTTCCTGACGCGGCGGACAGCGGGACCCGGGGGATGTGGAGCGCGTTTGCCCGGCACCGGCGCGCCCGCGCCCGGCTCATGCTGACGCTGATGAGCGCGCTGCGTCGGGTTTATGCAGAAGATGACCCTTATCTGCAATGGCTGCGAAATCTGGGGGTTAAACTGACCATGGCGTCCGGTCCGCTCAAACGCCAGGTCATACGCGAAGCACTGGGCCTGGGACCGCTGGCCGCTTGAACGGGAAAACAGATCATGACTAAACAGACCGCGCTGTATTCGGAGCATGTTGCCGCTGGCGGCAAGATGGTGGACTTCGCCGGCTGGCAGATGCCGCTGAATTATGGCTCGCAGATTGCCGAACATAATGCCGTCCGCCAGGGCGTGGGCATTTTTGATGTATCGCATATGACTGTCGTTGATATCGGTGGCTCGGGTGCCAGAGAGTTTCTGCGGCGACTGGTGGCGAACGATGTCGATAAACTTGGCGCAGCAGGCAATGCGCTTTATGGCGCGCTGCTGAACGAGACCGGCGGTGTGGTCGATGACCTGATCGTTTACCGGCGTGATGTCGGTTACCGCTGTGTGGTCAACGCATCCACCCGGGACAAGGTACTGGCCTGGTTTTCTGATCACGCTGAGGCCGATGTTGCGGTGAGCGAGCGGGATCTGGCAATGATTGCGATTCAGGGTCCTGGAGCGATTGCGATGGCCAGCGCCGTCCTGGATATGGCCGATCTGGCTGACCTTGAGGCGTTCAGCGCACGCGAAGTCGGCGCGTCGATGATTGCCCGCACCGGCTACACGGGTGAAGACGGCGTAGAGGTCATTCTGCCTGGAACCGATGCGGTGACTTTGTGGCGCGCATTGATTGCCGCCGGTGCGCAGCCGGCAGGCCTTGGCGCTCGCGACACTCTGCGGCTTGAGGCGGGATTGAATCTCTACGGCCAGGACATGGATGAGACCACCACGCCGCTGATTTCCAATATGACCTGGACGGTTGCCCTGGATCCGCGAGAACGCGACTTCATCGGTCGCGCAGCTCTGGAGGCGCAGCAGGCCGCAGGCATCGACAGCCGGCTGACAGGGCTGGTGCTGGAAGAGAAAGGTGTGGTCAGACATGATCAGCGAGTGATTACCGATCAGGGTGAAGGCATCATCACCAGTGGTATATTTTCTCCGACGCTGGGCTACAGCATTGCCCTGGCCCGGGTGCCGAAACAGGCCAAAGGCGCCTGCCAGGTGGACGTTCGGGGCAAACTCAAGCGGGCCCGCCTGGTTCGTCCGCCTTTCGTCCGCAACGGGCAACGGGTACACAAGTAATACCAGGCCAGCCGGCGAAGCGAGCAGCGCGTAGAAGAAAAGTGATAATCGGGCTTCAGGCTGCAGCCCCGCGGCAGTAATATTGCGTGCAGCAGGGCTTCGCGCGAAAAGTCAGCAGAACTGAGCGAGCGCTGCCAGAGATTGAGAGCGATAAAAACGAAAACAGCGCTAACAGTAGCAACAAACCGACAGCACAGATCCTGGGGGACGCGGCGAAACGCCGGACACGACATGAGCGAAATACCAACCGAGTTGAGATATGCCGCCAGCCATGAATGGGCGCGGCTGGAAGATGATGGCACAGTGACTGTCGGCATCAGTGACCACGCTCAGGATGCCCTGGGAGATGTGGTCTATGTCGAACATCCTGAAGTCGGCCAGCAGGTGGCCGCCCAACAGGAAGCCGGTGTAGTAGAATCTGTCAAAGCAGCTTCTGACATTTATGCTCCGATAACGGGCACGGTAGTCGCGGTGAACGAAACACTGGAAGACACCCCCGAGCTGGTTAATCAGGACCCATACGGGGATGGCTGGTTTTTTCGAATCGAACCGGACAACGCATCGGACTTAGCTGAACTTCTGGATTCGGAAGCTTACGCGGAGGTTTGTGAGGCCGACGCTCACTAACGGCATTCAAAGCCATCGAATCAGCGCGAAAGCCTCGGTGGTTATTCGCCTGATCATTTAAATTTCTATTCTGGAGCCATGATCCATGCCCTTCATCCCCCACACGGCGGAAGAAGCGGCGTCCATGTTGGCGGCCATTGGCGCTGACAGCACTGACGCACTCTTTGACGAAATCCCCGCTCACCTGCGTGCCCGGGCACTCGAACATGTGCCTGCTGGCGTCAGCGAAATGGAGATGCTCCGCCATCTTGGCGAGCGTGCGGCTCGAGACGATGCGGGAATCTGCTTTCTCGGAGCTGGCAGCTACGACCATCACATACCTTCAGCAGTCTGGGATCTGACCAGCCGCGGCGAATTCATGACCGCGTACACGCCTTATCAGGCGGAAGCAAGCCAGGGCACGCTTCAGCTGATATACGAGTATCAGTCGATGATGGCGGGGCTGATGGCGATGGAAGTCTCCAACGCTTCGGTTTACGACGGTGCATCGGGTCTTGCCGAAGCCATTCTTATGGCTATCAGGGCCAATCGGAAAGCCCGTTCGCGCACTGTACTGCTGCCGGACAGCGTCCATCCGCACTATCGTCAGGCGGCCATCAACATAGTCCGCAATCAGGGAGTTGAGGTGGTGTCGCTGCCTCTCACCGATCGCGGGGTGATCGACATTTCTGCACTCGCAGACGCGCCTGCGGCCGCTGCGCTGGTGATTCCACAGCCCAACTTTTTTGGTCTGCTGGAAGACGTGGACGCGCTTACCGACTGGGCTGCGCAGAACGGCGCTATGAGTATTGCGGTGGTTAATCCGCTGAGTACCGCGCTGTTGAAGCCGCCGGGGGAGTGGGGCAGTGGCGGCGTCGACATCGCCTGCGGTGACGGCCAGCCTTTTGGTATTCCGATGGCTTCAGGCGGTCCGTCATTCGGATTCATGTGCGCGCGCCAGGCGCTGGTCAGGCAGATGCCCGGGCGGATCATCGGCCGGACTGAAGACCTCGACGGCAAAACCGGTTTCGCGTTGACCCTGCAGGCTCGTGAACAACACATTCGCCGTGGCAAAGCGACATCGAATATCTGTACCAACCAGGGCCTGCTGGTGACGGCTGGCACCATCTACCTGAGTCTGCTTGGACCGCGGGGACTCAATCAGGTAGCCGCCGCCAGCCATACCAATGCCCGTGCGCTGACAAGCGCGCTAACGGCCATTGATGGTGTCAGCGAACGGTTCCCCGGCGCGTATTTCAATGAACGTGTCATCGAACTGCCCAAGCCCGCGTCGCCGGTACTGGAAGCGTTGCTTGAACGCGGCATCCTCGGCGGTCTGGCGCTGGGTAAATACTACCCTGGCATGGAAAACGCATTGCTGGTGTGTGCCACCGAGAAGCGCACCGCTCAGGACATTGGCGCTTATGCCGAGGCGCTGCGGGAGGTGCTGAAATGAACGAAAAAACCTTACCGGTGAACACCATCTTCGACATCTCCGAACCCGGACGGTCAGCGGGTGCGCAGTTGCTGGACATCAATGCCGCGGCATCTGCGCCCGATGATATTCCGGCGGAACTGTTGCGCGCGACGCCGCCGCTGTTGCCAGAAGTTTCGGAACTTCAGGTAGTCAGGCACTACACGAATCTGTCGCGAAAAAATTTCTCGATTGATACCCAGTTCTATCCGCTGGGCTCCTGCACGATGAAATACAACCCGCGCGGCGCCCATAAAGCCGCCAGCCTGCCAGGTTTCCTGAATCGGCACCCGCTGGCACCCGAATCGGTCAGCCAGGGTTATCTGGCCTGTCTATACGAACTGCAGGAAATTCTCAAAGATGTCACGGGCATGCAGGGTGTGTCTCTGACACCCATGGCTGGTGCTCAGGGTGAATTTGCCGGTGTGGCTATGATCCGCGCCTATCACGAAGCCCGCGAAGACCATGAGCGGACGGAAATCATCGTCCCCAATGCTGCGCATGGCACCAATCCAGCCACCGCGGTGATGTGTGGCTATAAAGTCACAGAAGTACCCGTCGACAGCAGTGGTGATGTGGATGTGGAGGCACTGCGGGCGGTGGTAGGACCGCAGACCGCGGGTCTGATGATGACAAATCCGTCCACCTGCGGGGTTTTTGAGCGTCAGATCGAAACGATCGCCGGGATTGTTCACGATGCCGGTGGGCTGCTGTATTACGACGGCGCCAACCTGAACGCCATTCTCGGCAAGGTTCGTCCCGGCGACATGGGCTTCGATGTCCTGCACATGAATCTTCACAAAACCTTTGCGACGCCACACGGCGGTGGTGGTCCGGGCGCGGGGCCGGTTGGCGTGGGTGAGCGTCTGCTGCCTTATCTGCCGTTGCCGCTCGCGGGCAAAGACGGTGATCAGTATCGCTGGCTGGATGAAGAAGATCTGCCGCACAGCATTGGCCGTCTGTCCGGGTTTATGGGCAATGCCGGCATTCTGCTGCGGGCACTGGCTTATGCGCTGATGCTCGGTCGGGACGGTATGCACCGGGTGGGCGAATTCGCGACTCTGAATGCCAACTATCTGGCCCGTCGGCTTGCAGATGCCGGTTTTGAGCTGGCTTACCCTGAACGTCGCGCCACTCATGAATTCATCATCAGCTTCCGCTCTGAGACCAAAGCTTACGGAGTGAACGCGATGGACTTTGCCAAGCGTTTACTCGACTTCGGCATGCACTCGCCGACCACCTATTTTCCGTTGCTGATCCCGGAGTGTTTCCTGGTTGAGCCGACGGAAACAGAAACCAGGGCAGAACTCGATGCCTATGCGGATGCGTTGATTGCGATTCGTGCTGAAGCCGAGAACACCCCGGATCTGGTGACCACGGCCCCGCATAACCTGCCGGTGCGGCGACTCGATGATGTGAAAGCCGCTCGCGAGCTTGATCTGGTCTGGCGTTAACTGCGGTTAAGCGCGGCTTTCAGTTCCTCTACCGAGCGGATGGGCAGTGAACAGGCGAAGTTGTGGCAACGAAAAGCGACCACGCTGTTCTGCTCTTCAATGCTGACCAGCCTCGGCAGATAATCAGGCAGGGTCTGGTTGCCAT
This sequence comes from uncultured Pseudomonadales bacterium, assembly GCA_937921865.1. Lineage (GTDB taxonomy): Bacteria > Pseudomonadota > Gammaproteobacteria > Pseudomonadales > Azotimanducaceae > SZUA-309. The sequence goes on along the minus strand of CAKZWF010000007.1, from coordinate 7,642 downwards.
CGTAGGGGATGCCGTAGCTCACTCGATTGGGTTGATAGCCGTTGCGGCAGACTTCCAGCCATTCACCCAACGCCGCCTGGGGACCTCGAATGACAATCTGTTCTGGCGGATTACTGTAATCGGCTAATGCGCCGAGCAGCGTGCAGTGACCTGCCGGGTACTGGGACAGGCGACTGTCAGCCCAGCGCAGGGTCGCTTCCGCAGCGTCCAGATAACTCTGGTCGGCAAACAGATGGCCCAGTCGGATCAGCGCTGCGGCCATGACCCCGTTGCCGGGCGGGAGGGCATCGTCCATCGTCGGCTTCGGCTGATGAAACAGTTCATTCTGGTTGTCGGTAACGTCGGTAAAAAAGAAGCCACCGTGTTCAGCATCGCAGAACTTCTGCAAAGCCAGATCGGCAAGCTGGCGGGCAAAAACCGCATCCGCCTCCCGCCACTCAACGGCAAGCAGGGTCAGCAGCGCGTCCAGCAGATTAGCGTAGTCGTCCAGATAGGCGGGAAATCTGGGAGTACCCTGCCAGGCTGCGAACAGGGTCTGACCATCGAACAGCTGTGTTCTGAGAAAGTCCGTGCAGCGCTGCGCGGCAGTCAGCCACTCGGGTTCAGACAGGGCGACACTGGTCTTGGCCAGGCCCTTGATCGTCAATGCGTTCCAGGCAGTAAGAATCTTGTCGTCCAGACCTGGTGCAGTCCGGGTGTCGCGCACCGCCAACAGTTTAGCTCTGGCACTGGCCAGCGTGGCGTCCGCCTCTTCGCGAGGCAATGACAGCCGCTGCACCACGCTGCGCCAGGCATCCCGGCGGTTCAGGTTCCATCGGCTTGCGAAGTTTGCCGGTTTGTCGATGCCGTACAGGGTCTCAATCAGCAGATACTCGTCTTCGGTTAATGCCCGTTTGATCTCTTCCCGGCGCCAGACGTAGTACTTGCCTTCCTGGCCCTCCGAGTCAGCGTCCCGTGCCGCAAAAAATCCGCCTTGGGGATGGCACATATCGCGAAGCAGCCAACCGGCGGTATCGCGCAGCGCGCAGGCAAACAGATCATCGGGGCCTACCGCAACTGCATCCGCGTAGAGGGATAGCAGTTGGCCATTGTCATAGAGCATTTTTTCGAAGTGCGGTATTGCCCAGGTTCTATCGGTTGCATAGCGGAAGAAACCGCCTCCAAGGTGGTCGTAGATTCCTCCCCTGGCCATTCGGGTCAGGGTGGTCATCACCATCTCCATCGCATTGCGATCCTGCTGGCTGACTGCGCAGCGCAGCACATACGCCAGGGTGCTGGTCATCGGAAACTTAGGCGCGCTGCCAAAGCCACCTTCAGCGCTGTCATATTGGCCTGCCAGCTGCTCAAGTGCCTGCGCTGAGAGGGCCTGGGCATCGCCAACGGTGCTGGCTGTTTCAGCCTGATTGATCTGCGTGAACACATCCGCCAGCTTCTGGCTCTGCGCCGCGAGCGCATCACGCTGTTGCAGCCAGGCATCCTCGACGCGCTGCAGCAGGTCGGTGAAGCTCGGCATCTGCTGGCGCGGTGTTTTTGGAAAATAGGTTCCACCGAAGAATGGCAGCAGGGTGTGTGGATCTAAAAACATCGTCAGCGGCCAGCCCCCGGTCTGTTGGGTCAGCACCTGGTGGGCCAACTGGTAGACCTTATCGAGATCAGGCCGCTCCTCGCGATCTACTTTGATATTGACGAACCCGGCGTTCATCACTGCTGCGGTTGCGTCGTCTTCAAAAGACTCGTGCGCCATCACATGACACCAGTGACATGCGGAATAGCCGATCGACAGCAGGATCGGTTTGTCGGTGTCTCTGGCGAGCTGCAACGCCGCTTCATCCCAGGGCTGCCAGTGCACCGGATTGTCCGCGTGCTGGAGCAGATATGGACTGGTTTCGGTTTGGAGGCGATTGCTCATGAAGGTTCGAATTGCTGCTCAGCTGGGTTAACCCGCATCCTGCCATGACGCTGTGCTCGGGGTATACCGGGCGGCGTTGGAATTTTGCCCGGCTTTGAGGTTCAATCGAGCTGAAGTTCGGGGAACAAGATAAAGGGAGCAATCGAAACTTGGTCGATGCGGACGGCTTTCGCCCCAACGTTGGGATCATTGTGTCGAACAGCCTGGGCCAGGTGCTCTGGGCGCGACGGGTGGGCGGACATGACGCCTGGCAATTCCCGCAGGGTGGCATCAACAAACATGAATCAGCGGAAGATGCGCTGTATCGTGAGCTGTTCGAAGAGGTTGGTCTGGAGTCTGGCAGCGTCGAGGTGGTCGCCAGCACCCGCAGCTGGCTGCGCTATCGGCTGCCGCGGCGCATGCGCCGCCACAATTCCAGTCCCGGTTTCAAAGGCCAGAAGCAGAAGTGGTTCCTGTTGCGGATGCTTGGTGACGATGCGCAGGTGCAGATGGACCGTACCGACAAACCCGAGTTTGATCACTGGCGCTGGGTCAGCTACTGGTATCCGGTGGGCCAGGTGGTTGATTTCAAACGTGATGTGTATCGTCGAGCGCTGAAAGAGCTGGCGTTGTCACTGCCCATCGATGAGGATCTGTCCCATCCCGATCAGACCGTAATCTGATGCTCAGCGTACTTCGCAGAATTGTTCAGGATGTACTCAGCGCGAGTTCCGTGTCCTTCAGTCACGCTCTGGAACTCCTCGTCCACGATGTTCGCGTTGCCCTTGGCACCGAAGTCTGTTCGATTTACCTGTTGAACCCGGAAACCAATGAATATCTTTTCGTCGCTAATGAAGGCTTAAACAAAGAGTTTGTTGGCAAGCTTGGTCTGTCTCGAAAACAGGGGCTGGTTGCGCTGGTTGCTGAACGAGCTGAACCGATCAATCTGGACCATGCCACGCTGCACCCGAGGTTTTTCAGCGTTCCGGAAATTGGCGAAGAAGCCTTTAATGCTTTTCTCGGTGTTCCGGTCATCCATCACCGGAGCGTGCTCGGGGTACTGGTGGTACAGCAGCGCGAGCGCCGCCGTTTTGATGAAAGCGAAGAGGCGTTTTTGGTCACGCTGTCCGCGCAGCTCGCTTCGATCATTGCCCACGCGGAAGCCACCGGAGAAGTGCAGACGCTGCTGCGCGGAGAAACCGGATCCGCGCTGGAACGTCCTGATGCGTTGTTCCTCGGAGTCGGCGGCGCGCCCGGTATTGGGCTGGGCACTGCTGTGCTGGTGCAGCCGGTGGCCAATCTGGACTCTGTCTCAGATCGCGCCACAGACGACATTTCCACTGAACTGCAGGTGTTGGATCGGGCCGTGGAGTCTGTGCGTCAGGACATCGTTCGAATCAGTGAACAGTTTGCCGAGAGCCTGCCTGCTGAAGAGTTGGCTCTGTTTGATGCCTATCTGCACATGCTCGACGATAACGCTCTGCCGGGCGATATTCGCGAGCGCATCCATCAGGGTCACTGGGCGCAGGGGGCGCTCAAGCGGGTGATTGTTGAACATGTCCGTCGCTTCGAGCAGCTTGAAGATCCTTATCTGCGGGAACGCGGCGCCGACATCAAAGATCTGGGACTGCGCGTACTTGGCTATCTGCAGGACATTCGAGCCCGCAAAAGCCACTTTCCGGACGACACCATTTTAGTCGGCGACGAAGTCACCCCCAGCATGCTGGCGAATATCCCAGCAGGGAAGCTGAAAGGCATTGTCTCTGTGAAGGGCTCAGCCAATTCTCACGTATCGATACTCGCGCAGGCGCTGGATATCCCCGCGGTGATGGGCGCAATTGACCTGCCGCTGTCGAATATCGATAACCAGTCGATGATTGTCGATGGCTTTTATGGCGAGGTTTTTCTCAATCCCTCCGACCAGCTTCTCGAACATTTTGAGTCGCAGATCGCCGACGAGATGGAGTTTGCCAGCGACCTCGAGACGCTTCGCGATCTGCCGGGTATCACCCTGGACGGCCACCGGATTGGGCTCTACGTCAATATCGGGCTCACCGCGGATATCTCTCGGTCGCTGGATCGTGGTGCTGAAGGGGTAGGGCTGTTTCGCACCGAAGTCCCGTTCATGACCAAAGAGCGCTTCCCCAGCGAAGAAGAGCAGCGGTTGATTTATCGCGAGCACCTGGAAGCCTTCGAGCCGAAAATTGTCACGATGCGGACGCTGGACATTGGTGGTGACAAAGCACTCACCTATTTCCCCATCCAGGAAGACAACCCATTTCTCGGCTGGCGCGGTATTCGGGTCACCCTGGATCATCCTGAAATTTTTGTAGTGCAGGCACGGGCTATGATCAAAGCCAGCGCCGGGCTCAACAGTATCCTGCGCATCATGTTGCCGATGGTGTCCAATCTGGATGAAGTCCTGGAAGCCAAAGCTCTCGTTCAGAGGGCGTATCGGGAGGTGCTCGAAGAGCGCGAAGACGTCCGGGAACCGCTGGTCGGAGTGATGATCGAGGTGCCGGCCGCGGTCTACCAGGCTCGGCTGCTTGCCCGCCATGTGGATTTTCTGGCGGTTGGCTCCAATGACCTGACTCAGTACATGCTGGCCGTCGACCGCAACAATCCCCGTGTTGCAGGTCTGTTCCGGGAAACTCACCCGGCCGTACTGGCCGCGCTGCGGGAAGTCGCTCGCGCCGCACATGCGGAAAATACTGTCGTGGGCATCTGCGGCGAGCTGGCAGGCACCCCTGTAGGCGCGGTGCTGCTGATGGCGATGGGTTACTACGTGCTATCGATGAATGCGACCAATCTGCCGAAGGTCAAATGGGTGATCCGCAATATCAAACGCTCGGATGCCCGGCGCATGCTGGCACGGGTGCTGAAGATGAACACGTCCGATGAGATCCAGGCCTACATGCGGGAACAGCTCACCGAGGCCGGGCTGGGGCGGGTGATTCCGAGTTATCACGCCTGAGGGTTTCTGCGGCGTGGATGGAGGGTGGTCCAGTTTCCTGGGGTATTTGGGGATCTTTGGAGGTAGCGGTGCAACCGCGGTGCCTAGGGCTGGGGATTAGGTTTATGCGCCTCGCTTGGCCGGTCCCCGGTTCCTTCGTTGGCCGGTCTGCCGCCTCCGGCGTCAGCTCGACCGCCTCAGCCTCGCTACACGGCGCATAAACCTAATCCCCAGCCCTAGGCACCGCTGCGATTTCGTTAACCCGAACCCGAACCCCGGAATACTCTCGAGTCGAATAGCGTTGGATGGCCTTGAGGCGCCGTCTAGCGAGGCCGAAGGAGCCGAATTGACCCGCAGGGGCAAGTTCGGCAACTGAGGGAACCGCGGAGCGGCCAAGCGAGGCGCAGCAAGGCCATCCAACGCTATTCGGCCCGACTACCCCTCTTCACTATTCAGCCCTTGAAGCGCACGTCAAACGAGTGCAATTCCCCGAGTGCACCACCGGCCGCAAATGCCTGCTCAGCAAACACAAACCCCCCTTCACGAACAATCACCGCCGTACTCGCCCTGGTGCCGTACTCATCGCCGCGGATGAACACGGGCGCTACCCGCCGTTCGAGTTCCAGTGGCCGACCTCGGTTGGGCAGTTCTTCGTCGGCCGGTTGCCGCTCATTGTTCAGAATCGACAGTAGCGCGCCTGGGAGCGGTTGATTCAGAAGGATGTCATCCAGCGCAGCGATTCCGGAGTTGACCTTGGGCCAGGTAGCGCCGAGCTCAGCGTTGGCGAGCCCGTAGGTACCGGGAGCGAGGTCCTGAGTGGTGCCTCGATTGGAGGTGTAAACCAGTTGGTCGCCGTCCCATAGCAGCAGGTTGTAGCCGCGATATCGGTTGCCGTGGATCTGGTGGGCAAAATCGTGCGCGGTCTGATCAGAATTCAGGAATCCTTCGACCAGCGCGCCGCGGGACAGGGGGGCTTCTTCACCCGGCGCGTCCTCGGCGAAGTTGGTGACCGTGGCGAACCGGCGACGGGCGCTCATGCCGAGCCAGGTGCCGCCAGCGCTTAAGTCCTTGCCGGCCAGCAGATGGGGAGATTGTGGCCACAAGTGTGCGCTCTCGGCGGGTCGCGCGTAGAATTCATCCCGGTTAGCGGCGACCACCAGCGGAGTGCTGGAGTCGGGTTGAAAAGCAAAAAGAACCAGACACATGACTTTGTTGTCGGTAGAGCGATAAAGCCGTCAGTCTACCAGATCGCTCAAGGCCGCCAGATCGCTCAAGGCTGCCAGACCGTTCAAGTCTGTCAGACCATTCAGGGTTGAACCGCGCAGTGGTTGACTGGCGCAATCATTAGATACAGGAGTTAGCCTATGCATTATCCGGCCATCGATCCGATTATCGTAGCGCTTGGTCCGCTGGCGATCCGCTGGTACGGGCTGGCCTATCTGGCTGGATTTGCGTTGTGCTGGTGGCTGGGCAATCGACGGGCACGGCAACCAGGCAGCGGCTGGGATGCCGAAGCTGTTTCTGATGTCGTCTTTTACGGCGCTGTTGGCGCAGTCATCGGTGGCCGGATAGGCTATGTTTTCTTCTATGGCTTTGACCAGCTGTTGCGGGATCCTCTTTGGCTGTTCCGGGTCTGGGATGGCGGCATGTCGTTTCACGGCGGTCTGCTTGGCGTGATAGTCGCGATGTGGTGGTTTGGCCGGAACACCTCCCGGTCCTTCTTTCAGGTCAGTGACTTCATGGCGCCCCTGGTCGCTCCTGGACTCGGCTTTGGCCGTCTGGGCAATTTCGCCAATACCGAACTGCCGGGTCGAATGACCGATTCCGCGTTTGGTCTCGTTTACCCCTGCAGTGCCGACGCCATCCGCAGCATCAACCCGCTGTGCACCGGTGTGTGGGAGGCGTTTGCGCGCCACCCGTCACCTTTGTATCAGGCGTTTGCCGAGGGACTGGTGCTGTTTGTGGTGGTCTGGCTGGTCTCGTCGCGCCCGCAGGCAACCGGCGTGGTTTCAGGGGTCTTTCTGGCCGGTTATGGGGTGATGAGGTTCTGCACCGAGTTCTTCCGCCAGCCTGACAGCCATCTTGGCTATCTGGCTTTTGACTGGCTGACCATGGGCCAGCTGCTCTCGCTCCCTATGGTGATCGTTGGTATCCTGATGGCTGTGTATGCGCGGCGGTTTTCCCGCCCGCTGGCTCAGCCCGGTTAACTTTTTGAATGCGCCTGCAGATCACCTCAATTCGAGTTTTAACCCGGCTTTCAACCTGATTTAGAGACAGATGAAACAATACCTCGACCTCATGCGTCACGTTCGTGATCACGGCACGTTTAAAAATGATCGGACCGGCACCGGCACCTACAGCATTTTCGGCCACCAGATGCGGTTCAATCTCGCAGACGGGTTTCCGCTGGTGACCACCAAGAAAGTAGTGATGCGACTGGTGACGCATGAGTTGCTGTGGTTCCTTCAGGGCAGCACCAACATCAGCTACCTGCTCGACAATAATGTGCACATCTGGGATGAATGGGCGGACGAAGAAGGTAACCTGGGTCCGGTGTATGGTGCTCAGTGGCGCTCCTGGCCGACCCCAGAGGGCGGCTCTATCGATCAGATAGAGAAGGTCGTAAAGAGCATCAAAGAAAACCCGGACTCACGCCGGCATATCGTCAGCGCCTGGAACGTGGCCGAAGTCGACACCATGGCGCTGCCGCCATGCCATAGCCTGTTTCAGTTCTACGTCGCAGATGGCAGGCTGTCCTGTCAGCTCTATCAGCGCAGCGCCGATATATTTCTCGGGGTGCC
>CAKZWF010000006.1 GCA_937921865.1 uncultured Pseudomonadales bacterium | reverse complement strand
ATGCAGAACCTGGAGCTCATCAACGTCACCGCTGAAAAACCAGCCGATGATGATGCGCAGGTTCTGGAAGCTTCGCTGCAGGCCATCATCGATGAAGCCGACGCTGCGGAAAACGCAGAGTCTGATTCGGAACGCTGATCGCGCCTATTCCTGCGGTGTAGCAGCACTTGCTGGCGCTGCCGCCGGAGTATGCTCGGCGGTAGCATCCACACAGGTGCCATATTCTATGAATATGGAGTCGCCGTTAATGTCTCCGGCAGCGCCAGCAAACGTCCAGCCGCCGACAGCTGCGCGAGTGAAACGCAGGGTTTCTGCATTAATCAGCAGTAATTCCGAAGGGGGTACATTAACGCAGCTGAAGCCCTTCACATCACCGATACCGCGCACCGTTCGACACTCAAGCTCGGTATGCTCAAAGCGATCCGGCTGGTCCTGCTCTGTAACCATGCGCATCGTCAGATACAGGTCGGGCGAACCGGGTTCGGGCTGCAGATTCAGCATGAACAACAGGTTCTCATCGAGCTCAAAAGCACGAGCATGAAAAAGCGCAGGCTCGTACACCTCTTCCCCTTCAGGATAATCATGAAAGCCACCAGTCTGCAGTGGCTGACAGCTGAGCGGCGGCAGCATAGCCTTAGCTCCAGCAGTCTGAGCAGCTATCACCGTGCAGATAGAAAACAGCACCGCCAACCCGGCAGCATTGTTCAGAACTCTGTTTATCCCCTGGCCCATAGTCTGTCTCACTGGCAACTCAGCCTGATCAGTTTAAGCCTGTTAGTGCTTTCCAGCACCTCCAGTGCCCAGACCCATTCAGACTGGTGTACGGTTGATCTGATGGGCTTCGAGATCATCTCCGATCTCAAGCCCGCGCAACTGAGCGAAGTCCTGGAGGACCTGCAGCGGTTCGACACCTGGGCAGTCAAACATCTCCCGGGTAGCGCAAGCGAAGTCGAAGTGCCGATGCGAATGCTGATTTTCAGCAGCCACAAAGCCTTTCGACGCTACTTCGGATCGAACAACTTTGCGGGTTTTCTGCAGCCTTCGCTGGCCACCAGCACGGTGGTAATCGCACCCCATCGTGGCGACCGTCTGCTGCTGGAAACCGCTCGGCATGAATACAGCCACTATCTGCTGCGTAATCGTATCGATGTGAGCCTGCCTATGTGGTTCGATGAGGGTCTGGCCAGCCTGCTGTCGAACATCGATGTCCACGAAGACCAGGTGACATTAGGTCGCCTGCCGACCAAGACCATGCAGACGCTGACCACGAACACCAGCAGGCAACAGCTATCGATTGGCCAGGTATTGGAATCGGACTATCTGCTTGACTGGTCACGCCAACGGATCAGTCAGTTCTACGACTGGTCCTGGCTTCTCACCCACTACCTGATGCTGAACGGGCCAACTCTGAAAACCGCTTTGGATACCTACTTAGAAGAGCGCGCGGCACCCCTAATCGACTATCTTGATTTCACCAACAGCCGCCTGGAGCGACGCCTGCGTCGATATGTTCGTAACATTCCTGCGAAGGTCACCGAGCCGTATCCCGCAGCCAACCCTTTCGAACTGGAACCCCGCTGTCTCAGTGATCTGGAAAGGGATGTGATATTGGCGGCAGCCGTTGTGGAGCACAACCCGACCAATGCGCTTGAGCTCATCGAAGCACATCGACCAGACTATCCCGAAGATCCAAGATTGCTGGTTTTAGTCTCGCGTGCTCATTCAGCACTGGGTGACCAGATCTTAGGCGTTGATTTTGCACAACAGGCCCAACAGCTCGCACCCGACAATGCGGAAGTCCTGGTCAATCTGGGCAACCGTCTCACCAGCGACTGCCTGCTGCGACGCGGCAGTGAATGTCGAGACACCTGGAGAAGTGCGCTGCCTTTATACCGCCGGGCACTCGAACTCGACGTCGAGCGATTCGACGCGGTCTTTGGCATCGGCCTGGCTTACCTGCATGGCGGACGAGCGGGAGAAGCGGTCAACTACCTTAAGGTGGTTTACGCCCGCGCACCCTGGGCAGTACCGGTGAATTTCTATCTTGGCGAAAGCTATCGAATCATTGGTGACTCTCGCGCGCGGCTGTATCTGAACAACACCTACAACTGGGCTCAGAGTCCAATCTGGCGGCAACTCGCCGAAATGGCGCTGGCGGAACTGGACGGCTGACATCGGGCCGACGGTGCCGGACCTACGAACCCGAGCGACGATATACCCGTTCGAGCTGGACCTTCTCCCCGGCATCGATTTCCACGAAAACGCGCAAAATCTTGCCGTCCGGTGACAGACTCATCACTTCAGTACCCTTGGCGTCATGTGCCTCGGAAATGATGTACAACTCATCATCTACCCATCCTGCGTTGATCTGCCACATGCCACGGTCCCGGCGTCCCCACGAGATGTCCCGGTAATCGCCGGTGGAATAGCTGATGCCCATCGAATCCTGGTTCTGCTCAATGCGCATGCCATCAGCCCGCACCACAGGAAAGTCTCGCGCCATGCCGCCCCGGGCCAGTTCTCGCCGATTGCCGGAACGCATGCGGATGTAGTCATCGCCTTCCGCGCCTAAGCCTGATTGATCACGAACAAGCTCCCATTCACCCTGCAGGTTGAAGCCGGAAGGCGGTGCCGAATTCAGGCTGGGACCACCACAGGCAGCAAGCAGCAGCGCAAGCACCACCAAAGGAACTCTATTCACAATCGACTTCACGATTCACACTTCTCGACATCAGATTCAAAAGGTTTCCGGATAACAGCTCAGCGCGGATCTCGAATAGTGACAGTGCCCTGAGCTACAGCGACGGTGCGATCTTCATTGCGAATCTCAATCTTCACCACCGCCTGGGTTCGAGACAGGTTAACAATTTCCGCCGTGGCTTCAACTTCCCCGGTGCTCACCGGTGCAGTGAGGTTAATTTTGAATTCAGTGGTTGCTGCCCATTGACCCTTCTGCATTGCCGGATAACAGACACAGCCCAACATGTGATCGCAGAAAGCGGACAGTACCCCACCATGCATGTTACCCATCGGGGTCAGCAGTTCATCGCGTACCGGAAACTTTCCAGTCATCACGCCAGGTGCTGCAGAGATGATCTCGAAACCAAGGAACCGGGTGAGGCCGCCGCCCGAGCCGATCGGCGCATCTATGAAACTCTGAGCAATTTTGTCATTAAAAGGCAGTGTTTTGGCTGGCACGGCATCGTTCCCCTGAAGTGGTTCTACTGCAGTATTAAACTGAAAAATTCAAACCGCAAACGTATCGACTATGGCATCCAGGTTCTCCTGAACCCGTTCCGGCTTCACTCCCACGCTCGGGGAATAAAGCAATACTTCGTCCGAGAGGCCATCCCAGGCCTTGAGCTGATCGCGCACTTCGTCCGGCGTACCGGCTATCGCAATCTCGTCGATCATCTCATCGGTGACTGCTGCCGCCATTGCGGCAAAATCACCCCGCTTGAACGCGTTCGCAATCAGTTCCCCCTGACTGCGCCAGCCGTGTGGCTCTAAAATCGTATGATACAGGCGCGTCGTATAGTAAAAGCCGATCTGTCCACGGGCTTCATTGCGCGCCTGCTCAGTGCTCTCGGCGATCGACGTGACCACATAAGGCAGCATCGTGCAGCTCGAGCCTTCGAGCTCGGGCAGGACCTGTTCACGAATGTAGCGACGGGTGAATACAGGATGGCCAATCAGTCCATCCGCGGTCGCCGCAGCTGCCCGGATCATGCCTTTATTGACCGCAGCCAGACACACTGGAATATGCTCGCGGGCGGCGCGCGGTCGAGAATAGACGGGAATTTTCACCTGATAGTGCGGTCCTTCGTAATTCAGACCACCACCTTTCTGCGCGGCGAATGCAGCCCGCACCAGACCGATCGCGTCCTTGATTCTCGGTGCGGGAGGTGCTTCAAACGGCATTGAATACCAGTCCCGATTCATCCGCTCGGTACCGCTGCCGAGACCAAGCACCATACGTCCGCCAGACAGTTCGTCGATATCCATTGCGGCCGCGGCGGCCAGCATCGGCGTGCGCATGAACGCATAAGCAATGGCAGTTCCCAGTTTTACCCGGGTGGTGGCGGTCGCCACCGCCGCGAGCCGGACAAAACCATGGGCATTAAAAAACTCGGTCGTCCAGACCGACTCAAATCCGGCTGCATCAGCACGAGCTGCGCTCGCCATCTGCCCTGCAATAGTCGGCGAAGCCAGAATCAGTCCATATTTCATCAGCTTGTTCTCCTTGAATATCCAGATCAGTGACTGCCTTGCTGAGTGCTCTGGGTCAGGTCAATGCTCCGGCAGAAGACAGGAATGTATCGACTCATCGTTCGGAACCTCCCGGGCAAGAGTACGGATCGCCAGATCTGCATCCGACAGCGCAAAATTATGAGTATGCATCTTTTCTATCGGCACGCGGCCAGACTCAAGCAGCCGGATGGCGCTGCGATAACCGGTTGCGGTCACACCGATCGCGCCAAGAATTCTGATCTCCTTCAACACCACAAGATCAGAGACAAATCCTTCCACGGCCTTGAAGCCTTTCACACCCGCAAGCACCACTCGACCACCCGGCCGAACCAGCGACAGTGAGTCCACCACCGGTTGAGTGGCATAGGATGACACATCAACGACCACGTCAGCACCAGCGCCGTTGGTGAGTTCTTTCACCCGATGGACTACGTTTTCGTTCTCGACATCAATGGTGTGATCAGCGCCAAACACCCTTGCCAGTGCAAGCTTGTCAGCGTCCGCGGCGAGTCCGGTGACAATGATGGTCCCGGCACCTACTTCCCTGCAGGCGATCACACTGGCCAGCCCTCTCTGACCAGGGCCCAGGATCACTACGGTTTCGCCCGGTTGGGTTTCCGGCATTTCCACTGCCCAGCGGAAGCCAGCGCCCAATGGGTTGAAAATCACCGCCAGCTCCGCGGGCAGCTCAGCGCTCATCCGATGAACCACGGAATTCGGATGCAGGTACATGTACTGCGAATAACCGCCCCAGAGTCCGGGTGCATCGGTGGTTGGAATGTAGGAATAGATCTTCCGGTCTTCACACAGATGATAGCTGCCGCCAAGACAGCGCAGACAGTGCCGACAGGAAATCATCGTCTCAACCGCCACCCGATCACCCACGTCCACACCCCAGCGGGCGGCTGCCCGATCGCCGATCCGCGCGATGGTGCCCAGCGGTTCATGACCAGGCACTACGGGCACCGGAGTGCGCAGCAACCCCTCATACTGCTCGTAGTCGCTGCCGCAGATTCCGCAGGCTTCCAGCTTCAGCAGCGCAGAATCCGCGTCAATGTCCGGAATCGGCAGATCTCTGGGCTCAAGCGTTCTAACCCCGGTCTGCACCATCGCAAACGACTTGTCTGGTAGATTCATCTGCTGCCTGCTCTGTTAAAACCCGGCTGTGATAGTCTTTCAGCGTAAGGGGTTGGGGGACCGAGAGCAAACAAGCTAATGCCAGCACAACAACAGGTCATTGTGGTCGGTGGCGGTAACGCTGCGCTGTGTGCCGCACTCAGCGCAGCTGAACATGGCGCCAGGGTGACGTTATTCGAACGCGCCCCGCGCCCTTTATCCGGCGGCAATTCCCGCTTCACCGCCGGGGCCATGCGCACCGTGTACAGCGGTACTGAGGATCTGCGCCAGCTGATGCCCGACTTAAGCGAGGCGGAAATTGCCCGCAGCGACTTCGGCGCCTACAGCGCTGAACAGTTCTATGACGACCTGGGCAGGGTAACCAACTACCGCAGCGATCCGGAACTCGCCGAAGCGCTGATCGAACGCAGCTTCGAAACCCTGTGCTGGATGCGCGAACAGGGGGTGAGATTTCTCCCGCTCTACGGCCGCCAGTCCTACGAAGTGGACGGCAAAGTCAGATTCTGGGGCGGTTTGACCGTTGAGGCCTGGGGTGGCGGACCCGGCCTGGTCGAATCACTGACCAGCATCGCCACGAACCGGGGCATCAACATCCGCTACGGTACGCGGGTTACCAGCCTGCTCACTGAGCGCGGGCGGGTCAGTGGGGTGCAGACCAGCAGCCGGGAGGGGGCTGACGAGTTTCACGCTGACGCGGTGATACTAGCCTGCGGCGGCTTCGAGTCCAGCGCCACCTGGCGCACCCGCTATCTCGGCCCGGGCTGGGATCTCGCCAAAGTGCGCGGCACCCGATTCAATACCGGTGACGGGATCGAAATGGCAATGGCCATAGGGGCTGCACCTCGAGGCCACTGGTCTGGCTGTCATGCGGTGGCCTGGGACCTGAACGCCCCCGAATATGGCGATCTGGAGGTGGGCGACAACTTTCAGAAACACTCCTACCCGCTCGGCATCGTTGTCAACAACGCAGGCGAGCGTTTTCTCGACGAAGGAGCGGATTTCCGCAACTTCACTTATGCCCGCTATGGGGCGGAAATACTGAAACAGCCGGCCCAGAGCGCCTGGCAGATTTTCGACGGACGCGTGCAGGACATGCTTCGTGATGAATATCGAATTCGTCAGGTGACCCGGGTTGAAGCCGCGAGCATTGCAGAGCTTGCTGAGAAACTCGAAGAGGTCGACAGCACCGGCCTGCAACGCACCGTGGCCGAGTTCAATGCCGCGATCATGACCGAGGCCCCTTTCGACCCGACAGTGAAAGATGGCAGGGGCACCCGGGGTTTACCCATCAACAAATCTAATTGGGCAAATCCGCTGGTAGAACCACCATTCACCGCCTATGGCGTGACCTGCGGCATAACCTTCACGTTTGGCGGGCTGCACGTTGACGCCCAGGCTCGTGTCATCGACCAGGAGGGTCTGCCAATCGAAGGTCTGTTCGCAGCTGGCGAGCTGGTAGGCGGCCTCTTCTACTTCAACTATCCGGGTGGCAGCGGCCTGACCTCCGGCGCCGTATTCGGCCGCATCGCCGGCCGCGGTAGCGCCAGCGGCGGATAAAAGCCAGCGGCGGTTAAAAGCCAGCGGCGGATAGCGCCAGCGGCGGATAAAAGGCAGCGGCGGAAGAGGCGCGGCGGGTAGAGGAATCGCGGCTAACAAAGGCACGGCGGGAGCCTAAAGAGATACAGCTGCTTAAAGCGCAGCCTGCACTGCGACTCGCGAAAGATCAGGTCGCGGCTTATCGTTGAGTGTCTCGAGGGGCCGGGTTCAGGGCGACAATCTGGGCTTCGTGACGCAGTCCGCCCAGCTGTGCGGCAAGGTCTGCGCCTTCAACCAGGCCTTCAATAAAGGTCTTAATCGCATCGTAGTCGTAAGCATCACACGCCTGCTCCAGCGTGTTGAGCGCGCCACGCAACTCGCCCCAGTCCACATAGTCTTCTTCTGCTCGCATGATCTTGCGATGCTCAGTACCGGTCACGGAATCGCCGAGCAGCAGTTCTTCGTGCAGCTTCTCGCCAGCTTTGAGTCCGGAAATTTCGATTTCGATATCGCCGTCTGGATTTTCCCGATCCCGCAACGTATAGCCTTTCAGCCGGATCATCTGACGGGCCATATCCAGAATCTTCACCGGCTCACCCATGTCGAGCAGAAACAGATCTCCGCCTTTCGCCATACTCGCCGCCTGCAGCACCAGCTGCGCGGCTTCCGGGATGGTCATGAAGAACCGGGTCACATCCGGGTGGGTGACGGTGACAGGCCCGCCGTGGCTGATCTGATCCAGAAACAGCGGCACGACAGACCCGGAAGAGCCCAGGACGTTGCCAAACCGGACCATCGAAAAGCGGGTATTTTCTGACACGTCCTGGAGTGCCTGCAGGGTCATTTCCGCCAGTCGTTTGCTGGCACCCATCACACTGGAGGTTCGGACGGCTTTGTCGGTGGATATCAGAATAAAGTCTGTAACACCGGCATCCATCGCCGCCTCTGCTGCATGCAGAGTGCCGAAGGTGTTATTTTTCAAACCCTGGATGACGTTATGCTCGACGAGGTCCACGTGTTTGTAGGCCGCCGCATGGTAGAGGGTCTGAACTTTGTTGCTGGTCAGGGTTCGCAACATCAGCGTTGAGTTGGTCACCGAGCCGAGCACCGACACAACAGGTACTTCCAGCGACTCGGCAGAGCACAGCGCCAGCAGTTCACGCTGGATCTGAAACAGCCCGAACTCCGACTGATCGAGCAGCACGATCAGACCCGGCTGCTGGCGAATGATCTGCCGGCACAGTTCCGAACCTATCGATCCGCCTGCCCCGGTCACCATCACATTGCGACCTTTCACCGAACCCGCGAGCAGATGCGGCAACGGTGCTACCTGATGACGCCCGATCAAGTCTTCGATTTCCACATCACGAATGTTGGTCAGCATCTCCTGACCAGAAACCAGCTCGGCAAAATCCGGGATCAGCCGCACCCGCACACCCATCGGTTCGAGGAATTCTAAAATGCGTCTGCGATCATCTGCTGCACTGGCGTCTACGGCCACGAGGACCTGCCGGGCATCGGTGTCGCGCAGCAACTTTTCCATATCCCGGGGCGCATAGACATACAGCCCGTGAATCATGCGCTTGTGCAGCGTTTTAGCATCATCGACAAAAGCTACCGGCACATATTCGCCCTGCTGCATCAGCAGTTTCGCCAGTTCCACGCCTTTGCTGCCAGCGCCATAAATAATGACCGAATAGCGGATATGCAGACGGTCCTGCAACCACTGAAAATAACTTCGGATCGCATATCGTGAGCCGCTGACATAAACCAGCGTCAACAACCAGAAAATGATCGGCACGGAACGGGGGAAGCCACGCAGCGGCACCATATAGGCCACGGTGGCAATAGCAATGGCAGTAATCGTCGCACCCTGGACGACCGCCCACATTGCGTGATTGCCCATATGCCGGACCACATGACGATAGAGCCCGAGACCGCCAAACACAGGAATACAGACCAGTGCGCTGACAACAAACGCCGGCCAGAACTGGCTGACTTCAGGCGTCCATTCGCCCAGGCGCAGCGCAATTGCGGTCCACAACGCGACCGGCAGCGCAATGCAATCAGCCAGCAATGCGATGGCTTGTTTTTTTCGACGCGGCAGCTGGTTCAGAAATTCTTCAATGAATCCTGAGCGCGTGACAGCAACGCTGCCTGGCTTATTGTGCTGCCTGCTTTCCTGCATGGCTATATGTCTTCCTTACGCTACTGGCACTGAAACTGGGATCTTAAACCGCCATTTTCGTTCATTCACCGCGCGGTGTCTCATACATTTTGATACGGACCTACTGGCGGCAATCCGACGCGATTTCTCAGTGCGAGAACTGCACAGGGCACTGGCGCTGCGATCAGACACAACAGCGCACGCTCCGGAAACTGGGTCGACAACCAGGCCAACGGCATCAACCAGCTGACACAGAAGCCACCGAACATCAGCGTTGTCCAGCGATGACCGTGCCGTGCAGCCAGAATCTGATACAGGTGACTGCGATGGGCGCTGGCGAATTGCTGACCTGTTAGTATTCTCACACAAAGGGTATAGCTGGCGTCAAACCAGAATCCGGCCAGAAGTATCAGCGAGGCGATGAACGGCACAAAACCCGCCTGAGCCAGCGCAACAACCAGAAAACCCAGCACCAGCCCCAGAAAACCGCTGCCGACATCGCCCATGAAAATTTTCGCTGGCGGCCAGTTGAATGCCAGAAAGGCAAGCGCTGAGCCCGACAGCAGCCACAGCAGTTCCCCCAGCCAGCCAGGCACTCCACCGCTGATGACAATCACACCCACGCAGAACAGCAGCAGCTGGGTCCCGGCAATACCATCGATGCCGTCCATGAAATTAAACAGATTCACCTGCCAGACCAGCAGAATCGTAAGCCCCGCCAACCACAGCGTCGGCCACGCCAGATCCAGCGTGTAAAGCATCAGGCAGACGGCAACCACGTGACAGATCAGACGTAATACCGCGCTTATGTCGCTGATATCATCGCGCAACCCGACCAGCGCCAGCAGTCCGCCACCCGCCAGCAAACCCAGCGAAGCGTCCACCCCAGCCATCGCCTGCAGCAACAGAAAGCCGCTGACAGTGAAGACGATGGCCAGACCACCCATGGTCGGTGTCGGTTCGACATGGGAACTACGGGCATTCGCGATAGCCACTAATTGCAGACGCTGGGTCACCCGCAGCACCAGCCACTCAAGAACCACGGTCACAGCAAAGCCACCAACCAGGAAAGTTAGCGCTGCAGAAACCATGTCATCATCTCATCGAGAAACGGACCGCTGTCTAGAGCAGGATGGAAATCGAGCCTGCGAAAGCTGTCGCGACAGTCCAGCTGCAGCGGCTCAAACAGACGGCGGTAGATGCCTTCCCGACCGGCCAACCGCAACAATCGACGCATCGCCGCCTCCGGCACTGACCACAAACGTAAATGCTGACCCTGGCACAGGCGCTCCAGCAACTGAACAACCGACAGGTCCCGGGGATCTGCAACATGCAGCAACCCATCCCCCCGGGTTGCCGCAAGTGTCAGAAAGTCGCAAAGATTGGCTACTGCCAGAAGGCTTCTCGGTGCCTGCGCGGCACCCAGCGGCAGCGGCAGCCCCCGCTGAGCCAGTCTGGCCAGGGACAGCAAGGCGAGAAAGTTAGCCTTCACACCCACCCCATAAATCAAGGGTGGACGGACAATACTCAACCGGAAACTCGAGTGAACGGACAGTTCACGCAGGTTCTGCTCACCTCGGGTTTTGCTGAGGGCATACGGGTCGGCTGGCGCATAGACCGCGGCTTCCGACAGGGGTTCGGCGCTGGTTTCACCCAGGACTTTCACTGAACTCAACCAGACAAAAGACTCAACGCCCGCAGCTTCTGCCGCACCTGCCAACAGTGCTGGCGACTGCGCGTTCACCCTCTCGAGCTCGTCTTCAGTTGCCTGCCGATGGGCAACTCCCGCCAGGTGGAAGACCACATCAACACCTTCCAATACTGGTGCCCATTGCGCTGCGGAGCTGTGCAGGGTTGGCTCCACAGCAGTCACGGGCGTTGTCCTCGGCAATCGCTCGGCATCGCGTTGAAGTACCTTCAACTGCCATCCGGCTTCGAGGAGATGGGCAATCAGATGACTGCCAACGAAACCTGTGGCACCGGTCACCAGGGCCGTCTTCATTGCCGCTGCAGCTGGTCGTACAACAGAAAGGTATCGCGCACCACATCTTCAGCGGAAAAGACCGCCTCAGCTTTTTCTCTGGCCGCACGGCCGAAGCGCTGACGCAGTTCGTCATTGTTGCCCAACCGAATCATCGCGCTGGCAAGCTCTTCGTGAGTGCGGATCGGCACCAGCAGACCGGTGACTTCGCTCCGCACCACTTCGCGACAGCCAGAAATGTCAGACGCAATCATCGCCCTGCCGCTGGCGGCGGCTTCAAGCAGGGTTTTCGGTAACCCCTCTCGATAAGAAGGCAACACCACCACATGCGCGTTGGCCATGAGGTCGGCCACATCGCTGCGCTGACCGAGCCATTTGACGATGCCTTCTTGGGCCCAGTCACGCAGCTGGTCCTGGGTCAGTGACGCGGGGTTGCCCGGGTCTACGTCCCCCAGCAGCTGAAAACACCAGTCCGGATGTTGGGCTTTGACCTCCCTGGCTGCCTGCACATATTCGACCACACCTTTGTGCCGCAGCATCCGGCCGACCAGCAGAAATGTGATCGGCGGCGGTGGTTCAGCCAGGTAGCGAAATTCCTCCAGATCCACGCCTGAGCCTCGAATCAGCGTGGCTGCGCGACGATCAACCACGCCGCTGTCGATGAACATCTGCATGTCGTCTATATTCTGAAAGATCACGCTCATGTTTGGATGCGACAGCGCAAGGCGGTACATCAGGTAGACAAATGCACGGCGCAGCTTCGCCAGCTGGCCTCGACGGGTGAACACAAAGCCAAGACCAGGTACCGCGTTCACAACCGCGGGCACCCCGCTCCAACGTGCTGCCGGAGTTCCGTAGATCACCGGCTTGATCGTAACGTGGTGCACCAGGTCGGGGCGTTCATCCTGATAGATGCGCCACAGCAAGTAGAAACTGCGCAGTTCTGCGAGCGGATTGAAACCACTACGCGATAGAGGAAACGGTCGACAGCGAATACCGGCTGCACTCAGGCGAGCTTCACCAGTGCCTTCGCCACAGGCAACCACCACCTCGTCACCACGGGCTAATGCTTCCGCAGCCAGCGGTAGCCGATGAGAAAGAAAAAAACTGGCCTCGTTGACGACGTAGACGAGTTTCAAAAGTGCTGGATCATCCTTTTCTGCAGAAACCGGGCAAACGAGGCCCGGAGGCGATGTTTTGCGGGGCCGAGGATACCGTTGATCGACCCGGAAAGCAGCAGAATATCAGGCGCCTGCAGCGAGGTATCGCAACAGGCGCCTGACCAGCGAGCAACTGGAAGCTCAATCGGTGAGGCGGATTCGATCTTCGTTCAATTCAATGGTGCGATCGCCAATGCCTTTAACGTTGGCAAGGTCGTACGCATCCGCAAAGGTTCCATGCTGCTGGCGATATTCAACAATCGCCTGGGCTCGACTTGTGCCGACGCCGTCCAGCACTTCGGCGATAGTCGTAGCATCCGCGGAATTGACGTTAACGGTAGCCGGCTCTGCAACAGCAGCGGTCGAATACAATGCCACACAGACCAGACCAGCAAGCAGCTTTAACAACAACTGCCGCGGTGCAGCCAGGGTCTTCGCGGTTCGACTGATGCCAGTCAACAGGCTGGTGGAACGGTATGTTTCAATGGTCGCAACCATACTCTTCTCTCTTTCCTGATTAAGGGGAAACAAGCGTATGGTTTTAAAAGAATCGGTAGCAGAAGCATCTGCCTGGAATGCTGTGAGGACACAGCGCGACGATGGGTGAGACTGTAGCCGAATACTATTCAGTGAAGGTCCAGCGGCCCTGCCGGTTTCATCACCGACCACTGCCGGCAACTCGGGCACTGCCACATCAATGTACTGCTGCGGAACCCACACTGGCTGCACCGGTACTGAGCTTGCCGCTCCAGCAGTGAGCGCGTCAGGGCAAGCACCGGCTGCAACTGATTGTGCTGCAGAGTTTTGTGATGCGTTTCCAACGCTTCAAGCAGGCCCACACAAGTGCCAAGGCTTGGGCGCGCTTCGAGTTCGCGGAGTCGGAATTCTATGGCCGCATCCGCACCGTCTGTGCGCTCTAACTCCGAGGCCAGTCGATCTATCACCGCCTGGTCACCAGAAGTCTTCAACGCCTCGCGAAGAAAGCTCAGGTATTGCGTCTCCTGACCAAGCTTGCGACAAGCCTGATCAAACAGATCAAGACACGGCACGATGAGTCCAGGATCCAGCTCGCAGGCTTTGCGCAACTGCCGACAGACATCTTTATAGTTCTGCTCACACCTATCGATGTGCGCCAGCAGCAGCGGCACCCGTGCACATTGACTGTCCAGCCGGGCGGCTCGCTTCAGCGCATCTCGAGCTGCTCGCAGCTCCTGGTCATCAATCATCTGCTGCGCAAGTTCACACTCGAAGTGGGCGACCCGCGATCGCACCGTTCGATCCTGGCGTGCCAGTTCACGACCAACGTCCGCCGCTTTGCTCCAGTCTTTTTCCTGCTGGTAGATCTCCAGC
This sequence comes from uncultured Pseudomonadales bacterium, assembly GCA_937921865.1. Classification (GTDB taxonomy): domain Bacteria; phylum Pseudomonadota; class Gammaproteobacteria; order Pseudomonadales; family Azotimanducaceae; genus SZUA-309. The sequence goes on along the minus strand of CAKZWF010000006.1, from coordinate 182,042 downwards.
AGCAATTCGCGCGCGACGTGCTCATGCTCGGAGTTTTTTCCCGCCAGCTCCAGCAGCAGGTTCTCGGCGCGATCCAGCAATCCGGCGGCCAGATAATCGCGTGCGAGTTCCAGTTCACACTGGTGTCGATGGCGTTGGGAGAGCGCCGGTCGAGCCAGTAGGTTCTGGTGAATACGTATGGCTTTATCAGTTTCACCACGACGGCGGACTAATGCACCCAGCGCCAGATGAGTGTCCACCGTGCCGCCATCCACGGCCATTCGCTCGACAAAGGTATCAATGGCGAGATCATGGCGTTCGTTGAGCAGATGATTGAGACCCTGGATGTAATCCTCGACGCCGAGTCCCATGTTCTTACGGCGGCGGGCACGCTCCCGACGTCCAAGCAGATAACCCACCGCCAGGGCTACCACCAGCAGACCATAGAGGAGGAAATTCTCAGGCATCCGCGTTTATTTCCCTGATAGCGGTGTCGTCAGTCTGCGACGCCCAGAGCTCGCAGTTTGCCAAGTTCCTGCTCCGCCGTTGCCAGGCGTTTGGTCAGTCGACGGTTACGCAGAGACAATCGAGTGGTCGACCAGACCAGGCCAATCAGACCCACCAGCAAGCCGAGAGAAAATGCCAGCAGCAACCACCAGAACACACTCCACTGCGGAGTACGCCAGGTGACAAACTGCAGGGCGATCTGATCCTGATTGACGGCAAGCGCTGCAAACAGGAATACCAGCAGCGCAAGTACTGCCCAGAATAATCTGCCGAGCCAGCTCATAGGACTAATCCAGTGAGGTGCCGGTAATCGGAGTCGGCACTGCAACTGCAGCTGGTGCCTGATTGGCGTCAGCGAGTTCCTGCTGCAATCCCTGATTCACTTTGTCACGCAGCTCTTTACCCGGTTTGAAGTGAGGAACATATTTTCCGGCCAATCCCACCGACTCGCCGGTCTTTGGATTGCGGCCGATACGGGGTGCACGATAGTGCAGCGAAAAACTGCCGAAGCCGCGGATCTCGATCCGCTCTCCTGTAGCCAGCGTTTCTGACATCAGCTCTATCAGAGTTTTCACCGCCAGCTCCACGTCCTTCGCGGACAGCTGGTTCTGCTTCGCAGCAATAATGTCGATTAGCTCGGACTTGGTCATAGGCGGATATTAAAAGCTTTTGTCTTTGATTTTTATAGCTTTTTTGCCATCTTTTGTATGGCAGGACCAATATCACCCAGGTTATCGGCCTTCAGAGGACGAAAAAACCGACTTTTTGCCGACTTTTCCCCGATTCTGCAAAAAAGAGCCGGCTCATACGCCGGCTCGTTACAGCTGCAGGACCTGAGCCTGATAATCAGTCTTCGTTCTGATCCATCTGGGCTTTGATCAGATCACCCAGCGTGGTTGCACCAGGCCGATCGCTTTCGCGGCTGCGATGCTCACGAACCGCTGTGCGCTCTTCTTCAATGTCTTTCGACTTGATGGAAAGCCCGATCACGCGATTCTTCCGGTCTACGCTGATGATCTTGACTTCGATCTCTTCGCCAACAGTCAGCACATTGCGGGCGTCTTCAACCCGATCAATGCTGATTTCAGATGCCTTGAGGATTCCCATCACGTCGTCAGCCAGTTCAAGAACGGCTTCTTTGGGCTCAATTTCCTTGATCACGCCTTTCACGACGGTACCCCGGTCATTGACTGCGGTGTAATCGGTGAACGGATCTTCATCCAACTGCTTGATACCGAGCGAGATGCGCTCACGGTCGGGATCCACAGACAGGATGACGGTTTCGATTTCTTCACCCTTGGAATAGCGCCGTACCGCCGATTCACCTGGCTCGTTCCAGGAGATATCAGACAGATGCACCAGGCCGTCGATGCCACCGTCAAGACCAATGAAGATACCGAAATCGGTGATCGACTTGATCTTGCCGCTGATCCGGTCGGTCTTGGCATGGTGAATGCCAAAGTCTTCCCAGGGATTCGAACGACACTGTTTGATACCAAGAGAGATGCGACGACGCTCTTCGTCGATATCCAACACCATGACTTCAACCGCATCACCCACATTCACGACCTTGGAGGGATGAATGTTCTTGTTGGTCCAGTCCATTTCAGAAACGTGCACCAGACCTTCAACACCTTCTTCGATCTCAGCAAAGCAGCCGTAGTCGGTGAGGTTGGTGACCGTAGCCGAAACTCGCGCGCCTTCCGGATAGCGACGGGTGATGTCGACCCATGGATCTTCGCCCAGCTGCTTCATACCCAGGCTGACACGATTCTTTTCGCGGTCGAACTTCAGAATTTTGACCGGAACTTCATCACCTACATTGACCATCTCGCTTGGATGGCGGATACGCCGCCAGGCCATGTCGGTAATATGCAGCAGTCCGTCAACGCCGCCGAGATCGACAAACGCACCGTAATCGGTGAGGTTTTTGACGATACCTTTGACTTCCTGACCTTCCTGCAGCGAGGCGAGCAACTGCTCACGCTCAACACTGTTCTCTTCTTCCAGCACCGCACGCCGGGAAACCACCACGTTGTTACGCTTCTGGTCCAGCTTGATAACTTTGAATTCCAGCGGCTTGCCTTCCAGGTGCGCGGTCTCACGCAACGGCCGGATGTCGACCAGAGAACCCGGCAGGAACGCACGGATGTCGCTGACATCCACGGTAAATCCACCTTTCACTTTGCCGTTGATGATGCCGATGATGACTTCGTTCTTCTGGAACGCATCATCCAGCATCATCCAGGACTCAGCCCGACGGGCTTTTTCACGGGAGAGCCGGGTCTCTCCGAAGCCGTCGTCGACGACTTCCATAGCAACTTTGACCTGATCCCCAATGCTGAGGTTCAGCTGACCGTTTTCATCGAAAAACTGAGCCTTGGGAATTACACCTTCGGACTTCAAGCCCGCATGGACGACTACCCAGTCGTTATCGATATCCACCACCGTGCCGGTAACGATGGACCCAGGCGCCATCTCGATGGTTGTAAGACTTTCTTCAAAAAGATCGGCAAAAGATTCGCTCATATAGTTTATTTACGCTGTATCCCGGTTTCTTCAACGCCTCGGTGTGGTTGACCAACTGGCGGGTGTCTCCTGTGATCGTGGTCCCCAAACAGCAACTAACTGTTGAAAAGGACAGCAATCGCGGGACCTTCGGGGGAATAGCGCTCCGGTTGTGTTGGCAGCGGATGGAACTATCCGGATGCCGACGTTGGTTAAATTAAACGCCGTCCACCAGATCCCGCTTCAGTGCTTCGGTGTGGATTCGAGCCAGCACTTCGTCGATAGACAAATCAGTACTGTCGATGACCAGAGCATCTTTGGCAGGTTCGAGCGGTGAAACAGCGCGACCTTTATCTCTCGCGTCCCGCTCCTGCAGGCTCGTGAGAAGGGCGCGGAGACTAACACTCAAACCCTTGTTTTTCAACTGATTATAGCGCCGCTCAGCGCGGACCTCAGCACTGGCATCAAGGTAGATTTTGAGCCGGGCTCCGGGAAAGACCACCGTACCCATATCCCTGCCATCGGCCACCAGTCCAGGAGGCTGACACATCGCCCGCTGGGCCTGCAGGATCGCGTCGCGAACTTCCGGCAGTGCCGCGACTTCAGAGGCGGCGGCACTCACCGCTTCGGTGCGAATCACCAGTGTCAGGTCCTGGCCATCCACCTCCACCAGATCTTCTGCAAACCTGATCGACAGACTGCCGGCCATCGCGGCCAGTGCCGCCGCGTCGTCGAGCGCAATATCCAGATCCAGGGCTCTGGCGGCGACGATCCGGTACAGAGCGCCACTGTCCAGCAGGTGCCAGCCAAGGTTTTTTGCCAGCAGGCCGGCGATAGTTCCTTTGCCTGAACCACTGGGACCATCAATGGTGATGACCGGTGCGATTTCATTTCCCTCAGGGTGGGATACTTTCACTATGTCAGGTCTCCCAGCCCCAGGCGACGGACCCGCGCCTGTGCGATCAGCTCATGCAACCGATTCGAATCCTGGGCCGCAATTGCGTCAACAAATTCATCAAGATGGCCGCGAAAATCCTCCACCGCCAGCAACAGCGCTTCAGAGTTCAGATCAAAAATCGCCGACCACATATCCGGATCAGAAGCACCAATCCGGCTGAAATCTCGAAATCCGCCGCCTGAGTGATGCAGATGTTCAGGATCTACACCCAGTAGATAGGCAAAGGCCAGCAGATGCGGCAGATGGCTGGTCGACGCGTAGACCCGATCGTGTTCATCCGCATCCATTTCCTCAACCCGGGCGCCCAGCGCTCGCCACCAGGACTTCACCAGCGCTAACTGCTCAGCATGGGTTGCAGCAGTGGGCGTCACAATCACCAGCTTATCCAAAAACAGGGTTGCTGCCGCCGCATCCGGGCCACTGGTTTCCCGACCGGCAATCGGATGACAGGGCACATAGCCGGTCGGCGCCAGATCCCCGGTCGCAGCCAGCTGCTGCAACAGCGCACCTTTGACACTGGCGACATCAATTACGGGGCCTTTATGATCAGCCAGTTTATTCAACCAGCCAACGACCGCATGACTCGGACAGGCCAGAAGCACCGCAGCGCTTGCGGGGATTTCGGTGACAGTGCCATCCACGTGGCCAAGCTCGCAGGCTCTGGTGGCTGCCGAGACATCCGGCTCCAGAGCGTGGATTTCACTGAAAAGCCCTGCCGCCCGAGCTCCTGCCGCAAAGGAACAGCCGATCAGACCGGCGCCAACGATAATCAGTTGCGACACGATGCGTTCAGCCTTCGAGGACTCGAGTCACCGACTCCAGAAAACGCTGATTTTCTTCCGGCAAACCGACGCTGATGCGCAGGTGACGAGGCAGCCCGTATTCGGCCACCGGCCGGACAATCACCCCTTCATGCAGAAGGCGCTGATAAATAGCACCTGCATCCGAAGGCATCTCCACCGTGACGAAATTCGCCACAGACGGAATATGCGCGAGGCCAAGCCCATCGATGCCGGCAACCAGTTGCCGCATACCGTCCCGATTCATCTGCCGGCTGGTGCTGACAAATTCCTGGTCGGCAATTGCGGCTTCAGCGCCAGCCAATGCCAGTGCATTGATATTGAACGGTTGCCTGGCCCGATTGAGCAGATCGGCCACTTCGGGGGTGGAGACTGAATAGCCGATTCGCAGCGCCGCGAGTGCGTGGATCTTGGAAAAGGTCCGGGTCACGATCAGATTCGGATATCTGCGCTGTAACGCCAGGCCATCCGGATAGCCGGGTGCATCGACATACTCAGCGTAGGCTTCATCCAGTACCACCCAGACCCGCTGCGGCAGCGTATCCAGAAATTCAGTCAGACGGGATTCATCTACCCAGGTGCCGGTTGGATTATTTGGATTGGCCAGGAAGATGATCGCTGTCTGCTCGGTGACTGCATGCAGAATTCCATCCAGATCAGCGCCAAAGTCCAATGCCGGAACCTCGACCAGCTTGCAGCCACAGCTGGCCACCGCGAGCCGATAAACCACAAACGCGTGTTCAGAAACGATGGCTTCGCTACCCGCGATCAGGGTGATCCGTGCGGCAAGATCGAGCACGTCGTTTGACCCGTTACCGAGGGTTAACTGATCCTCGTTGACCCCGAGATATTCTGCCAGTGCCTGTTTCAGTCTGAACCCGCCGCCATCGGGATATCGCGACAGCGCGCCAAGCGCCCCCTGCAGTGCCTGCAGGGTCAGAGGCCCTGGACCGCGTGGATTCTCATTGCTGGCCAGCTTGATCGCATCGCTGATACCGAGTTCGCGGGTCAGTTCCTCGATCGGCTTACCCGGCTGATAGGGTTTCAGCGACGCAATTCCCGGCGCGACTTTACCCGGCAGCATCAGATAACCGCCTGCGGATAGGACCCAAGAGAGCGCACTTCCATCGCCACCTCTTCAACTTCCTTTATCACCAGCTGAATGTTGTCCTGGATCTGATGACCATCGAAGTCGATGAAAAACACATAGGACCAGGACCCGGATCGCGCCGGTCGGGTTTCAATACGGGTCAGGCTGATGTCATGGCGATGAAAGGGCTCGAGAATTTTATACAGCGCGCCCGGTTCATTACGGGTAGAGACCAGGATCGATGTTTTGTCGTGACCGCTCGGACCCACTTTCTGTTTGCCAATCACCAGAAACCGGGTCTTGTTGTCGGCCCGGTCTTCGATGTTACTCGCCAGAATGCGCAGTCCGTAACGCTCTGCCGCCATATCCCCGGCAATTGCAGCGGTACCGGCAACGCCTGAGACCCGACGTGCAGCATCGGCATTACTCTCTACCGGTGTACGCCGGACCCCCGGATAGTGGGCATCAATCCAGCTGCGACACTGAGCCAGCGATTGAGCGTGAGAGTAAATCTCCGTGATCGGCACATCGCCTGCATCGGCATCCACCATCAGCGCGTGGTGGATCGGCAGTTCCACTTCAGCGCAGATTTTCAGTCCGCTTTCCATGAAACAGTCCAGCGTGTGGTTGACCATACCTTCGGTAGAGTTTTCTACCGGTACCACCCCATAGTGGACGCCGCCTGACTCAACTTCCCGGAACACCTCATCGATGGAGGTCATCGCCCGAGTGCCAGCAAAATGCCCGAACTGTTTAATCGCTGCCGCTTCGGTGTAGGTACCCGTTGGCCCCAGATAGGCAATCATCAACGGCTGTTCGAGATTAAGACAGCAGGAAATAACCTCACGAAACAGCCGTGCCATGTCTTCGTCGGACAGGGGCCCGGTGTTTTCCCGCTTCAGCCGCGCCAGGATCTGGGCTTCCCGTTCGGGTCGGTAGTAGACGGGCGGTTCGTCACCCGGTGCGGCCTGTTTAATTTCCCCGACCCGCAGGGCGCAACTGGCGCGTTCGTTGAGCAAACGCTGCAGTTCACCATCGATGGTGTCGATACGCGCGCGTACCGAATCCAGATCGGGCAGCTCAGCCACGGTCTTTCTCGAATTGCGCCATATAGCTGACCAGCGCATCCACGGCCGCTTCCGGTACCGCGTTATAGAGACTCGCGCGCATGCCACCAACGCTGCGATGCCCTTTCAGATTGGTGAGTCCAGCCGCCTCAGCGCCCTTAAGAAATTCTCCGTCCAGCTCCGGGTCAGGCAGGGTGAACGGAACATTCATCTGGGAACGATCAGCGGTAGCCACAGGTGATGCGTAGAAATTGCTCTGATCCACAGCGCCATAGAGTTTGGCCGCTTTACGCGCATTGACCTGCGCGATTGCATCGAGCCCGCCCTGCGCTTTCAACCATTTGAATACCAGCCCCGCCAGATACCAGGCATAGGTTGGCGGGGTGTTGGACATGGAGTCGCCGTTGGCATGAACAGCATAGTCGAGCATCCCCGGGGTAGAGCTGCGGGCGTTACCCAGCAGATCCCGCTGAACGATCACAACAGTAAGACCCGCCGGACCGATATTCTTCTGAGCGCCCGCGTAGATCAACCCGTAGCGGCTGACATCAATGGGTCGGGACAGGATGTCCGAGGACATGTCAGCGACCAGCGGGCAGGCAACGTCGGGCAGCGCATTGAGCTGGACGCCACCAATCGTTTCGTTGGAACAGACATGCAGATACGCAGCCTGAGCATTCAACTGCCAGGTATCGAGTGGGGGCACATGCCCAAAATTGCTGCTTTCGGAGCTGGCCACGACATTCACATCACAGAACTTGCCGGCTTCTTTGATGGCTTTAATCGACCAGGCACCGGTATGCAGATAATCGGCTGAGGTTCTATCACCCAGCAGATTCAGCGGCACCATCGAAAACTGCAGGGTTGCCCCGCCCTGCAGAAACAGGATCTGGTAGTCGTCGGGCACATCAAGCAGCTGCGCAAGATCGCTGGTAGCCGCTTCAGCAATGGCGACAAACTCTTTGCTGCGGTGACTCATCTCCATCACCGACATGCCAGCGCCCTGATAGTCGAGCATTTCTGCCTGAGCCTGCTGCAGAACTTCAACGGGCAACGCCGCGGGACCCGCAGAAAAGTTAAATACTCTGGCCATCAGTCTGCGCTTTCGGCATCTTCAGGTGCCGCATCGTCATCGTCCTGTTCGGCGATCCGGGCAACACTGACCAGCTTCTCATCGTCACGCAGATTGATCAGCCGCACTCCCTGGGTGTTGCGTCCCTGAATAGAGACTTCATCGCCCGGGGTACGTACCAGGGTGCCGAGATCACTGATCAACATCAGTTCATCACCGGCAAAAATCTGCACGCCACCGACAACGCCACCGTTGCGGTCACTGGACTGCATTGCGATAACCCCCTGGGTGCCGCGACCTTTGACCGGGAATTCGGTGACCGGGGTGCGTTTGCCGAACCCACGCTCACTGGCTGTGAGCACATAGCCGTCCACTGCGGGAATGATCAGAGAAATAATCTGCTGATCACCACTGAGTCGGATGCCGCGAACCCCGCGAGCCGTTCGCCCCATCGCCCGAACGTCGGATTCCTTGAATCGCACCGCTTTGCCGGAGCTGGCAATCAGCAGCACGTCGCTGTGCCCGTCCGTGAGAGCTGTGCCCATCAGGGTATTACCCTCTTCAAGCTCAAGCGCAATCAGACCCGAGGTCCGTTGTCGGGAAAACTGCTCCAGCGGTGTCTTCTTCACGGTGCCGTTGGAGGTCGCCATGAACACAAACCGGTCTTCGCTGAAATCGCTGATCGGAAGAATCGCGGTAATCCGCTCATCACCATCCAGCGCCAGCATGTTCACCAGCGGCCGGCCTTTGGCACCGCGACTGGCCTGAGGAATCTGGAACACCCGCAACCAGAAGACTTTACCGAGGTCAGAAAAGCACAGCAGGGTGTCATGGCTGTGGGCAATCAGCAGGTGTTCGATGAAGTCTTCGTCTTTCACTGACGTGGCCGCACGACCACGACCGCCGCGTCGCTGAGCCTGATAGGAATCCAGTGGCTGCGTCTTGGCATAACCCTGATGAGAGATGGTAACCACCAGGTCTTCCTGAGTAATCAGGTCTTCTGCAGACAGATCTTCGTGAGAGCTGCGGATCTCGGTGCGGCGCTCATCACCGTAGGTTTCTCTGATTTCGACCAGTTCTTCACGCAGTACGCTCTGCAGCCGCTCGGGTGAAGCCAGAATCTCTTCGAGATCGACAATCTCATCGAGAATGGTCTGATAGTCCTCGATCAGCTTGTCCTGCTCCAGCGCGGTCAGACGGTTGAGGCGCATTTCCAGAATCGCCTGAGCCTGTTCTTCACTGAGATAGTACATCCCGTCCCGGAAGCCGAATTCCTCGCCGAGGTCATCTGGTCGACAGGCTTTGCTGCCCACCCGCTCGAGCAGTTCCTGCACGCCACCTGCTGACCAGCCTCTGGCCATCAGCGCTTCGCGAGCCTCTGCCGTGGCGGGCGAATTCTTGATCAGCTCGATCACGGTATCGATGTTGGCCAGCGCCACCGCCAGGCCTTCAAGACGATGGCCACGCTGACGGGCACTGCGCAGCAGATAAATGGTGCGCCGGGTGATGACTTCGCGTCGATGCAGTAGAAACGCCTCGAGCATCTGCTTCAGATTCAGCACCCGCGGCTGGTCGTCCACCAGAGCTACGCAGTTGATCCCGAACACTGACTGCAGCTGGGTCTGGGCATAGAGATTGTTCAATACCACCTCACCCATCTCACCACGGCGCAGTTCGATCACGATCCGCATGCCGTCTTTGTCGGATTCATCGCGAAGCTCTGTGATCCCTTCGATCTTCTTCTCTTTCACCAGTTCGGCAATCTTCTCGATCAGCCTGGCTTTGTTCAGCTGATAGGGAATCTCATGAATGATGATGGTGTCTTTGTTGGTCTTGTCGTTGCTGATGACTTCTGCGCGGGCACGTACATGAATCCGCCCCCGCCCGGTGCGGTAAGCCTGCACGATGCCGGCACGGCCATTGATGATCGCCGCAGTGGGGAAATCCGGGCCCGGGATGTGCTCCATCAGATCGTCGATGGTGAGATCCGGTTCTTCCAGCAGGGCCAGACAGCCGTTGACCACTTCGGTGAGATTGTGCGGCGGAATGTTGGTCGCCATGCCAACGGCGATACCCGATGAGCCATTGATCAGCAGGTTCGGCAGCCGGGTTGGCAGCACCGACGGCATGGTCAGGGTTTCATCGTAGTTCTGCACGAACTCGACGGTTTCTTTGTCCAGGTCAGCGAGCATTTCCGAGGCGAGTTTGCTCATCCGGACTTCGGTGTAACGCATCGCCGCCGGTGGATCACCGTCGACAGAGCCGAAATTGCCCTGACCCTGCACGAGCATGTAACGCATCGAGAAGTCCTGCGCCATACGCACAACGGCATCGTAGAGGGCAACGTCTCCATGAGGGTGGTATTTACCCATCACGTCACCCACTACCCGGGCGGACTTCATATACGGCCGGTTGAACGTGTTGTTCAGCTCGTTCATCGTGAACAGAACACGCCGGTGCACGGGCTTGAGCCCGTCCCGTACATCTGGCAGCGCCCTGCCGACAATGACGCTCATTGCATAGTCCAGATACGACTGGCGCAACTCGTCTTCGATATTTACCGGGAGAATTTCCCGACCCTGGTCAGAGCCCAAATCAGACATAGGTAATTAGCTATTAACTCTCGATTGAAAGGCGGTTGATACCGGAACAATGCTGTGTCCGTACCAAGCCGGAAAAAGCGCCGAATTTTAGCACAAAGCAGACACTAAAAGCCTGCATATCCGGCGATTAATCCGGGCCAGGCAGAGCGTTGCGCCGGGGCTATGGGTATACTCGCGCCATGTCCAAACTCCCTGCTGATCTACTCATCGAAAGCGCCTGGCTGATCACCGGGAACGGCGCTGAAACCATAGAACGAGGTGCGGTGGTCATCGCCGACGGACGCATACTCGACACCGGCAATATTGCGGCAATGACCGAGCGCTATCAGCCAGCTGACAGCCATTGCCTGCCGAATCATCTGCTGGCACCCGGCCTGATCAACAGCCACGGACATCTGGCGATGAATCTGCTCCGGGGCACAGCCGAGGACCTGCCGCTGCAGGTCTGGCTCGCTGACCACATCTGGCCCCTGGAAGCCCGGCACGTCGACGCTGATTTTGTCCGCGATGGGGTCCAGCTGGCGATGCTGGAAATGTTGCGCGCCGGCATTACCTGTTTTTCCGACATGTACTTCCACCCGGAGGTGGTAGCCGCCGAAGTGGCCAGTGTCGGCCTGCGGGCACAGCTGGCCTTCCCGGTGCTGGATATGGCCAATATCTGGAGTCGAAATGCTGAAGATGCGATCCACAAAGGCCTGGCACTGGCTGATCGATATCGTCACGATGAAAAACTGCAGGTTGCATTTGGACCCCATTCCGTCGGCACGGTAAATACCGAGGCGCTGACCAAAATACTGATGTTTTCAGAAGAGCTGGACCTGAAAATTCAGATTCACCTGCACGAAAACGCCGCCGAAGTGGCAGAAAACCGACGGCAACTGGGGGTCAGCGGCATTGAGCACCTCAATCGGCTCGGCCTGCTGGGGCCAAATCTCCAGGCGGTCCATGTCACCGAGATCACCGCAGAGGAGATGGAGCTGCTGCGGGCGGCTAATGTTCACGTTGTCCATTGCCCGACCTCCAACGCCAAGCTCGCGAGCGGCACCTGCCCGGTCTCACAGATGCTGGCAAGCGGCATCAACGTCGCTCTGGGCACGGACTCGGCAGCTTCCAACAATAGGCTGAGCATTATCGCCGAGGCCCATCTGGCGACTCTGATGGCCAAACTCGATCGCCAGGATGCTGCAGCGCTGACAGCCAGTACGGCCCTCAACATGGCAACCATCAACGGCGCCAGAGCCCTGGGTCTGGAAACTGAACTGGGTTCACTGGAATCCGGCAAATGGGCAGATCTGATTGCGGTGGACACCCGCGCACCTGAACTGCAACCCTTGTATGATCCCATCGCTACGTTGATCCATACCGCTGCCGACAGCCATGTCAGTCATGTCTGGGTCGCTGGCGAGTGCCTGCTGGATGCCGGCACGGCTACTCGTGTCGATGAAGCTGCGATACTGGCCAATGTTGACCGATGGCATGGCCAGATCCGCACCGCCTGAGCCGCAGGGCCCGTCGGCGAGTCGAGTGTTGAAGCGAGCGGTTGTCGGACCCGTTAAAGAACCAATACCGACGTCGCCGGTCAACAGGACACCCTGCAACCCGGAAACGTCAATCCAAGAAAACCATGAATATGAACGTCGACAGTCAGGAAATCAGCAAATTCGAAGCCCTCGCCCATCGCTGGTGGGATCCGGAGGGCGATTTCCGCCCACTCCATGACATCAACCCGGTGCGGCTTGACTACATAGTGGACAAATTGCCGCTCGCTGGGGTAACCGCAGTCGATGTGGGTTGTGGCGGCGGAATTCTTGCAGAAGCCATGGCCATGGCGGGTGCCAGGGTCACTGGCTTGGACATGGCCGAAAGCCCATTGGCGGTCGCCCGACTGCATGCTCTGGATAGCGGTGCTGAAGTCGACTATCTGGCCAGCACGGCTGAAGACTTTGCAGCTCAGCGCGCCGGAGAATTCGATCTGGTGACCTGTCTGGAAATGCTCGAACACGTGCCGGAACCGGCATCGACAATTGCGGCCTGTGCAGATCTTGCCCGCAGTGGCGGACATCTAATGTTTTCGACCATCAACCGAAATCCGAAATCCTATCTGCTGGCCGTAGTAGGCGCTGAATACGTACTCGGACTGCTGCCGAAAGGCACCCACGATTACCAGAAGTTCATTACTCCCGCGGAGCTGGCAGGTGCGGTTAGAGACGCCGGTCTGGAAGTCGTAGAAATCATCGGCATGCGCTACAACCCATTCACCCGCAACTGCTCACTTGGCAAAGACGTTGACGTGAACTACCTGCTCTATGCCCGCAAACCCTGATTATCCCGAACTCGAAGCCGCCCGAACTGACTGGCGCTGGCAACCGCCCGCTGGCTGCCTGGACGGCAAAGTCATCCTGGTAACTGGCGCTGGTGACGGCATCGGTTGTGCTGCCGCCCGCTGTTTTGCCTGTTATGGCGCCACGGTAATTCTGCTGGGCCGCACCCGCAGCAAACTCGAGACCGTGTCTGACTGGATCACCAGCAACACCACCACTGAACCTGTGATTGTGCCGAGCGATCTGGCGGTGCTGGGTGAAGACAATGCCCAGGCACTGGCCGACGCAACCAACGATGCGTTCGGTCGACTTGATGGACTCGTCCACAACGCCTCCCTGCTGGGGCCAAAGGTACCCATTGCCCACTATCCACCGGGCGAATGGCAGAAGGTCTTCGCAGTCAACACTCAGGCGGTGTTCATGCTTACCCACGCCCTGCTGCCGGTCATGGAACACAGCGAGCGGGCCTCCATTGTGATGACTTCGTCAAGTGTCGGTCGTCAGGGGCGCGCCTACTGGGGTGCCTATGCAGTGTCTAAATTTGCGGTGGAAGGTCTGACTCAGGTGCTTGCTGACGAATACGAAAACGCCGGTAAAATCCGGGTCAACAGCTTAAACCCGGGTGGTACCCGAACGGCTATGCGCAGCGCTGCTTATCCCGGCGAAGACCCCCAAAGCGTGCCAACCCCGGAGACCCACATGGATCTCTATCTCTACCTGTTGAGCGATCAGTCCATCGGCGTGACCGGCCAACAGTTCGACGCCCGCACCTGGCAACAGCCTTGAGCGGATAAACAGCCTTGAGCGACTAATAAACAGCCTTGAGCGACTAATAAACAGCCTTGAGCGGCTAATAGACAGCCTTGAGCGGCTAATAGACAGCCCTGAGCGACTAATAAACAGCCTTGAGCGGCTAACAGACAGCCCCAGCCGGCCGGTGAAGACGCGGCCCGGACGCCCGGCAATGACGACAGTCTGTTGCTGGTGAAAACCGTGACTCAGCAATTGGCTGCCTGTATGGGCAATGCCGGCCCCCGGTATACAACCGATGCGGAAACTGTTCTGGATGCGGCTAGGCAGGCAGTGGCAGCAGCGCACGCCCACGGCCCCAACACGGTCATCAATCCGCGTTCAAGACCGCTGAGCTAACTCCGGGTATGGGATCAGCACCGACGGCGCTGGCTTGCCACGCTGCCGGGTTCGCGACGAACTCTCAGGCCGTGGCAGTTTCAACAGCTTATAGAGCGCCTTGAGATCGTCAGGTTCGAGATCAGCAGAACGACCCCGACTCAAACGCGACGGCAGTACCACAGGACCAAACCGCACGCGCTTCAAGCGACTGACTGAATAACCCAGCTGCTCAAACAATCTACGAATTTCCCGATTTTTGCCTTCCAGCAACGCGACGTGATACCAGTGATTGGTGCCGCTGCCCGCATAGTGCCGGATATCGCTGAACGCCAGCTTTTCACCTTCGTCCTCGACACCGGCAACTGCCCGCGCAACGTCTTCCCGGCTGAGCTGACCGTTGATGCGAACCGCATATTCGCGATCAAGCCCTGTCGAAGGATGCATCATCAGATTAGCCAGGGCGCCATCGTTGGTCAGGAGCAGCAGTCCAGAGCTGGCGATGTCCAGGCGGCCAATCGAAATCCAGCGGCCTTTGTTGAGTTCCGGCAGTTTATCGAAGACGGTGGGTCTACCATCGGGATCGCGACGGGTGCAGACCACCCCTGCAGGCTTGTTATAAAGCAAGACTCTGGGAGCATGGCTGACGCTTCGGCCTATTGCCCTGCCGTCAACGCGAAGCTTGTCTTCCGGCACAACGCGCTGCCCCAGGTGCGCCATCTCGCCGTTGACTTCGATGCGACCCGCTTCAATCCACTTTTCCATCTCACGGCGGGAGCCGAGCCCCTGCTCCGCAAGGACCTTCTGGAGTTTAACCGGCGTTACAACTTCCGCCTCTGCAGTGCTGACCCGGCGAATCGGGCGCTTGGACTTGGGCGGACGCTTGTTCATATCAGCGTTTCGCGCTCGGCAGCTGGACGACTTCGGCAATTTCCCGAACTTCGGCTGCTGGCGTGGCTTCGGTTGGTTCTGTCGCGTCTTTCGCGGTGGCCTGCGCCACTGTTGTTTCTGCCGCTTCTGACTCTTTCACCTCATCGTCTGTGTCGACGTCTGCGTCCTGCGCTTCAGATGTATCTTCTGCGTCCGTTGTTTCAGCGGTCCCGACGATGATGGTCGACTCAAGCGCTGTAATGTGATCATCAGCCGCACTGTCATAAGACGCCGCAGCACTGTCATCGGACGCACTGTCATAAGACGCGGCGCTGTGATCGGTCACAGTATCGGCAGCGTCGACATCCGCGGCTGTTTCTTCCAGCTCAGCAGCATCCAGATCTGTGGGCTGGTCTGCCGCCAGTTGCATCGGGTTGTCAGTGCGCGCCGCGTCTGCCTCGAGATTTTCCGCAACAATCACAGGCTCAATCAGTTCTCTGATCTCGGGCAGAGGTGGCAGCTGATCGAGGCTCTTCAGGTTGAAGTAGTCGAGAAAGGCTCGGGTGGTGCCATACATGGCCGGGTGTCCGGGCACTTCCCGCTGACCGACCACGCGGATCCAACCTCGTTCGACCAGCGTGCGCATGATGCTCTGAGAAACGCTGACCCCTCGGACCTCTTCGATATCCCCGCGGGTTACCGGTTGTTTGTAGGCGACCAGCGCGAGTGTCTCCAGCAGCGCGCGGGAATAGCGCGGTGGTTTTTCTTCCCACAGCCGACTGACCCAGGCAGAAAGTTCCTGACGCACCTGGTAGCGATAACCAGAAGCCACCCGAATCAGCTCGTAGCCACGATCCGCGGTTTGTGTTTCAAGTTCTGCCAGAGCCTCGCGAATGTCTGCACGGATGGTTTCCGGTTCCACTTCGCCTTCCCGGAAAAGCTTAACAAACTGATCTACCGTCAGCGGCTCATCTGCCGCCAGCAGAGCTGCTTCGAGAATCTGTTTGAGTTTGTCTGCGTCTATCACCTGGCTAACCTTCTCGTGAATCCCCTGCTGCACGCAGGTATATCGGTCCAAACGGCTCGTTCTGCTGGAACTCCACCAGCGCTTCCCGAACCAGTTCCATCAACGCCAGGAACGTGACAATTACGCCCTGACGACCTTCTTCTGCGATGAACATCGATGCAAACGGCAGAAACTGATGCCCTGAACTCAACCGCTCGAGGACACTGCTCATCCGTTCTCGAACGGACAGCGGTTCCATGTGCACCTGATGGTGCTGGTTCACTTCTACCCGCCGCAGCACCTGCGCGAGCGCCATCAGCACATCCTTGAGATCCACTTCCGGATCAGCGTGCTCGCGCACCAGTTCCGGTTTGGCTGCGCGCGCCAGAAAAATATCGCGCTCCATGCGCGGCATTTCTTCAATCGACTCAGCGGCGGATTTGAACTGTTCATACTCCTGCAGGCGCCGGATCAATTCCGCCCGGGGATCGTCTTCATCATCTTCGGCGCTGACCGGTCGTGGCAGCAGCATCCTGGATTTGATTTCAGCAAGCGTCGCCGCCATCAGCAGGTATTCTGCTGCCAGCTCCAGCTTCATGGCCTGCATCACATCGATGTAACCCATGTACTGGGCGGTAATCTCGGCCACCTGAACATCGAGGATATCGAGGTTTTCCCGTCTGATCAGATAGAGGAGCAGATCCAGCGGGCCTTCGAAGGTCTCGAGGAAGACCTCCAGCGCATCTGGTGGTATGTAAAGATCGGTTGGCAGCTCAAGGAGCATCTGCCCGGCAACCACAGCCAGCCTTGGCGGCGGATCCGCGGTCACTTCCTCAGGCGAATCACTCATCAATGCACGCTCCTATTTATGTGACAGGCCGATGGCTGCGCGAACATCTTCCAGGGTTTCGCGTGCCACGTCGCGGGCTTTTTCTGAGCCTTCCAGAAGAATGGACTGAACCAGCCCTGGATCGTCTTCAAACTGTTTTGCCCGCTCACGCATTTCATTCTGCTCAGCGACCACAGCTTCAATCAACGGCGCTTTGCAGTCCAGACAGCCGATACCCGCGCTGCGACAGCCCTGGGCAGCCCAGCTGCAGGTGGCTTCGTCGGAATAAATCTGATGCAGGGAAAACACCGGGCAGTTTTCAGGTTCACCGGGATCGGTGCGACGCACCCGCGCCGGATCGGTTTTCATGGTCCGGATCTTCTGCTCAATTTCGTCCGCGTGCTCACGCAGCTGGATCGTGTTCTGGTAGGACTTGGACATCTTCTCACCGTCGAGCCCGGGTACCTTGGGCTGTTCGGTGAGTAACGCCTGGGGTTCCGGCAGAATTATGCGGCCACTGCCTTCCAGATACCCGAACAGCCTTTCCCTATCGCCAATCGACAGGTTCTGCTGTTCCCCGAGCAGTGCCTGAGCGCGCTCGAGTGCTTCCGCGTCACCCTGTTCCTGATAGCTGCGGCGCAGCTGGCTGTAGAGGCGCCCAGCCTTCTTACCCATCTTGCCAACGGCAGCTTCAGCCTGTTCTTCGAAACCGGGTTCGCGGCCGTAAATATGATTAAACCGCCGGGCAACCTCCCGGGTCAGCTCCACGTGGGCCACCTGGTCTGCGCCTACCGGCACGTTACCCGCCCGGTATACAAGGATATCCGCGGCCTGCAGCAGCGGGTAGCCGAGAAAACCATAGGTAGCCAGGTCCCGATCGTTGAGTTTGGCCTGCTGATCTTTGTAGCTAGGCACCCGCTCCAGCCAGGACAGCGGAGTAATCATCGACAGCAGCAGATGCAGCTCAGCATGCTCGGGCACCCGCGATTGCACAAACATGGTCGCAGCGCCTGGATTCACCCCGGCTGCCAGCCAGTCGACGGCGGTATCAAAAATATGCTGTTGGATGAACTGAGTGGATTCGTAGTCGGTGGTCAGTGCGTGCCAATCGGCAACAAAAAAATAGCACTCGTACTCATGCTGCAACTGAACCCAGTTTTTTAACACACCGTGATAGTGGCCCAGATGCAGACGCCCGGTGGGTCGCATGCCGGACAGCACCCGTTGGCTCGAGTCACTACTGCTCAATGCAGTACCTTGAGGATAAACACCGACGCATTATAGGGGCGGCTTCAGGCAAACTCACCCTGACCCTGACGAATAACTTCCGGTTCGCTGCTGGTGAGGTCTAAAACAGTGCTCTGCTCGATGCCACAGTGGCCGCCATCGATGATCAGATCCACCTGATGCTCAAGTTGGCCGCGCAGATCTTCAGCATCTACGGGCGGCAGCTCCTGGCCGGGCAGTCTCAGGGTCGTGGTCATCATCGGTTCACCCAGCACCTCCAGCAGGCCCAGTGCGACCGGACAGTCAGGCACCCGCAAACCAATAGTCTTGCGTTTCGGATGTACCAGGCGCCTTGGAACTTCCCTGGTGGCTGGCAGGATGAAGGTATACGGCCCCGGAGTGAGCTTTTTAAGGAGCCGGTAGTTGTAGTTTTCGACTCGGGCATACAGCGAAATTTCAGTCAGATCCCGGCACATCAGCGTCAGCAGGTGATTTTTGTTGAGCTGGCGTACTGTCCGAACGCGCTCCAGCGCCTGTTTGTCGCCAATGTGGCAGCCGAGCGCGTAAGTAGTGTCCGTCGGAAAAACCACCAAACCGCCGCCGGCGACGATTTCGGCAGCCCTCTTCAGCAGCCGCGCCTGAGGGTGCGACGGATGTACGGCAAAAAACTGGCTCACAGAAGTCCCTGAAAAACTGCCCTTAATCTGGGGATGACTGGCATTGCCCCGGCACGATTCACTATTATCGCAGCATTATTCCCGCAGACGCGCTAAAAATAATGAATCAGCTGTTCGATTTTCTACCAATCGCGCTCTTCGTCGCAGTCTTTTTTCTCAGCGACATCTTCTACGCCACCGCCGCGCTGATGGTGGGTGTCACCGCACAGGTGGTCGTCTACAAGCTGCTCGGTAAAAAGATCAGCAAAGAACTGATGATCACCTTCTGGGCGAGCATCCTGTTCGGCAGCCTGACCCTGATTTTCCGCAATGAAACCTTCATTCAGTGGAAACCAACCATCGTCAACTGGCTGTTCTGTCTGTCGCTGATCGGCAGTCACTTCGTGGGCCAGCAGAATCTGCTGCAACGGCTGCTGGGTCATCAGCTCAGCCTCACTGAAGAAATCTGGGTCAAATTGAATTTCGGCTGGGCTTTCGGCTTCTTTTTCGCCGGCGCTCTGAACCTCTGGGTGGCGTTCAATTTCTCAATGGAAATCTGGGTCAGCTACAAGCTGATCGGCGGATTCGGATTGACCCTGCTCTATATCGTCATCACCCTGGCTTATCTGGCCAGCAAAGGTTTCATGAACGACAAAGCGATGGCACCATCTGCGACCGCCCCGGATATCGGACCTGCGACGTCCGGCAACCCGGCTGAGAAGCCCGTGGAGCCAAATTGACACTGTTTCATCTGGACAAGCGGCGAAAAGAGGCTCCTGAAGCATCAAACGTCAACTCGACCCGTCTGACCTGAGCTAACTGGACATGATTTTGAAGACCAAGGATTGCCTGATCACGCTGCTGATGCTCATTGCAGCGACCGTTGCTGCCCCGGCGTCTGCCGCCGAATCCGCCTGGATTTCCGACAACCTGACTGTGCCATTGCGCAGTGGTCCGACGACAGGTCATCGAATTCTGCATCGCGGCCTGCCGAGTGGCACCCAGCTGACCATTTTGAGCCGCGATGCTGACAGCGATTTTGTGCAGATCCGCACGTCTCGAGGCACCGAAGGCTGGCTGCCGAGCCAGTATCTGGTATCCCAGCCCATCGCCCGCGACCAGCTGGTCGTCGCCAACCGGAAGGTTGCTGAACTCAATAAAACTGTTGAACGACAACGCCAGCAGCTGTCGAGCCTGAACCAGGGTAAGTCCGAGGCGGATAGCAGCAATACCAGCCTGCAGCGCCAGGTGGCGAGCCTTGAACAGGAGCTGGCCGAGATCACGCGGATCTCCGCGAGCGCGCTGGAACTCAGCGAGAGCAACCTCGAGCTGAAAGAGCTCAACGCCCGGCTACGCGCCGAGGTCGACGATCTGGTCAGCAACCTCAATCTGCTGGAAGCCAATGCCGAACAACGCTGGCTGATGATCGGCGGCGGTCTGGTATTGGTCGGGCTGGCACTGGGCTTCGCGATAAAATCCCGGCCTCGGCGCAGCGCCTGGAACTGATCATGACCGCACTTCTTTCCGTCAATCTGAACAAGATTGCGCTGCTGCGCAATTCCCGAGAAGGCACTACACCCAGCGTCAGTGGCGCTGCTGAAACCGTGATAGCCGCCGGTGCCAAGGGCATCACGGTACACCCGCGCCCCGACCAGCGGCATATCCGCCCGGACGATGTCGCAACGCTGGCGCAGCTGCTCCACAATCGTCCCACCGATGCTGAAACCGTTGAGTTCAATATCGAAGGCAACCCGTTTGCCGGCCCACGCGACAATGGCTATCCGGGTTTTGACGCTCTGATTGAAACTGCCCGACCACATCAGGCAACGCTGGTGCCTGACACCGACAACCAGCTCACCTCAGATCACGGTTTCGATCTGCGCCAGGACAGCCGGGAGCTTGCCGCCGCCATTGCCCGCTATCAGCGCGCCGGCGCCCGCGTCAGCCTGTTCATGGACCCGGACAAAGATCAGATCAGCCGGGTCAGGGACCTTGGTGCGCAGCGCATTGAGCTGTATACGGGACCCTTTGCTGATGCAGCCAATCGCCAGGGTCTGGAGCACCCGGATACCCAGGCGCTGTTCGATCGCTATCAGGCGGCAGCGAGTCATGCCGCTGAAATTGGTCTCGGGGTCAACGCGGGCCACGACCTCGATCTGCACAATCTGCCGTTGTTTGCTCAGATCCGCGAAGTTGTCGAAGTCTCCATTGGTCATGCACTGATCAAAGATGCACTGATGATGGGCCTGACGGCCGCCGTTGGGGCTTATCTGGCAGCTTTGAAATCACCCTAATGGCTCAATTGGAAGCTCCATGTCCACGCTGATCCGTCGTCGCCCGTTTACCCTGTTCAGTCTGCTAACGACCCTACTCACTTTGGCGCTCGCAAGCCCGATGCTGCAGGCGGCCGATGGCCGAGAGCAGGTCCTGCTGAAAACCAGCAAAGGTGACATTGTCATCGAGCTCTATGCCGACCAGGCTCCGGAAACCGTTAAGAACTTCCTGCGCCTGGTGGACTCCGGCTTCTACACCGATCTCATTTTTCATCGGGTCATCCCGGGTTTCATGATTCAGACAGGCGGCTACGACGCCAAGCTGAACTTCAGCGATCCGCCCCGCCAGGTGCCGAACGAATCTGACAATGTGCTGAAAAATCTGCGCGGCTTTGTCGCGATGGCCAGAAAGAACGACCCGGATTCGGCCACCAGCCAGTTTTATATCAATGTCCGCAGCAACCCGAGCCTGGACCCGAAGCCTGGAAGGCCCGGATATACAGTATTCGGCCGCGTGATCAGCGGCATGGACGTGGTCGTGGAGATCGAAAATACACCCACCCAGCGGCGCAACGGCATGGCCGATGTACCGGTGGAAGCCGTCGTCATCAAAAGCGCCAAAAGGCTGTAATACGCAATAGCACTCACGGTGGCGCAGCGTCTTCGGTATGATGCTGCGTTTTTCGGACCGGTCTAATTCATGCGTACCATTGTCATCCTGGCCGCCGGCGCTCTCCTGCTGGCCGCTGCTATTGTCGAAATCCCATCCCGTTTGTGGCCCGATAGCCACCTGGCCCTGCTGCTGGTCGCCTTCATCGCACTGTTTGCCCAGGGCTGGCTTGGCAGCCGCCTACTGAGCGGACAGACCCAGCAAGCCAAGCGGAATAACCGCAAGCCCGCAGCGAATAAACAGAAAAAGACCAGCAAGTCTGAGCCTCGCCAGCCACGCAAAGAAGACAAGGCGCGTCCAGCCCGGGAACCGCAAGCCGTCAGCGGGCCGAGGGAATCAGGGACTGTTAAGTGGTTCAACCGCAGCAAAGGTTTCGGTTTCATCGTCCGGGAGTCAGGCGATGAGATTTTTGTCCATCAGCGCTCTATCCGCAGTGATGGTGAAGGCGGCGAGCAGCGACGTCCCAGCCTGCGCGACGGTCAGGCTGTCAGCTTCGTAGTGGTCGAGCGCGACAAAGGCAATCAGGCTGAAGACGTCACGCCGGAATCCTAGCAACCTGCCGTGAACGTCAGACAACAACTCACCGAACGATTCCAGGCAGCGTTCGCCGCTGCCGGTGTTCCGGACGCTGCGCCATTAGTGCAACCCGCCGGTAAACCCGAATTTGGTGACTACCAGGTCAACGGCGTGATGGCGGCCGCAAAACGGGCCGGCAGCAAACCGCGTGATCTCGCCCAGCAGATAATTGCTGCAGTCGATGCGCAGGATCTGGTGGAGAAGCTGGAAATCGCCGGGCCCGGTTTCATCAATGTGACTCTGGCCAACTCGGTTCTTATTGAAAGCGTTGCTCCAGACGCCGCATTGATCACACCAGCCAGCCACAGTGAAACCGTGGTGGTCGACTACTCAGCGCCCAATCTGGCCAAAGAGATGCACGTTGGCCATCTGCGCAGCACGATCATCGGTGATGCCATCGCCAGAATTCTGGAAGCACTCGGCCACCGGGTAATCCGCCAGAACCACGTCGGCGACTGGGGCACGCAGTTCGGTATGCTGCTGACTTACCTTGCTGAAACCAGTGATCGTTCGGACGAACTGGCAGACATCGAGGAGTTCTACCGCTCAGCCAAAGCCCGCTTCGATGCTGATGCCCAGTTTGCTGATCGAGCCCGCCAGGCGGTGGTGGCTCTGCAGTCCGGCGATCCCGCAGCGCTGGCGCAATGGCAGAAGTTCATTCGGATTTCTCTGTCTCACTGCCAGGCCATCTATGACCGTCTCGGCACCACGCTGACGATGGCCGATGTGATGGCAGAGAGCGCCTATAACGACGCCCTTCCCGGCATCATCAGTGACCTGGCAGAAAAGGGTCTGCTCAGCGAATCGGAAGGTGCGCAGTGTGTCTTCCTCGACGAATACCAGGCCAAAGACGGTTCGCCGATGGGTGTGATCGTGCAGAAGTCTGACGGCGGCTATCTGTATTCGACCACCGATCTGGCTGCAGTCCGTCACCGCACCATCACGCTGAACGCAGACCGTGTCATCTACCTGACGGATGCCAGACAGAGCCAGCACTTCGCACAGATTTTCCTGATAAGCCGCAGGGCGGGTTTCAGCCGTGAGGCAGCGGTGCTCGAACATCAGCCTTTCGGCAACATGCTCGGCAAAGACGGACGGCCATTCAAATCCCGTGAAGGGGGTCTGATCAAACTGAACGAACTTCTCGATGAAGCGGTCGCCAAAGCACTCAAGCTGATCACCGAGAAAGATCCCGAACTGCAGGCTTCGCAGCGGGAAAGCCTGGCCCGCATGGTTGGCATTGGTGCTGTGAAGTATGCAGACCTGTCAAAGAATCGGACCAGCAACTACATTTTCGACTGGGACCAGATGTTGTCGTTTGAAGGCAACACCGCACCCTATCTGCAGTATGCCTATACTCGAATCCGCAGCATCTTCCGCCGTGCCAATACTACGGCCGCTGAACTGGAAGGTGTGATCACCATCCAGACACCCCCAGAACGTGCCCTGTGTCTGTCCCTGAGTCGTTTCCAGGAAGTGCTCGAGCAGGTAGCCGGAGACGTTTACCCGCACCATCTGTGCAGCTATCTCTACGACCTGGCCAGTGTCTTCATGCGCTTTTACGAAGCCTGCCCGATACTCAGCGAAGCGGACGATGTAAAAACCAGCCGATTGCTGCTGGCGGATCGCACCGCAATCACCCTGAAAAAAGGCCTGGAACTGCTGGGTATCGAGACGCCGGAGCGGATGTAAAAAGCCGGAGCGGATGTAAAAAACGCCGGAGCGGATAAACGCTCAAACAAAAACGGCGGGCCATGCCCGCCGTTTGAACTCAAGCTGCTCAGTTTATCCGGAAACCGACTTCAACGTTGTATACGAGCGAAGCTCTTCTACAAAGTCCCGCAGAGCCTGTATGCCGGTAGCTTCCGCATCCACACACCACTGCTTGAGCGCCTGGAGCATTTCTTCCGCATTACCGCCGCGCTTGCTCCAGACATCCTGAAGTCGCAGCCGCAGTTCGTAGGCCTGTTTGATCTTTGGACTCGACGACACCAGTTCATCGATGCGGCTCTTATCCAGCGGCGCTATCAGAGAGGGCTCGCGACACAATGTCGCCTTGGCTTCCCGCACGCTGCCGGTTTTGATTTCTTGAGCCACCAGCGGCTTGACCACACTCTCCGCATAGTTGGCCATTACTCTGAAGCGATCGTTTAGTACTGCCCAGGCAGTATCAATATCCAGGGTTTGTTTGCCGGGCACTTTATGAGCGACGGGACCGGTGCTTTTCGCTTTGGCCAGGCCGAAGGTTTCGAACAGACGAATCCAGAACCAGCCGATGTCGAACTCCCAGGGCTTCTGCGACAGCTTGGCCGAATTAGGATAGGTGTGGTGATTATTGTGCAGTTCTTCACCGCCGATGATGATGCCCCAGGGCGAGATATTGGTCGCCGCGTCCGGACACTCGAAATTACGGTAGCCCCACCAGTGACCGATGCCGTTGACAACACCCGCCGCAAAGAACGGAATCCAGACCATCTGGATGGCCCAGATAGTTGCGCCAATGGCGCCAAACATCACGATGTTAATCACCAGCAACGCGGAAACACCCCACGCGCTGCGGCCGGTGTAGACGTTGCGCTCCATCCAGTCATCGGGGCACCCGGAACCGTAGCGTTCCATAATCTCTGGTTGCTTGGAAGACTCCCGGTAGGCTTCTGCGCCGCGCCAGAGGATCTCGTTGAGGCCACGCACCTGCGGACTGTGCGGATCTTCTTCAGTCTCACAGACGGCGTGATGTTTGCGATGGATAGCCGTCCACTCTTTGGTGACCATACCGGTTGTCATATACAGCCAGAACCGGAAAAAATGCTGCAGAGCAGGATGCAGATCCACAGAGCGGTGAGCCGAGTGGCGATGTAAATAAACAGTGACACCGACGATGGTGATGTGAGTCACCACGAGGGTGTAGATAACGATACCGACCCAGGAGAGGTTGAGAAGTCCGTTGCTAAGCAGGTCCAATAAGGCGTTCACTAATGCGAGCCTCCGCTGAAAAATGGGGTAGGAATTGGGCGGCATTGTGACAATACCGCTTGAAAACTTCTACCTCGGGTTACCCCTAAATTATAGGAGCAATTACTATCTAAAGTGTTAGACAACGGTTACGCCTGAGAACTCCATCAACGTGTAAATGTCTACCGGCAACGCTCTGGAGCCCAGATAAACACTGGCCTCCTGCTCGAAGCCGTTTTGACAAAGCCGCCAGGAATCGCCAATGAGTTATACCAACCTGATTACGCTCGCTGAGCTTAAAACCGCAAATAACGTAAAGATACTAGACTGTAGGGCTGCACTCGGCGATCGCGAGCATGGTCAACGGCTCTATGCTGAAGGCCACCTACCTGGCGCAGTCTACCTGTCGCTCGACGATGATCTGGCCGCCCCGCCCGGCGCAGGTGGCCGCCACCCATTGCCCAACGCCGAGGCACTGGCGGGTCGTCTGCGGCAACTTGGCATCAGCAACGACTCTCAGGTGGTCGTCTACGACGATGCCGGCGGAGCGTTCGCTGCCCGTGCCTGGTGGTGCATCCGCTGGCTGGGCCATGCCGCGGTCGCGGTTTTAGATGGTGGTTTAGCAGTCTGGGATGGCGAACTGGAAACCGCTACCCAATCCAACCCGCCAGGAGACTTCACCATCGCAGCTGCGCTGACCAGAAGCATCGAGGTCGATCAGCTGTGTGCCGGGTTGAACACTTTCCATCTGATCGACGCCCGCAGCCAGCCCCGTTTTGCCGGAGTCGAAGAGCCCATTGACCCGGTCGCCGGACACATCCCGGGGGCAAGCTGTCTGCCCTTCCAGGGCAACCTGGGAACAGATGGTCGTTTCCTCAGCGCAGCGCGGCTCAAGGCGCGTTTCAGCCAGTTCGAAGACGCTGACCTGGTGTGTTATTGCGGTTCAGGTGTCACTGCCGCCCACAACATTCTGGCGCTCAATGTTGCCGGTTTTCCCGAACCCGCGCTCTACCCCGGATCCTGGAGTGAGTGGATTCGAGATCCCGCCCGACCGGTCGCCGTCGGTGATCCGGAGGGTGAATGATCAATCCTGCCCGGCTGAGCTGGCGAGACGGACAGCCTTATGCCGAGGACTACCAGGATATTTATCACGCCCCTGATGGTCCGGCCGAAGTCCGACGGGTGTTTCTGGAACCCACCGGCTTTGACGAACTGCTCGGCGCTGACCGGACTCTGCTTGTGGGTGAACTCGGCTTTGGTACCGGACTGAATTTCGCCGTGATCGCCGCGGCCTGCGTTGCCAGAGGACAGCGCCTGCACTTCGTCAGTGTCGACCGCGCACCGCTGTCCTCAGACGACTTTCGCCACATTGCCCGGCTGCGGCAATCTGACTTTCCCGTTTATCAGGAACTGGAGCACGTCTACCCACCGTTGCTGCCGGGTTGGCATCAACGCAGCCTCGCAGGCGGTCAGATAACCCTGTCATTATTCTGGGGAGAGGCTGCCGATGGGATAGCACAGCTGGTTGCTGAACAGCGACGGCCCTTTGCACTGTGGTTGCTCGACGGATTTGCGCCCGACCGTAATGCCGATATGTGGGACCAGGAACTGCTGAGCAATCTGGCCACAGTCAGCCGCACCGGCGCTGGCGTAGCTACTTTCACTTCTGCTGGCCGGGTACGCCGCGCGCTGCAAGCCGCCGGTTTCACGATGCGGCGCGTTGATCAGCGACCCCACAAGCGCGAGAGTCTCGCCGGGACTTTGACCGCATCGACACTGCCGCCGTTCAACCCGCCAAGCGAAGTTCAGATCATCGGCGCTGGCATCGCTGGCGCCAGCGCGGCGCGACACCTTGCCGAGGCTGGTGTATCAGTAAAGGTATTTGACCGCGCCGCAATCGCGGCGGGAGCCAGCGCAATTCCAGCGACCGTTATGCACGGCAGACTGCTGGGCAACCAGGAACCTGAAGGCCTGCTGCGCGCGCACGCTTACCTGTATGCGCGCGCCTACTGCGCCAGCTTCGACAATTATCACCCGAGCGATGCGCTGCACTGCACCAGCGTGCTGCAGGTACCTTCAGAGACTTATCCCCTCGAGCGTCTGCAGACCGTTGCAGAGCAGTATTCAACAGGTGGCAACTGGCTGAGCCTGGCGGATGCGGACACCGCCAGCACAATCGCTGGATTGACTGTAGATACCCCGGTGCTGCACTTCCACGATGCCTGGATCGTGCAGACGCCGCTGCTGTGCCGGAAACTGCTGGACCACCCGAATATTCAATTCAGCGTCGGCCAACTCGCCGCTTGGCCGGACACGCCGTGCATTGCCGCCTGCGGTACGGCAAGTCAGTCTCTGCCGGGCGCAGAGTATCTGGAAGTAGCTGAAGTGGCCGGGCAGATTGATGTCTTTACACTGGATGGCGCTCGAACACCTCAAGCTGCCCTGGTCGGCAACGGCTATGTGGCACCGATGCAGGACACCCTGGCGGTGGGGGCCAGTTACGAATACCAACCCTGGCCGGAACGCGAAGCCACCGCCACTAACACTGAACACCTGCATCGCCTGACGGGTCTGGGCCGCGAGAGTGTCTCCTGGCAGGGGCAGTACCGAGGAGCACGCAGTGTGTCCTCTGATCGGCTGCCCATTGTCGGCGCGCTGTATGATCGCAGCGGCGCGGCCATTGCCGATCGCTATGTCAGCTGCGGACACGGCTCGATGGGCACGGTGATGAGTCACGCCGCCGCGGTTCAGTTAACCGCCGCCATCCTCGGAGACTTTCTGCCGCTGGCCGGCGCCGAGCGATTGCTGTCGCCGCTGCGGTTTCGCAGCCGACAGGCACGTCGCGGCTACAAGTTTGCCGCCAGAGACTGAAACGATACTAAATTTCAAATTCGCGGACGTTCATCACCGACTCGATCGCACAGATATCGTCGATCAGGGTCTGCTGCGGTTCGTCGGCCACGTCGATGAGATTGTAGGCCACATCACCGCGACTCTTATTGAGCATATCGACCACGTTAATGCCCTGATCAGCCAGCACTGAAGTCATCTGCCCCAGCGCGCCGGGCACATTGCGGTTGGTGACCGCCAGACGATAACCACCCGCGGGTTCAAGCTGCACAGCCGGGAAATTGACCGAGTTACGGATGTTGCCCGTCTGCAGGAACTCGACCAGCTGTGCGGCAGCCATCACTGCACAGTTTTCTTCTGCTTCTTCAGTGCTTGCGCCAAGATGAGGGGTCAGCAGCACGTTGGGATGGTTGGTGAGGCCGGGCACCGGAAAGTCGGCAACATAGAGTCGGATCCGGCCATCAGCGAGCGCACTGGCAAGCGCCTGTGAATCGACAATCGGCTGGCGGGCGAAATTCAACAGCACACTGCCACTGCGGAACGAGCGCAGGCTCTCTTCATTGATCATACCTTCAGTTTCATCGAGCAGAGGCACGTGCAGCGTCACGAAATCCGCCCGAGAAAACAGGCTGGGCAGGTTTTCCATCCGCTGTACTTCGCTCGGCAGTCGCCAGGCTGCATCCACAGAAATTGCCGGGTCGTAGCCGAGCACGTGCATGCCAAGGTCAAGAGCAGCACGGGCAACCATCGAACCAATTGCGCCCAGGCCGACAACACCCAGCGATCTGCCCTCCAGCTCACGACCTTTGAAACGTTTTTTCTCGGCTTCCACCAGGGTGTTGAGTTCGGCTTCGTCATCAATACCGGCGAGGCTCTTTACATACGCGATGCCACCTACCACATCCCGTGAAGCCAGCAGCAGCGCAGTGAGCACCAGCTCTTTAACCGCATTGGCATTAGCGCCCGGAGTGTTGAACACCACCACGCCGGCGTCTGTACAGGCCTGCACTGGTACATTATTCGTACCCGCACCGGCTCTGGCGACAGCACGCAGACTGGGGGACAGGTCGGAGGGCGCCAGTTTATGGCTGCGTAGAAGAATCGCGTGTGGGTCGCCTATCTCAGAACTGACTTCATAATTTTCGCGAGGGAATTGTTCCAGCCCGCGTGCGGCAATGTTGTTGAAGGTACGAATTTTATACATCAGGCGTCACGTCCCAGGTCCCGGCAATCAAGCGCGGGGAAACTACGCTAATTCGCCGCTGCCGTCACCCTTCGAGCAAAATGATGGCTTAACCGTGGCTCGGCAGATGGGAGCAGATTTCCGCACTGATCAGCTCAACCGAATCCGGTGCCACAAAAGCTGCCAGCGCGCGGTGCAAGCCATCGAGCTGCGTCGCCATTTCCGTGACGGTGCTGACCAGCGTGGTGGTGGTCAGGTCTTCTTCCGCAATCACCCGACTGAAGCCGAGCGACGCGGCATATTCCGCGTTTTCAATCTGATCACCCCGACTGGCCTGCTTCGACAGTGGCACCAGCAGGTTGGCTTTGCCGAGCAGCAGCAGTTCATAAAGCGTATTCGCACCTGCGCGTGACACCACCAGATCAGCTGCAGCCAGCAGATCGCCCCACTCATCGCGAACATATTCGAACTGTGTGTAATGAGAGTTGGTGATTTCCGCGCGTTTGCCGGAACCGCAGACGTGAACCACATGCCAGTGGGCAGTGAGCTCCGGGAGCGAGCGCCTCACCGTGGCATTGATCGCATCGGCGCCAAGACTGCCGCCGGTCACCAGCAGCACGGGCTTTGAGGGTTCGATCCCCAGCAGTCGTCTGCCGGCGTTGGCATCACCGTTAACAAGCGCCGGTCGAACCGGGGTACCGGTATAGAGCACTTTGCCGGCGAAGCTGGCCGGATGGGTGATGGGGAAATTCACGCACAGGGTCCGGACAAAAGGCAGTGCCAGGCGATTGGCCAGGCCCGGGGTCAGATCGGATTCGTGTGCGACTACCGGAATACGCCACAGCCAGGCAGCAAAGACCACCGGGAAGCTGACAAACCCCCCCTTGGAAAACACTACATCCGGGCGAAACCGGGCAATGACCGACAGGGCATTGACCACGCCGAGCAGCACACGAAATACATCCAACACGTTCTGAAGCGAAAAATAGCGACGCAACTTGCCCGACGAAATACCGAAATAGCGGAGCTTCTCATCGCGCAGCAGATCCTCTTCGAGACCACTGTGACTGCCGACAAAGGCTATTTCCACGCCTGCCTGCGCCAGTTTCCGCATCACCGGAATCGCCGGAATGACGTGTCCGGCGGTTCCGCCTCCGGTAAACAGAACCCGGCTCACAGTTTCAGCACGTCTTTCAGCAGAGGTATGGTAAGACGCCGTTGCGCAGCCAGCGCCACCCGATCCAGTTCGTCCAGCTCCGCCAGCAGGGTTGGCAGACTGCGTCGAGAGCGGGTAATCCAGAAATCAGCAGTGATCTTGTTCAGAATCAGCCCGCGTTGGTGGGCGGCTGCTTTGAGCACCGCCACGAGATCAGCATCCCCAAGCGGCTGCACCCGGAATGAAGGCAAAGCGCGCAGACGCGATGCCAGATCCGGCAGCGCGAAGTTGGCCCCGACCGCTGCAGAGCCCGCTGCAACTACGAGCACGCCGGTGCTGGTGAGTTGTCGCTGATAGAGGGCCATCAGTGCGGTTTCGAGCCTGCGATCACCAAGCCAGAGTTCCACGTCATCGATCGCTATCACGCCTCCTTCGAGACCGTCTATCGCTTCCGGGTCAGCGGCCAGTGTCGCCAGCGGCAGATAGATCGCCGGGTACTGGTGTGATGTTGCCTCCTGACACAGCGCCTGCAGCAG
The DNA here is from genome assembly GCA_937921865.1 of uncultured Pseudomonadales bacterium. Lineage (GTDB taxonomy): Bacteria > Pseudomonadota > Gammaproteobacteria > Pseudomonadales > Azotimanducaceae > SZUA-309. Next base: position 151,225 of record CAKZWF010000006.1, on the reverse strand, counting down.
GTGACTGCGCCCTGAACCCCCTTCACCCCACAGCCACAGACCAATGCCATCAGGCAGCAGAGCCAGTGTTCGCAGTTGAGCCAGCAGTTCCGCGTTGTCACCGGTTCGGAAACTGGCAAAATCACACGCACCGTTCACCGCCAGAGGAATCGGTAATTGCCGTACGGTCATGGCTGCACAATCATGAAAAACGTCGGCCGTGACGCCAGGCCCGCTGTCCCCAGGTGATAACGTAGTCCAGGCCGGAACTGACACCGAGTACCGCAAGAATATAGAAACAGTAGGGGTCTGCTAACATTCCGGCAAACGGACTGACGTGCGGAAATTCACACAATGCCAGCAGCATCAACAGCACGGTGACAATCTGCATCGCCGTGTTGGCTTTACTGATGAAGGTCGGCGCAAATTCGATTGGTTCGAACAGCAGCCGATAACTCGCAGCCCCGGTCAGGATGATGAAATCCCGCGTCAGGACAATGGCCGTGAGCCACAGATCAATATGCCCCTGCCAGGTGAAAACGATGAACATTGCCGCCACCAGCAGCTTGTCAGCCACCGGATCCATGGCTGCACCGAACCGGCTGCCCCACTGAAAACGACGGGCCAGCCAGCCGTCGAGCGCATCGCTGGCACCCGCCACACTCATCAGAATCAGACCTTCAACATACCTCGACTCCCACAGCAGCCAGGTCGTCGGAAACACCAGCACAATCCGCAGCAGGGTGATGAGGTTGGGAATCTGCCGCGGTGAAAGTTCGATCACTGCTGACGCCAGACCAGTTGCAGATCAGCAGCGCCCACCAGGGCCAACCGATCCCTGAACATCTGTCCGTCAGCTTCAAACAGATCCCCGAGCTGATCGGCATCGGCCCGGGTCTGCAGATCGATCCACAGTCGATCCCCCTGCAGCCGGCTGACGGCGACTGCATCAATAAATTCCAGACTGCGCAGATAGCTGAGCAGGCTGCCATAGTCCGCAGGATTACGGACGCCGCTGACGGACAGCTGCAGCGCTCCGGACTCACGTCCTAGCACCGCGTTACGCGCAGCCAGTTCGTCTGTGAGCAGATCCACCATCTGGGCAGCCTGGGTCAGCAGATCAGGTCCGCTGGTCTGATGGGTAAGCACCTGATTATCCAGCCAGAACTCCCACTCACCCAGCCACTGGTCAGGCGCAGTCTCCTGCAGGCGACCGACCAGAAGTACATCCGCATCGTAGCGGCGCGAGGCGGGTTCCAGCACCTGCGACAGCCGGCCCCAGACCGCGGCCGGAGTGACATTGAGCTGATCCTCCAGATCCAGCAACGGCAGACTGAGATCCAGGCCTCGATCCCGGGATCTTTCGACCAGCGCAGTCTTCACTTCATCCGCCCTCGCTTGCTCCGCGGATGCTTCGTCCGTGGTTGCAGCCCCGACCAGAATTCGCTCACCACCACGCTCCAGCACCAGCCAGGCAACCACCCGATCACGAGCCGAGCGCCAGATCGGCAGATCGGCACGCTTGAGCAACTCGAGCACGGCGCGTGGATCGAACTGAATCAGCAGGTCGAGGCCCTCGTCGCTCTGGTTCGCGAAGCTGAATTCATTGTAGTAGCGCTCCGGGTTCGCAAGCGCCTCCCGAACCGGCTCACTGCGCGGTACGTAGGAAAGCCCGGTGGCACGAGCCAGCATGATCAGCAGCGCCTGACTCGACGCGCGCTGACGGTCGGCCGTGGACTGGCTGTCTACCGGAACCGCTACTTCATACAGCCACGGCACCACGCTGACGGCGTGAGTGCCGGCGGCACTGCACAGCAGCCACGCACCGAGCGTCAGCCGCGTCAGCCATCGGAATCCCGGTCTCGGCAAAGGTCGCCTCCAAACAACAACGGTGCCGAAGTTTACCGAAATCGCCAGGCGAGGTCTGGTAGACTCTGCGCCCCTCGAAATCCCATAGCAGTGGTCGTCTTGAGCAAAGGCCTTACCTATCGTGACGCGGGTGTAAACATCGATGCCGGCAATGAACTGGTGCAGCGAATTGCCCCGGCTGCTCGCGCCACCCGACGCCCCGAACAGCTTGGCGGTATCGGCGGATTTGCTGCCCTTGCAGAACTGCCCAGTGGTTATCGCCAACCGGTCCTGGTCACAGGCACCGACGGTGTCGGCACCAAGCTGAAACTCGCGATCGATTTCAATCGCCACGATCAGGTTGGCCAGGATCTGGTGGCCATGTGCGCCAACGATGTGCTGGTGACCGGTGCCGAACCCTTTCTGTTCCTTGATTACTACGCGACCGGCAAGCTCGATGTGGATACTGCCGAGCGGGTAATCAAAGGCATCGCTGCTGGCTGTGAGCTTGCCGGCTGCGCGCTGGTTGGTGGAGAAACCGCAGAAATGCCGGGTTTCTACGGCGATGGCGACTACGATCTGGCAGGGTTTTGTGTTGGCGTGGTCGAAAAAGCTGAGATTGTCAGCGGCGCAGACCTGATCCCGGGTACCCGTCTGATTGGCCTGGCCAGCACCGGTCCGCACTCCAACGGTTACTCGCTGATTCGTCGCGTGATCGAAAGCTCGGGTACCACCGTCAGCGCCCAGCTGCTCGACCAGCTCATGGCGCCCACACGTATCTATGCCCGCAGTATTCTGGCTCTGCGCGACTCGGTTACCGTGCTCGGTATGTCACACATCACCGGCGGCGGACTGCTGGAAAATCTGCCCCGGATGTGGAGCGGCCGCGACGATATCGCCGCACTGCTCGATGTTGATGCCTGGAGCCGGCCGGAGGTCTTCAGCTGGCTGCAGCAGGCTGGCAATATCGACGAAACGGAGATGCTGCGCACCTTCAACTGCGGCTGCGGCTTTGTGGTTTGTGTGGCCGAAGCGGATGTGGAAAACACTCTGCAGACCCTGCGCGATCAAGGTGAGACGGCATCCGTCATCGGCAAGCTGACCGCTCCGGACACCGACGTTGGCAACGGCCAGATCCTGATCTCCTGATACCTGACTAAGGTTTCGGCAGCGTCACACCCACCTGCCCCTGGTATTTACCACCGCGATCCTTGTAGGTGGTTTCGCACCGTTCATCCGACTGAAAGAACAGCATCTGCGCCACCCCTTCATTGGCGTAGATCTTTGCCGGCAGCGTGGTGGTATTGGAAAATTCCAGGGTCACGTGACCTTCCCACTCGGGTTCCAGCGGGGTGACATTAACAATGATGCCACAGCGCGCGTAGGTGGATTTGCCGAGACAGATAGTCAGCACGTCTGCCGGTATCCGGAAGTACTCCACGGTGCTGGCCAGTGCAAAAGAATTAGGTGGAATCACGCAGACGTCACCCTCAACGTCGACAAAGCTGCGCGCATCGAACGCTTTCGGGTCCACAGTAGCCGAGTTGATGTTGGTGAAAACCTTGAACTGTCCCTGACAGCGCACATCGTAACCATAACTCGAGGTGCCATATGAAATGACCTTGTCGCCCCCTGAGAATCGAACCTGATTAGGCTCAAAGGGTTCAATCATGCCTTTTCCGGCCATTTCGCGGATCCATCGATCCGATTTGATCGTCATAACGTATTTTCCTAATTACCGGGCTAGTCGTCCGCAACACTGATGGTGGGTGCGGGTGCCTGACTCTGCAGCCCCCACAGTCGCGCCGCCATGAAGCGCGCGGCATCACGATAACGACCGGCTATGTCACCGTCAGGCTCTGCAATCACCGAAGGCTCACCACCATCCGCCTGCTCACGGATACTCATTGTCAGCGGCAGCTGCGCCAGCAGCGGGGTTGCGAAATCTGCGGCGATCCGCGCGCCGCCACCGCTGCCGAACAGAGCAGTCTCAAATCCGCAGTTGGGACAACAGAAACTGCTCATGTTTTCGATCACACCCAGCACTGGGATATCCACCTTGCGGAACATTTCTATGCCTTTGCGGGCATCCATCAGCGCAATGTCCTGGGGAGTCGTGACGATCACCGCACCGGCGACGGGAACCTGCTGAGACAGCGTCAACTGAATGTCACCGGTGCCGGGGGGCATATCGACAATCAGGTAGTCGAGGTCATCCCAGGCGGTCTGTGACAGCAGTTGCTGCAGCGCTCCAGATGCCATCGGACCACGCCAGACCATCGGGGTGTTCTCTGACACCATGAAACTCATCGACATGGTCTGCAGGCCGTGGGCTTTGATTGGCGTAAAGCTCTTGCCGTCTTTGATCTCCGGACGCCGACCCTCTTCAACCCCCAACATCATGCCCTGGCTCGGGCCATAGATGTCCGCGTCGAGCAGTCCAACCTTGGCGCCTTCTGCGTCCAACGCCAACGCCAGGTTGACCGCAGTGGTGGACTTACCAACACCACCTTTCCCCGACGCCACCGCGATAATGTTGCGGATCTGCGGTCCACCCCGCCTCGATGGCGCAGCAAAGCGAAGATCCAGCTCAAGGTCTTCAGTGGCCAGAAACTGCCGCAGGTTCGCCTGGTAATCGCTGACCAGACCCTGCGCCGGATAGCCGAGCGTCACCGAAACTCTGTTGCCGCTGGTAAGAATTCTCGCACCCAGTTCAGCCCAGGTTTTATGCAGATATGGATCGATAAAATCTTCAACTTTCATGTCAGCGACGGGTTCCTCAAAGAGCGCGCATTATAGGCGAGTTGCGGTTATAGTCGCGGGTTTCTCGCCACCCTAGCCTCGGAAGTCTGCTTCAATGACAAGACGCATACTCGTGACCAGCGCCTTGCCCAATGCCAACGGCGCCATCCACATCGGCCACCTGCTGGAACACATTCAGACCGACATCTGGGTACGTTTTCAGAGAATGCGTGGCCATCAGGTCAGCTATGTGTGTGCCGACGACACCCACGGCACTGCGACGATGCTGAAAGCAGAAGAAGAAGGCGTTACGCCAGAGCAACTGATCGAAAAAATCCGGGTCGAGCACGCCGAAGATTTTCGCCACTTCCTGGTCGAGCATGATAACTACTACTCAACCCATTCTGAGGAAAATCGACATTTCGCCGAGCTGATTTTCAATCGTCTAAAAGACCGCTCGCTTATCTTCACTCGCGAAGTCCAGCAGCTGTACGACCCTGAGCGCAAAATGTTTCTCGCTGACCGCTTTGTCAAAGGCGAATGCCCGCGCTGCAAGACGCCAGATCAATACGGCGACAACTGTGAGGCTTGTGGTGCCACCTACGATGCGACCGACCTGGGTAATCCACGGTCGCTGATTTCCGGCGCCACGCCCGCGCTGAGCAAATCCGAGCATTACTTTTTCGATCTGCCGCAATACACAAACATGCTCAAAGACTGGACAACCAGCGGCGCAGTGTCGGCACAGGTAGCCAACAAGCTCGCCGAGTGGCTGGATAGCGGTCTGAAACCCTGGGACATTTCCCGCGACGCTCCTTACTTCGGATTTCTGATTCCGGGAACCACAGACAAGTATTTCTACGTCTGGATGGATGCACCCATCGGCTACATGGCCAGCTTTCAGAATCTGGTTGATCAGGGCAACACCCTGAGCTTCGACGATTACTGGCTGCCGGAAAATTCAAGCGAAGTGCACCATTTCATCGGCAAAGACATCATCAACTTTCACGCACTGTTCTGGCCCGCAGTGCTCGATGGCGCGGGTTTCCGCAAACCCACTCGGATCCACACTCATGGCTTTGTCACGGTGGAAGGACGCAAGATGTCCAAGTCCCGCGGTACCGCGATCAACGCCAGCACCTATCTGGCGCACCTGGAGCCGGAATACCTGCGTTACTACTACGCCACCAAGCTCAACGGCAGTGTCGACGACATCGACATCAACCTGGATGACTTTGTGCAGCGGGTGAATTCGGATCTTGTCGGTAAAATCGTCAACATAGCCAGCCGCTGCTCCGGCTTCATTAACAAACAGTTCGACGGATTGCTCGCCGATCGTGTCGACGACCCGGAACTCTGGGACAGGTTCGTGGTAGCTGAAGGTGAACTCGCCGGCTACTACGAAGCAGGTGAAACCAGCAAGGTGGTACGAGAGGTATCCGCACTGGCTGACCTGGCTAATCAGTACATCGCCCGCCACGAACCCTGGAAACTGGTCAAACAGGAAGACCAACGCGAACGCGTCCAGCTGGTCTGCAGCCAGGCAGTCAACATGTTTCGGGCGTTGCTCGTGTACCTGAAACCGGTGCTGCCCAAGATGGTGCAGGCGGCTGAAAAACTCCTGAACATCGAACCTCTGCGCTGGGAGGATGCGGCAGCGCCGCTGCTGTCTCATAAAATCAACCGCTATGAATCGTTGATCACCCGACTCGATCGAAAAACGGTGGATCAGCTGATCGAAGCATCCAAGGTTCCCGATGCTGGCGCATCAGCTGAGTCCAGCAACGAAGCAGATCCCGAAGTGGCAGCAAACGCAACGCAGAATCCCTTCATCAGTATCGATGACTTCAACAAAGTCGAACTCAAGGTGGCCCAGATCGTCAACGCAGAACTGGTTGAGGGTGCAGACAAACTGCTGGCGCTGACTCTCGATCTGGGTGATCAACAGCGACAGGTATTTTCCGGCATCCGCGAGGCTTACGACCCGGCGGATCTGGTCGGCAAGCTGACCGTAGTGGTAAGCAATCTGGCACCCCGGAAGATGCGCTTTGGAGTTTCTGAAGGCATGGTCCTGGCGGCCGGACCTGGTGGCAAAGACATCTTCCTGATCGCTCCCGACACCGGTGCGCAGCCGGGAATGATTGTGCGCTGAGTGAACTGATGGCCGATCTGGCGCTCATTCTTCTCGGTGCTCTTCTGGTCAACAACTTCGTGCTCGCGCAATTTCTCGGGTTGTGTCCGTTCATCGGCTCGACGGGGCGTTATGACACCGCCGCTGCGATGGGACTGGCAACAACCTTTGTGTTGACGTTATCCGCCGTCGCAACCTATGTGCTGCATCATCAGCTGCTGGTGCCTCTGGGTCTGGAATTCCTCAGGATCATAGTCTTCATAGTGGTCATCGCCAGCGTGGTCCAGCTAACCGAGCTGTACCTGCGCAGCACCAGCCCGCTGCTTCATCAGGTGCTGGGCATCTATCTGCCTCTGATCACCACCAACTGCGCTGTACTCGGTGTCGCGCTGCTGGCACTGCAACAGTCGCTGAGCTTCGCCGCAACCATCGCCTACGCCAGCGGCGCAGCGCTGGGCTTTACGCTGGTCATGGTTCTGTTCGCTGCGATCCGCGAACGGCTGCAGGATGCCCGAATTCCGGAAGCGTTTTCTGGCACACCCATTACCCTGATTACCGCTGGAATTCTGTCGATGGCATTTATGGGTTTCGCCGGATTTGGTGTCTGATGGGAGATCTCGCGCCACTGTTACTGTTACCGCTGTTGATGTTCAGCGTTGTGCTGCTGCTGAAGCTGGCCAGGCGTCGCCTGGCCAGCGATGACACGCAACTCATCGACGCTGTCGATGCGCTGCTGCCTCAAACCCAGTGCGCTCAGTGCGGCTATCCGGGCTGCCGCCCCTATGCTGAAGCTGTGATCGGAGGTGCCCCACTGGATCAGTGTCCACCGGGCGGCGCACCCGTTCAGGCAGCCATGGAAAACCTGCTTGGCCGTGAGTCCGGCGGCCGCCTGCCAACACCTGCTCCGGTCCGTGCGGTCATTGATGAGTCTGAGTGCATCGGCTGTTTTCTGTGTATTGAAGCCTGCCCCGTCGACGCTATCGCCGGTGCGCCACAATGGCTGCACACGGTGATCGAAGATCGCTGCACAGGCTGCGAGCTGTGCCTGGACCCCTGCCCGGTAGACTGCATCAGTCTGGTTCCCGCGCAGGATAAACCCTGGCCGGGTAATCAGCCGTCCACCACGCAAGCGGCTACAGGGGATGCGTGTATACGCTGCGGCCTGTGTCGACCCGCGTGCCCCGAAGATCTGAGTCCGGATCTGCTGTGGTGGACAAGCCGCAGCGAACTACCCAGCGGTGCCATCGCACACGGTCTTGATGACTGTATTGAGTGCGCTCTGTGCAATCAGGTCTGTCCCAGCGGCCTTGATCTGGCGGGAACCTTCGCGGTGGCAAAAAGCAAACTTCAAACCCGGGACACGGTGGAACAGGAAGCCAAACGGGCCCGCGCCCTGTTCGAAAGCCGCCAGGAGCGGCTGGCTCAGGCCGCAGTCATTGCCAGCGATCGCCGCTCCGCCAGACTGCGTTCAGGCCCGCGGCAATGGTAGCCCGCGATACCCGCGGCATCATGCTGATGGTGGCCGCCTGCCTGATTCCGGGACTGGTAGTAACCGCCTGGTTGACCAGTCCGATGATATTGGTGAATGCCGGGTTTGCGGCGGTGATTGCAACTGCTACCGAGGCAATCTGTCAACGGCTGAGGGGGCAGCTTGATTTAAACCGACTGAGCGACGGCAGCAGCCTGGTGACCGCGCTGATCATCGCTGCCGCGATGCCACCGGCCGTGCCCCTGAGCGTACTGGCGTTTGCCACCATTACCGCGATCGGACTGGCTAAGTACGCCTATGGGGGATTGGGCAACAACGTTTTCAACCCCGCGATGGTTGGCTATGCCGCCGCGCTGCTGTCATTTCCGCTGGCACTTTCCACCTGGCCGGATCTGATCGACGGGCTGTCCGGGGCAACCGCGCTGACCGCATTCAAGTTTCGTGGCGGTGCGACCGTCGCCGACATCTGGAATCCGGAAAATGGTTTCGGTTCACTCGGTGGCGCCGGGGCGGAATGGATTAACGCGGTCTTCCTGGGCGGCGGGATTGTTTTACTGTTGCTGAGACTGGGGGCCTGGCGGGTATCTGCGGGCATGCTGCTTGGCATCGTGATCGTTGCGGCCGCGGGTTATGACAGCGGCAGCTCAGCAAGCTCTGGCTCTCCGAGCTATCACCTGTTCACCGGCGGCACTATGCTCGCCGCTTTTTTTGTAGTTACCGACCCAGTCACCCACCCGGCCAGCGCCCGCGGTCAATGGTTGTTTGGCCTGCTGGTGGGTTCGCTGACCGTGCTGATACGGATTTTCGGCAGCCATCCCGACGGGATCGCTTTTGCGGTACTGCTGGCCAATGCAGCAACGCCCTATCTGGATCGCCGACTGGCGCAGGCGGATGCTGCCCATGGCTGAGCGGACCAACCTGCTGGGACCGGTTCTGGTCGCCGCGTTCTGCGCACTGGTGTTGTCGATTACCCATCTGACAACTGCGGGCCAGATCGCCGACAATCAGCGCGCGCACGATCAGCGGGCGCTGCGTGATCTGTTGGGTGAGACACTGCCTGACACAGCCCTGCTAGCAGAAGCCTGGCAGGATGATCAGATAGTCTGGTGTGCACAGCGCATTGTCGCAGCCCGTCTGCAGGCAGACGGCTATGCAGGTCCTATTGAACTGTTGCTGGCCTGGCGCTCGGATCAAAGGGAAATCATCGGGGTCAGCGTGGTGCGACATCTGGAAACACCGGGTATTGCGGATTTCCTCAACGACCATCAGCAAGGCTCCTGGCTCGATGAATTCCGCACCAGCACCGCGACTGGCGTCGGGCACATCGATGCGGTGACCGGCGCGACGATCAGCAGCAACGCGGTCAGACAGGCCGTTGCGCAAGCGCTACAGCTGCCGGATCCGGCAAATACCCGGTGCCGGTCATGAGCCACGGCACACAGATTTTCAGCAACGCCTGGCTGCACAACAATCCCGCCTGGATTCAGCTACTCGGGCTGTGTCCATTACTCGCGGTCAGCACCAGCGTGGTCAATGCACTGGGATTGAGTCTGGCGACCGCGCTGGTGATGGTGGGTGCCAGCAGCAGCATTGCGATGCTGCGACGCTGGATTCCGGATTTTGCCCGCCTGCCGTGTTTTGTGCTGATCATCGCGACCTTCACCACCGCAGCAATGCTGCTGCTGCAGGCTTTTGCATTCGAGCTCTATCTGAGCATCGCGCTTTTCGTGCAGATCATCGTTACCAACTGCATGATCCTGTCACGAGCTGAGAGCTTCGCCAGCCGACAAAGCCTCGGCGCCAGCGTAATCGATGCACTTGGTACCGCGCTGGGCTTTGCAATTGCTCTGCTGCTGCTTGGTGGGTTTCGCGAACTCCTCGGCAGCGGCACACTGTTTGCCGGAATGTCTCAGCTGTTTGGTCCCAGCGCGCAGGCGTGGCAGCTTGACCTGCTGACCGAGGACTGGCAGATCCGGCTGTTGAGCTTGCCGCCAGGCGCGTTCCTCGCTGCCGGCCTACTGCTCGCGGGTGCCAACGCGTTAATCAATCGGATCTCACGCAGCAGCACAGAACAACCAGAATCCGCAGGCGACGACGCACCACAGAACCAGGGGCAGACATGAACAAATCCAAACGCCAGGAGATATTTACCCGGCTGCGTGCCGCGAATCCCGCACCGACGACAGAGTTGAACTTCGATTCCCCATTTGAGTTACTGATTGCGGTGATGCTGTCTGCACAGGCAACGGATGTCAGCGTCAACAAAGCCACCGGCCCTCTATTCGCAGCAGCGAACACACCTGCAACCATTCACGCCCTGGGCTTAGCCAAGCTCAAGTCGTATATCAAAACAATCGGGCTGTTCAACACCAAAGCGGAGAATGTGCGTAAGACCTGTCTTATTCTCATTGAGCAACATGCGGGTGAAGTTCCGGAATCCCGGGAAGCCCTCGAAGCCCTACCCGGTGTTGGCCGCAAGACCGCAAATGTCGTATTGAATACTGCTTTCGGTCACCCGACGATTGCGGTGGATACCCACATTTATCGTGTTTCCAATCGCACTCGACTGGCAACCGGGAAAACCGTACGCCAGGTTGAAGACAGACTGGAGAAGGTGGTTCCGCGCGAGTTTAAACGCGACGCCCACCACTGGCTGATTCTGCATGGACGCTATGTGTGTATTGCCCGCAAACCACGCTGTGGATCATGCGTGCTGGAAGATCTTTGTGAATTCAGAGAGAAGACTGAATTGAGCTGAGCCGCTGAGTTTTCGATTCAGGAAGATTTACGCAGCCAGCCCATGACGCCACGCTTTTTCGGCTCGTCGCTGTCCTGCGCGCCGGCTTCGCAGTGGAGGTCCTGCTCACCACTCTCAGCGCTGGGACTACTGGGCGTGGGATTATCTTTACGCTTCAGATCGCGGATCTTTTTCTGAATGATCAGATCTTCTTTGCGCTGCTGTTTTATCGCCGCTGCGATATCGATACCGCAGCGCGCGCAGTGACTGGCTTCAAGCTGCAGATGACCACAGCGCGGGCATTCGTGATGCGCGGCGGTGATGTCCTTCAACGTTTGATCAGAATTCTCACGGTCCGCCCGATCAATTCGATAGTCGACTTTTTCGACTTTGGGCGTGAAGTCTTTAACCCGGCAAATTGCGCCGAAATCGGAAAAACGAGTCTGCACAGACAATGCGTCAGCCTGCGAGAGCTGACTTTTAATTACGACTGTGCGACCACTGAACAACTGCCTGGCTTTGCGTTCATCAATGCCAAGCTCTCTAGCCAGATTTGCCCGAACTGTCTCTTCATTAACGTTCGGGGAAATCTCACCGCTGAACAGCACCTGATAGTTGCCCATTTCACAACCTGTGTCATTCGAGAAGCTTTCTTCCGCGTTTTGCGCCTAGACGCAATCGCAACGCGTTCAAGCGTATGAAGCCTGCCGCGTCCTGCTGATGATACGCCCCCCCATCGTCTTCAAATGTGACGACGTTCGCATCATACAAACTGTCTTCGGGCGCTTGGCGACCCACCACCGTGACCGAACCTTTGTAGAGTTTCAGCCGCACACTGCCATTGACCGGCTTCTGTGACTCATCAATCAGCGCCTGCAATACCCGCCGCTCAGGCGACCACCAGTAGCCATTGTAGATCATTGTTGCGTAACGCGGCATCAGCTCGTCTTTGAGATGAGCCACTTCGCGATCCAGGGTGATCGATTCAATAGCGCGGTGGGCTTTCAGCAGAATGGTGCCACCCGGCGTTTCATAACAGCCACGGGCTTTCATACCGACGTAGCGGTTTTCAACAATATCGCTGCGGCCAACGCCATGCCGCCCGCCTGTCAGGTTCAGCTCTTTGAGCAGCACAGCCGGAGACATCGGCTGGCCGTTGATTGCTACCGCATCGCCACCGACAAATTCGATTTCGATGAACTCAGCTTCATCCGGGGCAACCTCGGGGGCAACACTCCATCGCCACATGTCCTCATCGGGACCAACCCAGGGATCTTCCAGATTGTCGCCTTCATAGGAGATATGCAGCAGGTTGGCATCCATGGAATAGGGAGACTTTGCACCACGCTGAAAATCCACCGGAATCTGGTGTTTTTCGCAGTAGTCCATCAGGGTCTCCCGTGAACTCAGATCCCATTCGCGCCAGGGTGCGATCACCTTGATATCCGGATTCAGGGCGTAGGCACCCAACTCGAAGCGAACCTGATCGTTGCCTTTACCGGTGGCCCCGTGACTGATGGCCTGAGCACCGGTCTCTAGCGCGATTTCCACCAGCCGTTTGGCAATGAGCGGCCGGGCAATCGACGTTCCCAGCAGATATTCCCCTTCATACAGGGTATTGGCACGAAACATGGGAAAAACATAGTCCGCAACAAACTCCTCGGTGAGGTCCTCGATGTAAATTTCTTTCACACCCATTGCGGTGGCTTTAGCCCTGGCGGGTTCAACCTCTTCGCCCTGACCGATGTCAGCGGTGAAGGTGACGATTTCCGCATCGTAGGTTTCCTGCAGCCACCGGCAGATCACCGATGTATCCAGACCACCGGAGTAGGCCAAGACTATTTTCTGTGGAGATTGACTGTCACTTGCGCAACTAGACACCGCATTCCCTCCTGAATTCGCTCGTGAAAAAGGCGGGGAATGGTAGGCGATCGTCTCGGTTGAAGCCAGCGGCTGACCGCTGCTGCCGAGAAAACGCGCAGTGCCAACTGAGCCGAGCTGCTGGTCCAAGCGACAGTCCGAACCTGAACTGACAAATCGCCAGGGGCTGTCCAGATCAGCAGAAATTTCCAGATCGGCACCAACCCGGTCAGTGTCACCCGGCCCGGCGCTTTCGGCACCAAGTGTGCCGACAATAATCGCCCATACCAACAGACTGCAACGTCCCGGCACGATCACTCAATATTCAGTTATCCACAGACGCTATCGGCCGAAAACGGCATAACTTCAGCCTCCCGCCCGGTAATCGCTTAGCGGACCTGGGGTTCAGTGTTATGGTGCGTCCATGTCAGTCAAACCCGATATGGCCACGCGTTTTCGTGGCTACCTGCCCGTTGTTGTCGATTTCGAGACTGGAGGATTCGATCCGCTGAATCATGCCCTGCTCGAAGTTGGCATGGTTCACGTTGGATTCAATGGCGATCGCCTTGAACCCACCCGCGGCTGGCGCAAAGCCATTCAGGCGTATCCCGGCAGCAGCGTCGATCCGGCCTCGCTCAAAGTGACCGGCATCGATCCGGACGATCCAGAACGCGGCGCAGTGGATGAAAAGATCGCGCTGCAGGAGATGTTCACCGATGTTCGCCAGGCGATGAAAGAGGCGAATTGCCAGCGCGCTATTCTGGTGGCCCATAATGCCGCGTTCGATCAGCAGTTTCTTACGGTGGCAGTCGCGCGAAACGCACTGAAACGCAGCCCCTTTCACCCGTTCAGCTTTATCGACACCGCCTCGCTGGCTGCGGTGGCTTTTGGTCATACCGTGCTCAGCGAGGCCTGCAAACGGGCTGCGATCGATTTCGACAATTCCCGCGCTCACTCAGCCCTCTACGACGCCGAGCGCGCTGCAGAGTTGTTCTGCGAGGTGGTCAATCGCTGGGGGCTGCTGGAACTACCTCAATCCTGAGAGTCTTCAACGACTCAATATTGAGAGTCTTCAACGACTCAATGCTGAGAGTCTTCAACGACTTAATCAGAGTCTTCAACGACTTAATCAGAGTCCTCAACGACTTAATCTTGAGAGTCTTCAACGACTGTAGCGGCCGCCTTCTTCACCAACGGTTCCAGCTCGCCGCTTTCGAACATCTCGGTGATGATGTCACAGCCACCAACCAGCTCTCCTTCGAGATACAGCTGAGGAAACGTTGGCCAGTTAGCGTAACCCGGCAGCGTTGCACGAATGTCAGGGTTGCTGAGGATATCGACATAGGCAAACCGCTCACCACAGGAAATCAGACACTGCACCGTCTGTGCAGAGAAGCCACATTGAGGCGCACCCGGAGAGCCTTTCATGTAGACCAGGATCGGATTGCTGTCGATCTGTTCTTTGATTGTCGCTATTACTTCTTCGCTCATGCGCACACCATGTGATTGTGTTGAATGATCCCACGGCTGGTTTTACTGTGGGTACAGGCCTGCAATTGTAGCCACATCAGCCCTGCTGTTCACAGTCCACCAGTTCAGCGGATAGGAATAGCGTTAGAAAGCGAGAGCATAAGGAAGTTCATTGAGTCAGGCGTTCGCCAGCGACTTCGATCGCGTCATCGACAGAAGCAACACCAGCAGCAGCAAGTGGGAGAAGTATGCGGGTCGAGACATTCTGCCCTTCTGGATCGCGGACATGGAATTTCCAGCGCCAAAGTTTGTTCTGGACGCCATTCGTGAACGTCTCGACCAGGAGATCATCGGCTATACGCGGGTTCCTGATACCTTAAACCGGGCGTTTCAGGGCTGGCTGCAGCGGTCGTGCAACTGGACGGTACCCGATGAATGGCTGGTGTGGGTGCCCGGTGTGGTGCCCGGTTTCAACCTGGCTGCCCGAGCCGTTGCCGAGCCTGATAGCGCCGTACTGATTCCCACCCCGGTGTACTATCCGTTCCTGACTGTTCCCGGGAACACTGGTCTAGAGGCTCAGAAAGTTGCGCTGCAACCCGGCAGCGATGGGCGCTGGACCATGGACGTCGATGCGCTGCAGGCCAGCGTCACCGAGCGCACCAGACTGCTGATGTTCTGTAATCCGCAGAATCCCACCGGCAGGGTCTACAGCAAAGCAGAGCTGACCGCTCTGGCTGACTTCTGTATCGAGCACAACCTGACCCTGTGTTCAGACGAGATTCACTGCTCCCTGGTGCTCGATGAGCACGCCCGACATATTCCGGTGGCCAGTCTGTCGCCAGAAATAGCACAACGCAGCATCAGTCTCTATGCGGCAACCAAAACCTACAATATTCCCGGCCTGCCCTGCGCGGTGGCGGTGATCCCGAACGCTGATCTGCGAGCCGCCTTCCGCACCGCGAAGGCAGATCTGGTGCCTGATGTCGGTCCGCTGGCAATTGCCGCCTCCACGGCCGCCTTCGCTGACGAATCCAGCTATCTGCCTGAACTGAAAGATTATCTGCGCGGCAACCTGAAGCGGCTTCGGGAGGTAATCGGGCCACGACTGACCCATCTTGAGGGCACCTATCTCGCCTGGGTCGACATGCGCGATACAGCGGTCGCGGATCGACCCGGAGATTTCTTTGAATCGCACGGCCTGGGTCTTTCGGACGGTGCTGCGTTTGGCGCTCCAGGTTTCGTCCGCTTCAATTTTGCCTGCCCGAGGGCGTTTCTGGAGCAGGGCTTGACGCGATTCGAAACGGCAATGGCGGCGCTGAGCAGAGATTGAACTCCATCGTAAGCTGACGTATTCTCACTCGTTTCTCTGCAGGCAGCTAATTCGCTGCCTGTTGTTTTTTCAGGGTCCCAAAACCACTTAATGCGGATGTGGGTGATAAAACGCAACCGCCCGAAAGTAGTTAATCAGCTCAGGAAGCAGCGATGACACACCTGATGGAAACCTACAAACGTCTTCCCGTTGCCTTCAGCCGCGGTGATGGCGTTTACCTCGAAGACAGCAATGGCAAACGCTACCTGGACGGACTGACCGGCATCGCCGTCTGCGGTCTCGGACACGCCCATCCCAACATAAGCCGCGCGCTGAGCGAACAGGCTCAGACCCTGCTGCACACCTCCAACCTCTACGAAATACCGCTGCAATCTCAGCTTGCTGATCAACTGTGTGAACTGTCCGGCATGGATGCGGTGTTCTTCGCCAACTCCGGTGCCGAAGCCAACGAGGCTGCGATCAAAATAGCCCGCCTGCACGGTCACAAGAAGGGTATTCAGAAACCCGCCATTGTGGTGATGGAAGCGAGTTTTCACGGTCGCACCATGGCCACCCTGACCGCCACCGGTTCGCGCAAAGCGCAGGCAGGCTTCGAGCCGCTGCTCTCAGGCTTTGTTCGTGCACCGTTCAACGATCTCGACGCGATTGCGCTGATCGGCAGGAACAACCCGGATGTAGTGGCGGTCATGTTTGAGCCCATCCTCGGCGAAGGCGGGATTATCATTCCCGATGACGGTTACCTGGAGGGCATTCGTCAGATCTGCGACGACAATGGCTGGCTGATGATTCTCGATGAAGTTCAGACCGGCAATGGTCGCACCGGGCAATACTTTGCCTACCAGCATACCGGCGTCCTGCCCGATCTGGTTACCACAGCCAAAGGTCTTGGCAACGGTGTGCCGATTGGTGCATGCCTGGCGCGCGGCGCTGCCGCTAGAGTTTTCGAACCCGGCAATCACGGCTCAACTTTCGGCGGCAACCTTCTGGCCTGCTCTGCCGCGCTGGCTGTACTGGAAACTCTCGAAGCAGACGATCTGCTGGCTCGCGCCGCGTATCTGGGCGACTACATAATCGACGCCCTGGCGCGGGAACTGGCAGGCAATAACCTGGTGACAGAGGTTCGCGGCAAAGGTCTGATGATCGCAGTAGAGCTTTCCGAACCCTGCGGTGAACTGGTGGTTCGCGGTCTGGACCATGGCGTCTTATTGAATGTCACTCAGGACAATATCGTCAGACTGCTTCCCCCACTCACGCTCAGCGACGAACAGGCAGACGAACTTATCAGCCGCGTCGTCGCCGTCGTCAACAGCCACGGTTCCTGAAATGACAGTCGCCAGGAATTGCGGGAAACGGGATTTTCTGACCCTGCTGGATTTTTCAGCCGAAGAGCTCGCTGCCATTGTGCAACGGGCCCGTTCACTCAAGCAGGACCCCAGCCCGAAGACATTGACCGGAAAAACCGGCGTGGCAATGTTCGAGATGAAGTCGACCCGAACCCGGGTTGCTTTCGAAGCGGGCATGGCACAACTGGGGGGGCACATGGTGATGTTGAGCCATCAGGACAGCCAGCTGGGTCGTGGCGAACCCGTCGAGGATACGGCACGGGTTCTATCAGGCATGGTGGACGTTATCGTGATTCGCACCGGCAATCAGGCACAGATCGAACAGCTGGCAGAAACCGCCAGTATTCCGGTCATCAACGCGATGAGCACGCGCTACCACCCCTGCCAGCTGCTGGCAGACGTACAGACTTATGAAGAGCTGCGCGGTTCGATCACTGGAGCCACCGTCGCATTTGTGGGTGACGGCTACAATATGTGCCACTCCTACATCAATGCGGCGCGACAGTGGGGTTTCAACCTGAAGGTAGCATCTCCCGAAGGCTACCGCCCGGATCCAGAGCTGGTAAAGAGCTGCAACAACGTTCAGCTGGTGGAAACACCTCAAGAAGCTGTGGAAAAGGCGGACCTGGTGGTCACTGATGTCTGGTCGTCAATGGGCCACGAAGGTGAACAAGATTCCCGGTTATCAGTGTTTAATGGCTACCAGATCACCGCCGACCTGCTTGATCTGGCCAGTCGCGACACACTGCTCATGCACTGCCTGCCTGCACATCGCGGCGAAGAGATCAGCGAAGACCTGCTCGATGATCCGCGCTCGGTGGTCTTCGAAGAAGCCGGCAATCGCCTGCACAGCCAGAAAGCTCTGCTGGAATTTGTGATTAACGGAGGCTGGTAGTCACATCGTGACGCTCCAGCCTGATCTCTGGCTGATCAGTTCAACCAGCCACCGGATTCAGCCGCGGTCGGCTCAGCCGGCGATCGCGTTGGGGCTCACGATCCGCAGGTCTTCCAACGGTTGCGGTCGCTCAATTGCCCAGCCCTGAGCATAGTCGACACCAATTTCCTGCAGTCGTGACAGAACTTCTTTGTCTTCGACATATTCAGCAATCGTCTTTTTACCCATGTAGTGGCCAATCTCGTTGATTGAGCGAACCACCGCATAGTCGCCTGGGTTGCTGGCGATATCTTTGACGAAGACACCGTCAATTTTCACGAAGTCCACTGGCAGATTGCGCAGATAAGAATAGGAAGACAGACCCGTACCGAAATCATCCAGCGAGAACTGGCAACCGATGATCTTCATCCTGTTCATGAAGTCGACAGCGTTTTCCAGGTTGGCAATCGCAGCAGTTTCGGTGATTTCGAAACAGACTTTGCCGGTTGGCGCCTGAGTCCGGGAAAACTGTTCGAGCACAAAGTCCGGGAAAGTTTCGTCGTTAACCGAGTGCCCGGATACGTTGATCGAAAATCCACCGAAGTGATCAAGTTGATCGCGATTGACCGACATCCAGTCCAGTACCCGCTCGATGACCCACCGGTCAATGGCAGTCATGCGATTGTAGGTCTCGGCGGCGATGATAAAGTCCGTCGGCGGCATGGTTTCGCCAAGTTCATCGCGCATTGTCAGCAGAATCTCATAGTGCTCATCGTGAGCATCGCCGCTGCGATCCACCGGCACGATTTTCTGACAGTTTAGCACCAACCGGTCCTCGTTCAGCGCCTTGTCAAGCTCGGTCACCCACTCCATAACACCGTGGCGACGCATCATTGTTGCATCACCCAGCTCATATTCCTGAAGCCGGTTTCGGCCCGCATCTTTCGCTGTATAGCAGGCCTCATCCGCATACTGCATTGCAGCATCGACGTTTTCGGTGGTCTGGTCGACGAACACCAGCCCCATACTGGCAGACAGTGAGTACTCCCGACCATCCCACTCAAAGCGTTCTTTGCGCACCGCGTTCAACAGGTCTTCCGCGAGGTCGCGGGCATCCTGAGTCTCGATGTCTTCGATAAGCACACCAAACTCGTCACCACCCAGTCGGGCAATAGTGGCGCCTCGATTAGACAGGGCCCGGGTCAGGGTGTCCGCAATCAGCTTGAGACACTCATCGCCAGCAGTATGACCACTGGTGTTGTTGACGATCTTGAACTGGTCCAGATCCAGATAGAGCAGACCGTGCTGGGAATTCTGGTTGGCTTTGGCATTGGCAATGCTGAGCTCAACAAAACGCTCGAACTCTTTCCGGTTGATCAGCTGAGTAAGATCATCATGGCTGGCCTGATAGGTCAGCTGACCATGCATATTCTCAAGCATACGCTGCGACGCGCGCTCCATAAGCGGCAGGTCGTAGTCTTCCAGCAGCGTGATCCGACCCTCGTGCAGACCGTCCGCCATTTCCTTCAGCATCATCTCGCGATTCTTGATGCCTTTGCGGTTGACCAGGACGAAGCTGGCAGCTTCATCTCCAACAAACGCTACAGAGAGTATCAACGGTCGACCATCTTTATCACCGGTCGCCAGCCACTCGCCTACCTGGATACGCTTGGCCCTCGCAACCGCCTGCGACCAGTTTTTCTGCAGATCCTGATTTTCAGTCTGAATACCAGGTTCGCTGTCAGGCAGCAGACCCTCCAGCCCCAGCGCGGATTCGACACGATCGGGCGGAAGGTCCTTGAAGTTCACCGGCGTTTTCTTACCCGTGGTATCACCCACCAGCGCCGATGACAGTTTCATGATCAGTGGGGTGCGCTTGCTGGGGTCAAAAGAGATGCTGTTCAACCCTTCAACCACTCTCTTCAGCAGCTTATCCGGATCAACATATTCATCCGAGTCCGGGCTGATGTCTCCGGACATCTGACCCCACAGCTGATCGACCATAGTCAGCTGGTCCTGCCACTCCGCACTCTCGGGGCCCTGACGCAGATGTGTGTGAACCATCAGATTGCGCCAGCCCGGGTTGAGCAACTCCAGCAGCAGATCAGGCATCGATCGCCCGTCAACCCGCTCTTCTATTTCGCTGACCACGGCTTTACGCGCCCTCGCCAGCTTCTGCTGGCCTTCACTGGCGCGGATGGTTCGTTCGATGTTGCCGCGATAAGCACGCGTCTGCTTGTCCACCAGCGGATTCAGCTCATCGACTACTTCGTCGAAGACGCTGGGGTTCTCATCATATTCTTTGACCACCTTCTGCAGCAGCTCATCAACCCGCTTACCGACTTCTCTATCGATACCGTCACGGACGTCTTTGCTGTTACCGAGACGGGCCAGCTGATTGAGCATCTGCACGGCGCCATGGGGGCTGTCCTGCTCTTCGCGCAGAAAGGCCGGGTCTTTAGTCGCCAGTTTGGCCAGTGTCAGCTGCAGTCGTTCAATCCAGTCGCGGATACCTTCGGTGAGCAGCTCATCATCACGCATGGAGCCCACCAGGTTCTCCATCACGTCAATCGTGTCGTAGTCTTCTTCCGAGATCCGCTTGTGCTGTCCGTGATGTTGTTGCAGCAGCTCGACAAGGCGGGGTTTCAGGCGTGCATCACCCAGCGTGGTATCACCCAGTTCGCCTTCGATGTCTGAAAGCGCGGAGAGGATGTCTTCGGTTCGGAAAGTATCCTGCAGTGGAGTATCCGGACCAGCGATGATCTCATCAGCCTCCTGCCCCAGCAGCTCGCGAGTCTGCCGCTCAAGGTTGAGCAGATTGCGGGCGGTGCCGTACATGTCACGACTGCCGCCAGCCCGCGGTACAAACGGGTTGAAATCGACTTTTCTAGATGCTGTGCCGACGCCTTCAGCCGCCATCGTAGCCTCGCGAACGGCCGCATCCATTTCCTGGTACGCCTCAGGTTCAACCCTGACTCCGGAGGGCGTACGACGCACGGATGACCGCTGCAGCGAACTGCGCAGCTCTTCAAGCGATGGGAAAACGTTGCTGTCTTCGAGCAGTTTCGCCAGCGCTGCGTAAAGATTGCCGAGCACCGGGATCAGAGCGTTTTCAAAACAGTGGTAAATATCCTGTTTCACAACACGTCGGAAATCGAAGTCCTTGACCGCGTCATCGAACGACCAGGCCAGCACTGCGGGACCAATCGGGATAACGTCATTATGGGTCCAGGGTTTTGCAACAAGGCCAAGCTGGGCCCGCAGATCGAGGAGTTCGTCGGTATAGCGGTTTTCCGCTTTGGAAATAATCTCCGCAACCGCCAGCCACTCTTCGAATTGCCCGGTATCGACAAGTTCGAGTTTGGTGGCGTTACCGGTTTCCTGTCGCCGCCGACGCTCCAGCACATCCTCTAACTCAGAGACCTGGTCAATCTGTTTGAGCGCTTCGCCAATGAAATCGTGTCGGATCTGATCGCGGTTTTTCTCGAGGACCTCAAGGCCTTCGAAATACATCATCTGCACGGCATTAGTACCGGCATCACGGGCTTTGACCAGAAGTTCGTTATCGAGGATGCCGAAGAACTGGGTACAGACTCGATCCAGAGCACGCTGCGTTACTCGGCTGATCCGGGCCCGTACTTCGACCGCATCCTCGTCGCTGATTCGCCGATCCCGGAACAGCTCTTCCGGTATCACGGTATCATCTGCGGTGCCAGGCGCCGACTGCGACTGGGTCGAGACAACAGCGCCGTTCGCGTCATCATCTTCGCTGTCGATGGTGTCGCTTTGCGCGATTGAGCGCGACAACATGCCCGAGGCGATCGCAAACTCAATCAGCGAACCGAAAGCGTCATCCGGCATACCTGTATCGAACAGCACGCCCATCCCATTTCCGGCGTCAGTCAGCCGGGCAATCGAGGCCTGGGTCCGGTAGTGTTTCTGACCCTTGGGGGTCGCCACCGAAAAGTGCAGCGCGATCTCGTCACCCGCTTTGGGTTGCGCGCCGGTTGCAGACAGAGATTTGGGTCCACCAGTGCCGGTAAGGAGCATGCCTTCCTGGCAGAAGTCGCGAATTGTGCACAGCCAGGAGCGACCCTGATTAGGGTGCACCAGAGCAGAAAGAGATATAGGCTGGCGCTGGAATTTCCGGCGATTCACGTTTGCAGGGTCCGTCTGCGAAAACGCCTGGACATTACCCGATCTGGTGGAAGACGTCACCTGCAGGCGTTACTCCCCGATGACAATTCGATCACGGCCAGCCGCTTTGGCGGCATAAAGTGCTTGATCTGCGCGGTGGATCACATCTTCTACGCGCTCGCCGGACCGATAGCTGGCAATTCCAACCGACGCAGTGAGCCGAAAGTCCGGGTCTGCGCCGATCACCTCCAGCGCCCTGGAGCGTTCACACAGACGCCGCGCGACCGCGTGAGCCGCTTCAGCATCGGCACCTGTTAAAAGGAGCAGAAACTCCTCACCACCCAGCCGCGCAACATAGTCCACCGAACGCACCACACTGCGGGCCACTTCGGCAAAATCCCGCAGCGCCCGATCTCCCGTCTGATGACCGTGCTGGTCGTTGATTCGCTTGAAGTGATCCAGATCGCAATAGCACAACGTAAAGCCCACATGACCACGATCCGCCAGCGCTTTCTGCCGTTCCAGCACGTCCATGATGTAACGGCGGTTGTATAGACCGGTGAGCTCATCGCGCATCGCCAACTCAGCCAGCTGCTCCATCGCCTGATTGAGGCTGTCGCGGCGCCGCTCAAAAGCTGTCTTCAACGCGGTCACCTCGGAAGCCATCACCACCATGATCGCGAGCATGCCGGTGAATGCGAGTCCCATCAGCAGCTCGGAGCGAACGTCGGCAACGCCAAAATGGAGCAGCAGCAGGACACCGGCCAGATAGGATAGCCAGGTCACAGCAGACACCACGAGCATCTGGCTTCTGTCCAGATGCAGCGCGGTAAACAAAACACCGAACAGAGGCGCGACCAGCAACAGCAGACGAATCGGATCGGGAACGAGCAGCGCGGTTGTGACAATACCGAGATTGCACCACACCGCTTTTCCAAAAGTCAGCGCCCGGCTGCGTAACCAGTCTTCATTGTCACCGGCGATGAGCAGCCCCAGCAGGCCGACCGACCAGACCCCCAACAGCAATGCAGCCGCCGAGATGGTGATCTGCAGGTAGCCGCTGCGCAACAGCACAAGACATAACATGCAGAACAGGGCAATCGCCCCGACCATCAGCAGCAGACGGTAGGTGCGAGGATTAACTGATTGAAAGGTATATAGCATCGCGGCGGCGCGCGTAAGCGTCAGCCTGCCTCCGGGGTCACGAATTCAAGCTGCCATTCTAGGCAAGGGATGAGGGTATCCTGTGACGCGTTGTAATGAACTTGTTACCGCGCCAACGGCAGACCCGCGCCAGACAGTCAGCTAGAGTGCGCGCTGCACAGCCTTGTGCCAGCCCTGCATCAGCCGCTCGCGATTGTCATCCGACATGATCGGCAGGAAATCCTGCTCCAGACCCCACATCGCGGCTGCAGCCCCAAGATTGGCAAACTCACCGGCGCCCAGCGCTGCAAGTACCGCAGCGCCCAGCGCAGTGGTCTCCGTGTAACGCGGTCGCTCAATCGGCAGATTGCAGACATCGGCAAGAAATTGACACAACCAGTCGTTGCCGACCATGCCACCATCGACGCGAAGATTATGTAGATCCGCTCCATCAGCACGCATCGCGGCAACCAGCTCTGCGCTCTGGTAGGCAACGCTTGCTAAAGTCGCCGTTATGATCTGATCACGGCCGGTATCCAGCGTCATGCCGGTAAGCAGAGCGCGGGCCTGTGCCGCCCAGTGAGGCGCACCCAGACCAGTGAAAGCTGGTACCAGATAAACGCCACCGGTGTCTCCGGCTACCCTGCGTGCGGCAAGTTCGGTGTCTTTCGCGTCCACCACCAGACCAAGCTGATCGCGTAACCACTTGACCGCAATCCCTGCCGAAAAGATGCTGCCTTCCAGCGCATAGGTAGCCTGTCCATCAATTCGATAAGCCACCGTAGTCAGCAGCTGCTGGGTGGAGACCAGCTGTTCGTCACCTGTGTTGAGCATTGCGAAACAGCCGGTGCCATAGGTGCTCTTGGCCATCCCCGATTGCACACAGGCCTGGCCGATCAGAGCTGCCTGCTGATCACCGGCAACGCCCAGAATCGGAATAGCGGCACCAAACCATTCTGGATCTGCGATGCCGAACTCTGCAGCGCTGTCCAGCACCTCCGGCAGAACATGCTGCGGCACTGCAAAGTACTCGCACAACTCAGTGTTCCATGATTGTGAACCGATATCGAATAACATGGTACGCGACGCATTGCTGGCATCAGTGACATGCTTTTGGCCCTTGCTCAGACGCCAGATCAGATAGCTGTCAACGGTACCGAAACACAGTTCTCCACTTACCGCACGACGTGCAACTTCAGGGACCTCATTGAGCAACCAGGACAGTTTCGAGCCGGAAAAATAGGGATCTATCACCAATCCGGTGGTCCGTGTGACAAACGGTTGCATGCCGTCTGCCCGCATGTTCTCGCAACGTTGCGAAGTACGTCGATCCTGCCAGACGATGGCGTTGTGCAGGCACTGGCCAGTTTGACGATCCCAGACCAGCGTCGTTTCACGCTGATTGGTTATACCGATCGCGGCTATATCAACCCCTTCGAGCCCGGCTTTGCGAAGCGCATCCCTGCCCGCCCGCAGCGTCGTCTGCCAGATCACTTCCGGGTCCTGCTCCACCCAGCCATCTGCTGGAAAGCTCATATCGAATTCGTATTGCGCAACGCTGATTTCGCGTCCCTGGAGATCAAATATGATGACCCGGGAACTCGAAGTCCCCTGGTCGATGGCCATGATGTGGCTCATCCGCTACCCTCGGTTTGCCTTTCGGCGGGCAATATATAGCCATTTCAGGGCCCATGGCGAGGCCCTTCAGCGCTCTCGAAGCATGCCCGGCGTCTTGCAGAAAACGCTGCACCGGGTGTCCACAGGTTATCCACAGCTATTCCCTTGCAAGCACCCGATATTCGCATTATCTTGTGTGGCGCTGAGAGCAAAACCCAAGATGTAGCGTTTTATAACTTTGACTGAGTCAAGAAATAGCAGTGATATTTCCTGCAGATCTGACCAATTTTCGGCTGTTAAGCGAATTCTGACCCTGCGGGTCCGACACCTGCAGGCACAACAGTTGAAACAGGGCAGACAAGATATTCCGGTCGTCTAACGATGGTCCGGCTGTCTAACAACAGCCGGCGCGTCAAAAGCAGTCCGACTGTTGGAAAAGACAGCTGGAAGAGACAGCTGGAAGAGACAGTCAGTATAAAAGCTATGTCATGAGTACCCGGATCCTCGGGACCCGATTCGTTTTCTCCGCCGTCGATGAACGACAGCGGTCTCAGCAGCTACAGACTCGAAATTCAAAACTGTTCGGAGGGGCAGCTTTGGTGAGTGGTGAAGGCACTGGCTGACTGCTAAACGGCGGAAAGCTGTGCTCATAGCGAAACCAGCAAGACCAGCGAAAAGAAAAAATAGCAATATAGAGACAAGGGCAGAAGGGTCGCAGGGTCGCAGGATCGCAGGATCGCAGGGTCAAGAGAACCTGGCTCTCGGCTGACTGGCAAGTAGCTATACAAACCATCCACCGCCAGCGCTCAGAATAACGGCTTTGAGAAAGCTTTAAACGGCCTGTATCAGCCAGTACTAAATAGAACAAATATCAACAGAACAAATATCAACAGAATAAATGTGCGGAGCAGAACGCCAATCATGCAGACAGAATTAGAAACCACCGCTGAGGCCAGCAGGGAATCGGCCCAGGTGCCATCCAACGAACCGTTGTCACCAGCGCTCACCGCCACAGCGCCCGGCCAGCTGAGAGTCATCAAACGCAACGGCACTGTGGTGCCCTACAGCGACGATAAAATCGCCGTCGCCTTAACCAAAGCGTTTCTGGCTGTAGAAGGCGGCACAGCTGCCGCGTCACCCAGGATTCGTGAGCTGGTCGGTCACCTGACCACCCAGGTGTCAGGCACTTTCAAACGTCGCTTCCCATCCGGCGGCACCATTCACATTGAAGAAGTACAGGATCAGGTTGAACTGTCGCTGATGCGCTCCGGTGAACACAAGGTAGCCCGCGATTATGTGCTGTATCGCGAAGAACATGCCCGACTGAGAGCCACCCGTAACGAAGAAGAAACCGCTGAAACGCCAGCATCAGTGATCCATGTGGTGCTCGAAAACGGTAGCCGCCAGCGCCTGGACGTGAAGCGGATTCTCACCCTGGTGAAAGAAGCCTGTACCGGCTTGGAAGACGTGGACGCTGACCGCATCATCAAAGAAGCCATGAACAACATGTATGACGGCATCTCTGAACGCGATGTCGCCACTTCGCTGCTGATCACCGCCCGCACCCTGGTCGAAGAAGAGCCCAACTACACGTTTGTCAGCTCCCGACTGCTGCTCGACGATCTGCGTAGCGAAGCGCTGCGCTTTCTCAATGTCGGTGAAAACGCCAACTTCAAAGCCACTCAAAGTGAAATGGTTGAGCTGTATCCGGCGACGCTGCGGGCGTTTATCAACCGCGGCATCGAATTGGAGCTGCTGTCACCGGAGCTGGCCCGGTTCGATCTGGATGCATTAGGCGCGGCACTGAAACCCGAACGCGATCTCAACTTCACCTATCTGGGTCTGCAGACGCTGTACGACCGCTACTTCATCCACTCCGATGAAGTCCGCATTGAACTGCCGCAGGTATTTTTCATGCGGGTTGCAATGGGCCTGGCGCTGGAAGAAGACAACCCCACAGCCCGAGCGATCGAGTTCTACGACCTGTTGAGTTCGTTTGACTATATGAGTTCAACGCCGACTCTGTTCAACGCCGGCACGCTGCGATCGCAGCTGTCGTCGTGTTTCCTGACCACGGTACCGGACAATCTCGATGGCATTTACGGCGCAATCCGCGACAACGCGATGCTGTCGAAGTGGGCCGGGGGTCTCGGCAATGACTGGACCCCGGTGCGTGCGCTCGGTTCCTACATCAAAGGCACCAACGGTAAATCCCAGGGAGTTGTGCCATTCCTGAAGGTTGTCAACGACACCGCGGTTGCTGTGAATCAGGGCGGCAAGCGCAAAGGTGCAGTCTGTGCCTATCTGGAAACCTGGCACCTGGATATCGAAGAGTTTCTGGAGCTGCGCAAAAACACTGGCGACGACCGTCGCCGCACCCACGACATGAATACAGCCAACTGGATTCCGGACCTGTTCATGAAACGGGTCACTCAGGATGCTCAGTGGACCCTGTTCTCACCAAGTGATGCCGGTGATCTGCACGATCTCTATGGCAGCGCCTTCGAAAAGCAGTATGAAGCGCTGGAAGAAAAGACCCGCAATGGCGAGCTGAAGCTGTTTAAACGCGTCAAAGCTCAGGATCTGTGGCGCAAGATGCTGTCGATGCTGTTCGAAACCGGCCATCCCTGGATCACGTTCAAGGATGTCTGCAACATCCGTTCGCCTCAGCAGCACATCGGTGTCGTGCACTCATCCAATCTGTGCACCGAAATCACCCTGAACACTTCGGAAGAAGAAATTGCTGTCTGCAACCTCGGCTCGGTGAACCTGCCACAGCACATCGAAAACGGTGAGCTGAATATTAAGAAGCTGAAGAAGACGGTGCGGACTGCGGTGCGCATGCTCGATAACGTCATCGACATCAACTACTACTCTGTACCCCAGGCGCGCACGTCGAACATGCGGCATCGTCCAGTTGGTCTCGGCATCATGGGATTTCAGGACGCGCTGTACAAACTGCGGCTGCCTTACAGCAGTTCGGAAGCGGTTGAGTTTGCTGACCGTTCAATGGAAGCAATCAGCTACTACGCCATCGATGCTTCCTGCCGTCTGGCCAAAGAACGTGGTGCTTATGCCAGCTTCTCGGGATCACTATGGAGTCGCGGCGTCCTGCCAATCGATTCGCTGAAACTTCTGAAATCAGAACGCGGCGATGAATTTCTGGATGCTGACTTTTCTACGACGCTGAACTGGGACAAGCTGCGCAGCAAGGTTCAGATCAATGGAATGCGTAATTCCAATGTGATGGCGATTGCGCCGACGGCAACCATTGCCAACATCACCGGGGTGTCTCAATCCATAGAACCGACCTATCAGAACCTGTATGTGAAATCGAACCTGTCCGGCGAATTCACCGTGGTGAACCCCTTCATGGTCCGCGACCTGAAGCAAGCGGGACTGTGGGATCAGGTCATGGTCAACGACCTCAAATATTACGATGGCAGCCTGCGCAGTATCGAACGCGTACCGATGGAGCTTAAGAAGCTCTATGCCACCGCATTCGAGGTTGAACCCCGCTGGCTGGTGGACGCTGCCAGCCGCCGGCAGAAGTGGCTCGATCAGGCTCAGTCGCTGAACCTCTATATGGCAGAAGCCTCCGGCCGCAAGCTGGATATCACCTATCGCATGGCGTGGTTGAGAGGTTTGAAAACGACCTACTATCTGCGAGCACTCAGCGCGACCAGCACCGAGAAATCAACGCTCGACCGCGGTACGTTGAATGCGGTTTCGTCGGGCAACAGCACCGAGACAGCGGCCAGTGCCACCGCGTTCAGTGATGACGCCATCGCCGCAGCCGGCCCTGCGGATGTGCCGCTGGCCTGCTCACTTGATGACCCAGATTGCGAAGCCTGCCAGTAGCGGCTGCTGATACCGACAAAGGAGAGATGTACAAATGTTGAGTTGGGACGACTACAACGAAGAAAACGGCGACGCAGCACAGGCAACGGCGATTGAACGCAACCTGGCCGCACCAGCAGAAACCGCGCCACAACCGGTGGCTGAAAACGAAGCCCGGTTGCCGGAACTGCCGGAGATTGTCATTCCAGGGACCGCGAACGCTGTTACAGAAGCACAGCCTGAAGCGCCGGCGGTAACCGAAGAAGCGACCGTCACGCCAGTAGCCGCCGCCACGGAAACAGCCGTGTCGGAAGCAGTGACTGGCGAGGCAGCTCTGGCCCGCGCACAAGCCGCCCTTGCCGCACTCGATGTGCCGATGGCAGATGATGACGGGGAAAACCAGCGGGTTACCGTTGATCAGAAACGCATGATCAATTGCCGGGCTGATCTGAATCAGCTGGTGCCATTCAAGTATGACTGGGCCTGGCAGAAATACCTGGACGGTTGCGCGAACCACTGGATGCCGCAGGAGGTCAACATGACTGCCGACATCGCCCTGTGGAAATCCGAAGAAGGCCTGACCGCCGATGAGCGCACCATCGTCAAACGCAACCTGGGATTTTTCTCTACCGCAGACTCGCTGGTGGCAAACAACCTGGTACTGGCTATTTATCGTCTGATCACCAATCCGGAATGTCGTCAATATCTGCTGCGGCAGGCATTTGAAGAAGCCATCCATACCCATGCCTATCAGTACTGCATCGAATCGCTGGGCATGGATGAAGGCGAGATCTTCAACATGTACCACGAGGTACCGACGGTGGCTCGAAAAGCTTCCTGGGCACTGAAGTACACTAAAGAAATCATGGATCCGACCTTTTCAACCGGGACCATCGAAACAGACAAAACACTGCTGAAGAACCTGATCGCGTACTACTGCGTGCTCGAAGGGGTATTCTTCTACTGTGGTTTCACGCAGATCCTGTCCATGGGTCGACGCAATAAGATGACCGGCACTTCTGAGCAGTTCCAGTACATACTGCGCGACGAATCCATGCACGTGAACTTCGGTATCGATGTCATCAACCAGATCAAACTGGAAAATCCCAGGCTCTGGGACGCAGAGATGCAGACTCTGGCACGGCAGATGATCCTGGAAGGCACTGCGCTTGAAATTGAATATGCCCAGGACACGATGCCCAGGGGTGTACTCGGTATGAACGCCAACATGATGGCCGAATACCTTCAATTCATCGCTAACCGACGACTGGTCCAGATTGGTCTGTCAGAACAGTTTCCCGGCGTGAAAAATCCGTTCCCCTGGATGTCTGAAATCATGGATCTGAAGAAAGAAAAGAACTTCTTCGAGACCCGGGTAACCGACTACCAGACCGGCGGCGCACTGTCCTGGACTTAAGATCGCGTCGAGACCGAGCCTGAAGTCCCTTTCTTAGCTTGAGAGATCTCGTACACTAGGCCTTTCCAACAGGAAGGGCCTTTTTTTATGCGCACACCAGATCTGCCTGCACTTCTGAGCAGCTCGAAACTGACTTGCCTGGTCGGCCTGTTGCTGGGTTGCGTCGGTTTAACCGCCGAAGAAACTGCCGCTGAGAACGCCTTTCCTGACAAGACCTTCAACGTCTCAGGCCTGGAGCAGGAGGCCGAAATTGTCGTCGACCACTGGGGCGTGCCGCACATCTACGCAGGCACCCACTACGATGCGTTTTTTGTCCAGGGATTCAATGCCGCGCGGGATCGCCTCTGGCAGATCGATATGTGGCGCCGCAAAGGTCTGGGGCAACTGGCTGAAGTACTGGGCGCCGACTACGTTGCCGCAGACAAAGCCTCACGCCTGTTCCTCTATCGCGGTGACATGTATGCCGAATGGCTGGCATACGGTTCTGATGCCAAACGCATCGCCCAGTCGTTCACCGCCGGAATCAACGCCTTTGTCACCCTGACCCGCCAGCAGCCTGAACTGCTGCCGCCTGAATTCAACCTGCTTGACTATACCCCAGCCTACTGGGACGCAAGCGACGTGGTCCGTATTCGCAGCAACGGTCTGTGGCGAAACGTCCGCACGGAAGTACGACGGGCAGCGATTGCCTGTCAGTTTGATCTGGAAACCGCCGGCCTTTGGAAGGTTCTCGAGCCACAATGGCAGACCCGCATACCCGACGGTCTGGATCCCTGCGACATTCCCGACGATGTGCTCGATCTCTACAACCTGGCCACTGGACCGATCACATACCCTAACGCGACAACTGACGTAGCCCAGGCGCCCGATTGGCTCGAAGATCAGCGGATCCGCGACAGCCTCGGCAGCAACAACTGGGTGGTTGCGCCGGAGCGGACAGACACCGGACGGCCGATTCTGGCCGACGACCCACATCGCGGCCATGCGGTGCCGTCGTTACGTTACATCGCGCACCTGAACGCGCCAGGTCTGGACGTGATTGGTGCGGGAGAACCTGCTCTCCCCGGCATCTCGATCGGCCACAACGGGCGCATCGCTTTCGGCCTGACCATCTTTCCGATCGACCAGGAAGATCTGTACGTTTACGACAAACACCGCGGCGGCTACCGATATGAAACCGGCACCGAGGCGATTCGAACGGTGACCGAAACCATCGTCGTTCGAGACGCAGCGGATACCGAGGTGACCTTGAACTTCACCCGGCATGGCCCGGTGATTCATGAAACCGGCAAACGGCTGTTTGCATTGAGAGCCGCCTGGCTGGAGCCGGGTATGGCGCCCTATTTCGGCAGCATCGAATACATGCGCGCCCAGAACTGGCGGGAATTTGTCGCAGCACTCAATCGCTGGGGGGCACCGTCAGAAAACCAGGTCTATGCGGATACCCGCGGCAACATCGGCTACAAACCAGCCGGTCGTTTTCCCAAACGCAACAACTTTGATGGTCTGATGCCGGTTCCCGGCGATGGTCGCTACGAGTGGGACGGCTATTTCGACATGGACGTGCTACCCGAAGAATACAATCCAGCCCGTGGTTTTACCGGCACCGCCAACGCGATGAACCTGCCGGCAAACTATCCGATCGCCGACTACAAGGTAGGCTTCGAGTGGTCCGCGCCCTGGCGTTATCGGCGACTCTGGGAGGTGCTCTCAGATTCCGAAGAGCATGGTCTCACCGACTCCTACGACCTGCAGCGGGATTATCACTCCATACTGGCCAGGGAAGTCATCAGCCGCCTGCCCGACACCGCAGACCAGAGTTCCGCGCTGGCCATGCTGAAGAACTGGAATGCTGATCTCGAAATTGATTCCGCCGCCGCAGCACTCTGGGCAGTCTGGTATTACCGATATCTGGGCGCGGCACTGGCCGCTGAGCTTGCCCCCGGCGCGCAACAGCTGATCGAGCCATTGGATGGCCTGACCGTACTGGCGGCGCTGAACGAGCCGGTTAATCTGGCAGTCGCACTCAAGTCACTCGAAGACGCCTGGCAACAGACCCGCTCACTGCTGGGTCCAAACCCGGAATCATGGCGCTGGGGTGACCTGCACCAGATCGAGTTTGTGCATCCGCTGCAGGCGCAGGCGACCGGTGAACTTGCCGATCTGATGCAATACCCCAGCTACCCGCGCGGTGGCAGCGCCAATACCACCAACAACACCGGTTTTTCTGCAAAAGACTTTCGAGTAGGTGCCGGTGCTTCGTTCCGAATGGTTCTCGACGTCGGGCGCTGGGACGATGCGGAGATGACCAACGCACCGGGTCAATCGGGTGATCCGCGATCCCCGTTCTACCGGAATCTGCTGCAGGGCTGGGCTGAAGACTCCAGCTTCCCGATGCTCTATTCGCGGGAAGCCGTGCAGGCCAATCGCGCCTTCACAATCAAGCTGCTGCCGGTAATCCCAGGCCAGGAGTAGACCGCGAGTAAACAACGGCACTATCAGGCGCAGGCAGTGGCATCACAGAATCGGGCGAAGTCGATATTGCGTCCACACAGGACCACGGCCACCCGCTTCCCGGCAAGCTCAGGCGCCTGCTGCAGAGCGCCTGCGAGTGCAACACCCGCAGCGCCTTCTACTATCCAGCGTTCGTTTTCCGCCAGCAGTCGCATCGCCTGGCCGATCTGTGCTTCGCTGACAAGTACCCGATGATCAATGAGTTGCTGACATAGCTCGAAGGTAATAGCGTTGTCTTCGAGTCCACCGGCTGTTCCGTCAGAGATGGTCGGCAACTCGTCAATGTTGGCGACGACCCCAGCCTCCAGGCAGCGAGCCAGGGTTGGCGCATTTTCAGGCCAGCAGCCATAAACTTCGAGTGCTGGATTTTGGGATTTGAGAATGGCCGCGGTACCGGAAATCAGCCCACCGCCTCCGGCCGAGACAAAGATCGCATCCAGACCGCTGGTCTGAGACAACAGCTCCAGACCCACCGTCCCCTGACCGGCAATGACCTGGGCATCATTGTAAGGAGAAACAAATACCCGACCTTCAGCCTCGGCTGCAGCTCGCGCGGTCAGCTCCGCCGCCAGTCCATCCCCATCGACGGTCTCAACCGCCACTCCCATCGCCCGCATCGCCGCCAGTTTCACTGGCGATGCGGTTTCCGGCACATACACGGTCGCACTGACACCAGTCACTTGCGCAGCGCGC
Organism: uncultured Pseudomonadales bacterium; assembly: GCA_937921865.1. Classification (GTDB taxonomy): domain Bacteria; phylum Pseudomonadota; class Gammaproteobacteria; order Pseudomonadales; family Azotimanducaceae; genus SZUA-309. Next base: position 118,061 of record CAKZWF010000006.1, on the reverse strand, counting down.
GCGATGCCCTGGCCGTGGTTGCCTGTGGACGCGGCGATCACGCCAGATGCCCGTTCTGAGTCAGTCAACGACAACAGACGATTGAGTGCGCCACGCAGTTTGAATGAGCCCGTGTGCTGCAGATGTTCGCACTTCAGCAGCAGCTCAAAGTCGTCACGCCACAGGCTTAAGGTGGTGGGAGTGGTGAGAATATGCGCTTCGATGCGCGCGGCGGCTGCCGTGATCGATGCCGGCAACTGCGCCAGTAGCTCTGTCATCCAGGGTCTCGGTTGTGTTGTTTTCAGGTTGCTGCCGGTCTTCACCGAACGCCGCAGATTACGACTTGGGTGCGACCAGTTCAGCCACATCGTCAGCTACCGCAGCACCCGCAGCACGAAAAGCGCTGACAACAGCATCGGGCAGCAGTGACGCTACCGCAACTTCATAGCTGGGCCGTGCGCAGATCCGCTGGTACCAGCTCATCAGCGACGAACGATTTTCGAACAGTGCGATCAAACCCAAATGGTCGACCCTGAGCACATACGGCAGCAGTGCCGCATCCGCCAGTGAAAAGCTGTCACCAGCCAGCCAGTCACTGTCATGCAGCGCAGTGTCGACGTCGGCGAAAAAGCGATCGTGTGCAACATACGCATCAACAAACGCCGGTGCTGCGACTCCATCGTCAATCACCGACCGGCGCAGCGCTCGACGCGCTGGATCAGGAATAGCGGCAACCAGCTTGGCAACCTCAGCAGCCGGACGCGCCAACAGACCCGGTCGAGCTCCGATGGCATAGGTCTGAACACCGCAGTGGGGGTGCAGCTCGTCAATTGTTTTACACCACAAACGCATCTGATGGCGAAGGCCGGGATCCTCAGGGCGCAGGGGAACTTCCGGATAGGCGTCGTCGAGGTATTCATTGATCAGCGTCGATTCAACCAGCGTCAGACCGTTGTCTTCAAGTGTCGGCACCACGCCGGCCGCGTTTTTGCGCAGGTAATCGGGGGCAAATTGTCCACCCCGCTGCAGGTCGACAAACTCAGAGTCGTAGTCGAGAGACTTTTCAGCGAGCACCAGCCGAACCTTCTGAGAGCAGGTAGATACCCCGGCGTGATAGAGCTTCATTGTGCTCCCCTCAGCTCCTGCAACATTCCTCTCAACGCATCAACAAACGCCAGGGGCTGGTCGAGAAAGACGTGATGTTGGGCATTTTCAATGGCTACTGATGGAAATGGCTGATCCACCAGTTCGCGCATGTAGTCGAGGGTGCGCCGGGAAAACAGCTCGCTGTCGGCACCGTAGATCTCACCCAGCCTGACTTTAAGATTCTGGAACTCCTCCGGCACCCGATCACCACCTTTCAACGTCGCCGGCAGATCGTCATCGAATTTCCACGACCAGCCGCCGTCATCAACAGGCATCAGTGAGTGCCGGGCAATGTATTCGAGGATGTAGGCGTTTTCGCAGGACTGCGGAGGCTGCAGCCGGAATCGACCAAGAGCCGTACGCTTGTCGGGATAAATTTTGGTTTTGCCACCCATCATCATCGTCATGTGTTCCGGCGGCGGATCGTCAGGGTGACGGATCCCGGAATCCACCAGAATCAGAGCAGCAAAACGCTCCGGATACACGTTGACCGCTTTAACTGCCATATAGCCGCCAAAGCTGTGCGCAACTATCGTGGTGTCGCTGCCAAAGCCCAGCGCATCACAGACTGCGACAATCTCTTGCGCATAGGTTGCGGTGTTGTATTCATAGCGATAATCCGAGTCTCCCATGCCGGTCAGATTCATTGCCGCAACCCGGTAGTCGTCGAGGAAATGCGGGGCAATGAAATCCCACCAGTGGGCGTGAGCGTTCATGCCATGAATCAGCAGCAATCCTGGCGCATCTGGTCCGGCTTTCGACGCCCAGCTCTGATACACCACATCACATTCATCAACTTCCACACTGGCGGTCTCAAAAGGTGTTTCCACCGCTTCGAAAAACCATTGCGGAATAGTGTCGGCATTTGAACCTGAATCCCAGCGCGCCATGATCAGAGTGACCCGAAACGTTTCAGGTGGAAATCGACATTACCGAACAGTGTGTCGATGGTTGTCAGACGTTTGAAGTAGTGGCCGACGTTGAGTTCGTCGGTCATGCCCATGCCGCCATGGAGCTGGACCGCACCCTGCCCAACAAATCTTCCGGATTTACCCACCTGCACCTTCAGAGCGGATGCTGCTTTGCGGGCTTGATCGCCATAGCCTTCGTCCATGCGCATAGCAGCCATGTACAGAAGAGACTTGGACTGTTCATGTTCCATGAACATATCGACCATCCGGTGCTGCAACACCTGAAACTTGCCAATTGGCTGGCCAAACTGTTCGCGGGTTTTACAGTACTCGACGGTATCCTTGTAGAGCACTTCCATCGCGCCCACAGCTTCAGCGCCAACGGCCAGTATGCCTTCGTCAATGACCTGTTCCAGCGCTGCAATGCCATCGCCGGCTGCACCGAGCAGAGCATCCCTGCCCAACTGCACATTGTCGAAACTCACCTCGGCAGCCCTGAAGGCATCCACCGTCGGATAATCACGGCGAGACAGGCCTTCTGAGTCCGCAGCGACTATGAACAGCGACACACCGTCACGGTCGCGCTGGTCTCCAGATGTCCGGGCACTGACCACAAAAAAGTCGGCTGCGGGACCATTCAGAACCACAGCCTTATAGCCGTTGAGAACCCAGCCATCGCCGCTCGGCTGGGCCGTCGTCGTCAGATCTGCCAGGTTGTAACGAGCCTGGGGTTCAACAAACGCCAGCGCGGCCTGAGTGGACCCGTCAATGATGCCCGCCAGATAGGTGTCCTTCTGGGCCTGATTGCCAGCTGCCTTGAGCGCACCGCCAGCAAGCACCACGGTGGCCAGAAACGGTTCCACCACCAGCCCTTTGCCGAACTGCTCCATCACGATCATGGTGTCGACCGCGGACCCGCCAAAACCGCCGTCGGCTTCTGAAAACGGCACGCCCAGCCAGCCCAACTCGGCAAACTGCGCCCAAAGAGCGGGGTTAAACCCCGGATCCTGTTTGATCACCTTCTGTCTGGCAGCAAACGGATAATCATTCTGAATGAACCTTTCGATGCTGTCCTGCAGCAAGGTCTGTTCGTCGGAAAAAGAAAAGTCCATTAAGGTCCCCCAATTCTCACCAATACTGATCGGCACCCAGCGGTTGCCTCAATCAGCGCTTTCAGCTCTATCGCTGTGGCAGTTAATTCGCTCTGGCAGTGCACCTGCCACAGCGGATCCAAATATCCGGCGGGCAATCGCGTCGCGATCGCCGTACTCACCGCCCCCCGGACCATCAGGCTGAAAATAGTCCGCCAGCCCAAGCATCATCTGCAGCGCGTGATGATGCCCGATCGGGCCCTCATTATCGATCAACAGCGGTTGCGGATTTGGTAGCGCATAATAACCAAGCGAACTGATCACCAGTTCCGCCGATGCTGTTCGAAGCTGCCTGCAGCGACAACTCAGTGCGCTACTCAGACAGGCATCCGAGCCAGCCCGGGCTGCCAGCGCTCTGGCACCCAGCAGATCGATCTGCAGGGTCCGCAGCCGTCTGCAGAAATCAGCATCTTGCGCCAGAGGGCCGTCTTCCCCGGGTAGTTCAGCCGCCATTTTCTGCAGTTGTGCCAGCAGATCAGCCAGTCCTTCCAGAACTTCTGCCGCAACACCTGACTGTGTCTCATCTAACCGGATATTCAACCACCTCTGCGCCGCGCCTGCACTGCCTGCGATCCGGCACCCGGGCCGCTGCAGCCTCCCGGGTTACCACCCATGGCGGTGAGTTTAAGCATCACACCGACTTCATGGCAAAAGCGCGGCAATCGAGGCAACATAACCTGCTTTCGCGGCAGAAGCCCATCGTTCAATCATCGACCCAGGCATATCCATGAGCTACAACACCATCATCTACGACGTCCAGGACCGAATTCTCACGATCACCCTGAACCGACCGGAACGGCTGAATGCATTCAATCGGGAAATGTTAAGCGAGCTGCTCGACGCTTTCGATCGCGCCGACGCAGACGATGAAGTCCGGGCGATCATCGTCACCGGAGCAGGCCGAGGCTTCTGCGCCGGTGCGGATCTGGAGTCTGGTGGCGATACCTTCAACGCGGACGATCGCGGCGATCGTGACAGCGGTCTGCACCCGGATGGCGGCGGTCTGGTGTCGCTGCGCATATACGAACTGAAGAAGCCCATCATTGCAGCAATCAACGGACCAGCAGTCGGCGTCGGGGTCACAATGACTCTGCCCATGGACATCCGAATTGCCTCAGACAATGCCCGCTTCGGCCTAGTGTTCAGTCGTCGCGGCATCGTCCCGGAAGCCTGCTCAAGCTACTTCCTGCCAAGGGTTGTGGGTATCAGTCAGGCTCTCGAGTGGTGCTATAGCGGCAGAGTTTTTCCGGCGGATGAGGCTTTGGCCGGTGGCCTGGTGCGCAGTCTGCACCCACCCGACGACCTGCTGAATGCCGCGCGCAGTATTGCCCGGGATATTGCTGACAATACCTCAGCTGTATCGGTCACGCTGGTGCGCCAGATGATGTGGAAAATGCTTGGCGCCGACCACCCGATGGAAGCACACAAGATAGATTCCCGCGGCGTCTACTACACCGGTCGCTCCGCGGACTCGAAGGAAGGCGTGGAGTCATTTCTTGAAAAACGCCCAGCAGAGTTCCCGGGCAAAGTCTCCGCCGACCTGCCGCCCTACTATCCCTGGTGGGAGGAACGGAAGTTCTCCTGAATCTATCCCAGTTACCAACCGACCCTGAAAGAGGCAACACTATGAGTACTCCGAAAATCAGCCAGAAAAGCCCCTACCCGGTAGAAGTCACCAGCGGCAGCAAGTATTTCTGGTGCGCGTGCGGCAAGAGCGCCAAACAACCTTTCTGCGACGGCTCGCACGAAGGCACGGACTTCACCCCGCTGAAGTATCAGGCCACTGAGGACAAGACCCTGTACTTCTGTGGTTGCAAACACACTGCCGGTGCACCCCTGTGCGACGGCAGTCATAACAAGCTTTAGCACCACACCCGCACAATCGAGACCGCACCCTCATGTTATCGCGATTCTTCAAACGCAAAACGCCCAAGCAGAGCGATCTCAATCATGACGATCGCAACCGGCGTCTCGACGCTCTTGCGACCCTGGACGAGCCCTCTGACGCAGAAACTGCGCAGATCGAGACTCTGGCGCGCAGCGACTCGGATGCCGATGTGCGGCGCTCGGCCATTGCTAAAACGGCCAATATCGCGTTACTTGTGCAACTGCTCGAAGACAAAGATGTTGCGGAATCCGCCGCCCGCCGACTGGTTGTGCTGGAACCTGAAACCCAGCGTCAGCATCCGGCAATCACCGCCGCGCTGCTGGCCAGCGGTGTGGTCCCCCAGGCTGCGCAGCTCGATCAGGCAAGTCCGGAGCAGCTGGTTGAACTGGTCATCACCAGCCGGGGCGAAGCGCGATCACAACTCCTGGCCCGGCCGCTGTTCCAGCAACCTGCCACCCTGACGATTCTGGAACGTCAATCCAGGACGAAAGACAAAAGCCTCAATCGCTTTGCCCGGGAACATCTGGATCGTTTTCGTCGTCACCGGCAGGACTACGAACTCCAGCAGCAGCGACTCGAAGAACTGCTCAGCGCTCTCGATAAACATCTGCGCAGCGATGCAACCGCAACCGGGTTCCAGCAGAAGCACCAACAGCTGCGCGACCGTGCTCAGGAAACGCTGGCCGGGCTGGAAAAGACTGCCGCGGCTTTGCCGGAAGATGACCATCGCAAACGGTCGCTGACCGATCTGCAGCAGCAGGTGAACAAGCTGCCGGCGCCCGCCGAGCCAGCCAGCATCGACGCGACCGCTGACGACCCGTTTGTTGCCCTCAGTCAGGAATTCAAAACACTGGAAGCCGATCTGCGACGCAGCAGTGACTTCGAAACGTTGCAGCAACGGCGACATATGCTGACCGATCGCTGGTTTGCCAGTTCTGATGCCCGCCCTCCCGACGATACTCAGCATGCTCTGTTTCAACGGGTAACCCGGGATTGCAATCTACTCGCGGACGCAGTGGCGCAACTGTCAAAACAACCGCCGATCATTGCAGCCGATGACCAGCTGCCCGAACGGCCTCCGAAAAATCTGCAGGCGACCGAGGAGTTCTGGCGCACAGTCGCTGGCCGTAAAAAGTGGTTGAGCCAGTCCAACCGGTTTCTAGAGCAGTTGCAATGGCCCGAATGGGCTGGACAACCCGAGAATCTGACCGCATTGCGCGAAGCCGTCAGCACAGTGTCCGAGCAGCTGTCACGCATTGAAGCGCACAGCGCGGGACTCCTGGATAAGCTCTCGGCAAACGTCAAAGAACTGAACGAAAAGATTGCCAATGGAGAATCCAAGGCTGCCCAGAACCTTCTAAACAGCGCCCGGACGTTAGTCAAAGCGCTGCCCCGCGCAGACACAGACAAGCTGAATCGATCACTGAACCAGGCAGCTGCCCAACTGGGTGAGCTCAAGGACTGGCAGACTTTTGCCACCACACCCAAACGCCAGGGTCTGTGTGAAGAGATGACCAGCCTTGCCGAGCAGCCGCTATCACCGGCTGATCAGGCAAGCCGCATCAAAACCCTGCGCGAGCACTGGAACGAGCTGGGACCGGCAACCACCAAGGTCGACCGGGATCTGGCTGGCCAGTTCAATACGCTGGCGGAACGGGCGTTCGAACCCTGCCGGGCGTTTTACTCAGATCAGGCTCAACAGCGTGAGGACAACCTGAAAGCCCGAGTCGACATCTGCGAACAGTTGAGCGCTTATCTTGAGTCGACTGACTGGTCCCACACCGATGTCAAAGCCGCCGAGCAGATCATGAGAACCGCGCGCACCGAATGGCAGCGCTACCATCCGGTTGACCGCAAACCCGGCAAACCACTGGAAGAACGCTTCGAAACGCTGCAGAACGCCCTGCACAGCCATATCCGAGCCGAGTGGGAGGGCAATCTCGCGCTCAAGCAGCAGCTGGTCGCAGACGCCAAAGCCCTGCTCGAGGAATCAGTGCCGGTGCCGACACGCGTCGATGGCGCCAAAAACCTGCAACAGCGATGGCGCGACATCGGCCCGACGCCCCGACGCCCGGATCAACAGCTGTGGCAGGAATTTCGCGCGGTCTGCGATCAGATCTTCGAGTCGCGCGATAGCGAGAAACGCGCCGCGGACGAGGAAATCGAAGCCGGCCGGAATTTGGCGCAACAGCTGCTCGACGAATTTGCCGCCAGCCTCAACGAAGATTTCGAGCGCGGATCACTGCGCGCGCTGCAGCAGGCTTTTGCGGATCTGCCTGCACTGCCGGAGCGGATACGACGCCCTATACAGCAACGTTTTGAAGATCTGCAGAGAAGCGCCGAACAGCTAGTGAAGCGTCAGGCCAAAGCCCAACGCGTGCTCGAACTCGAGCAACGATTGGCCGAAGACGTCGAGGCCGGTGATGTGCAAGCCAGTGAAGACGAGGTCCGACGCCAGGTGATCGAAGCGGAAATCGCCGCAGACCTGGAGTCCGATCCAGCTGACCGCGAACTGCGTATGGCGATTCAGGTTGATCTGATGAATCAGGGCCGCGGCCAGCAGGCGCTGTCCGCGGATGCCAAAGACCTGGTCAACCAATGGCTGGCTTTAGGCGCAAAACCGCCAGGCTGCGAGCCCCTGCTGGAACGTTTCCAGGCCGCCATCCGCAAGCTGAGCGAAGATTAGCGACCGTTAGTTAACCCAGCACCAGCCGCATGCTCGCGCCGCCCAGCGAGCTTTCGGTGATTTCCAGGTGTCCCTCATAAGCCGCCAGCAGATCCTGGACCATTGCCAGCCCGATACCCTGCCCCGGCTGCAGCACGTCAGCGCGGGTACCGCGATTCAGAACTTCCTGGCGCAGTTCCGGATCTATACCGGGACCGTCGTCAGCTATTTCAATGATCACTGGTGTCGTGCTGAGCGCCCGAACCTCAATTTTCGAGTGGGTGTATTTACAGGCGTTTTCCAGCAGATTACCGAGCATTTCCATAACGTCCCGTTCGTCTGCGCGCACCGACAGATCCGGGGGCAGCTCATTGATCAGCTCGAGGCCTCGATCTCCATAAGCTTTCTGAAGCGCACGCACCAGACGATCGACAAGGGTAAACACGTTGACTGCCCGGCCAACCACAACCGGACCTGACACCGCCGCCCTGGACAGTTGGTGAGTCACGGTGCTTTCCATTCTGTCCAGCTGTTCGCCAAGCAGTTCCTGCTGCTGGTCAGCCCCTTCCGCCAGCGCGTTGCGAATCACCGCCAGTGGAGTCTTCAGACTGTGTGCCAGATCTTCCATGGCCCGTCGATAGCGGGAGCGACTGCGATGTTCGTGGGCGACAAATCGATCAAGATTTTCAGCCAGGCCCTGAAGCTCTTTCGGATAATCTTCCGACAGCGATTCCCGCTGGCCCTCTTCCAGGGCCCTGACTTCAGCAGCCATGGTTCGCAGCGGTCTCAAACCGACCCGGACCGCCAGCCATTGGGCGAGCACAAAAAACACTGTTACCGCGCCCAGGCCAACATACAGATTGCGGCGAAAACCCTGGATCTCAGCCTGAAAAGGTTGCTGATCTGTGGCCACGGTAAAGGTCAGCACCGCATCTTCGGTGTCACCCCAGATCACCGCATAGCTGAGGATAAACCGCGCCGCCTGTTCATCGAATGAGAAGAATACAAAATCACCGGCTGCCAGCGAGTCAGCCGACTCAGGAAAGTGTACTGAACTGGTCAGCGCGGAGGGAGACTGCCAGGCGGTAAGTCCATGACGAGCCGTAACGGTGGCATAGAGTCCACTCTCCGGCTGGCTGAGCCTGGGCTCAGGCAGCGCACCATCAAAGCGCAGACTTGCGCCATCGTCTTCAACCGCCCCCATCAGGGAATAGATGACAATGCGCAGCTGTTCTTCCGCGTTGGTCAACACACTGGCTTTAAACGAGCGGTCCAGGACCACACCCGCGAGCGTCAGAAAGGTGCCAAGAACGACTGTGGTGAGAATCAGAAGGCGGGTCTGAATACCCGCTTTCAAGCGGGCGATTCCAGAGAAAACCGATAACCCTGACCGCGCACGGTGCGGATCGGATTAACCGGGTCGAGCTTTTTCCGCAACCGGCCAACAAACACTTCGATCACGTTGCTGTCCCGATCAAAGTCCTGTTCATAGAGATGATCGGTCAGCTCAGTTTTCGACACTACCCTGCTGGGATTCAGCATCAGGTACTCGAGGACCTTGTATTCATAGGCGGTAAGCTCAATCAGAGCATCAGCGACCCGAACCTCTTTACGCGCAGTATCGAGTTTCAGATTACCCTGCTCGAGCACCGGAGACGCGTATCCGGCCGCACGCCGCAGCAGGGCGTTGAGCCTGGCCAGCAGTTCTTCGGGTTGAAACGGCTTGGTCAGATAATCGTCGGCACCGGCCTCCAGACCTTCCACCTTGTCCTGCCAGTTGCCCCGGGCGGTCAGAACCAGCACCGGAAAGTCGCGTTCATCGGCGCGCAGCTGGGCAATCAGCGCCATGCCGTCGAGCTTGGGCAGACCGAGGTCAATAATGGCCGCGTCATACTCATACTCGCGGCCAAAATAGAGACCTTCTTCCCCATCTTCGGCCACATCGACCACATAGCCACTGTCGTTCAGCCGGGTTTTCAGCTGGGCGCGCAGATTGGGTTCATCTTCAACAACGAGTATTCGCATGGTTCAAGGTCTTAATAAAATTCAGGGCTAGTCAGGGGACATCCGGCCCTGATCATCGACGTAGTACTGTTTGACCCGTTTGCCATCAATCAACACCCGGATGCTGTAGCCGCGCTGACCGTTGTTTTTCACCGGGTTGGCCGACAATACCCGTCCGCCGGTTTCCCTGCGTACCATCGCCGCAGCCTGCTCGACGGAGATCCCACCCTGCTTGGTGTAGTTGTAGGACTGCTGTTGCTGGGCCGGGGCAGCCGCAGAGAACATGGCAAATGGAAGTACCAGCGCCAGTGCCAGAAGCCATCTGCGAACCCCGGATCCGGTCACCTTCAGACCCGACTTCTGCAGCAGCCCTGCCCGGAGTTTAATCCTGATTTGTATCAACGCTTGTGCCACCTGAACCTCAAGATCACTGGCGCCATTGTACTCCCAAAACTTCAAACCGGGGTGACGTCAACCCGGACCCGAAGAAACCGCCCCGGATCCCGGTCCATCAACGTGACATAGGTCTCACCGGCAAAGCGATACTTCACTTCATAGCCGCTCAGCTGGTGTTCTTCACGCACTTCATCCACGGTTTCACAGACCTGCTCCTGACGATAGGACACCGGCCGGCTGCGGTAACCCGCGTCGCGCTGGCGCGACACATCTGCGCCAATGCTGGCGCCAAGCACCGCACCTACGGCGGTACCAACCCGTTTGCGGGTTTTACCATGTACTACCGCGTTACCGACTGCGCCGCCGATAATCGCGCCGACAATCGGCACCGTATAAGAGCGCCGCTGATAGCCATAGTCGTCGCGATATACCGGAACCCGCTCGAACCGACACTGCTCCGTAGGAACCGTATAGGTCACGGTCTGGTATTGAGGTTCAACTTTGACCACACGGGCTTTGCTGTAACTGACGCCCGCATCAGCGCTCACAGAGGCTAAAACCAGGATTGGGATCAGGGCCATCGGGGCCAGGTATTGCGAAAAAGACATGAGACGATTCCTACTGCTGTGATCGAATGCAGACAGCCTAGGCGGCAGCGACTGAACGAAATCTGAATGATTTAAATTCGGCGCTGAATCGACTCGAGCCGGTGGTTTGCGTCAAGAAAACCTACGAAATCAGCCTCTCCTGGCAGAATTTCCAGCATCCACTGCGTAAGCCGCTGGTAGTGGGAAACAAAGGTTCGGATCTGCTGCGCATTCATACGCTGTGCCTGAGGACGTTCCAGTTCCTGCTGACCCCGCCAGCGCATCACGGCTTCGATGTCCGGTACAGCCAGAAACAGGAGTTTGTCGATCTGCTCCCAGAGCCGGACATAGCTGGTGCTGAGACAGCCGTTCACATAGCCCCGCCAACGGCCCTCGGGATCCTCCTGCCGTTCAAGCGCGTTCACCGGCTCGCGCAGCTGCTCATCAGACTGGGGGCGGGCTCCGACGCACCAGCCTTCGATGACTACCATGTCCGCTGGCCCTTCGAACCAGATCGGTTCAGCGTCGCGGTCATCGGTACCTTTATCGAATGCGGGCAGTCGATGAGATCCTCGCTTGAATACGGCCTCGAGGGTGTCGCCAAGACGCTCAACGTCATGGGTGCCGGGTACCCCCCGCGTTGCCAACAGCGGATGTACACGACGACCAAGCGCCAGGCGCTCGCCATGGGTCAGATAAAAGTCATCAAGGGACAGCACCAGCAGCTTCACGCCCTGCAGACGGAACGCCTGTTCAAGCAACCTTGACAGGGTCGACTTACCCGCGCCCTGCCCTCCGGCTACGCCGAGCACCCGAGTGGTTTCGGGAGACAGATTCAGCGCCATGGCCGCAGCCATGGCGCGCCAATCCTCAGGTGTATGAGGCCGCAGCCGAGCCATCAGCTGCTCCGCCTCGGCAATCGGGACAGCACAGGCAGTGAAGACTTCAGCCGGAGTCATTGGAACCAAACCATCAGGTTGTGTCTAACCATCGAGCCTGGAGTGCGGATGAGAGGAGAGAGAGTCATGAACACCATATTAGAGACCGCCAGCGCCGGGTACGAGCGCCTGATCAGCTTTTTCAGCCACTTTGACGGCGTGGCATCACTGCTGTTGAGATTGATTCTGGGGCCAGTGCTGATCGGCGCCGGCTGGGAAAAAATCACCGGTGACAACTGGTTCAGCTTTTCGCTGGAGTCGTTTCCATTTCCATTCAACGTGCTGCCGGCTGATCTATCCTGGTTTCTGGCTTCGTGGACAGAGTTTCTCGGCGGCATACTGCTGCTGCTGGGTCTGGGCACCCGACTCGTAGCCATTCCGCTTGCGGTGACCATGTTTGTCGCCGCTTACGCAGTACACCTGGACAATGGCTGGCCAGCCATAGCGCCGTCTTCGCCACCAGCCATCTGCATTCCCGATACTGAAGCCCACGCGAATTCGAGCGTATTGGCGCGCTATATCAAGTGCTACAACGTCAACGAACGGACCATTGAAGCCGCTAAACGTCTGGAGCGCGCCAAATCGATTCTGCGCGAGCACGGCAACTTCAGCTATCTGAATGGTTCCGGCTCGATTGTGAAACTCAACAGCGGCATCGAATTTGCCGCGATCTATCTCGCGATGCTGCTGGCACTGGTGGTCATCGGCGGAGGCCGCTATCTGAGCCTGGACTACTTCCTGCGCATCCTGCTGGCACCCCGCGGCGGCTGAAGCCGGTATACTGGCGCGTTTACCCCTGACTGTGACAAAGAGCGACTGATGACACACATTCTCCTTTCTGGAATATTTTCGAGCCGGCGCGTTTTCGCAAGCTTCTGCGGCCTGCTGATGCTAGCAGCCTGCAGCCCGACTCCAGACCAGTCCGGTGCGGCAAACGTTGCAGCGGGCTCACCTGCGACCGCTTCTGCAGCGTCCATTGAAATTAACAAAAGCCCCAACGATGATCGGAACTATCGCTATCTGGTCTTAGACAATAAGCTGAGGGTGCTCCTGGTAGAAGATCCAGACACAGACAAAGCAGCTGCATCACTGACTGTCCTGCGCGGTTCTTATCATGAGCCAGTGCCATATCAGGGCCTCGCGCACTTCCTTGAGCACATGCTTTTCATCGGCACGCAAAAATATCCCGAAGTCGACGGCTACCAGCAGTTCATAGCGACCCACGGTGGATCCTCGAACGCTTATACGGCTGCCGAACACACCAACTACTTTTTTGACATCGACCCCGCCCAGTTCCAGGCCGGTATGGACCGCTTTTCACAGTTTTTCATCAGCCCGCTGCTTGATCCTGCCTATGTTGACCGGGAGAAAAACGCGGTTAATTCTGAATACCAGATGCAGATCAAAGATGACGGCTGGCGGGTGTTTTCTGCAACAAAAGAAACCATGAACCCGGATTATCCCGGCTCGCGTTTCAATATCGGTAACCTGGAAACTCTGGGTGATGGCGTCGGTCCAGCGCTCAATGAGTTTTTCGAAACCAACTACAGCGCTGACCAGATGATCCTGGTAGCTTTGAGCAACGAGCCGTTGGACGAAATGGAAACCTGGGTTCGACCGATGTTCAGCGCCATCGAAAATCGCGACCTGGGTCCGCGCGTCAATACCGTAAAAGCCTTCGCTGATGACCGAGTGCCCGCGGTGCTGAACGTGCAGACCCTGAAAAACGAAAACCAGATCAGCTTCAATTTCCCGATACCCGCCACTGAAACCTACTACCGGAGTAAGCCGGCTCAATATCTGACCAATCTGCTCGGCCATGAAGGTGGCGGCAGTCTGCATCAGACTCTCAAAAATAAAGGCTGGATTGCATCTTTAGGCGCCGGAACCAGCCGACTGGATGAAACCAACGCATATCTGAGTGTCGACATTGAACTCACCGATGCCGGTCTCGCCCACATTGATGACATCGGCGATCTGCTGTTCACCTATCTCGACATGTTGAAGAAACAGGATCCGGAACAGTGGCGTTATGACGAACAGGCCACCGCCGCCGCTCTGAGTTTTCAGTTTCAGGAACAGTCCAGCGCTACCGGTTTTGTCTACCGTACCGCGCCGGCGCTGGCCATCTACCCGCCTGAAGATGTGCTTGCAGCTGCCTATCTGATGGAGGAGTTCGATCCGGAGCTGATCAAATCCTATCTGGCCTATCTGACCCCCGATAATCTGATAACGACCATCACCGGGCCCGAGGTGGATACCGATCAGGTAGAACGCTGGTTTGAAGTGCCCTACAAACTGGTGCCGGAAGGTATGACGGTTGAAGTCGTAGCTGATGCCGGACTTCATCTTCCAGACCCTAATCCGTTTCTGCCCGAAGATCTGGCGTTGCTTAGCAACGATGCGAACGGACCGCAGCTGAAGATTGATCAGCCCGGCCTGCAGCTGTGGCTGGATCTGGATACCGAATTCACCGTACCGCGCGCCAATCAGTCTCTGACTCTGGGTGTACCGGACGGTTTCAGCGCCCCGCAGGAGCTGGTCAAAGCACGTCTCTACGAACGCCTGCTCAGCGATTCTCTCAATGAGTACGCTTATCCCGCACTGCTCGCGGGTCTGGGCTATCAGCTCAGCGTTACACCTGCAGGATTCCGGCTGGGGCTTTCAGGTTATGCAGACAAACAGCTGGAGCTGCTCGACACGGTCTTGGAACGCTTTACAACTCTGAGCATCGATTCAGACCGCTTCGCTGTGGCTAAACAGGAACTGGTCAGGGACTGGCGCAACTTTATAAACGAACGTCCCTACCAGCAGAGCTACACCAGCCTCAGCAACCTGCTGGTCTCAACCAGCTGGCCTGCAGATCTGCTCGCAGACACCTTAGAAGCCGTCACCATCAAAGACCTCGAAGCGTGGCGCGCACAGCGGTTACAAAACTTCTCGGTGGTAGGACTTTCTCACGGCAATGTCAGTGACAAGGACCTCGACGCAGTTGCTGAACTGCTGCGCTCACGGCTTTCTCTGAAACCATTTACCTTGAGCGAACCTGACATCACCGTTGTTGACGATGCCTATCTGCTTGGCCTGGAAATCGATCATGACGACGCCTCCATTGTGCTGTACCGCCAGGACCCGGAGGCTTCTCATGCGTCCCGGGCTAAAAGCGCGCTGGCGGCCACAATGCTCAAACAGCAGTTCTTCACCGAACTGCGCACAGAACAGCAGCTGGGCTACGTGGTCTCGGCAACCAATCGGACGCTGCGTGACCGTGGCGGGGTTGCTTTCATCATCCAGTCTCCGGTCGCGTCTGCTGCTCAACTGGAGGCCGCCACCCTGAGTTTCATGCAGGCTCAGCCCGAGAATCTTGAGGCGATGACCGATGCGGAGTTCGAACAACACAAAGCGGGGCTGGTGAGTCGCCTGACGGAGCGGGACCGTAACCTGCGCGAGCGCACCTCACGGTATCTGTCTGACCTGGATATCGGTGATACCAGCTTCGACAGCCAGGCTCAAATTGCCGGTATCGTATCCGAACTGCGTCGGGCAGATATGCTCGAGTTCTATGCGCAACTGATCGCTGATCTTGGCAAACGCAGAGTGCTGATCTACAGCCAGGGCAAGTTCGACGAGGTGCCCGAAGACGGTAAGCGTCTTTCGAGCGCAACAGCGTTAAAACAACCAGCTCAGGACGCCACTTCGAGCCTGTAAGGCGGTAGCGAGCGAATCAGATCCCGGCCATAGCGCCGGGTGACGATGCGTCGATCCAGCAACGTGATGGTTCCCCAGTCGCCCTCGTGACGAATCAGCCGTCCGCAAGCCTGAACCAGCTTCTGGGCTGCATCCGGCACCGAAATATCATAGAAGGCGTTGCGACCCTGCTTTTCGGCCCACTCCGCCATGGCCTGGTCGAGGGGGTCATCGGGGACTGAAAACGGCAGTTTGACGATCACCACGTGGCGACAGTAGTCATCAGGCAGATCTACACCTTCAGCAAAACTGGCAAGACCAAACAGCACGCTTGGTCTGCCCTGATCAATGTCTTCACGATGGGCATCCAGCAGCGCCTGCTTGGCGGCTTCGCCCTGGACTTTCAGGCGCTGACGAAAATCATCATCAAGTTGCTCTAAGATTGCAAACATCTGCCGCCAGGACGTAAACAGCACCAGAGCGCTCGGCTCTTCACCGAGCAATCCAGGTAACAGCGTTGCGACCTCTGCGCAGTGTTCCGAAAAGTCACCCGGTTCAAATTCCATCTGCGGTATCGACAAGGTGGCAATACGCGGAAAGTCGAACGGACTGGGAATGCGCAGCGTCTGCGCAGCCTGCAAACCGCTGCGTTCAAGAAATCGATCAAAGCGACCTACCGCGGTCAACGTCGCTGAGGTACAGATTGCCGCATAAGCCCGCGACCACATCGCCTCCTTGAGCAGATCACCGGGGATGATCGGCGCACTGACCAGTTCCACGTCTTCGTCATGGCGAAACGCCCAGCGGGCATGGGAGCCGGGTTCGACGCTGCGGGAATAGTCTGCGAGCAGGGATTCAATCGCCATCGCCCGGGTTTTCAGCTGGCCCACAGCAGGCAGCCAGTCTTCAGCCTCAAAGCTGCGCTCCCAGTGAATTTCCCCGGCGAATGCCTGCTGCAGCAGGCTGTGGGCGCTGTCGATGTCATTACTGACATCCCGGAACGGCCGCAGGGCTTCTGCAGCAGCGCTCACCAGCGGCTCGGGAACCTGACCAAAGGGAAACCGATAGATATCGGCCCGGTCGTCCCTGGGCTCAAACGGCAGTTCCTGCGCAGCCTCGGCCAGCACAGTGATCAGCGCTTCAGACGCTCCACAGTGATCGGCCAGACGGGTCGCAAGATCCACCAGCACCTGCGGCCGGCCAAATCTCTGAGTCATGGTACCGACCACGGCACTGACGTTGCCCAACCAGGTGATAGAACTGCGCAAACGGCTCGCAGCGGAAAAATGCTGCTGAGTCTTCTCCGGCAGATGATGCGCTTCATCCATGATGTAGATACAGTCTTCCGGTTCCGGCAGCACAGCACCACCACCAAGACTGAGATCCGCCAGCACCAGGTCGTGATTGGCAACAATCACTTCGACACCATCCAGTTCTGCCCGGGCTTTGAAAAACGGGCACTGTTTAAAATAGCTGCATTTGTTGTTTGTGCAGCCGCGATGATCGGTGGTGACATTGCGCCAGAGATCCCCGTCCAGAGTATCTGGCCAGCTGTCGAGTTCTCCGTCCCAGCGCTTTTCGGAAAATGCCTGCAGCAGCGCCTGATAGGTAACACCATGCGCAGCGTTGTCGCCGGACAGCTCCTGAAACAGCGGCGTCTCTGCACTGTCCGCATACTTCAGCTGATCATCGAGACGCTTCAGGCAGAGGTAACGTCCCCGACCTTTGGCCAGGGTGAAAGAAAAATTCAGTCCCGAGGTCTCTTTTAAGTCCGGCAGATCACGGAACACCACCTGCTCCTGCAGCGCGACCGTGGCGCTGGATATCACAATGGTTTTGCCGAGACTCCGGCCTATGGGAATCGCCGCGATGCAGTAGGCGGCGGTTTTGCCGGTACCTGTGCCCGCCTCGATCACCACCAGCCGGTTTTCGCTGCTGGTCAGCGTTCTGGCAATGGCAGCCACCATCTCCCGCTGACCCCGGCGCGCTCGAAAGCCACGCGCAACCAGCCAGGCGCGGTAGGCGTCCTGGATTTCGTCTTTGATAGTCTGGCTGAGCGCGATCATTGCGGCAGCCAGCTTAAGTTACCTCGCCCCTCGAGTGCGAGCACTGACCCATCGCGCACCCGCTAGAAAAACCAACGCGAACGTTTGAGCTTTTTCTCGCAGCGGCTGAGCTGTTGGCCATACTGGTAGGCACGATCCGCCACCCGCCGCGCATAACCCTTAATGGTTTCGTTACCGCGCCAGCCACCCCGGGCAAAACCGGACGGCCCAACGTAGTAAGCGAGATAGAGACTGTAGGCATCGTGTTTCGACAGACCCAGGCGGCGATGGCTGCGATCGTTGTACCAGCCGACAAAATCCAGCGCGTCATCCATCTCATCGCGCCCGGAGAACATGCTGCCGCGCTCTTTGCGATAGTCACTCCAGGCCCCATCAGTAGCCTGCGCATAGCCGAACGCGCTGGAAGGCCGCTTCCAAGGAATGATCCACAGCAGCTTTTCGCGCTCCGGTCGGGCTTTGGCGATATAGCTGGATTCTTTGTGAATAAACGACATACCAACAGGAATCGGCATGCCCCACTTCTTCTGAGCTCTTCTGGCTGCCTTGTACCAGCCAGGCTTCTCCTGAAAAATCGCGCAAATGTCATTGGGCCGTTTGGGCGGTGTGCTGCTGCAGGCAGACAGCAGGATACTCACAGCGATCATCACCACCAACGCAACTGGCTGTCGTGGACTTATCAACACTGATGAACGCTCAGCCATTTTCCAGCTCATTCAGACGCTCGAGCAACTGTGCTTCGTCAAGCACGGGCAGCTCAAAGCTTTGCGCTTTCGTGAGTTTACTGCCAGCACCAGGGCCCGCGACAACACAACTTGTTTTCTTCGACACCGAACCCACCACCTTAGCACCCAGCGCCACCAGTCGTTGTTTCGCTGCGTCCCGGGTCATGGTTTCCAGAGTGCCAGTCAACACCCAGATCTGATCCGCCAGTGGACCACCCGAAGCTTGCGCAGTGACTTCAATATCCGGCCACTCCAGGCCGGCGGCCAACAGATGATCCAGCAGAGCGCAGTTGTCTGGATGGGCAAAGTACTCGGCCAGGTTTGCTGCCACCACGGGGCCAACGTCGGGCACCTCCTCCAATGCTTCTACAGAAGCCTCGCGCAGTGCATCAAGACGGCCAAAGTGATTGGCAAGACTGATCGCGGTGGCTTCCCCGACCTCACGGATTCCCAGCGCGTAGATGAATCTCGGTAAGGTGGTCTGGCGACTGCGGGCAATAGCCGTAACCAGTTTTGCCGCTGACTTTTCCCCCATTCTCGGCAGTTCGGCCAGGCTCTCCGGCGCCAGACCATAGAGATCTGCTGGCTCCATCACCAGCGAGGCTTCCACCAGCGCTTCGATCAGCTTGTCACCCAGCCCTTCAATATCCATCGCCAGTCGTGATGCAAAGTGTTTGAGACTTTCTTTGCGCTGTGCCGGGCAGTTCTGAATTCCGCCGGAACAGCGAGCTACCACGCCGTCGTTCTCATAGACGATGGCGCTGCCACAAACCGGGCAGACCTCTGGCAGGTCTATTGTGCCGGATCCGGCAGGCCGTTTACTGGCAATCACCCCGGTGACTTGAGGAATCACATCGCCCGCGCGCCGCAACATCACCGTGTCGCCGACGTGTACTCCGAGCCGGGCAATCTCGGCCATGTTATGCAGTGTCGCGTTGCTGACCGTTACGCCACCAACAAACACCGGTTCCAACCGGGCAACAGGCGTCACAGCACCGGTTCTGCCGACCTGGAACTCGACATCCAGCAGACGGGTAGTCGCTTCCTCCGGCGGGTACTTGAAGGCCATCGCCCAGCGCGGTTTACGGGTAACTTCCCCCAGCCGGCGCTGCTGGTCCAGCGAGTCGACCTTGATGACCGCGCCGTCAATGTCGTAGCCGAGCTGAGCACGTCGCGCCAGCAACCGATCAAGAAAGCGCTGCACGTCTTCCAGGTTTTTACAGCGGGAGACATCCGGACTGACCCGGAATCCCCAGCCGGTCAGCTTTTCGAGGGCTTCGGTGTGACTGGCCGGCTGCCAGTCGCCTTCGGCCCAGCCCAGACTGTAGCAGTACATCGTCAGGGGCCGCTGCGCGGTGAGACCCGGATCGAGCTGACGCAGACTTCCAGCAGCGCCGTTGCGCGGATTTACCAGGGTCTTCGCACCATTGCGCCGGGCAGTTTCATTAAAACGCTCGAATTCGGCCAGAGGCATATAAATCTCGCCACGAACTTCCATCCGGGCCGGGATGTCTGCAGCGGAGAGTCTCAGCGGCACCGCGCCAATAGTGCGCACGTTGGCGGTGATGTCTTCGCCCGTCTGGCCGTCACCTCGTGTTGATGCCAGAGTAAGCACACCCTGCTCATAGATCAGAGCAACCGCGACCCCATCAATTTTCGGTTCACAGGCGAGTCCAATGGCTTCATCGGGCAGTCGGTTGCGGCAGCGTTGCAGCCAATCCGCGAGCTCTTGCGGCGTCGTGCACTTATCCAGGGATAACATCGGTCGTTCGTGACGAACGGTCGCAAACTGGCTGAGCGGCGCGCTGCCTACCCGCTGACTGGGAGAATCAGTGGTGACCAGTTCAGGGTGCGCAGCCTCCAGAGCCAGCAACTCATCAAACAGGGCGTCGTACTCGGCATCAGCCAGTTCCGGATCATCGAGTACGTGGTAGCGGTGGTTGTGGTAGTGGATCAGCTCACGCAGTTGCGATAACCGCGCGTTGGCTTTCATGCCCTTTTAGACATCCGTCTCCTGGAAAAATCCGCAATGCGCTGACGATAATGTTCGACGGTCTGATTGGTCATGCGATTTCTCTGTTCATCGGTGAGTTCTCCACCCAACCGGTTCACTACTTCACGCGCGACGCTGAGCATATCTTCAAACGCTTCCGACGGATGCTCCGGACCCGGCAGCTGCATGAAGAAGCACATACCCGGCGCACGGAACGCTTCCATATCGGCCATATCGAACGTGCCAGGCTCGACCACATTCGCCACGCTGTAGTGGATGGCTCGGGTCAGAGGTTCGCTGCGATGAAAAATGTTCATGTCGCCGAATTTCAGACCTTTACCGCCGAGTACGTTAAAAATTGCGTCGCCACTGTAGATGGTGCCGGGGTCGGCAATCACATTCATGACAATGAGCTCTTCGGTTGCAGGCGGTTTTTCGCTCGCCCGTTCTGCTGTTTTGCGTTCAGGCGTGCGCCGCTGGCCCAAGCGCCGGCTCGGTTTTTCAGCAGGTCTGCCCGCCGGCTTTTCAGTCGTCAGGGCAGGTTCCGGCATCGCAACTTCTGCCACTTTGGCTCGGGTAGCCACGCCATCGAGTGCGGGCTCCATGCGAGGTTCACTGCGCTCAGTGGCAGTAGCAGGAAACTCCAGGGGGGCTTCGCGACCGGTAGATTCGTTTTCGGAGCGCATCGGCGACCGGCTGCCCATACCTTCCGGAGGGCCCGCGGGGGGTTCGAGGGTCAGCGGCAGCGGTTCCTGTTCCGGATCTACAATCCGCCCGGATCCACCTACTGGCCTGGCACCACCGTGAGGCAGTTCACCGCGCAGACGTTCCAGATCATCCATCGAATCTGGAATCATATCCGGCCGGATATCAATTCGCAGGGTCCCCCGACGGCTGCGCCAGGCTATCCAGAAGCCGTGGGCAATCACCGCTGCTATCAGCAGCCCGCCACCAATCAGGATGAAGTCTTTGATATCCAATTCCGGCTCCTCAGTCGACTATACGACCTGACACGCTTACCAGCAGCGCGCAACGGTTTGGCTGTCAGCCCACCATCGCCGCGGCTTCTTCCACATCTACAGATACCAGGCGTGATACCCCTGGCTCGTTCATTGTCACTCCCATCAGATGGTCGGCCATCTCCATGGTGAGTTTGTTGTGGGTGATCACCACAAACTGAACATCCGCAGACATTTCCCTGATCAACTCGGCAAAACGCAAAACATTGGCATCATCGAGCGGTGCGTCAACCTCATCCAGCATGCAAACCGGACTGGGATTGAGCTGAAAGATGGCAAAAATCAGCGCTACGGCTGTCATTGCCTTCTCACCGCCAGAGAGCAGATGCACACTGGCATTACGTTTACCCGGTGGTCGCGCCATAAGCGACACACCGGTGTCGAGCAGGTCCTCCCCTGTCAATTCAAGGTAGGCGTGTCCTCCGCCGAAAACTTTCGGAAACAGCTCCCCCAGGCGCTCGTTTACCGAATCAAACGTCTCTTTGAACCGGGTACGTGATTCCCGGTCGATCTTTTTGATGGCGGCAAGCAGTGTTTCCAGTGCCTGTGCCAGATCGTCATTCTGCTGATCGAGATAGAGCTTTCTTTGTGATTGTGTCTCGAATTCATCGATCGCAGCCAGATTTATCGGGCCAAGACGCACGATCCGTCGATCGGTACGCTCCAACGCTTCGCTCCAGGCTGCCACCGTCGCATCTTCTGGCAGTCCTTCTCGAGCGCTTTCCAGCGTCATTCCAGTCTGCTGCAACTGCTCCAGAAGGCTGTTGGCCTGAACCGTATAGCCCTGTCGATCAACCCGGGCGCTTTCCAGCGCACTACGAAGATCGGACAGTCTCGATTCCGCCGAGACCCGCTGCTCTTCAAGCTCGCGAACCCGGGCGTCAATTGTCTCCAACTCCGCACGAACGCTACCGAGTTGGCCCTCTACCTGCAAGCGCTCCTGCAGTTTATTCTCCAGATCGGCTTTCAGCTCCGGCAGCGGCGTTGCACTGTTGGTAATGCCTTTACGCAGTGTTTCCTGCTGCTCGGTTAGTTCTTCCTGCTGGCGCACCAGCCGACTGCGGGCCGTTTCACTCGCAGCAAGTCTGGACTGCAGACTCTGCCAGTTTGAGTTCAGGCCGTGATAGTGATCTCGACTGGCTCGCGCCGCTGCCCGGGCCTGTTCCAGCTGCTGCTCGGTCTGCTGACGCTCTGCGGCAAGATTTTCGCGCTGCTGGTGTTGTCCTTCAGTGGCAGCCAGCGCAGCGGCAAGTTCACGGCGAGTGGTTTCCAGACGCGCAGTCTCTTCGCCAATCTGAGCCTCCAGATCTGCACGCTCAGCAGTAATACGGACCCGCCGGGCATCAGCTTCTTCGAGCTGGACCTGACGAACACCATGGCTCGTTTTCAGCTCGCTCAACGCAAGGTTCAGCACATTTAACTGACCCTGCAGATCATCGCGCCGTTGCTCCTGATCCGCGATCCTGGTGCGACCGTCGGCGACATGAAGCTGCATCTGCGCCAGAGTTTTCTCGGCTTCTTCGACCCGCAGATTCAGAGTTTCCAGTGTTTGAGCACGTTGAATGATTCCCGTGCCGGTGGCTTCATCGCTCTGGGCAATCCGGCGCACCCAGTCCGGACCCAACCAGATGCCATCCCGGGTGATGATGCTTTCACCGGGCGCAAGTCGAGTTCGCCCGGCCAGTGCGACCGAGGCGGATTCAGCCGCATAAATACCGTGCAGCAGCGCGCCGAGTTTCAGCTCGCGACTGCGCACCAGAGATATCAGTGGCGGCAGATCACCCGAATCCATGGACGATTCAACGGCAGCTTCCGTCAGAATGACGCCTCCAGCCAAAAGCGCGCTGAGCGATTCCTGATACTGCCCCAGACTGTCCACCCGGATGGCCTGAAGATGATCACCAAGCACAGTTTCCACCGCCCGCTCCCACCCGGGCACAACCGACAGGGCTTCGCCAAGCCGCTGGGCACCAGTCAAACCCTGGGCGTCGACCCACTCGTGAGCTTCAGGCTCAGAGCCACCGAGCGCTGCCTTTTGCAGCGCTTCGAGTGTCGCCAGTTCGTGGCGCAGGCTCTGCACTTCGCCCCGGGCGTCTTCCAGCACCTGTTCACGCATGATCAGATCTTCTCTGGCTGCCGCCAGGTCACGCAGACAGGCATCCACTTCGTCATCCAGAACCCGCCGACGGTCTTCCTGCTCCGCAATTTCGGTCGCCAGCACGCTGACGTCTTCACTGCCAACCGGAGCCATGATCTGATCCGGGCTGCCGAGCTGGTCGAAGCGTGACCGCAGCCGCTGCAGCAGCTGCTCAAGGTGTTCAATTCGGGAGGCAAGTACTTCCGCCGCGCGCTCATTTTCTGACGCCGCCTGGGTAAATGACTCCCAGGCGCTCTGCCAGGCGCGATAACGCGCTTCGAGCCCGTCGAGGAGCTCACTGGCAGTCTGGTCCGACGCTTCGGCTTCACGGACTCTGGGGCCGATGTCGCTAAGCTGATCTTTCAGCTCGGTGATCTGTGTTTCGTCGATGTTCAGCTGCTCGCCGGCTTCCAGCGCCCGCTGCTCAACCGTCTGCAGGTCCAGTTCCAACTGTTTGACCCGCTCCTGGTTGAACTGAATTGCCTCTTCAATGCGGGATACATCCGCACCTAGCTGATAGAAACGGCCCTGAACCTTATTGAATCCTTCACTGCTGTCAGCGTATTCCTGGCGTTTACCTTCAATCTCAGTATCAATAGCCTGCTGTGCGGCAGCCGCCTGCTCGAAGCTGACTTCCAGATCCGCGATCAGCGCTCGACTTTGCTCGAGCTCGACTTCCAGCGCGCCATATTTCAGCGAGTACAGCTGCGCGGTGAGCGTCTTCTCCTCAGCTTTCAGAGAGCGGTATTTCTCAGCGGCTTTGGCCTGACGGTCCAGGGTCTTCAGCTGTTTCTCAAGCTCTTCGCGGATGTCGTTGAGTCGCTCGAGGTTCTCCCGGGTGTGTTTGATCCGGTTTTCGGTCTCACGGCGACGCTCTTTGTACTTGGATATTCCCGCAGCCTCTTCAAGGTAGACCCGAAGATCGTCGGGTCTGGCTTCAACCAGCTGACTGATCATGCCCTGTTCGATAATCGAGTAGCTGCGCGGGCCGAATCCGGTACCAAGGAACATATCCATGATGTCCCGGCGACGGCACCGGCTATTGTTCAGGAAATAGCTGGATTGAGACTCCCGGTTCACCTGACGGCGGACGGAAATTTCTGAATAGGCTGCGTATTCCCCACCGATGCGCCCATCACTGTTATCGAACAGCAGTTCAATGCTGGCCATCGATGTGGGTTTACGGCTGTTGGAGCCGTTAAAAATGACGTCGGTTAAATTTTCTCCGCGCAGCTGCTTGGCAGAGCTTTCACCCATCACCCAGCGGACAGCGTCGATGATATTCGACTTGCCACAGCCGTTAGGACCGACGACGGCGCATCGATTACCGGGGAACAATACAGTGGTTGGATCGACGAAGGATTTGAAGCCAGCGAGCTTTATCTGCTTAAGCCGCATTGAACGATGAGACCACCCGAGGTCCTGGAAAGCGCTAGTCTAAAGCAAAAACTTTCCGCTGCGTACCAGCACCCGAAGGAAAAACTGAATTTTTATCACCCCGCCTTTTCAGGCGGGAAAACACAGTGTTTTTGCTCGTCAATCGGGACCCACATACGGCACCCCAGTCACTTTCGGACCACACTCGGAGCAAACCGGGGAGCCGCGGCCGCCGGTGCGCGTTCAGAGCAGCCAAGCGCAAGCTTCTGCTCGCGACCATTGAAAGCCCGAACCAGCTGCTCAACCCGTTCTCGATCCTGACCGAGCATCGCGTCCAGCAGCGCCTGGTGATAGCGCAGGGTGTCCCGGGGATCGTAGGCAGAGTGCGCGGATACGCGATGTGCAAGCCGCTGACCGGCGGGAATCAGCCCGCTCAGCACGGAACACAGGTAGAAGTTTTCCAGCTGGCTGAAGCCTGCGTGAAGAAAGGCACCACGGCCCGCCAGCAGAGTTCGGGTATCGTTCTGACTGACGGCTTCGTTCATCTGCTCAATTGCCGCGAGGAAGCCTGGGTTCTTGAGTTTTCGGATGCCGGCGAGCTTGCCGAAAAACGACACCTGCAGATCTGTGAACAGTTCGCAGAAGTTGGCGATCTCCTGGGCTTCCAGGCGGCTCACCATCGCCCCGCGACGGGGAATGATTTCGATGAGATGACGGCGCTGCAGAATCAGCAGCGCTTCACGGACTGAACCCCGCGAGACACCTAGGTCTCCGGCGACTTTCAGCTCCTGAATCCGGGTCGCCGGTTTCAGGCGACCGCTGATAATCTCACCGCCAATATGGTCGGCTATCTGTTCTGTCAAACTGACCGCGGGCTCAAAACTCATCTGATGTCTCCAGCGTCAAGTCCCCTCGATACTCTGACATCCATCCGGGCTTATTGGTTCAACTCAATGTGCGATCTTTCCGCGATGAATGGCAGGACCTCAGCTGCCAACCGGCGGCGACAGCGTCGCCTGCAGAGACACCGGTGCGTCGAGCGCCTCAAGAGAAATTGTTGGCGATTGCCACTGCCAGTCTCCGGGATGGGCCATTGGCGCACCTGACAGGCTCAATCGAACCACCACCTCCACTTCTCCAGCCGCCGATAGCGCCAGCGCTGGATTCATGCTGACCGCGTCATCGAGCCGGACGGTCAGTGGCAGCTGCGGCGCTGCCCGGCGCACCACTGCATAAGGCATACCGCCACCCACCGGGCGGGCAATCACAAACAGCGTCGCACCCGCGGGAGCGCTGGTAGCCGCAGCGATATTGATATCGAGGCTCGGGGTCAGATCGCCCAGGCGCTTTCGGGCCTCACTGAGGCCGGCGCTCAACGCATTGCGCTGGTTTTCACCCACTGAACCAGACAGAGCCCGATTCAGCAGACTCACTGCCTCGCGATAGTTTTCCTGGCGGAACGCATCGATTGCAAACAACTCAAGCACCAGCGGCTGGTTCGGGTTCTGTTCCAGGACACGCTGGGCGATCTCCCGGGTCAGCGGATCGACGCTGCCGCCTCCCGCCATATAGCGGGCCTGCAACCAGGCCATGTCGAGTCCCGGATCCGGCCCCACCTGAGAGTGGGCAACTGCGAAGGCTTCGGAAGCGCGCTGATACTCTCCCAGCAGCAGCCGGGTATGCCCGAGCAGATACCAGCTTTCAGTATCACCCGGACGGCCTGCGACCCGCTCCGCTAGCCGGTTCTGCCAGTCTTCCAGTTCGGCCGTATCACCGTGCGGATTCAGGCTGAGCAGACTGCGCCCATCACGCAGCGTATCCGCCTGGGGATCGCCAATCGTCAGGTACAGCCAGACAGCCATAGCCGCGCAAAGCACGGGCAACACGATCAGCAGTTTACGGTTCGCACTGCCACCGGCTGCTGCAGCAGGGTCAGTCTGATCTGCATAATCCGCCAGCAGCACAGAGCCCAGCTCTGCTTCCATTTCAGCGCGATCTTCCAAGGCCACTTGCCCTGCTGACGCTTCAAGCGCCAGTTCTTCGAGACGATCCTGGTAGAGCGCACGCACCGTCTCCTGACGCACAGCGGTCTTGGCCAGCGATCCGACTGGCCTCAACAAAGCCCAGATCACCAGAGCAACCGCGATGAGCAGCAACGCCCCCGCTGCGAGATAAAACATCACTGTGAGCCCCGTTCGGTGCGCTGCTGCCTGATGATCTCAGCAATTTTCTCCTGTTCAGCTTCACTCAGCGCAGTTTCCTGAGCGGGCTTACGGACTACCCGAAACAGTACCCAGGCACCAATCAGCAGAAAGAACACTGGCGCACCCCAGAGAATCCATGTGCCTGGTTTCAGCGGTGGGTCGTAGAGGACAAAATCCCCATAGCGCTCCTGCAGAAAGTCGCGGATCTCCTGATCACTGCGGCCATCGGTCACCAGCAGCCGATGGATGGTGCGGCGGAGATCCTGAGCAATTGGCGCATCCGAGCCGGACAGGTTGGTATTCAGGCACTTGGGGCAGCGAAACTCGTCGATCAGAGCCCGATAACGGGATTCCTGCTCGGCAGAGTCGAATTCGTAGATATCCACAGGTGTTGCTGCCAGTCCGGGAAGCGGACACAGCACCAGCGCAATCAACAGCAGGGAACCTAAACGCACCATCAATCTTTTCTCTCAGCCGCCCCGGCTTTTTTTACAGCCGCCGTCGCGGGATCTGAGTCCACATCGGTGGTTGCGCTCGTGTCTACTTCCAGCAACGCCAGCCGAGGCTGCATCTCGGTACGCCAGATGAGCGGATTCACATCACCGACCCTTTTGTAAATGATCGTGCCCGCAGCATCCAGGAGGAAGGTTTCCGGTGCGCCGTACACACCAAGCTCCACGCCGAGGGCACCGTCGGTATCCTGCACTACCAGATCATAAGGATTGCCGTAATCGTTCAACCAGCGCATTGCCAGGTGCGGTTTATCCTTGTAGACAATGCCCACCAGACGCAGATCGGTTTCCCTGGCAATTCTCATCAGTTCCGCATGTTCAGCTTTGCAGGTCGGGCACCAGGTCGCCCAGACATTGACCAGCACAGGCGAGCCCAGCAGGTCGCTGCGATCTATCACGCGCGACGGATCCATCAGCATTGGCGCCTGAAAGTCCGGAAAGGGTTTGTTGAGCAACGCTGACGGCAACTGATGCGGGTCGTTAAGTCTGAATCCCGCATAGCCGAACGCGATAATCAGAATAAAAATGCCCAGCGGGACAAACAGCGACGCCCGATTCACGCATTAGCCTCCGGCTGCAGAGGCGGCGTTGCACCAGCGGAGCCAGCGATGCCGCCGGAACCAGGGATCTGAACCGACGCCGGCTCACGGCCATCGAGACGCTGACGCAGACGCCGATAACGACCATCTGCAACCGCCAGAGCGCCGCCAAACGCCATCATCAGTGCACCCAGCCAGATCCAGCGCACAAACGGCTTGATCTGCAGGCGGACGGCCCAGGCCTGGCCATCCAGCGGCTCGCCAAGAGAAACGTAGATATCCCGGGTCAATCCGGCATCAATTGCCGCTTCGGTCATAACACTGCCACTGGCTTTATAACGCCGCTTCTCAGGCTGCATCAGGTATTGCCGACTGCCCTCGGATATGCTGAAAGTTCCGCGCTCAGCAGCATAGTTTGGACCCATTACTGGAGCGGTCCCGAGAAACTCGAAGGTGATGCCATCCACGATCTCAACGTCCCCGGCCTGCATGCGCAGATCCCGCTCGGTGGTGAGTTGCGAGGTCAGAGCCACCCCCAGCAGGGCCACGGCAAAACCAACGTGGGCCGTGAGCATTCCCCAGTAGGCGGCAGGGATTTTGCCAATACCGCGCCTGATCCGGCCCCAGGCATCCTGAGCATGACTGCCGACAATCCAGCTGGCCAGCACGAGGGTGACCGCCACCTGCCATTGCACAGCGCCGCTCGCCAGCAACGGCACACCAACGCCGAACGCGACAGAGCCCAGCAGAATCCAGCGCAAACGCTTCACCAGTTTACTGATTGGCGTACGTTTCCAGTTCAATACCGGGGCTATACCCAGCGCGGCCGCCAGGCCCAGCATCAACGGCACAAAACCGGCGTTGAAATATGGCACCCCGACCGAAATCTTATCGCCTCCGGTCACGACCTCATAAGCAAGCGGATAAAGAGTGCCCAGCAGTACCAGCGCCATCGCGATGACCAGCAGAATGTTGTTGAGCAGCAGAAAGGCTTCCCGACTGAACAACTGATAGCTGACCGCTGATCGGATGGTGGAGGCCCTCAGCGCATACAGGGTCAGCGAACCGCCCACCACAAGCACCAGGAAACCAATGATGTAAACGCCGCGTTCCGGATCCACCGCAAACGCATGCACCGATGTCAGCACCCCGGATCTGACGATGAACGCCCCGAGCAGACTGAGGGAGAAGGTGCTGATCGCCAGCAGCAGCGTCCAGCTCTTGAAGGTGCCACGCTTTTCCGAGACCGCCAGCGAATGAATCAGGGCGGTGCCAACCAGCCAGGGCATGAAACTGGCGTTTTCAACCGGGTCCCAGAACCACCAGCCGCCCCAGCCGAGTTCATAGTAGGCCCACCAGCTGCCCAGGGTGATCCCCAGGGTCAGGAAAGCCCAGGCGACGTTACTCCAGGGTCGCGACCAGCGCGCCCAGGCTGCATCCAGGCGCCCGGACAGCAGCGCGGCTATCGCAAACGCAAACGCAACGGAGAACCCGACGTAGCCGATGTAGAGCATTGGCGGGTGCACGACAAGACCAAAATCCTGCAGCAGCGGATTCAGATCAGCCCCGTCTGCCGGGGTCATCGGCACCAGCCGCAGAAACGGGTTGCTGGTGAACAGCATGAAACACAGAAAGCCGATATTCAGCAGCCCCATTACACCCAGCACCCGAGCCAGAAAACTCTCTGGCAGGGTTTTGCCTTTGATCGCAACTGCCAGCGTCCAGATGGTCATGATCAGCGTCCACAGCAGAAACGACCCTTCATGCGCCCCCCACACCGCGCTGAATTTGTAGTACCAGGGCAGCAGGCTGTTGGAATTGGCCGCAACATAGCTGACCGAAAAGTTGTCGGTCAGAAACGCCTGAGTCAGCGCGATGTAGGCGAGCAGCGTGAACGCAAACTGGGCAGCAACAAAAGTGTTGGTAGCTGCCATGGCTCGAGCGTTGTTGCGCGCTGCCCCCACCAGGCCAAATCCAGCCAGCAGCACGGCAAACACCAGCGCGATGATTAACGACAGATGGCCCAGTTCAACAATCATGATTCAACAGCCTGATGTGGACAGAAATGCATCACTGGTCATAGTTCAGTGGATTCGGCTTCTTCTGGTGACCCTCTGAGAGATCAGCCAGTTCGGGTGGCATATAGGTTTCGTCGTGTTTGGCCAGAACCTGGGAAGCTTTAAATTGGCCGTCCGACTCGAGTTGACCCTGGACAATGACGCCCTGCCCCTCCCTGAACAGATCCGGCAGGATGCCGCTGTAAACCACGGTAAACTCAGCGCCCTGATAGTCGGTGAGGACAAAAGAGACATCGAGGGTCTCAAAATCGCGATTGACGCTGCCATCCAGCACCATGCCCCCAGCCCGAATCTGAGCACCTACCGGCGCTTCACCACCAGCGACCTGTTCAGGCGGATAGAACATATTCAGATTTTCATTGAGCGCTGTCAGCACCAGGGCCACCGAAATGCCTGCCCCCACCACCAGGAACAGCACAACAAACAACCGACTTCGACGTTTAGGATGCATCTTCTGTACTACCTGTCCTAGTTATCCTGCGTATCTTAGCTGTCTTACCTGAACCGCCGATGGCGTTCAGACCGGCACCAACCTGCGTCAGCAGCGTTAATGTCACCTTTTATGTCATCTTTTCGATCGAGACACCCGACACCAGCTTCGAGTCGATCAGGCGGCCGGCTCGATTACTTTGCCGACCTCTGTCTGACCCCGGCGAGACGACCGAGTTTCACGCTGAATCGGCCTCGCGACGCTTCTGCAGCGCGGCGGCTTCGCGAAAAAATCGTCGCCGCTGCCGGCGTAACGCCAGCACATTACCAGCTATCACCAGCACTGCAACGCCATAACACAGCCAGACGTACAGACCATGTTTACCCATGGCCAGAAAGTCGGCAAACGTTTCAAAACTCATCGGGCTGCTACCAACTCGCGCACCCACTGGGTATCGCGTTCGCGACGGAGAATTTCCAATCTCAGCGCAGCCAGCAGCACGGCGCCCAACAGGCAATAGATTCCCAGCACATTCACCGCCAGCGGCAACCACATTTCCGGCGGCATCGCTGGCGCTTCGGTCAGTTTGAACGTTGCCGGCTGATGCAGAGTCAGCCACCAGTCCACCGAGTATTTGATGATCGGAATATTGATGACCCCGACCAGCGCCAGAACCGCGCAGGCTCTACCGGCGGTTTCCTGTCTGGGAATCGCCTGGCGCAGGGCGTACAGCCCGAAGTACAAAAACAGCAATACCAGCATCGAAGTTGTTCTGGCATCCCATACCCACCAGGTGCCCCAGGTGGGTTTTCCCCAGACAGCCCCAGTGAACAGAGCCAGCGCCGTCATCGACATGCCGAATGGCACTGCAGTCGCAAGGACCATATCCGCGACCTTCATCCGCCAGACCAGCAGCACCAGGCCTGCAGCGCCCAGCAGCATGTAGGTGGACTGAGACACAATGGCCGTTGGCACATGAATATAGATGATCCGGAAGCTGTTGCCCTGCTGATAGTCGGCGGGTGCGAAGGCCAGACCCCAGAGCGAACCCACGATCAGCAGCACCGTGGCCATGACCCCGAGTACCCAGACCCAGGACCCGCTCATCTGATACATCCAGCGGGGCGAACCCATTCTGTGCCAGAGGGTCTTCAATGGCATTCTGTTACTGCTCCAGACTGATTTTCAGCGCCGCGGACACTAAAAAAGGCGCAATTGTTAGAGCCACCATGGTAATCACCAGCAGCCAATATATCTGCGCCATGTTCTCAATTCCTGCCATAGCTTCAACCACTGCCCCGGCCCCGAAAATCAGCACCGGGACATACAGTGGCAGCACCAGCAGCGCCAGCAACACTCCGCCCCGGCGCAGCGAGACGGTCAGTGCAGCCCCGATTGCCCCGATGAGGCTGAGCGCCGGGGTGCCGACAAGCAGCGTCAGCAGCAGAGTTGGCAGGACCTCGGCCGGCAGAAACAGGATCAACGCAGCCAGCGGCGCCAGCACAGTCATCGCCAGACCGCTGTAGATCCAGTGCGCGAGGATCTTTGCGAGAACCGGCAGAAACAGCGGCTCGGCCATCAGCACCAGCATTTCCAGGGAGCCGTCGTCATAGTCGCGCCGGAACAAACCTTCCAGAGCCAGCAGGTTCGCCAGCAGCACCAGCACCCAGATAATCGCCGGTGCAAAGTCCCTGAGCATTTCCGGAGAGCCGCCGCCACCCAGCGCAAACAGGGTAAGCGCCAGAAACAGAAATATCAGCGGATTGGCCAGTTCTTCGCGGCTCTGCAACAGCAGCTTGAACTCCCGCCGCAGTTGTCCGACAAAGACGCCGGCAACGCTCATGCAACAACACCCGCTGTACTCGACTGGCGCTCACCAAGCACCAGCGCTCTGGTCGCCGACAATCCCAGAGATTGATGTGTTGCGCAGACCACCGCACCGCCAGTTTCGACGTGCTGCTCAATAAGCTGGCAGACCAGACGCTGACCGGAATCGTCCAGTGCTGTCAGAGGTTCATCGAGCAGCCACAGAGGTCGCTGCGCCAGAATCAATCTGGCCAGTGCTACCCGTCGCTGCTGACCGGCTGACAGCTGCTGACACAATATTTCTTCGAAGCCGGCCAGACCAACACGCGCCAGAGCCGGCAGCGGATCAGCATCAGAACCAACCAGATCGAGGAACCACTGACAGTTGTCCAGCGGTGACAACAGCGGGCTGACTGCTGGTCGATGACCAACATACAGCAACGGTGCTGCTTCGATGGCGCCCGAGTAATCGGCAAACAGTCCGGCAATGCTGCGCAGCAGAGTCGACTTACCGCTGCCATTAGGACCCGTCAACTCCACGTAGTCACCGGGCGCTACCTGATAATCAAGATCATCAAACAGATCTCGTCCTTCGCGCTGACAAGCAAGTCCTGACAGAGTGAGCAGGTGGGTCGTCATCATTCTCGACCGTTAGCGACTGGAAATGCGGTAACAGGGCTCGTAGTCATCGCGCGCCAGTTTCATTCGACCCTGAACAATAAAAGCCTGCAGCAGATGATCCAGTGCGTCGAGCATCCCAGAGTCGCTTCGCAACTCAAAGGGGCCGTGCTCTGCGATCATCTGGATCCCGTTGGCTTTAACGTTACCCGTCACCACCGCGCTGAACGCCCGCCGCAGGTTAACGGCAAGCTCGTGGGGTGGCAGGTCACTGGTAAGGTTCAATGCCGCGACAGCCTCATGACTGACCTCAAAGGGCAGCTGATGTTCAGGCGGGATTTTCAGCAGCCAGTTGAAATAGTAAGCGTCGCCATCGCGCCGACGCTGTCGCCGGACGTCCCGGATCGCTCGGCCAACCTGAAAGCCCACGGCTTCAGCATCGTCAATGATGATCTGGTAGTAATGGGCAACGTCATCACCGAGCGTCAGCCGCAGAAAAGCATCGAGTTCCCGGAAGTACCCGGCGCTAGACGCAGGTCCGGTAAAGATCACCGGAAATTCAATCTCCGCGTTGGCCGGATCCAGCAACACACCAAGCAGATAGAGAATTTCTTCCGCGGTTCCCGCCCCACCGGGAAACACCAGCACGCAATGACCAATCCGCAAGAAAGCTTCCAGGCGTTTTTCGATATCCGGCAGAATCACCAGATCACTGACGATCGGGTTTGGCGGTTCAGCCGCAATGATGCCAGGTTCTGTCAGCCCGAGATAACGGGCTTCCTTGAGGCGCTGTTTGGCGTGGCCCACAGCCGCACCTTTCATCGGGCCTTTCATCGCACCGGGTCCACAGCCGGTACAGATATCCAGCCCGCGCAGGCCGAGGTGGTAGCCGACTTCTTTAGTGTATTCGTACTCTGTCCGGGAAATTGAATGACCACCCCAGCAGACCACGGTGCGCGGACCCAGATCCGGATTCAGCACCCGGGCATGTTTGAGTATGTGAAAGACTGCATCGGTAATGCCTTCCGGACTCGCCAGATCAAACAGGTCGCTGTCAGAAATATCCGTGCCGATATAGACGATATCCCGCAGCACGGCAAACAGGTGCTCGCGAACCCCCTCCACCATCCGACCGTCGACAAACGCTGACGCGGGCGCATTGCGGATAATCAGTTTCAGACCGCGGGTACGACGGGCAATCTCGATCGAAAAGTCATCGAACGCGGCAAAAATAGCGGCTGCGTCGTCAGATTCACTGCCGGTGTTCAATACCGCCAGTGCACAGCGCCGAAACAGGTCATACAGCCGGGTACTGCGATCGCCCCGGGTGAGTGTTTCCAGTTCCCTGCGGGACAGCAGTTCCAGCGTGCCGCGGGGCCCTACCTGGGCTTTGTCCTGTTTGATGGCGTTCACGTGCGATCTGCTCGATAGGGTCTCTAAAAGTCCACCGTCACGCCAACGTAGAGTTGGCGCGGCATGGCGGGAAAGTAGCGATAACGATCCGGATTGAAAAACGTCCAGTCCGCACGATCAGCATAGTCTCGATCCAGCAGATTGATGACTCGAGCGAAGACCGCAAAGCTCTCCCGCAACTGGTAGCGACTGCGCAGATTGAATACGGTATGTCCATTGTACTCAGCAGTATTCGATGCATTGATATAGTGCTCGTGCTGATAAACGACTTCCAACTCAGCATCTAGCTTGTCTGTTGCCTGCAGATACCAGGATGCGCTGCCCAGCCACTTTGGTGCAGTGTCCACATCATCGCCGTTCTGGACCGCCTCCGCGCCGGCAATGTCCCGATCAAATGCGTATTCGTGTTTGGCATAAGTACCTGCGATCGAGAAAGTGTTTCGGCCGAACGTCTGGCTGGCGTTGAACTCGATGCCGTAGGATTCCGTCTCACCATCACTGACATTCAATCCGTTCGCATCCCGGAAGATGACGTTGTCTGTCTCCTGGATAAATGCCGCAACATCAAACCATGCCGCTTTGAAACCCAGCTCGAAAGACAACAGTTCTTCGCTGTCCAGATCAGCCACCTGCTGGTTGCGCTGCAAACGATACAGTTCGGTGGCCTGAGGCGGACGGAACCCGCTGCCCGCCACCCCGTAGACAGTGCCGAAATCGAAGTCGTATTCCAGGCCCAGACGACCGGCGACGTTGTCGAAATCGTCCTTACTGTCCGGCGGTCGCAGATACAGGCAACCACCAAATCCGCATTCGGTGCCGTCATCCCGGGTATTTCCGTCCAGACCATTGTTGTTGTAGTCGTACTCCAGATACTCAACCCGCAGGCTGTTCACCAGACGCATCCGGTCTGAAAAGCTGTAGGTCAGGTCGTAGTAACCGGCAAGCATCACGCTATCGACATCGTAATCGTAGTGGGTGCCCTGGTTGCGCACCGCATTGTTGAAGGCTGAGGAATCAGTGAGCGCTTCCTCCTGAAATTCATCAAGGTGGCCGCTCATGTATTCGGTCTGAGCACCGAGCCGCAACTCCAGGTTATCTATCACGTCCCAGTCGTACTCGAGGACGATACCGCCACTGGTCTGATCATTGCGCTCACGAGGTTGTCCGGGAATAAAGTGCTGAAGAAAATTCATATCAGAGGAACGCAGATAAGGCGTAATCCGCCAGTTGTCGCTGATCCAATGGCTGGCGGCACGCAGCGACCAGGCATCCCGATAGGCTTCCGGATTCGGGTTGGTTTTACGAAGATCGCTGTCTTTGTAGGCTTTAAACCCATAGACAAACCCGCCCGTTTCCTGATTCAGGTTGGTCCAGTTCAGCGTGTTGAAAACTTCCCAGTCACCCACGGTAGTGCGGTGCGCCAGCGTGACCTTCTGCTGGTCTGCACCGGTATCGTCACGGTAACCGTTTTCTGAACTGCCATTGATACTGGCACCAAACTGATGGTTGCCGACTTCCGCAGAGAATTTGCCTGCTATCCGGTAGTAGTCATACGGCCCACCTTCAACACTCAGCGAGTTAGAGTCCGGCATGTCCGTGAGCACGTTGATCGCGCCGTATAGCGCGTTGCCTCCGAGTACGGCGCTGGCAGGACCCCGCCATACTTCGATGCCACCGGCCTGTTCCGAATTTACTTCAAACATATTGTTGACGTTACAGAACCCGGCTGGCCGGATCGGGATACCATCCTGCAGAAACGAAAACGCACCGCAGGCGCCGGGCCCGGTCAGCACCGCCGAACGGATGGCTGTCAGATGTTCCTGGCCGGAACCTCTGACCACCCAGATTCCGGGAATCCGATTCATGGTCTCGTTAATGTGGGTGGCGCCGATAGCGTTGATTTCTTCCCCATCCAGAGCCTGCCAGCTGCCCGCCCGCCCGAGCTTTTCAGCCAGTGCCGAATCGCCGAACACCACAATTTCTTCCAGCTCACTGACCTGTTCGGTGGCTCTCTGGTTGACCACATCAGCTCCATGAGCCAGCTGCCCGGATAAGGCACCAATCAGCAGCACAGGAATAAAGGTCCATCGTGTCAAAGCGTTCTCCTAGTCATCGTTATATGCACCCGAGTGATCCCGCTGGTCCAGCACCGTCTTCAGCGCGCTGACACTGGCATAGGTCGAAACACAGTAGGGAACCAAAAAAGTCAGCAGCATTTTTACCAGCCGACCCGGGTCGAGATCACCCGCCATCACTGCATCGCCGTGATTGATGACAATCAGCACTGACCCGACAACAAGCGCAGTTTTCAAGGCACCTTTCACAACATCAGGCCTCACCGCAAGCGTCAGGAACATGGCAGAGATCCACGAAAGCCGCCGACCTTAAACAAACCCCGCTGGGGCCGCAAGCTGGCTGCGTTCAGCGCCGGGATTGACCGACAAAGCCGAGGAATTTCTCCAGATGGCCCTGATCCAGCTTCATTCTGAATTTCATATAGGGGCCTTGAGCCGTGTAGTCAGCGGCCGTGAAATCGTCATCTTCAAAACCGCTGACATTGTAGCCAACGCTCAGCCAGGTATTTTTGAACACACTGTGGCCAATCGATAAGCCGCTGCTGTAGCGCAGCACGCTGGATTTGACGGAATGCAGCACAGACCCGTGCACACCCCAATCCCAGCGGGGATTAAAGTCGCGGCGATACTCAAGCCCATAGAGTCCGGTGTAGCCGTCGTAGTCTTCGCCGTCGATGGTATCAACCAGATACTTGAGACCGAGCTGCAGGCTCAGTTGACCACCAAGCGCCGGTTCGATGTTGACGTTCATGTTGTTGACCGCTTTGCGGCTCTTGGTATCGAAGACTTCGTTACTGGTTTCATCAAATACCAGGTCGAGTCTGTTCAGAACCATCCAGCGTGCTCCGGACGGCCGCCAGGCCAGACCCCAGCGCAGATCAATCTGATTGCGCTCAGCACCGCTGTCGAGTTCTTCAAACCGCGTCGACAGGCTGGCGGAGGTGATTTTACCGTCCGCGAGCTGCTTACTGACGCCAGCCAGATAGTTCCATTTGTCGAGCTGATCGCCGTGATGGTATTCGAGGCGCATCGACGCATCCCAGTCGTCCTGGCGATAGCCAATGCCGCCAAACATCGCCGTGAAATCATTGTTCACACTACCCGATACCGGCGGAATGTTGGGATCGTAGAGCAGCTCGCCTGAATCTTCGGCCGCCGGATCACTTTTGATTGTCTGGACCCTGTCGGCACCCATGTCCATACGCCAGCTGTCACTGATCTGCCACTGCTGCAGCAGACCCGTCGTCGCGAAGACCCGTTCGCCGTTTTCAGTCATCTCACGCGCCACCATGCTGCTGACATCTCCACCGCTCCAGGGTCGGGCTCGCACGCCCACCCGTGAATCCTGAGTGTTGCGGGTATCACCCCAGGTGAATTCCTGTTCAGCAATCAGGCTGACGTCCTCGGAAACAACATATTCAGCCCCGAGAATCGAACGGTTCGGGAAGTCGGTGTTTTCATCTTCACCCAGGGCAAGCTCCGCATCGCCGCGCATGATCAGGCGATCATCCAGGAAGTTCCTGCTGATACCGAGCGTCACCTGCTGGGCGTCTCTGGTATCACCCTCGGCAACGGTTTCAGACACCGTCCGCAGACCGGAGGACAGCATCGCTTCACCCATACTGTAGAAAGCTTCAGTGCCAATGACCGTGCGATCGCCGCCGCCATTGATGTCTTCCTGACGATACATCTCGCCGCGCACTGTCATGACATCACCCACGTCGTAGTCGGCTTCCAGGCCATACTTGCGGGTACCACCTTCGAGCGCGGACTGCTGACCCAGCCCGAACGCTGCTTCCTGTTCCCGAAGGTAAGTGCGGCCAGCCAGATTCACTGACTGATGTTCCGCCTCAAGCAGGTACGCGTACGCTGAGCCGTTGATATCGGTATCGGTGGTTGCCGCTTCGGCTCGAACCGTAGTGCCGCCGGGGAGATCCCAGCTCAGATCCATGCCTACCAGATTACCTTCCCGACCTTCGGTGTTGTCATCAACATAGGTCAGAGCCACACGGCTGTCCTGATCGTCCAGGCGATAAGCGATACGGCCACCGGCGACCAGTTCATCACCACCTTCGGTGGCAACCTCATACTCAGCTTCAATGAAAATCGGATTGAGTTCATTGTCTTTGCTGAACACCGGCTGTTTGAAGATCAACGTACCCTGATCATAGTCGATGGTGTAGTCGAGATACCGCGTCAGAGACGTCTCTTCGATGACCTGTTCGAGGTGAAAACGATCGCGCACCACAATACTGACCCGCTCACTGTTCACCAGCAGCTGGCGGGTTGAAAGCTGGTAGATACCCGAGGTGCCATCACCGGGAATCTGATCACGGATGAAACCCTGATCAGTACTGCTGGCAAAGCCACTGAGCTGCCACTGCTCACTGTAGTTGCTGACCTGCAGGCCGTTCAAGGTCCGGGTGAACTTGGTGAGCTCGGTATCGTCGTAGCCGGTATCGAAGTCGCCCCAGAGCGCTGAAAACGACTGACGGTCAACTTTCAGATAGAGCTTGGAATTACTTTCGGCGTCGTAGCGCTGCTCGGTGCCATCGCCGTAAAGGGTATAGAAGCGGTTGGGATCGATCTGCTGGCGCAGCCGATCACCGGTGTCTTTATCAGTATCGTAGGCGGCGGTCAGCAGCCAATCTCCCGGCACGCGGCCTTTGGCATAGAAGGCCGTGCGACCATCTGTGACCAGATCGTCGTCAAGGTCAGACTGCCGGAATGCGTCCATGTTGCCCGACACATCGTTGTAGCCGAGCATACCTTCCACCAGGCCAACCAGAATCCAATCCCGACTACCTGGTACCAGCCGGGCTTTGATAGTTTCGTTGCGCATATCGTCGAATTCCAGGAAAACCCTGACTTCGCCGATGTTGCTGGTCGGTTCCAGCTGAATGTAGGCAATACCGTCTTTGCGCACCAGATAGCGTTCATAACCTTGTGACTTGCTGTTACCGAGTTTATCCAGCTCTTTGCCAGGGTTCAGTGTGGTGAATTCTCCCTGCAGAGAAAACTCGCCGCTCAGTCCGGGTCGGGCGGGATGGTCGTCCCGATCAAACAGACGCACCGCAATCACCGGTGGAGTGATGCCATCCGCAACCAGATAGGAGGCTTCGGGAACAAACTCGGCCCGAACCGGACGGCCACTGAAGTGCACGTTGCTGCGCATTCGGGCTACTTCCTCGCCGCTATCGTCAGAGATGATCACCTCAATCAGGTTCTCACCTTCAGAAATCGCGACATTGTCCCAGCGGCTGACTGCAACACCCTGCCTGCGATCAGCGACAATACCCATGTAGCTGAGTGGATTGACGGCGGCGCCGTTTACCCGCACTTCCAGTTCCAGACCAAGTTCATGTTTCGTCGCAACTGTGATCGCAGGAATACGGGGGTTGTGGTCCGGCAGCGGCCAGAGCAGCTGATTGCCAACCGATTGTGATGCCAGCCAGACCCGGTCGAAACTGGGCGCGTCCGCGTTATCCACTTCGGGCAGAGTATAGGCGGCAGCGTCTTCGGCCACATCGGCGGTGACAGCTACTTTAGTCAAATCGCTGCTGGCACTCAGCTGACCCCGACTGGGCTCGTAGACCCCGGCGGCAATTTCCCGAGGCGAGTCGAATTCAGCAGACGCCGCGGCTGCGGATGCACCAATCGCGGTGAGACTGTCCGGCCAGTTGAACTGAAGTTGCGCAGCCATCACCGGGCTCTTCTGTTTGCCGGCGGTATCAGTCCGGAACATCACAATACTTTTGGTCGTCACCGTGTCGGTGGCCACCGGAACTTTTCCGCTGAAGGTGATTTCCCGTTCGAAAGTGTCGGTTTCATCACCAAGGCGCACCGTCATCGTACCGGCATTTACCGCCGGGTCAGCGACACTTTCACCGTCGATGCGCAGACTGCCGCTGATCAGGCTGACTGCCTCATCCAGCATCACCAAGGCTACAAGATCAGCAACCGGTACTTCTCCGCCCGCCACCACCAGCCGATAGTCAATGCGCTCATCGATGGCCCTGGCCAGCAGCTGGGAGCGAACAAAATCCTGGTCAGCCGTCTTCCTGCGGGCATGAAAGTCCGCGCGCCAGAGGCTGCCGGCCTGAACATCGATGAACTGAGAGAAGGTGCTGCCACCAAAGCGGGTATTCTGCTCACAGCTGAAAGCTTCATAGCTGGACGGCAGGGTGTCGGTATCCAACTGCACAACGTGGCTGCCGGGTTCCACGCCTTCGATGTGGTATTTGCCATCAGCATCGGTCACCACGTAAGTACCATCTTCGAGCCAGACGCGAACACCAGCCAGGCCTTCGGCGGAAGCATCGTCACAGCTGTCCGCAATCACCTGCCCGACAATGATGGCTTTACTCTGCAGCAGATCTTCTCGAACCAGCACATCGGCAAACGCGACGTTGGAGCTGGCAACACCAATGCCCCCAACCTGCGCTTCATTTCGCGCCCGGCCAAGTTCCGCCGCCGCTGTGACTTCCACTACGTAACGGATATCCAGGGACTGTCCCGGACCGAGGCCGCCGTAGGCAAACGTCATGGTGACGCCGTCGTCGGCAATCATTGGATCAGCCGCTCTAACGCCATCGATCTGAGTCGAATCCTCAACGTAGCGGAAACCGGCCGGCAAACGGTCGAGCACCGCCAGCTCAACCGCACCGCCCTGCGGATCCGGGTTCTGCACCAGAATCTGGTACTGCAGGAAATCGCCAATGGCGACCACATCCTTGCTCGCCTGCTTGCTGACGAACAGATCCAGCGCCAGCGGGTCCAGAGGAACATCAAATTCAATTTCGGTATCCGCACCAGCCGCGACAACAAACTCTTCGCCCCGAGACCCCTCCGTGAGCGCAAAGGGTCCACTTGGCAGTGCGTTCAGCTCATCGTCACTGACCGTAGAGGGAAACTGGTAGGCCTGGGGCGCTTCAACTTCCAGCCGGTAGGTGCCCGGGACAATCACGGGGTAATAAAAGGTTCCGGGCGCAAAATCGATTTCGTTGCCAGCGGCGTCCACGGCGGATGCGCCTGATGTGACCGTCGCCGGAAACGCGGTGACACCATCTTCGCTGAACACTGTCGCATCCTGACCGGTGACCGTGTTGATCAGAGTGATGATCGCGCCATCCACCAGACCACCGTCAGCGCTGGAGATAACCGTAAACGGAGGATCCAGCAACGCCGAGCGGGAAACACTGTCGGTCGCATCGTCGGCATCGCTGTAGCTCACCGAGAAAGCCACCCCCGGCGCGCCCTGCAACGCACAGTCATTGGCAACCGGAGACCCGACCGAGGTCTGCAGATAGCCGGTGAACTCCCCGGTGCTGGACCCGGTTTCCAGAAGCTGCACACGCTCTTCTTCAACGCTGCCCGGAACGCCTACCCGCACCTCGACGACATCGGCTGCAAACGGGTCGGCATCTTCATCAGCATCCGTAAGACGCAGGAACAGCACTTCGCCCCGAGCAAGACGACCAACGTCAGACAGCGGCAACTCACCAGGTACGACAATGACTGAACCGTCGAGGTTGGTGGGTGCTGGTGACGGGGTAAACACACCGCCGGTAAAACACTGGCTGGCACTGATGGAGCCCGGGCTGCCCGCAGAGTCCAACGCCAGAAGCGCAAGCGACGCAGGCGTTGGCACGATGGGTGCCAGATCCAGCGGGATATCCAGAGCAAAGTTCAGACCGGACACCGTAAATGTCTGACCCCGGGACCCGGGTGCCAGCAGGTAAGGCCCATCAGGCAGCAGCTGCAGCTGTTCATCAGCAACGCCGGAAGGAAAGCGAAAACGATTCGGCGGGGTGATCAAAAGCTGGTAGTCCCCGGCGGGTGTTACCGGAAAACGATACTCGCCGGGACCGAAATCATAGCTGGCACCCGCGTCATCTGAGGCCTCACCGCCACTGCGCAACGTGGCTGGAAAACGACTGCCTGGCGTTTCACCACCCACGCCCGCCGGTGCACCTGACGCTGAATTCACTAAAGTGATCTGAGCATCATCAATCGGCTGGCCGTTGCGCGAGTAAATAATCTGGCCCACCGGATTCAATATCGCTTCAGCCTGGGCAACGTCGGTGGGATCAAGAGCGTCGCGGTAATCGACCTGTACTGTGACATCAAGACCGGATTCGAGCAGACAGTTGTTGGGTGCTGCCGAAGTAATAGGCGTAGTCTGCAGATAGCCGGCGAAGACGCCCGTCGCTATTCCAGTCTCGCGCAGCTGCAGCTGTTCGGTATCTCCGTTACTGCTGACCTGGACCTCAACAAGATCTGCGAGCGCGCCATCGAGATTGGCATCGGGATCATCCACTCGAATGAACACCGGCTGGCCGCTTTT
The DNA here is from genome assembly GCA_937921865.1 of uncultured Pseudomonadales bacterium. GTDB lineage: Bacteria > Pseudomonadota > Gammaproteobacteria > Pseudomonadales > Azotimanducaceae > SZUA-309. The sequence goes on along the minus strand of CAKZWF010000006.1, from coordinate 75,374 downwards.
GAAAAACACGCTGTCGACAAGTGGCAGAACGCCTGGTAGTGCCAGGGCATCTCCCGCGTAGCTGATCGGGACGGGCAGATCCGCGTAGCCGGCTCCGGCATCACAGCGCCCGACCGGGACGCTCAGATCGGATCCCATTGCCGGGGCATACTGAAGCAGAGCAATCCCCGCTCCGATACCACCGGCACCAGGGGGAACCGCTTTGACAGTAAAGCTGGATTGATAAATCAGCCCAGCCGCGTCGGTGACCGACACCAGCAGATCAACAGTCGAATCAAGCGGCAGTGCTTGCCCGTCAATCAATTTCAGGGTTGAGCCCGTGACCTCGAAACGGACATCGTCAACGCTGTAGACATGACTATCACCAACGTCTGGATCGGTGACGGAAAGATCTCCAACGGCCGCGCCATCAGTGCCTGCTTCGAAGGTGCTGCTGGACAGCGCCAGCGCTGCTGGTGGCTCGTTTACATCAGCAACCTCAACGAGCAGCGTAAATACTCCGGACGCACCGGCAGTATCGGCTACCTGCACATCAATCGCGATCTGAGGCTCGGTTTCGTGATCCAGCACGACCCCCGGCGCCAGGGACAGTTGATCACCAGACACTAAAAAACGGGGATCGGTTACCGCATAAGTATGGGTGTCAGAAGGATCCAGATCGATGGCACTCAGCGTGCCTACCACGCCGCCATCAAGGTTTTCATCAATCACATTTGGATCGATGCCGACGCCAGAGGGCGGGCTGTTGCCAGACGCAGGATCGGTGACAATGGTATCGCTGGCACTGACAGAATAATCAACGCTGTCGACCTGGAAGGTAGCGACAGCGGTATTGGATATTGGCGTATTCGGAGGAATCGCCAGGGCAGCTACCGGCAACACGACACAGAGCAGCGCGCTGAATTTCAGCACGCCTATAAACGCAGAGAGCGAGCGATACTTTCGCATCGCTCGCCTGCTCTGTTCGCTTCTGGCCGAGGAAACCGGCATCAGTTCTTCATCATAGAAACCGAGGTTTAGCCATTGGTTTCCACCGTGACGAAGTAGACGATGAAGCCTGCATTACCGAATGCACAGGTACCCAGATCAACAACGACTTCCGGATCCGTCGTCGGATCAGGTCCGACAGCTGCAACGAAGTTCGTTGTGCCAACTACCGGGACGGCACCACAACTACTTGAAGTAATTACAGATTGATCAGAAACCGCAGACAGATCGAAGTCTTCTGTGGTTGTGCCGGGGTTTGTCAGATCGAAGTCGACAGTCACCTGACTGGGAACGTTGACAGTCGCGCCGGTCTGATTACCTTCATCCACCAGCTCAACAGGGCCCGCTCCATCCGGAACATTGTCGACAATGCTGATACCTTCAGCGTCGAAAGCAGTATCAAGGTTGGTTACGCCGATCACATACATGATCACCGCACCTGGAATTGCCTTGGGTTCCTCACCCGTTGGCGCACCCGCTGCCGAATACTTGTTTTCACTGATCGGGTCGTAGATCACTTCCGCATACTTGGCGATCAGGACGTCAACACCAGTAATGGCATAACCGCTGGTATCTGAACTCTGGCCGTCGTAAATCTCATCCACGCTACCCGTTGGTGCATCACCCACGAAGTCATAGCCGATGTTTTCCGGATCAACACTCGCGAAGAAATCAGCAAAGACTGCCTGTTCTAAAGCAGGATCGTCTGCGTTGTTGGTGGCAGCCAGTGCTGTACCAGGCACCAGATTGCCACTGTCATCCCGCTCGTAGGGATCGCCTGGCGCAGAAGCCACACCAGCCACCAGGCTGAACGCTTCATAGTCGCCATTTACTGCAGTAGCAGCGATATCCGCCACAACGAGAATACTTACCGCGTTCGATGCGGGATCCCGGGACAGAGCGGCCGGTAGACTGTAGGTGTCTCCTGTCGGTGTTAGTACAGCATCCACACCTTCGTCGTAGACGTTGTTGCCGTTGCTGTCGATTGCAACCAGAACACCATCCACGCCGGTGTCAGTCGCAGACGGGTCATTGGTAAAGCCGGTGATAGCAACCGCGCCCTGCGCAACGACGCCGAACACAACGTCCACGTCAGCGTTGGACAGGTTGCTGACCAGGAAGTTGAGTGCTGGCACACTGCTGAGAGGCGGTGTATCCGTGAATTCCTGATTGATCGGCACGCTGACCCAGTCAGCATCCGCAGCCGCAACCAGCAGCTCAAGTTTGCGGTCGACCACAAATGTCACTGAGTCGCTCTGTTCAGGTTGTACACCACCATTGACCTGATAGTTCAGGGTTACGTCATTGGTGATTAAAAGACCGGCATCGGTACCGACAGCAAGCGCCGGCAGCGCCAGTGTGAGACCCAATCCTGCAACCAGGAGTCGGGTTAATCGAGTGAAGTAGTGCATGTACGGTTTCCTCTAATCGTTTACTTCAAGCGAACATTGAATGACACGTGACTGGACTCACCGGGCTTAAGCTCCGGTTCAAAAATCCAGCGAATCGCGCGGTATTCCTTGGCTGAGGCTGAGACCTCTACGCCCTGGTCCATGACTGTCAAAGCTTCGGGTGCAGCAAACGCTTCACCATCCAGCGAATAAACGATCACGGTTCCGGAACCAAACGCGGTGTCATCGAGATACTCCGTGTTCTCCGGAATCGGATTGGTGATTACAACGCTGTTAGCGTCGACTACGTCCGATCCGTTGTTGGTGAATTGGATGGTGTAACGCAACTCGTCACCCGGTACGACACTGTCTGCGTCGAGCAGGCGGCGTTCGGTTTCACCACTTTCATTCACGAAGGTTTCAACCTTCTGCACGGAATTTTCGAGTGTTACCTCAGCTGTGGCGTGAGCCGACAGCACGAGACCCGAAAACAGAACAAAGAGGCGCACGGCCCCTGCCCCTCTGCTGAGGGAACGCGTCAGTTGGTCCTTGATTGATAGCGTCATGTCTTTCTCCTATTTTTCTGGCGCGCCTTTTCAGGTGCGTTATCTGATCGCAGCATCAAAAGTTATGGTGATCACGGGTGCCCCCCCGGCGACGTCACTGAGACTGACCGTGACCGTTTGCGTCCCGGCATCGAAGCCGGTGTTATCAATGCCCACTGGCGCGAAGTCGTCGTCGACTTCTTCGCCAGCAGGCAACGCGGACACCGCCAGAGTGCCTGCGAGGTATTCGAGTTCTGCGGGTATCAGGTCGGTGATGGCCAGCGCTTCAGCTGTGCCGGTGCCACTCACTTCCACTTCCAGCGTGTAGGTGATCACCGCGCCCGGAACCAGCGTCGCACCCCCGAAAGGATCCACGACGTTGCTGGCAGTTTTGGTCAGCGCAACAACTGCAGAACTGACCACGTAGCGACCTTCTGCACTGATGAGCAGGTTGTTAACGTCCTGGGTGGCGCCTACCACCGCGATAACATTGCCGGTGCCGGCTTCATCCGGATCACCGGCTCCGGCATATGAGGTACCAGGCGCCGGAAAATCCGGGTCGCTGGGATCAGCTGTCCCGGATCCTGCGATGATCGTTGTCGACACCGCTCGCAATTGCAGAGCGCCTTCGTTGTTCTGGGTCAGGCCAGCTGGAATCGAGCTGAGCGCATAGACCTGGATGGATTCATCTTCCGCCAGCACTGGATCATTGCCGGGTGACAGATAGGGCGTATCGCCGCTTGCGCCGATCTGCAGTCCAGGCACCGAGTTGGTTTCCAGATACAGCTGAGTCAGCGCCGGGTTAAAGTCGTCGCCGCCAACGGCAACGTTGGCAATCAACTGAAAAGTTTCAGCGCCGTTGCCGGTATTGGTGACCGTAAACTCCAGCACGGCCCCCACGTCAGGACTCGAAACACCCACCGGACCCGCGTTGGTGCTGACGACAACCACATCAATGAGCTCAGCCACGAAGGTCTGGGTGCTGTTCGAGTTAACCGGGGTCTGGGCTATGCCGCCGACGCTGAACGACGCCTGAGCGCTGTTACGAATCTCCAGACCAGCGTTGGTACCCACCGCATGGGCGGCCACGGGCAGCACAATGCTGGTGAAGACGATCGCCAAGCGCCGCAACACCATGGCTGAAAGTGCGACAGAATGCTGTCGCCGGCGTACTAGCGGCTGCATGGCAATACCTGGCCTTGTTTCTGGTTAATCCTGAACCGAAACAGATACTTATCTGTTCCGGCCAGGCGTTCTGTGACGCTGGTCATGGATGTCAACAAATTGGCTTGGGACGAAAGCGCACTGATCAGAAAACTGGCGTCAGGCGTCTCGGCTGAGCCCAGGCCGTCGCAGTTCTGTCGCCCTGCCGCGGTTGGCTGCCGATCTGGCAGCAGATTTACGACGATCCTGTTCAGCTGACTCAGGCGCTGTTTCAGGGGTTCTTGCATACCCTCATGGCAAGACCCATACCAACCCATCTTCCGCGTCAGCAAAAGGTCATTTTTATCATAAAAAACAATTAGTTAACGGATTTTCGGCGCTGCCACGCCAAGCTCTTGATAGTGGCCGGAATGGGCGATTTTGGCGTTTTCACGCGCACGGCTGGTGACGCAAAATGTCACAGTCGGCGATGTTTTTATGACGCAGGAGCAAACCGGGAGCCGGTCAGTCATCCACCCGCAGGTCGGATATCGATGGTCTGTGTCTCCGGATCGAAGCAGATTTGCGCCTCACCGGCTTCCAGCTGGCGCTGGACCGAGGCACATTTCGTTGCAAACTCGACCTCCCGATGGCCGTAGTCAGTACCCTCACGCAGTACAAAGGCTTCGATGATGCTCTGCAGGGCATCTTGAGAGAGTTGTTCGAGCGGTATGTTCACAGTGAGCACTCAGTTATCAAATGTACGTTTTCCAGCGCCATCGGCAAGTTGATGGCTCAGGCATGCAGTCGACGTACCAGCAGGCATCAGGCGTGCGCACGGCTGGAAAAGTGATCGTGACATGAATTGTGACGCGAACAGAACGTGATCTATGCCGCAACTCGGCCGCTACTGGTGCATTCAGCCTTGAAAACCCCGTTCAGGTAGGGTCTTATCCTTCGGTATCAGTAGTTTACTGATGTTCCAACAGGACAGGGAACCATGGCTGAACAACAGGACCATATACTCGTCGTCGAAGACGAGCCCATAACTCGGGAGCAACTCGTCTCCTATTTCGAAGAAGAGGGCTTTCGGGTCACCTCTACCGGCAGTGGCGACGAGGTGTTGCCGCTGGTCACCGACAGTGATGTCATTCTGGTACTTCTGGATATCAAGCTACCAGGCAAGGATGGCCTTACCCTGACGCGGGAAATCCGCCAGGAATCTGACATCGGCGTCATTCTGGTGACCAGCAAGCAGGAACAGATCGACCGTATCCTCGGCCTCGAAAGTGGTGCTGACGACTATGTGACCAAACCATTCGATCCCCGCGAACTATTGAGCCGGGCACGAAATCTGATCCGTCGGGTCCACATCCAGCAGAAGCAGCGCAAGAAGAATCACATACGCACGTTCGACGGCTGGCGCCTGGATCTGAACAAACGGGAACTCACCTCTCCTGAGGGTGAGCAGGAAACGCTGTCTGCTGGTGAGTACCAGCTGCTGCTGGCGTTCATGGAACGGGCCGGTGAAGTCATGAATCGGGATGCGCTGATGAATCGTATCCGCAACCGTGAGTGGTTTCCCGACGACCGCTATATTGACGTTCTGGTTGGTCAGCTGCGGAAAAAGCTCGGTGAACGCGCCGCAAACGCTAAGATCATCGCCACCATTCACGGCACCGGGTATCTGTTCACACCTGAAGTTGTCTGATCGGGTAAACGACAGGCCAGACCGGTATGCTTCGAGCGCCGGTCAAAGAGATTCGTGGTGAGTACCGTAGGCGATCAGAAAATCTACGAAAGTGCATCGACGCTGGTACGTCGGACGTCCTGGCGTGATCAGTCCGTTGTAACCAAAACCCTGAAACCCGGCGCGCAGACACCCAATGCGATTGCCCGTTATCACCATGAGTTCAACGTCAACCAATCGTTGACCAGTCCCTATGTCTGTCGTGCCCTGGCGATGGAAGAACGAACGCCAAGAATCATCTTCGAAGACCATGGTGGCAGTTCGCTGCGCAGCGTGCTCAACGCCCGTGAACTCAGCATGGACGAACGAATGGATGTCGCAGTCCTTATCACTCGGGCGCTGCAGAGCATTCATGACGAAGGGGTCATCCACCGCGATCTCAATCCCGGCAATATCCTGATCACCGAAGATCCATTGAACGTTCTGCTGATCGACTTCGGCCTGGCAACGCTGGTACCCAGGGAACTGCCCGATGCTCAGCCATTCAACCATCTCACTGGCACTCTGCCGTATGTCTCACCGGAGCAGACCGGCCGGGTCAATCGGGTGGTGGACTATCGAACCGATCTCTATTCCCTTGGTGCGACGCTCTACGAACTGTTCACCGGCTCACCACCTTTCACCAATACAGATCCACTGGAGCTGATCCACGCGCACATCGCCAGTAACCCCAAACCGATGACCTCGGTATCGGAAAGTGTACCTCGCTGGTTGTCCGAGGTGGTCTTGAAACTGCTGTCGAAACAACCGGAGAATCGCTATCAGAGTGCTGCTGCGGTTCGAGACGATCTCCTCGAAGGTCAGAATCACAGCAACGTGATTCCGTTCCGACTTGGCAAGACAGACTCTCCGAGTCAACTGGCTTTTCCCAAGAAACTCTACGGCCGGGACGAAGCCACCCGAGTGTGCACTGATCTGCTCAGACGGGTACGCCAGGGTGAAGTACTGTTTGCGCAAATCACCGGTGCACCAGGTATCGGAAAAGCGGCGCTGTGCGAAGCCATCAGCCGACAGGCCGCCGATAACCATCTGATGGTGGCGCGCAGCAACGGCGCCGCTTTCGAAGTCCGTGACACTGATGCTATTTGGCTGGATCTGCTGCGGCAGCTGATTCGTCAGATCCTGTCGCTGAACAATGACGATGCTGAGCAGTTGCTGGCTCGAATATCCCGCCTGGAGTCGCCCGACGTAATGACTCTGATCAGATTCATTCCGGAGTTACGTTCTCTGATAGATTCAGCAGCGCCGAGCACAGCCGGCCTGCCCGCCCGCGGCATCCAGCAGCTACTCAAAGCGCTTGCACCACAGCCAATCTGTCTGGTGATCGAAGCCGTGGATCAGGTACCCAAAGAGTGTCTGAGTTCGCTTGTTAACATTTCCCTGGAAACCCGCAATCTGTTACTGGTGTTTTCGCGGGAACGCGCCGACGACAGCCTTTTAAGCGAACCACGCATCGCCACAAAATGCACAACCCTGGCTCTGACGCTGCTCGAGAAAGCCGACATCCGCAGTCTACTGGCAGACACCCTGTCTCACAGCGAAGCCCGGGTGAGGGAGCTCGCCAGCGAAATTCAGGAAAAGACAGACGGCTTACCCAGCGATGTGCTGACGCTGATCGAGGAGCTGCATCGAGCCCAGGCTATCAATCACAAACCCGCAGACGGCACCTGGATGTGGGACATGGATCGGGTGCGCGGACACTACTTCAGCAACAACACATCTGCCAGAGTCCGGCAACAGCTGGCGTTGCTGCCCGCGGAAACTGCAGCCATCCTGGCGCAGGCGTCCGCCATAGGCGAACAGTTCCCGGTATCGCTGCTGGCTACCCTGTCAAACGAAGACGAAGCAACCCTTGCTGCCCGTTTGCGTCCGGCCATTACTCAGGGTCTGATCGTAGTCAATCCCGCTGCGGCAAGTCGAGATAGCAATCAGCGAAAAAACAAAGCGGATACTGTACACAGCTACGCAGAGCGCGTGCACTATCAGTTTTCTCATCCGCGGATACGGGCTCTGGTATATGCGGCAATCAGTGACGAAGAGAAACTCGATCTGCACACTCAGATAGCCAGCTGTTTAAAGCGCAGCGGTCGGCCAGCTGCCCCACTGCTGCTGCAGATTGCCGAGCACCTGAATGCCGCTGCTGATCCCATCTCGATGCCAGAAGACGCGTGCCGCAATGTCGCTCACTTCGACCTGCTCGCAGCTCGCGAAACTCTGCAACAGGGTGCGTTCCAGCAGGCCTACAAGTTCTGTCGCAGCGGCCTGTCGCTGATTGAAGGAAAACTCGACCACGACGAAGCTCTCTATGTCGAGCTGTGTCAGTGTGCGGCTGAAGCTGCTTTCTTCTGCGGCGACTTTGAACAGTTGAATCGGGTCCTGACCAGCGCTCCGAGCAACAACAGCGCCCTCGATGAAATCAAAGTCCGTGCAGCCGTGGTCCAGAATCAACTCGTTGAGGCTCGGGAACTGGCCACCGAGGCATTAAAACAGCTTGGTTACCGGCTGCCGGCCAATCGTCGATCCTGGTTGAAACGAGCTCTGCGGGCCCTCCGAGGCGGACTTTCAGCAACGCCAAAACCTGCACCGCTGCTCGACAACAATAATCTGCATCAGGCGTTCCGTTTTGTCGGTTACCTGCTGCACACCAGTTATCACCTTGGTGAGCGGGGCCTTGGCGAATACAGCGAAGACATGCTCCGGCGTGCTCAGCAGGAAGGCTACTGTGCAGAGCTGGCATTTGCCGCCGCGAGCCGGGCCGTCACCGCAATCGCCAGTGGCGATGTCGCTCTGGCCCAGCGCTGCACCGTAGACGCCCGCGCCCTGGCCAGTCAGTTTGCCGGGGACGTGTTCGCGATCCGGGCGAACATCGTGATCAGCGGTCTCGTCGATCCCTGGTTCGGCGGTCTCGATCAGACCCTGTCGACACTGTCGGAACAGCTCGCCGCCAGCATGGCCACCCAGGATTTCGAATTCGCCGCAACTGCCAGCGCGCTCTATGCGACCAACGGTCTACTGCGCGGCATGGAACTGGGTTCATTAAAACGCGGACTCGCAGAACAGATTGGCCACATCGCTCAGTTCCGGCACGTTACCGGAATCAACATCTCACACTTTGTTCAGCAGATTGTCGGCAGTCTGCTGGGCCACAGCGAAGTGGAGGCTTATGAAAACTCAAACCTGACCATCAGCAATCCAGAAGACCGACTCGCCCACGCTTATGTATACGTACTGAGACTCTACTATGCGCTGTTGTTCAACGACTTTGATGGTGCCCGGGAACTGTTGCCGCTGGCCCGTGAAAATGCTGACGCACTAGCCGGGTCGCCGCTGACGGTAATCTTCTGTTTTGCCGAGGGCCTGCTCAGTGTGCGATCGAACGCTCGCGAAGACCAGGTTAAAGCTCGACGTGCATTGCGACAGCTGCAGCGCTGGCAGAAACACGGCGCAGTGCAGGCAGGGCCGAAGCGCTGGATCCTGGAAGCAGAGCTGTGCTGGCATCGCGGCAATACCACCCGGGCGCTGGAGCTCTACGAAACCGCCGCCGACGCAGCACGCCGACAGGGACTCGCCAATGATGAAGCGCTGGCCTATGAGCTGGCGGCACGCGCCGCGGAGAGTAAAGGTCGTGCTGACTTCGCCAAACTGTTCGCGCGCAACGCCTACCAGGCGTATCTGCGCTGGGGGGCTACCGCGAAGGCCACCCAGTTGGAAAGAGAGTTCTATGGACTGCTGACCGAAACCGGACACAGCAACATCAGCCAGGCGCTGAGCATGGGAGATCTGGCTGATCTCACGGTTCGTGATTTCCAGTCACATACCCACAGTTTCGAGAGTGCCGAGTTCAACGAGCGTATCGTCGATACCACAACCGTGTTGCGCGCCGCGCAGACCATCTCTGGCGAAATCCTGCTCGACAAGGTACTGACTAAACTGTTGCGCCTGGTTCTGGAACATGCCGGCGCACAAAAAGCCTGCATGCTGTTGAGCCATGACAGAAGACTCTATGTAGAGGCGATCGCTTCTGTGGACGGCGGACCCACCCGTCGGGTGCATCCCCCTGAGCCGCTCGAGGCTTCCGAAGATATTCCCGAGAGCATCATTCAGTTTGTAGCCCGTACCAAAGAAACCCTGGTGCTCAGCGACGCGACCCAGGAAGACGTTTTCACCCAGGACGCGTATATCAAGCGCCTGCAGCCGCTGTCGGTTCTGTGCCTGCCCATCGTGCATCGCGGCGATATCACCGGCATTCTCTACGTTGAACATCGCTGGTTGACCGGGGTATTTACCGACCAGCGGGTGGAGGTTCTGGCGTTGCTTGCATCCCAGGCCGCAATCTCCATCGAAAATGCCCGTCTCTATGCGGACCTGCAGTCCACCCAGGATGAGTACCGGGCGCTCTACGATAATGCCATCGAGGGACTGTTCAGGATCAACCCGGACGGTACGCTGCTGAGCGCTAATCCGACCTTAGGACGAATTCTCGGTTTCGATACCGTGACCCAACTGCAGGATGAGTACCGGGACCTGATTGACCGCGTGTTCCTCCGGGACGCACAGGCCCGACAGTTTCTTTCCCGCCTGGAAGAAGACCGTCTGGTCAGTGGCTTCGAAGCTGAAGGCGTGGCGCGTGACGGCCGAACCTTCTGGATGGCATTGACCGCCCGTCTCAATCGCGATCCCGATGAGGGCGACTTCATCGATGGTTCGCTGATCGATATTTCCGAACGCATTCAGCGGGAACACGCTGATAAACAACGGCAGGTCGCCGAGGCGGCAACCAAAGCAAAAAGTGAATTTCTGGCCAACATGAGCCACGAAATCCGAACCCCGATGAACGCCATTGTCGGCTTCTCAAAGCTCGCACTGGAAACAGAGCTGGATCGTAAACAGCATGAATATCTGACATCCATCTCCAGCGCTGCTCATAATCTGCTGACGCTGGTCAGTGACGTGTTGGACTTCTCCAAAATCGAAGCCGGCAAGCTGATCTTAGAGGCTCGACCGTTCCGTGCTGCAGATCTGTTAGCGGAAGTAGAGCGTCTGTTCAGAACTGAGGTTCGCCGCCGCAATCTGGTCATGCGCATCGATGACCGAACTCTAAATGACTCGCGACTGCCCTCAGACGGGCGGCTGGTAGGGGATGCACTGCGCCTGCAACAGGTGCTGGTCAACCTGGTCGGCAACGCCATCAAATTTACCGAAGCTGGTGAAATCAGTCTCAGCGTCGAGATTATCGCCAGCAGTAAACCCGAACTGGTGGTGGCATTCGCGGTCACCGACACAGGTATTGGCATCAGCGCAGAAGAGCAGAAACGCTTGTTCGAGTCTTTCGAACAGGCGGAATCCTCTACCACCCGCCGCTACGGCGGCAGCGGGCTCGGTTTAACCATCTGTCGACGGCTGGTTGAGGTAATGGGCGGACAGATCAGCGTCGAATCGACACCCGGCGAGGGCAGCAGCTTTCGTTTCACCGCGCAGCTTGAGTACCCGGAACCGGCAGACAATGACCAACCTGAAGAACAGGAACAGCTGCCCAGCGACACCATGCTTCAGCAGCAACGGATCCTGGTAGCCGAAGACAATCCGATCAACCAGCAGCTGGCACTGGAATTTCTGCAACGCGGCGGCGCTCAGGTCGACATCGCGGAAACCGGCAGAGCGGCTGTCGAAAAAGCCACGGAGACGGACTATGACGCCATCCTGATGGACATCCACATGCCTGAACTTGATGGCCTGGAGGCAACCAGTACCCTGCGTCAACAGGGTCTGGACCTGCCGATCATCGCGGTTTCGGCGGACGCTTTGACCACCAGCAAAGCGGCTGCGTTCGACGCAGGCTGCAACGCATATATCACCAAACCCATCGATTTTGACCTGCTGTTGAAAGAGCTGGCTCGGCTGCTGCCGACAACAATCGGTCAGGACCAAAACCTGAAAAGGCGCGCCAGCGACGTGAAGGCTGATGAAACTGATGTGCTGAATGCACTGTCGCTGCGACGACTGCCGGGCATCGACATTGGCGATGCGATTCGCGGTCACAACAACAATGTGACACTGATGATCAAGCTGATGGGCGACTTCGGGGGCTACTACGGCGATGCGGCAACCAAGATGCGCGCCTATGTGACCAGCGGTGAACTCGAAGAAGCAGAACGCCTCGCCCACAATCTGCATGGAGTAGCCGGTTCATTTGGCGCACGTCGCCTTAAAGAAGCCTCAAAAACACTGGAACTGGCGCTTGCCCAGGGCGACTCCAAAAACCTGATCGGCCTGGTACGCAGTTTCGAGGTAGCCCTGACCGAAGTCCTGGAGTCCACAGAGGCTCTAGCCAGCGACGAGATCCGCTTCAGGGCATCAGACTTCGGGGAGGGGTGACATCCAGAACGGTGAGTTCTCGTGCCCCAGCGTCTCCGTCCACGGCTAGCGAGACAAAGTCGAACAGATCACCATCACCCAGGTGAGAGGGCACTATGTGTCGCAGACTGCGGGCAATGGCCGCAACCCGACCGGGTGTCTGCTGATCCCACTGCTGCAACATATCCTTGATCACCTGACGCTGCAGATTGTCCTGGGAGCCACACAGGTTACAGGGAATGATTGGATAGCCACGCCGCTCGGAGAAGCTGGCGATGTCGGCCTCCCGGCAATAGTAGAGCGGCCGGATCACGACATTCGAGCCGTCGTCGCTCTTCAGTTTTGGCGGCATCGCTTTCATCCGGCCACCGTAAAACAGATTGAGGAAAAGGGTCTCCACAACATCGTCGAGATGATGACCCAGAGCAAGTTTGTTTGCGCCAATTCGTCTGGCAAACGTGTAGAGAATGCCTCGACGCATCCGTGAACACACCGGACAGGTAGTTTTACCCGCGGGCGTCAACGCCTGAACGATGCTGTAGGTATCTTCTTCAAGGATATGGTATTCAACGCCCAGATTGCTCAGATATTCCGGCAGCACGTGCGCGGGGAAACCGGGTTGCTTCTGATCCAGATTCACCACGACCAGATCGAAGTCCACGGGTGCATGCTGCTGCAGGTTGATCAGCAGATCCAACATCGTATAGGAATCTTTACCACCAGACAGACAGACCATGACCTTGTCGCCAGGCTCAATCATCCCGTAGTCGGTAATGGCTCGACCCACCAGCCGTCTGAGCTTCTTCTGGAGTTTTTTAGTTTCGTCGCGAGCGCGCTGTGTGGCCTGTGCCGTTTCCAACTGATCCACTCATGCCAGAGATTGAACCCGGCGTTTTACTCCGCTAGCCGACGTCGCGCAACTCGGCTTCGCTGACGAAGGTCTGAAAATCTGCCGCAATCAGCGGTTTCGAATGGAAATAGCCCTGAATGTAATCGCAGCCGATCTGTCTCAGTAAACCGACCTGCTCTGCTTCCTATACCCCTTCAGCTACCACTTTCATTCCCAGAATACGGCCCATGCTGACGATGGAAGCCACCAGCCCGCAATCCCGGGTGTTGGCCAGTTTTCAGAGTTGCGCAGATAGCCCAATGAGGAAAATCCGGTACCAAAGTCATCGAGGCCAACTGAACAACCCAGCGCTCGCACACCACGCAGAAATACCTGAGCGCTGATCAGTAGTTTGGCCGGGGAGACCTGCGCAAGAGCGATCGAGCGCTCCAGCTGGTCAGCAACAGATGAGAAATCCCACATGTATCAGCAGCTTCCAGACTACGTCTAGCAAACCTAGACGCCATGTGTCGCGAGGCAACCTGTCGTGCGTGTCAATTTTCCGACGCGGGTAAAATCAGTTTAAACCGCGCAGCACCATGATCGGAGGCGACGAGATCAGTGAACGGGTGCCAGCCATACCCACCACAAAGATAATCAGCGCACCAATCAGAGGGCCAAACAGCCACAACCAGGGATGAAAGCTCACCCCGAGGTCAAACACCTGAGTCTCCAGAATAGCCACAGTGATTTCTGCGCCAACGACGGCTACCGCACCGGCAAACAGCCCTAACGTGGCGAACTCCACAGCCAGGGATCCGGTGATCAATTTCCGGCTACCACCCAGCGTACGGATCAGAGCATGTTCACTCATGCGTCCGTCTTTGCTGGCTTGAATACTGGCGATCAACACCAGGCATCCGGATGCCAGTACCAATCCCAGAACCAGCTCGACTGCCTGGGTCACCCGGTCGATGATGCTCTTGACCTGTGCAATCAACGCATCCACTTCGATCACAGTGATGGTCGGAAAACGCCCCAGCAGTTCATTGAGAAAACGTTTCTGATCAGCCTCAAGATAGAAGCTGGTCATGTAGGTAGCCGGGAAAGATTCGAGCGCTCCTGGTGAGAAAATGATGAAAAAATTGGGGCGCATACTTTCCCAATCGAGTCGGCGCAGGTTGGTAACCTCCGCTTCAACCCGCTGGCCGGCAATATCGAAGGTCATGACATCGCCGATGCTCAGACCGAGATCTTCGGCATAGTCATCTTCGAGTGAAACCATCGAGCGGGTATCACCCGGCTGCCACCAGTCGCCAGCCACCAGTTTGTTCTCGCCAGGCATTTCGCTGGCCCAGGTCAGGTTACGGCTGGAGCTCAGGCGGGGTCCTTCACCGCGCTGGGGGCGATGCTGTTCTTCCCAATCTTTTGCATCGATGCCGTTTACCGCCACAGTGCGGCCGCGAATCATCGGATACAGACCACCCTGCTCCCGGGCGTTGGCATCGAGCATCAGGCCGATCTCCGCCACATCATCCGGCGTTATATTCATCGCGAAGTGATTCGGCGCATTGTCCGGCACCTGATTGCGCCACTCATCAAGCAGCGCAGTGCGCAGCAGCAACAGAATCAGCAGCAACATGATCGCCAGACCGAAAATCAGAATCTGGGCGGTATTTTCCCGCCGCCGGCGCTGCAATCCCGCCAGCGCCAGACGCCAGCCACTACCGGCCTGCATGCCTAACACCCGACCGCCTCGCAGCAGCAGATTCGCCAGAAGACCAAACAGCAGCAGAGCGCTCAATGTACCCACCAGCGTCCAGAAGGTGAGAAACAGGCTGCCGCTGTACCAGATCAACAGCCCGAGACTGCCGACGATCGCAGCGCCATAACTGAGCACCTGAGAAGGTGGTGCACTGCCCAGATCGCGACGGATCACGCGCATCGGCGAGACGTTCTTCAGATGCAGCAGTGGCGGCAACGCAAACGCCAGCACACAGATCATGCCGGTAACCGCGCCGAGCGCCAGAGGACGCATGGTTGGCGCCGGCAACTCCACCGGAATCATGCTCTGCAATATGGCAACAAGGGCCAGATGCAGTCCGGCACCGATCAGCAGACCAAACGCTGCGGCTACCGCTCCGACCACCGTCAGCAGCAGCAGATAGCCAAACAGGATCTGATTCGGCGTAGCGCCCAGCGTTTTCAACACACCGACGTGGTCATAGTGGCGCCGGGCGTACCGATTGGCGCTTAGCGCGACAGCAACGCCGGCCAGCAATACCCCAAGCAGGCCGCCCAGCAACAGAAAACTTTCCGCGCGAGCCAGTGCCGAGCCGATCGCCGGGCTGCTTTCGCGAATACCGCGCCACCAGCAGCAGGGTTTGAGCTCAAGAGAGTCCTTGAGCTCGCTCAGTGCGTCATCGTCACCACGCAACAACAGCCGATAAGAAATGCGACTACCGGGCTGAACCACTTCCGTTGCAGGTACATCTTCGACACGCATCAGCAGTCGAGGACCCAGGTCATACATGCTGCCGCCGCGATCGGGTTCCTGGGTGAGCACCCGGCTCACCGTGAACGCAGCAACGCCAACTTCCACCCGATCCCCGAGACTGAGGCCCAGCGCCGGGAACAATCTCGAATCCAGCCAGACTTCACCCTGCTGTGGCAACTGCGTTGTGGGCTCGCCCCGCGTAAACGGTTCGTCCGCAGTGCGCAGAACGCCGCGCAGCGGATAGCCCGGACTCACCGCTTTTACACTGACCAGCTGACTGCGATCGTCACTGGCAAACACCATGGACGGGAACGACATGGTGTCCGCCATCTCGATGTCCCGCTCACTGGCAGCAGCGCGGAACTCGACGGGTATTTCCTGAGAACCGCCGATATAGCGGTCGGCGGCAAGAAACGTCGAAGATTCAGACAACAGCGCCTGCTGCAGCCGATCGACAAACAGACTCACCGCGGTCACCGTGCCTACAGCAACCATCAGAGCGATTACCAGCAGACCCAGTTCGCCACCACGCCAGTCGCGCCAGGCAAGCCGCAGTACCATTGCCGGCGTCATGAAACGATCCGCCCGGCATCAAGCACAATGGTGCGATCACAGCGTTCTGCGAGCCGGTCGTCGTGGGTTACCAGAATCAGCGTGGTGGCATATTCTTTATTCAGATTAAACAGCAGCTCAATCACCTTGTGACCAGTAGAACTATCCAGGTTGCCGGTCGGTTCATCTGCAAACAGCACATTAGGACGCGACGCAAATGCCCGGGCAATAGCCACCCGCTGCTGTTCCCCGCCGGACAACTGACGGGGGTAGTGCGCAAACCGTTCGGCCAGACCGACCTTTTCGAGAAGATCTCTGGCGTCTTTTTCGGCACCGGATTCGCCGCGAAGTTCACCCGGCAGCATCACGTTTTCTAACGCAGTGAGACTACCCAGCAGCTGAAACGTCTGAAACACGAAACCCACCTGCTCACCACGCACTTTGGCGCGCTTTTCTTCATCCAGAGCGGTGATCTCGACACCGCCCAGCCAGGCGGACCCTGAAGAAGGCATATCCAGTCCGGCCAGAATGCCCAGCAACGTGGTTTTGCCTGATCCGGAAGCGCCGACGATGGCAACCGATTCTCCCGCGTTGATTTCGAGATCTATGCCCTCCAAGATTGTCAGCTGACCTTCAGCAGTAGGTACGATCTTGGCAATACCTTCCGTCTTCACGACCACTCGGCTCATAACTTCATTGATCCTGTCAGTAATGTTGGGCGTATCTGCCAGCGCCGGAGGGACCACAACGAACGCGGCCATCACGAATAGTGCGGATGAAAACCCGATAATTCTGGTGATGGGCGACAGTATCAGCGCCGCCTATGGCATTCAACGGGAGCAGGGCTGGGTATACCTGCTGGAGCAGCGGCTCAAGGCTGAGGGTTCACCCTGGCGGGTCATCAATGCCAGTCTGAGCGGGGAAACCACCGGCGGCGGTCTGGCTCGATTGCCGCTGGCACTCGAGACCCACGATCCGGCTCTGGTAATCCTGGAACTTGGCGGCAACGACGGTCTGCGCGGATATCCGATCAACCGGGTTCGCGACAACCTCAAAGCCATGGTTGAACTCGCCGAAGCAGATCAGAGCCAGGTACTGCTGGTTGGTATGCAGATCCCGCCGAACTATGGTCCGCGATACACCCGCAGCTTCTATGCAATGTATGAGGCCATCGCCGCAGAAACTGATGCAGCCCTGGTGCCGTTCCTGCTTGAGGCGGTGGCTCTGGAAGGTGGCCTGATGCAGGCTGATGGCATTCATCCAACGGCCGAAGCCCAACCTCTGCTGCTGGACACCCTATGGCCCCATCTCGAGGGCCTGCTGGCCGAACCGCTGACCAGCGACTGAAGAGACTAAGACTCCGAGGAACGGTCCGGTTCGAACGCAGGCATGGTCTTGCCGATGTGTCGATCACCTCGCGCATGGGCCAGCGCTTCCTGGCGGGCGCGCTCGGCAAATGCAGCGCGACGCTGCTCATCGGTTTCGTTAATGCAGTAGGGACAACTGATCCCGTATTGATAGTCTGCCGACTCCAGGTCTTGCGCCGTCAATGCCCGCCGGCAGGCAAAACACTGAGAGAACGAACCCTGCTGCAGTGACTCGTCAACTGATACCCGCTGGTCGAAGACAAAACACTCGCCCTGCCAGCGATTGTCTTCAGCAGGCACCTGCTCCAGATAATTGAGAATACCGCCGTCGAGCTGAAAGACTTCCTGAAAACCCGCGTCGAGCAGATAGGCTGAAGCCTTCTCGCAGCGCACGCCGCCGGTACAGAACATGGCTACCCGTGGATTGCTGTTCGGATCGAGCTGTGAGTGCACATAATCCGGAAACTCCCGAAAGGAATTTGTTCCGGGGTTCAGCGCGCCGGGAAAGGTCCCGATCGCCACTTCGTAATCATTGCGGGTATCGATGACCACCACATCAGGGTCTTCTAAAAGCTCGTGCCACTGCGCCGGGCCGACATGCGTGCCGGTTCGCTCAGCTACGGCCACCTCGGGTCGGCCCATGTTGACAATTTCCGGCTTGATGCGGATTTTCAGACGATGAAAGACCGGGTTATCAGGATCCGCGGTCGAAAATTTGCACAGCAGATCGGCAAGCGCCGGTTGCTCACGCAGCCAGTCAACCAGCTCGGATAACTGCTCCCGGGTTCCAGATAGCGTGCCGTTGATTCCCTCATCGGCAAGCAGCACTGTGCCGCACAGCTCCAGCTCACCTGCCCGGGCTTCCAGCGAATCGCGTAATGCCTGGAGGTCATCAAGCACCACAAACTTATAGAAGGTCGCCACTGAATTCACGAGCCGGAATCCTCGGCGGCTTTGCCACCCCGGCAGTCCGGAGACATCGGCGCATCACCGAATCGCTGGCGCCATTCTTCAGGGGTGTAGGTGTGTACAGCCAGAGCGTGCACACCGCCAGCCAGCTCATCCGTCAGAACCGCATGCACGGCGCGGTGCCTGACCAGTCTCGACTGCCCGCCGAAAGTCTCGCTGACCAGCACGACCTTGAAGTGAGTTTCCGAGCCGGGCGCCACGTTGTGACTGCCGCTTTCATTGACGACCTCGAGATGCTGCAGATCAAAGTCCGCCGTCAGTTTGTCGATGATGTTCTGTTGCTGATTCACGATTGTGGCCTGATGCTCCCCGCGGCCACTCTGGGTCAACGGGGCAGTCTGTTAATGGCTTGGCGCCGGGCAGTGCCAACTATAATCGGTGTTGTCGCCGAAGGCAGCGTGGTTCAATCCGGCCGGATCAACAGCACCGAGACGTTATCGGATCCTCCGGCTTCGTTGGCGGCCGCGACCAGTTCGTCAGCAACTGCTTCGAGATCGCCGCTGCCATCACTTGCGAGGCACCTGATCAGCAGCTGCTGTAGTTCGGTTTCACTGAGCATGTCGGTGAGACCGTCGCTGCACAGCAGAAATACATCACCCTGCCCTCGCACCCAGGATCGCAGATCGACCTGTACAACCGGTTCCAGCCCAATCGCCCGGGTAATGATGTTGCGTTGGGAAGACACCCGCGCTTCTGTTTTCGACAGCACACCTTCGTTGATGAGTTGCTGGACCACGCTGTGATCTTCAGTCAGAGGACTGAGATTGTGGTCGCGCAGCCGGTAAGCGCGGGAGTCGCCGACATGAGCGACAAAACACTGTCCGTAGCCCACATCCAGCCAGACCACCAGCGTGGTGCCCATGGCGCCGGCATCGGGCGCTCGCGACAATGCCAGAACCTGGCGGTTGGCATCATGGAATGCCGCGCGTAACAGACCTTCATCTAGCTCGCCCGCACGTTTCACCGCCTCATAAACCGCCGCCGCCGCCGTCTGGCTGGCCACCTCGCCAGCAGCGAGCCCGCCCATGCCATCCGCAAGGATTGCAATGCCGTGTTCCGAATCAAAAACTATCTCGTCTTCGTTGGCCGTTCGAACCCGGCCAACGTCGCTTCTACCAACAATATCCAATGCAATTCCGTTACACTTACGCGCTTTCACAAGTACCAGACTGAAAAGAGAAATATCAGATGTTGGCCGTCATTTCACCAGCCAAACGCCTAGATTTCACAGCGCCCTGGACAACGGCGCGACAAACTCTACCGGCGTTCCAGGAAGAATCTCAACAGCTCATCGAAATTCTGCGTGACAAGTCTCCGGCAGATATCGCCGGGCTGATGAAGCTCAGTAGTAACCTCGCAGATCTCAACTACGAACGATACGCCAGCTGGTGTCCGGAGTTCACCCGAAACAATGCGAAACCTGCGGCGTTAGCCTTTCGTGGCGATGTGTATCTGGGCCTGGATGCCGACACACTGTCTAATCATGACCTGGCGTGGGCGCAGAAACACCTGCGCATTCTCAGCGGTCTGCACGGGCTGCTGCGGCCTCTAGACCTTATCCAGCCCTATCGGCTGGAAATGGGTACCCAGCTGAAAACCCGCGCAGGCAAAGACCTCTATGCGTTCTGGGGCGACAAAATCACCAATGCTCTGAACGAGTCACTGCGTGAACAGCGACAGCCGCTGATGGTGAATCTGGCCTCCAACGAATACTTCGCCGCGATCTGTCCGCAAGCCATCGAAGGGCGCATCATCACGCCGTCGTTCAAAGATCTGAAAAACGGCAGGTACAAGTTTCTGAGCTTCTATGCCAAACGCGCCCGCGGTCTGATGGCCCGGTACATCATCGATAACCGCGTCTCGACACTCAAGGCGTTGCGGGAATTCTCAGAGGAAGGCTACTATTTCTGCGAAGCTCAGTCCCGTGGCGACAATTGGGTGTTTCTGCGCGACAAGCCGGTCTGAGACGCCCGGTAGCCCAATAACCCTGACCCTAACAAGCTGAAATCATGGACAACAAAACCACCGAAATCGAAGCAGCCGTATTCCGCCGTCTGCTTGAGCACCTGGACAACAACAAAGACGTTGCCAACATCGATCTGATGAACCTGGCGGGTTTCTGCCGCAACTGCCTGTCGAAATGGTATGTCGCGGCCAGCGAAACCACCGAGTCCCCGGTCGACTATGAGAGTGCGCGCGAACGCATCTACGGCATGCCCTACAGCGAGTGGAAAGATCGCTTTCAGCAGGACGCCAGTGCTGAAGCTAAGGCAGCTTTTGACGCGAACCATGCCAACAGATAACCCCCTGGTGCCGAATCTGGAGGAACCTTCCCGGCCGGTGAAAATCTGGCGCGAATGGCGGGGTTTCCTGCTGTTCGTGGCAATCATGCTGGTGTTTCGTTCCGCCATCGCAGACTGGAACCAGGTACCCACTGGTTCCATGATCCCATCAATTTACGTCGGCGACCGGATAGTGGTCGACAAACTCGCCTATGACCTGAGGGTGCCGTTTACCCTGCAGCGCATTGCCAGCTGGAGTGAACCCCTGCGCGGTGATGTGGTGACCTTCACTTCACCCGAAGACGAACGCCTGCTGGTGAAACGGGTTATCGGCGTGCCCGGAGACGAGGTGTCGCTGCGCGACAATGTGCTTAGCGTGAACGGCCAGGCTGCCAGCTATGAAGCCATCGCTGCAGAGCAACTGGTCGGCATGCCGACGTCGCAGACCAACCGCAATCAGTTCATGCGCGAGACTCTGTTGGGTGATGATCGGCTGATCATGCTCCACGAAGGCCACTATGCGAGCAAAGCAAGTAACTTCGGACCGGTACAGGTTCCCGACAGCATGTACCTGGTGCTGGGTGACAACCGCGACAACAGCAGGGATTCACGCTTCATCGGCTTCGTCAGCCGCGAGCTGATCCTCGGCAGAGCCGAAAGCGTGGCCTTCTCGCTGGACTACGACAACTACTACCGCCCCCGCATGGACCGCTTTTTCACCGCGCTGCCTTAACAGCCCTGAGCGGCTATAAAACAGCCCTGAGCGGATAAACAGCCCTGAGCGGATAAACAGCCCTGAGCGGCTGCTTATAAACAGCCCTGAGCGGATAAACAGCCCTGAGCGGCTTTTCTAGTCCTGAGCGGCTTTTCTAGCCCTGAGCGGCTTCCCGATAAAACAGAACTCAGCGCCCGAAGCGTTTTCTCAACAACCTTGGCAACAGGCGTACAACCACCCAGACCACCAATGCGGCGCCAATGAATACCCCCACAAACAGCAGGCTGGTAATCAGATAAAGTCTGATTTCCGTCCAGTCCACCTCAAAACTGCGGCCAATCCAGTAGACGGAGAATGCAACTGCCACCGTACCCAGCAGGATCGAGCGGGTGAGCCGATTGGGCTGGCGTCGCCGCAGTGGTCCGGGAGTCTGACTGAGCTCGCGGTCGGCGCTTCGCTTCTGGTCAGGCTTGCGATTTAAAAGAGAATCGACCATATCCGGCACTGTACATTACCCTGCATCCAGAACAGAAAAAATCGAGCGATGAGAAGAATGCAAGAATGACTGATGAGCGCGTCTGGAAAGACCAGGATCTGAGCGGCAGGTCGTTTACCGGCGACGACCTGTCAGGACTGCAGTTTCTGCGGTGCCGAATTGTGGCGGCTTCGTTTCGCGGCGCTGATCTGTCAGGAGCCAGTTTCGAAAACTGTGTCGGCTTCGATGCGGAGGTGGAAACCTGCATAGACTTTTCCTATGCCAACCTGCGCGAAGCGAGCTTTGCCCACTGCGATCTCACAGCAGCCGAATTTGCCAACATCTCAGGCTATGAACTGACTTTCGAGCACTGCCAGCTCGGCGGCGTCAGTCTGGCCGGTGCAGATTTCAGGCTGCCGATCGGTGACGTTTCAGAGCTGACCGCGTTCACCATGCGCCACTGTAATTTTGCTTACGGCGACTTGAGCAATGTCTATCTGCGCGGTTGCACGCTGACCGACAATCGTATGGTCGAAATGCAGCTGCACAACGCGTCACTGGAAGAGGTGACCCTGAACGGGTCCGATCTGAGCAATGTGACCGGCACAGCGCTGTCGATGAAGGGCGCGGATCTGCGCGGTGCAATCTTCAACAACCTCGACCCGAGAAACATCGACCTCGAGGGTGTCCGCATCACCCTCGAGCAGTCCCTGCAACTGCTGGAACCGCTCGGGGTCATCGTCACTCTGGACGATCGGGACTAGGACTCGTCGGCGGCGTCTTCGTCTTCGCCTTGACCAGCAATGTCGAGCAGTTCCACGTCGAAAATCAGCGTGGAGTTACCTGGGATCGGTCCACGATCCTGTTCGCCATAAGCAAGTCCTGGCGGAATGTACAGCCGCCATTTGGCGCCAACGGCCATCAGCTGAAGACCTTCTGTCCAACCAGGAATCACCCCGTTGAGCGGAAAGCTGGCAGGCTCGCCACGCTCATAGGAGCTGTCGAATACCGTACCGTCGATCAGGGTGCCATGATAATGCGTGGTCACCGTGTCGGTCGCTTCCGGTTGCATACCCTCAGCAGCGGTCAGAATCTCATACTGCATTCCAGACGGCAGCGTAACGACGCCTTCGCGCGCACCATTGTCCGCAAGAAACGCAGATCCAGCAGCCAGGTTCTCGACCGCACGTCCAGCCAGAGCTTCAGCCTGCTTTTCCGCCAGCGCATTCAGCGAGGCGCGGGCTTCTTCCATGCTCACCGCCCGTTCCCGATCAGCAAAACGGTCTCTAGCGCCTTTAATAAAGGCTTCTTCATCAATACTGTCAGCAAAATTGCTTATAAGATTTTCAGCCATCGTAAAGCCCAGGCTATAGTTGGCTTTGGCGACATCGTCTTCCAGACCCGTACCCGCATCGGAAGCTCCACCCTCTGCAGCGCCCTGATCAGCACTGGTATCTGCTGCCTGGCCACCGGCGTCGCAGCCGGACAGGGCTACCGCGAGGGCAAAGGCAACAATAATGCCCATAATTCGGGAATTGATATTTAGCGATCCCATACTCACTCCTCATGTTGCCGGTTGCCCAGAAGCCGAACACCGGGTTACATTCTGTTCATAGTGCCTTTTCAGGCATTTGGCTTAGTCTCACTGTAGAGGTTCGGGGGAACCTACCGCGAGATGAAGCATCTTAATTAACGGTCACTGTCTCCAAACAAAGGAGAGGCTGGTAGCGCAGGCTTTAGCCTGTCACAACGAGTCAGCCAGAACACACTTGTTAAAGTGCGGTTCTGGTTCCAGAAGTTTTTCTGGTCCCAGATGGAAAGCAGCCGGAAACCGGGGCCGCATCTTACAGAGCAACAGCTAGAAGTCACGGAATGCGTTCGAAAATGCCAAATAATCTAACAAGCCTGAAGCCGACCGCTGCATTGATTCTCAGCATCATCGGATTGACCCTGGTGGGCACCTCAACCTGGGCCGCGGACACGCCCAAACCACAGGTTGCACTCTCCACGAACCCTGCGGTCAACGAGCTGGTCAGCCTGGAACCACTGGACGTTCACCCTCGCACCAGCCTCACCATCGTCGAGCAGTTGCGTCACAACCACTTTCTGAAGAAACCTTTGGACGATGAACTGTCCAGCCGGGTCTTCGAAAAGTATCTGCAGATGCTCGACGCCGCTAAAGTCTACTTCATGGCGGAAGACGTCGCGGCGCTCGAGAAGTACCGCTACAAACTCGATGACGCATTGATTCGCGGCGACCTGGAAGCGGCGTTCGAGGTTTTCAATCTCTACCAGCAGCGCCTGACCGAGCGGCTAGAGTTTCTTGTCAGCGAAATCGACAAAGGCATCGTAGAAATCGATTTCACTACTGATGACAAAATCGAAGTGGATCGTGAGAATGCCAGCTGGCCGGCTGACGAAGCCGAGCTGGATCAACTCTGGCGGCAACGCCTGAAAGCGGCAACGCTGTCGATGAAACTCAACGGCAAAGAACTCGACGAAATCGAGAATCTGCTGCGCAAACGCTATCAGAACCGTCTCAAACAGAGCAGACAGACGAAAAGCGAAGACGCCTTCCAGATTTACGTCAACGCATTCGCGACAACCTACGACCCGCATACTCAGTATTTCTCACCGCGCACATCGCAGAACTTCAATATCAACATGTCTCTGTCACTCGAAGGCATCGGCGCGGTGCTGCGCAATGAAGACGAATACACCTCCGTGGTCGAGCTGGTAACCGCTGGACCCGCAGATAAGTCCGGGCTGATAAAACCCTCCGATAGAATCGTCAGTGTCGGCCAGGGCGAAACCGGCGCGCTCATCGACGTCGTAGGCTGGCGGTTGGATGACGTAGTAGAACTGATCCGCGGACCGAAAGGTTCGACCGTTCGCCTGGAAATCATTCCAGACGGTACCGAAGACGACTCTACCAAGGTCATTCAGCTGACCCGAAATACCGTAAAGCTGGAAGAGCAGGCAGCAAATTCCCAGGTAATTGAACTGGACCGCAATGGTCAGGCGTACAAAATCGGTGTAATCGAACTGCCTACCTTCTATATCGACTTCAAAGCCGTTCAGCAGGGTGACCCGAACTACAAGAGCACCACCAGGGATGTCAGGAAACTCATAGAGGAACTGCAGGAACAGGACATTGATGGCCTGGTCATCGACCTGCGCAACAACGGCGGTGGATCGCTGCAGGAAGCGGATTCACTGACCGGCCTGTTCATCAAGTCCGGACCCACCGTGCAGGTCAAAGCAGCCAATCGCCGCGCTAACATCTATTCCGACAACGATGAGCGGATCGCCTGGGAGGGACCAATGGCCGTCCTGGTGAATCGTCTGTCTGCGTCTGCTTCAGAAATTTTTGCAGGCGCTATCCAGGACTATGGCCGCGGCATCGTGATCGGCAGCCAGACCTTCGGCAAAGGTACCGTACAAACGCTGGTGCCGTTGAACCGCGGCCAGCTCAAGATCACCGCAGCCAAGTTCTACCGGGTATCAGGTCAGAGCACTCAGCACCAGGGCATCCTCCCGGACATCAGTTTCCCTGAAGTCTATGACAGCGAACGGGTCGGTGAATCTTCTTTAGATGACGCAATGCCCTGGGACATGATTCAGCCAGCCGTTTACCCGCACTCAGAACAGATCACACCGCTGCTCAGCGAGTTGCAGGGTCGCCACGAAGACCGGGTATCCGATAATCCGGATTTCGAGTACATGCGGACGCTGTCAGCCCGCAGCAAGGCAAACAGCCAGAAAACTCATCTGTCGCTGAACGAAAGCGTCCGCGAAAAGGAAAAGGCTGACGACGACGCCTGGCGCCTGAATCTGGAAAATCAGCTGCGTGTCGCCAAAGGCGAAGAGCCTGTGGAAAGTCTGGACGAACTGGAAGAAATTCAGAAAGCGCTGGCCGAGGCGGAAGAAGAAGCCGACGACGCCATGCTGATCGAATCCGGCAACGTGCTGATCGACTATATGAGCCTGCTGCGGCAGGTTGCGCTGGTCGAAAGTCTGCCTACAGGCGACCAGGCAACCACCGTTCAATAGTCCTTTTAATACCGGCGCAGCGCGCCAGCAGCGCGCTGCGCCCTTTGCCTACCCGCCTCCCGGCTCTGAACCACCGTTGAAATCACCCCACCTGCCCTCACATTAGAGACAGCAGTTGCAGGAACGGGTGTTATGGACATCGACCAGGAAGGGAATTTTATCGACAAACCTGCCCCGAAGACCGACGGGGAAGGCGGCCAGATCATTCTGCCCAGCGAGGCCATGCCGGGCATCATTCACGTGCTGCCACAGGATCACCGGCCGTTTTTTCCAGGTCAGGCTTTCCCACTGATCATGGACGCGCAGACCTGGGGGCCAACCCTGAAAGCGATCCGCGCGCGGGAGCATGATGTCGTCGGGCTTATTGCCACCCGTGGCGCTCCGGCCAGGGCTTCCGAAGCGGAGCAACAGGTCGCGGGTCCCGATCAACTCTACGATATGGGCACTGTGTGCCGCATTCATCGGGTCCACTCCGAAGGCGGACAATTACAGGTTCTGCTCGAAGGGCTGCAGCGCTTCAAGGTCCGCCGCTGGGTAAGCGACGTCCCGCCGCTGCTCGCCAACGCTCAGTATTTCCCCGAACGTCTGAGCCGCGATCCCGCAAGCGAAAAAGCCTACGCTGTCGCGATCATCAACATGATTAAAGAGCTGATTCCCCTGAATCCACTCTACGGCGAAGAGCTGAAGATTTTTCTGGCCCGCTCCAATCCAAATGAACCCTCCGTGCTGGCCGACTTCGCAGCTAGTCTGACGTCTGCGACAAAAGAGGACTTACAGCAGGTTTTAGAAACCGTCGACCTCGAGCGACGCCTGCAGCAGGTCGTGGAACTTCTGCACAAAGAACTGGAAATCGCCAAGGCTCAGATGGAAATCCGCGAACATGTGGAAGCAGAGATTTCCGAACACCAGCGGGAAGCCGTGCTGCGCCAGCAGCTGAAGTACATTCAGAAAGAGCTTGGCATCGCCAAAGACGATAAAACCGCGGAACTCGAAGAATTCCGTGCGCGCGTTGCAGACCGGGAACTGCCGGAGTCCGCCCGCAAACGCATCGATGATGAACTGCATAAGCTGTCTCTGCTGGAAACCGGTTCTGCGGAATTCAGCGTCACCCGCAACTATCTCGACTGGTTGACCAGCGTACCCTGGGGCACCTTCAGCGAAGATACCCAGGACCTCGAGAGCGCTACCAGCATCCTGAACAGCCACCACGAAGGCCTGGATGACATCAAAGAACGGATTTTAGAGTTTCTCGCTCTCGGCATCATGAAAGGCGATGTAGCCGGTTCCATCATCTGCTTTGTCGGCCCTCCCGGTGTCGGCAAAACTTCTCTCGGCAGAGCCATTGCCGAAGCTCTGGAACGCCGTTTCTACCGCTTCAGCGTTGGCGGCATGCGTGATGAAGCGGAAATCAAAGGCCACCGTCGCACCTACATCGGCGCGATGCCGGGCAAACTGATACAGGCACTCAAAGACACAGGAGTCAGCAACCCGGTAATCATGCTCGACGAAGTCGACAAGATTGGCGCGTCATTTCAGGGTGACCCTGCGAGCGCTCTGCTCGAAGTACTGGACCCGGAACAAAACGGCAACTTTCACGACCACTATCTGGACGTCGACGTCGACCTGTCCAAAGTGCTGTTCATCTGTACCGCTAACCAGCTGGACAGCATTCCTGGCCCGCTGCTGGATCGGATGGAAGTCATTCACCTGTCCGGATATCTGGATAGCGAAAAACAGGCCATCGCACGCAAACATCTGCTGCCACGCCAGCTTAAACGCGCTGGACTGACACGAACCGGCGACCTGCGCATCGATGCGTCGGCACTGAAGAAGATTATCGAAGGCTATGCCCGGGAAGCTGGCGTCCGACGCCTGGACAAAGCCCTGGCAGCCATTGTCCGCAAAGGTGTGGTCAAGCTGCTACAGGGGGCGCCGCGCCCGCTCCGGGTAAGTGGCAGCGACGTGGTGGAGTACCTGGGCAGACCCCAGTATCGAAAAGAGCCACTGCAGAGTGGTATCGGTGTGGTCACCGGTCTGGCCTGGACAGCTATGGGCGGCGCCACCCTGCCAGTGGAGGCAACCCGGGTACATGATCGCCAGGCCGGCCTGCGCTTGTCCGGCCAGCTCGGTGAGGTAATGCAGGAATCTGCGAATATCGCCTACAGCTATCTGCGCTCCCACGAAGATGAACTGAATATCCCGGCTAACTACTTCGACAAAGCCAACATTCATCTACATGTCCCCGCAGGCGCTACACCCAAAGATGGTCCAAGCGCGGGGATCACCATGGCCACGGCGCTGCTGTCTTTGGCACGAGGTAAAAAACTCAAGCTCAGCTGCGCAATGACCGGAGAACTGACGCTGACCGGCAAGGTTTACCCGGTCGGTGGAATCCGCGAAAAGCTGCTGGCGGCTAAGCGACAGAATCTGCGCCACGTGCTGTTACCGGCAGCCAACGAGCGGGACTGGGAAGAAGTTCCGGAACACATTCGTCACGGAATCAAAGTACACTTCGTTGCTGATCTTCAGGAAGTGTTCGAGCTTGTATTCTGAATCGAGTTGTTTCGCCGCTGCGGCAGACAGTCAGATCCTGCGCCAATGACGGCCGACCCGGTAATTCTGACACCCAATCCCCACGCCATCGCTGTGCTGATCACCACGGTGCTGGCGCTGTATCTGTTTACCCGCGATCGCATTCCACTGGAGCTCTCCAGTCTGGGACTGATTGCGGGACTGTCGGCCGGATTTGCGCTGTTTCCCTATCAGCAGGTTGACCCAACCGACTTCTTCCTTGGTTTCGCGCACGAAGCGCTGATTGCAGTCTGTGCGCTGATGGTCCTCGGGCAGGGGCTGGTGCGCACCGGCGCACTCGAGCCCGTTGGCCTGGCGCTGGCCAAATTCTGGGGCAAAGCTCCGGCCCTGTCGCTGCTTGCCACACTGCTGGTTGGCGCGGTGCTTTCCGCTTTCGTTAACAACACCCCGATTGTCGTCCTGCTGCTGCCTATCCTGATCAGCGTCTGTCTGCGCACCTCGAGTTCTCCAGCTGCGGTGCTGATGCCCATGGGTTTTGCCACGCTGGTCGGCGGTATGGCCACCACCATTGGCACTTCTACCAACCTGCTGGTAGTCAGCGTCGCCCAGGATCTCGGCCTGGAGCAGTTCGGCATGTTCGACTTCGCGCTACCAGCCGTCATAGCCGGTGGCGTGGCAATCATCTATCTGTGGCTGATTGCGCCTCGATTGCTACCGCCCCGCGACATCAATCTGGAGAATGCTTCACCCAGGTTGTTCGAGGCGCGTCTGCACATTGACGAAAATTCCCCCTGGGTTGGCAGCAGTCTGGCCGAGGTGTCCAGCGCCACCGACGGGGATATCAATGTAGTACGCATCAGCCGCGGTGATACCTACGTGATGCCTCTGCCGGATGTGGTACTGCGTCCTGGAGACAGCCTGCGGGTTCGCGACACTCCAGCGCGTCTGAAAGCATTTGAGACAGCGTTGGGAACACCCCTGTATTCGGGTGAGCAGGTAGTCAACGAAGCCCATCCACTGTCTGCAGACAATCAGATCCTGGCGGAAATTGCGGTCGTTCAAGGTTCGTCACTGGATCGCGCCAACCTCAAATTCGCCCGTTTCCTGACTCGCTACCAACTGGCTGTGCTGGCCCTGCATCGGGCAGGCAAGGATATTTGGAGAGCCCGCGAGGACATACAGGAGGTCATTCTCCAACCTGCGGACATCCTCCTGGTGCAGGGACCCCGGGAACAGATTGCCGAACTCAAGAAGAGCACCGAATTTCTGGTTCTGGACGCCAGCATGGAAGTCCCGAAAACCAGCAAAGCGCCGTTAGCACTGGCCATACTGATTGGCGTTGTGGTCCTCGCAGCCACCGGCATCATGCCGATCGCCGTCAGCGCCACCGTTGGCGCAACGCTGCTGCTGGTCACCCGTTGCCTGAATCTGGGTGGAGCCATTCGAGCGATCAGTCCGAGTGTCTATCTGGTGGTCGTCGCCAGCCTGGCCCTCGGCCACGGCCTTGTAGTTACTGGTGCCACAGAATTTATTACCAGCGTCTTTCTTGCCGCAACCAGCGGGCTGAGTTCAACCGCCATCCTCTCAGCGCTGATGGCGTTGCTTGCGGTGCTGACCAATGTAGTCTCGAACAATGCCGCGGCGGTTATTGGCACGCCAATCGCAATATCCATTGCCAACCAGCTCGGCTTACCTGCCGAACCGTTTGTCCTTGCGGTTCTGTTTGGTGCCAACATGAGTTACGCCACACCAATGGCCTATAAAACCAACCTCCTGGTTATGAGCGCAGGCAACTACACCTTCAAAGAATTTGTGAAGGTGGGGGTACCTTTGTCAGTGCTGATGTGGCTGACCCTGACCTGGGTCCTGAGCGTGATGTACTTCTGAGGCGACGGTCGTCGCTCAGTGGGTCGTTCGACGCTGCTTCTTCACCTTCGGCTTGGCTGCTTGCGGTTTCGGAGTTTTCGGGTTTTTACTGGCCTGATTACGCCGCTCCTGGGCTATCAGGGCGGACTCGGTCCGGTTGATCACAATTGAGTTCCTCGGCAGGGGTACTACTGTTCTGTACTTCTTAGCTTGCGGTTTTGTCGACTTGCTAACGGGTACTGCTCTTGTGTGGCGCAGGTTGTGTCCGCGCTACGGTTTTACCATCAGTTCAATGATCACGGCGATCACCGCCTGATCTGCAGAAATCACAACTTCTGCTGGTTTGTCAGATTACACACCAGAAAAAAAGTTCCGAATGTGCACCAGCTCACCTTTCCTTCAACAGGCGCAGAACGTCTGTTAAAGACTCGACGATTTGATGGTCGAGCTCGCTCAGCTCCGGCCCCGGTGACACCAGATCAGGGATCTGTATGACCACACAGCCGGCCGCATGAGCGCTGCGCACACCGTTGCCGGAGTCTTCCAGTGCCAGGCACTGTTCCGGTTTCAGACCCAGCCGCTCTGCAGCAGCCTGGTAAGGTTCCGGATAAGGCTTACCGCGCGGTGTTTCGCCTCCACAGACCCGGTGCTCAAAATAATCGAGCAGACCGCTGTCGTGCAGTTTGCGCTCGGCTGTCACTCTTGCGGTCGAAGTTGCCAGTGCCCGAGGCACTTTCACATCGACCAGATACTGCAGCAGTTCCAGCACACCGGACTTTTTAGGTACCGGTGCCTTCGCGAGGCGCGCATGGTAGTGCCTGCTCCAGCTGGTATCAACAGCGCGATAAGGAAATTTCTCCCCAAAGTGCGCACGAAGCCTCGCTTCCGTGGCTTGTGAGGTGGAACCGATGCACTGATGGTAGACGTCCAGGTCTGCGGTCCAGCCATGCTCTGTACAGGCGGCGACGAAAGCATCACGAGCCAGCCGCTCCGAATCGAGCAGCAGGCCGTCCATGTCGAAGATAACGCCCGCCGGAAATCCGGCGGGCAGGCTCTGCAGCGTCTTGCCGCGCTCAGGCAGCCGACTGCACCAGGTTGTTGAGCACATACTGGAGAATGCCACCGCTCTTGAAGTAAGCGATTTCATTGTCAGTATCCAGACGGCTCATCACCAGAGTTTCGGTTGTGCTGCCATCAGGACGATGGATCCGCAGCAGCAGGTCCTGGCGTGGAGTGACTTCTGTGACACCTTTCGGCAGATGCACGTCAATGACCTCTTCTCCAGTAAGCTTCAGTGTTTCCCGACTCTCACCATCTTTGAACTGCAGCGGCAGCACACCCATACCAATCAGATTGGAACGATGGATCCGCTCGAAGCTTTCCACCACAACTACTTTGACCCCCAGCAGCCGGGTACCTTTAGCAGCCCAGTCACGGCTTGAGCCGGTGCCATACTCTTTACCACCAATGATCATCAGCGGCGTACCTTCGCCCTGATAGCGCATTGCTGCGTCATAGATCGACAGCGCATCGCCGCTGGGAACATGGCGGGTATAACCCCCTTCAGTACCGGGCACCATCTCATTGCGGATACGGATGTTGGCAAAGGTGCCCCGCATCATCACTTCGTGGTTACCACGACGAGAGCCGTAGGAGTTGAACTCTTTGACGTCAACCGCGTGCTGCTGGAGATACTGCCCAGCCGGGCTGTCCGGCTGAATGGCACCCGCTGGCGAAATATGGTCTGTGGTCACTGAATCGCCCAGCAACGCCAGCACCCGGGCACCATCCACGGTGACCGGCTGGTCAAGGTCTTCTCCGACCGAGAAGAACGGCGGCTGCTTGATATAGGTCGAGTTCTCCCAGCTGTAGGTAACGGCAGAAGAGATATCAATCGACCGCCACGCTTCCGGACCGGTAAACACATCCGCATATTCACGCTCGAACATGTCTTCGGATACCTGCGCCACTTCAGCGGCCACTTCCGCGCTGCTCGGCCAGATGTCTTTCAGGAAAACGGCGTTGCCGTCGGCATCCTTACCAATCGGGTCCGTCGCCAGATCGATGCGGGTAGTACCGGCAATCGCATACGCAACCACCAGCGGCGGTGATGCCAGCCAGTTGGTGCGGACTTCCTGATGCACCCGACCTTCGAAATTCCGGTTACCGGACAACACCGAGCTGACCACCAGATCATTGTCGTTAATGGTGGCCGTGATCTCTTCCGACAGCGGTCCGGAGTTACCGATACAGGTGGTGCAGCCGTAGCCGACCAGGTTGAAACCCATTGCATCCAGATCATGCTGAAGATTGGTTTTTTCCAGGTACTCGGTCACCACCTTGGAGCCAGGTGCGAGGGAGGTTTTCACCCAGGGTTGCACCTTCAGGCCCTTTGCCAGGGCTTTTCTGGCCACCAGGCCAGCACCCAGCATGACCGCCGGGTTTGAGGTGTTGGTGCAGGAGGTGATCGCAGCAATCACCACATCACCGTGACCAAGATCAAAATCAGTACCAGAGACCGGCGCGCGAGCTTCGGTATTACCCGACTTGCCCTGGAGTTCCAGCGCTTCGTTGAAAGCAGTGCGCATATCGGTCATGGCCACCCGATCCTGAGGGCGTTTAGGCCCTGCCAGACTAGGCACCACGCTGGTCATATCGAGTTCCAGAGTCGCGGTATAAACGGCTTCAGCAGCCCCTGACACACGCCACAGACCCTGGGCCTTGGCATACGCTTCGACCAGCGCCACGGTCTCGTCAGGGCGGTTAGAGAGCTTCAGATAGTTGATGGTCTCTCCATCAATCGGGAAGAAACCACAGGTAGCGCCATACTCGGGCGCCATGTTGGCAATGGTCGCCCGATCGGCCAGCGGCAGTTGATCGAGGCCGTCACCATAGAATTCGACAAATTTGCCGACGACACCGTGCTGCCGCAGCATTTCTACAACCCGCAGCACCAGATCGGTGGCGGTAATGCCATCATTGAGCGCGCCGATGAGTTTGAAACCGACCACATCCGGAATCAGCATGGAAATCGGTTGCCCGAGCATGGCCGCTTCCGCTTCAATTCCGCCAACACCCCAGCCCAGCACACCCAGACCATTAATCATCGTGGTGTGGCTGTCGGTGCCGACCAGCGTATCCGGATAAGCAACGGTTTCACCGTTGACCTCTTTGGTCCAGACCGTCTTGGCCAGGTACTCGAGATTTACCTGGTGGCAGATGCCGGTGCCGGGCGGCACCACGCGGAAATTATCGAACGCCTGCTGACCCCAACGCAGGAATCGATAACGTTCCCGGTTGCGTTCCATTTCCAGGTCGACGTTCTGTTCGAAAGCCTGTTCGGTACCAAACTTGTCCACCATCACCGAGTGGTCAATCACCAGATCTACCGGGGACAGCGGATTGATCACGCTGGGATCACCATTCGCGGCAACCACCGCACTGCGCATCGCCGCCAGATCGGCAACCGCAGGCACACCCGTGAAGTCCTGCATCAGCACCCGCGCCGGGCGATAGGCAATTTCTTCAGCGGGGGGCGGCTCGTTGGCCCAGTTACCGAGGGCTGTTATGTCGCCTACCTTGACGGTGTTGTCGTCTTCGAATCGCAGCAGGTTTTCCAGCAGGATCTTCAGGGACATTGGCAGCCGGTCCACGTCTCCGACTCCGGCTGCCTGAGCGTCAGGCAGACTGAAGTAGGTATAGGTCTTATCGCCGACCTGCAGCGTCTTCTTGCTCTTGAAACTATCCAAGCTTGTGTCCAGGCTCATTGTGGTCTTCGCCCCTGAAAAAATGGAGCCGCATTCTACCTGAAAGTGCGCGTCACGTCGCGATCTGGCGCTGGCTACAGGGTTTCAGAAAAAATTCACAGGCCTTCGCTTAGATCCTTCTTATCGCGGTCCTCGGCGATCCCCGACCTGGCCTGATCCGGCCTGAACAGATGCTCACCACAGCGCCAGCAATAGGTGGCTTCCCGGATATGACCCTCTACAGAACACATCGGACAGGTGCGGGTGTTGGCACTGCGGCGGTGGGCTTCGGTCAGCTCCATCGTCACAATTCCGGTTGGCACCGCGATGATTCCATAGCCGAGAATCATCACAATGGTCGCAAAAGCCTGGCCCAGCGGCGTTACCGGCGTGAGATCGCCATAGCCGACCGTGGTCAGAGTGATCACCGCCCAGTAGATGCTCTTGGGAATGCTGGTGAATCCGGACTCTGGCCCTTCAATCAGGTACATGAACGACCCGAACACCACCACCAGGGCCAGAACGGTGGAGATGAAAACGGTGATTTTGCGCTGGCTGGCTTTCAGCGCGTCAGTGAGCACCTGGGCTTCGCCCACATAGCGGACCATACGCAACACCCTGAATACCCGCAGCACCCGCAGAATGCGGACCACCAGCAGGTACTGGGTGTCAGCAATCACCAGACTCAGATAGGTGGGAACGATCCCCAGCAGATCGCTCACGCCGTAAAAACTGCGGGCATATCGAGCGGTGTTTTCGATACACCAGAGCCGAAGCACGTACTCTATCGTGAACAGAATCGTGAAGGCCCACTCCACCTTGTAAAGCAGATCACCGTAACGCTCATGGATCTCTGCCACGGAATCCAGCAGCACGGCGAGCACGCTGATCAGAATGCACACAATCAGCGCGACGTCGAACGCCCGTCCGGCCGGTGTCTGCGCCTCGAAGATGACCAGGCGAACGGTTTCGCGGTTAAACGTCATCACTACCCCGGTGCTGGAAAATCTGCGTGCCGGTATTGCGCCAGGCTGCGCTGGAGCCGGGCATCAGTGTCGAACGATGAATTCCAGGACGCGTTGTGCGAGATCCGGAGCCAGTTCATCTGGAATATTGTGACCCATACCGGGCACCAGTTGAAATTCTGCGCCCGGAATGTGTCGTGCGGTATCTTCGCCACAGGCGGGTAACAGCAGCGGATCGTCAGCACCGTGAATGACCAGGGTCGGCACGTTGATCTGACGCAAACGCTCTACCCTGCTGCCGTCGGCAATCGCGGCCTCCATCTGCCGGGCAACGCCTTCCGGGTAATAGCAGCGATCATATGCTCGAGTAGCCATTGCCAGTCGAAGCGTTTCACTCTCCGGATAGCCTGGACTGCCGAACAGCGCTCGATTACTCGCATCCAGAGCAATGATTGCCTCCCGTCCGGATGCGCGTTCCGTCATTTTTTCGCGAACTTCCGGCCCTGCAACCGGCAGCTCACGCGACCCGCTGCTGGACATCACCGACAACAGACAACGCAATCGATCCGGAAACTGGAAGGCAATATGCTGAGCGATCATGCCGCCGAGCGAAATGCCGAGCAGGTAAACGCGATCGAGCGCCAGCGCATCCAGGATGCCGATGACATCTGCCGCCATATCCTCAATTGAGTAGCTGTGCGAAAGTTTGCTGGAAGCACCCACGTCGCGATTGTCGAAAATCACCACCTGCAGACCTCCGGCAACCAGCGTCTCGAGCAGCCGGGGACTCCATTCGATCATCTGGGTGCCCAGACCGCGGATCAGTACAACGCACGGATCGGCTGGGTTGCCATAGCGGCGAGTGGCTAAGTGCAGGTCGCCAACTCGAATCAGGGACTCTTCCAACTCAGTGCTCCTTGATGATCTGATAAATACACTGCTGGGGATTGGTGACCCCGGCTTCGACAAATACTGGCGGCAGGCCCGCGATCGGAGCGCGGTCGAGCAGTTCAACACGACAGCGATTGCCGTAGAGCTCACTCACTTCAGCTTCCGCAACGCTGAATGGCGGTCCGGGATGTTTGCTCTGGTCATACTCGATGGTGAGCAGCACGATGATGGTTTTTTCCGGAATGATGCGCTGAATGTGGTCCGCATACTGCGCGCGCTGCTTCGGCGGCAACGCAATGAGCGCCGCCCGGTCAAATACCGCGCCGACACCTCTCAAGTCAGGTGTTTGCAGCTGCAGATAATCACCGTGATAGATCACGGTGCGCGAGCCACGGTAACGATCAATATTGATACCCGTCTCATAAACTGGGGTTTCACCAGCCTCCTCAAAGTAAGCGGTGATCGCTTTTTCCGCGAGTTCCACACCCCAGACCTGATGTCCCTGCTGCTCAAGCCAGCGCATATCGAGACTTTTTCCGCATAGCGGCACCAGCACACCTTTTTCCGGTGACACGTTCAGCTTCGGCCAGAGTTCCTGCAATACCGGGTTCACTTTGTGCTGGTGGAAGCGGATTTCATCGTTCTGCCAGAGTTCCAGCCAGTATTCACGCTCCATGGAGCCTCCCCGCCGAAACGGTCTGACGGTAGCGTGCGGATTTCATGTTACTTTCTCCCTTCCCAATGCTGATGTAACCGAACCGTGGGGAAAACTCAACCACACGCCGAGAAACACAAGCTGCGCAGGATCAATCTGGATCGACAGGGTTTATTGAAAAATTCACCTTTCGGCCTGGGTAAAAACGCCACTCGGAAGGCCATCGAGCAACTCGGCTATGTGCAGATTGACACCATTTCCGTGGTTGCGCGCGCTCATCATCACATCCTGCACAGCAGGGTGCCTAACTATCATCCCCGGCACCTGGATCTGCTCCAGCAGCAGGGCTCGATTTTCGAACACTGGTATCACGCCGCCGCCTATCTGCCGATGCGCGACTATCGCTTTGCACTGCCGTTGATGGGCAAGATGCGGCGACGCGAAGAGCGTTGGGTACGCAGCCACGACGACAAGTTGATGCGGGAAGTGTTACGTCATGTTGCCGGCGAGGGTCCTACCCGTGCGCGGGATTTCGAAACCCCCAGTGGTCGTGGCGTCTCCGGCTGGTGGAACTGGAAACCCGCAAAGTCCGCGCTGGAGCAGCTGTTCATGCAGGGAGATCTGATGATCACTGGCCGGGAAGGCTTCCAGAAAGTCTACGATCTCAGAGAACGGGTGCTTCCGGACGGGGTCGACACCCGCACACCAACAGATGCGGAAATGGCCGACTACCTCATCAACACCACTCTGCGCAGCCATGGCGTTGCCACAGTCGCGTGCATGATCCACGGACGAATCCACAGCACATATCGCGATGCGGTAAAGGTCAGCATCGCCGAGCAGCTCGAAGACGGTCGACTGCAGCAAGTGCAGCGCGCAGACGGCACCGTGATGTACAGCCGCCCGGGCATACTGGAGCAACGCGCACCTGCCGCACCGGCGCGGGTGAAGATCCTTTCGCCCTTCGACAACGTAGTCATCCAACGGCCGCGCGGCCAGGCGATTTTTGATTTCGACTATCAGATCGAATGTTATGTGCCAGAGCCGAAGCGACGCTTTGGCTATTTCTGCCTGCCGCTGCTGTACGGAGACAAACTGGTTGGCAGAGCCGATTGCAAAGCGCATCGCAGCGAAGGTCGATTTGAAGTGAAATCACTGCACATCGAGAGTTTCAACGCCCGTGGCGGAGATAGAAGCCGTGGCGGTGAACAAGCCCGCGGCGATGCATCAGACGAACAGGCGTTCGCCCGGGCTCTACAGGCTACTCTGAAAACGTTTGCCCAGTTCAATGGCTGCGAACAACTGCAGTTTACCCGGACCCAGCCGGCCCACTGGCTGCGGTTGCTCAAGCAGGCAGACAAATCTTCAGACTGACCTAGGCTGCAGGTGAAGGGATCGTAAAAACGGGTCAAGGATGACCCACTTCACAGTTTTTCGGCCTCGCAGATCGTTTAGCCACCGTTCATTTTCAGTTCAAGCAGCGTTCATGCGCACAAGCCTAAGGTGTCTCCACTGTCATCAAACATTGGAGACCGACATGAACAGCTCAAACCTCAAGAAGACCATCACCGGCGTTGGGGTAGCTGTACTGCTCGCCAGCGGTACCGCAGCCGCCCATCAGTCAGACAGAGGCCTTCGATACGCGGACGCACCCGTACGGCATCATGTTTATCACAATCAACATGCCAATCGCCATGCGTGGACGCCCCGCCAGGTGTTTCGCTATCTGCAGTGGGAACAGGCCAAAGAACGTAAAGCCCAGAGACGCATGCTCAGAAAACAGCATCGCAAACACGTGAATGCACACAGATATCATCGTGTTCCGGCCGCAAGACAGGCGTACAGACAGGGCTATCGCG
Source organism: uncultured Pseudomonadales bacterium (assembly GCA_937921865.1). Lineage (GTDB taxonomy): Bacteria > Pseudomonadota > Gammaproteobacteria > Pseudomonadales > Azotimanducaceae > SZUA-309. Next base: position 36,951 of record CAKZWF010000006.1, on the reverse strand, counting down.
ATGCGAAAAGGCAATCACGAAAGGTTGCCTATAAACATCAGCGCAAAGTCCATCATGGTGGCTTCGACGTAGTCAAAAACGATCGCAAACACGACCGCCGCCGCGACGGTCGCAGAAACGATCGCCGCGACGGTCGCAGAAACGATCAACGTCGTGACGGATAAAGAGTCGTGACGGATAAAGCGTCGTGACGGATAAAGAGTCGTGACCGCTCCCTAGATAGACCTCTCCCGCCCTTCCCAGTACGGCGCCCTCACCAGGCGCCGCTGGATTTTGCCGCTCGGCAGCCTGGGCAGATCATCAGCAAAATCGACCGACCTTGGACACTTGAATGCCGCCAGGTGTTCGCGAGCGTAGCCCATTATTGCCGCAGCCAGATCACCTGTGGCCCTAAACCCTTCGGCCAGCTGCACCACGGCTTTCACCTCTTCACCCCACTCTTCGTTTGGCACGCCCACGGTGCAGACATCCAGCACCGCATCATGTCCCAGCAACGCAGCATCCACTTCCTGCGGATAGATATTGACGCCACCGGAGATGATTGTTTCTGCACTCCGACCATTTAAAAACAGATATCCGTCTTCGTCGTAGTAGCCCATATCACCAAGCGTGAACCAGTCACCGCGATAAGACTCAGCGGTTTTCTCCGGCGACTTGAAGTACTCGAAACGACCCACATCAGGTGCCCGGAAGTAGATATAACCAGTTTCACCCTGCGCTAACTCCTGGTCGTTGTCATCGACAATTTTTGTGTTCTCGGGCGTGGGCGTCTTCCCGACGCTACCTGGTTTCTGCAGCCAGGTAGGCGAATCGATAACAAAGTTGTTGCCGCCTTCCGTTGCCGCGTAGTACTCGGTGATGATCGGACCAAGCCACTCGATCATGGCCTTTTTAACATGCACTGGACAGGGTGCCGCGCCATGGATCACAAACTGCAGACTGGACAGGTCATAGCGGTTCCGGTCGTCTTCCGGCAACTGCAGCAGCCGATGGAACATGGTTGCCACCATGTGAGTGTGTGTGACCGAATGTGCTTCGATCAGTCGCAGCGTCTCCAGAGCATCCCACTTATCCATCATCACGATGCTCGCCCCGGAATTGAGCGGCGAGGTGACATTGAATGCCAGTGGTGCTGCATGATATGCAGGTCCAGTGCACAGATTGACGTCACCCGGAGACCCGGCAGACATTGCCTGCGCCGCCGAGCGGGCCGTGGGTGTCTGGCGTCGGTAGACGCCTTTAGGGCGCCCCGTGGTACCTGAGGTATACAGCATCTGTGAGCCGCGCAGCGGATCGGCAATGTCCGCACCATCCTGGCCGTTAAGAGCATCATCGAACGCGGTAAAGCCGTCTATCGCACCCCCGCAAGACAAGCGGACCGAACAGCCGGCGGCATGTTCTGCTGCGCTGGCCCCGGTGCCGAGGTCAGCATCGTAGATCACCGCCTTGGCTTCACAATTATCAATCACGTAACCGGCTTCTTCCCCGGTCAGATGAAAGTTCACGGGTGTGAAACGGATACCCGCACGCAGGGTGGCGGCATACGTTTCTATGAATTCCGGACGGTTCTTCGAAACGATGGCCACCGAATCGCCGGCGCCGATGCCCTGGGCGCGCAGATAGCGGACCAGCTGGTTCGCATGCTGATTGAACTCGGCAAAGCTGCGATCGCCATATCGTGACGCGATCGCCAGATCGCGCGGGCGCTGGGCTGCGTGAAAGGCCGACATCATGCCGGCATCAAAGGCTTCTTCGAAGCTTGCGGTACGTGCATCGAAACTCATTGGAACCCCTCCCCAGATAATCTTTTCGACTGATCGAAGATCCTATCAGCCTTCTTGCAGCAACTCAGCCTTCTTGCAGCAGCACCTCACTACCGCGTTGACTGGCAAGCCGCAGCTCATCGCCAAGACGGAACAGCACCAGTGCATCGAGATAGGCAACGGGAGAACTGTCGACAGCCTCCCCGAGAAGTCGGTCTCTGACCAGATGCAGGGTGATGTCGTGGCTGACGCAGAGGTCCAGCTGCTGCGCGGCAACAGGCTGGTCGAGTTTTCCTGTCAGCGCTCGAATCACCTGATTAGCAGCAAGCGTCGGCTCCATCATCGCATCACTCGGGACCTCGCCCGCAAACCAGCTCTGCAGATAAGCCACCAGACCGCCGGCGTCCACCATACCCTTCCACATCTTGCGCTGATCGAGTGCATAAAAGACCCCGAGGGCTTCGACCGGACGATGCCGGGTAACCCCACCACCACCCTGCCGATGGCTGTCCAGCACCAGTTCGGCAGTTTCCATACAACGCTGCGGAGGGCTGGCATAGCCACGCAGCATCAGCGCTTTCGGCAGCCGCATCCCCAGCCGCCTGGCATATTCACGCCCTTCGTCCGTCAGCGGGTTGTCCAGGTCGTGACGGCCAGGTTCGTACTCCCGGGCCGAGTGGCGAATCAGCGCCAGCGCGTGACTGGCCCCTCGAGCGTAGGTCCGCTCGAGTAAATCAATGGTGGCATCCCCGTAGTCAGTCAATACTCAGTCCCATAGCACGCCCAGATGCGTTGTATTAGTATCGAAAGTTCGCGTTTTTCCCTCCGCTTTTCAAGCGGACCTTTTCAAGCGGACATCCCGAGACGGTCCTTTTGAAATCCGGCGGACGGGATCAGCGCGAATATCTTCAGGCCAGACACTGGCTACCGGAACTAGGGGGAAACATGGATCTGGGCATTTCCGAGCGGGTCAAACCGCTGATCAACGACATCAGCCAATACATCGAAGACCACATCGTGCCGAACGAAAGGGTTTACGCGCAGCAGGTCGAAGAAGGCGGCCGCTGGACCGAAACCGCGGTCATGGAAGAGGTGAAAGAAAAAGCCAAAGCGCGAGGCCTGTGGAATTTTTTCCTGCCTGAAAGCGAGCGCGGTGCCGGGTTGACCAACATCGACTATGCGCACATCGCAGAAATTCTGGGTCGCTATCCGATGTCCTCAGAAGCCATGAACTGCGCGGCTCCAGACACCGGCAACATGGAAGTTATCGAACGCTACGGCACCGAAGAGCAGAAAGAGCAGTGGCTGAAGCCGTTGCTGAGCGGTGAAATTCGCTCTGCCTTTGCGATGACCGAACCTTTTGTGGCGTCGTCTGATGCCACCCAGATATCGCTCGATGCCCGCCTCGATGGTGATGAGTGGGTGCTCAATGGCGAAAAGTGGTGGACCTCGGGCATCGGCGATCCCCGCTGCAAGATCATGATTGTCATGTGTGTCACCGAACCGGACGCACCGAGGCATTCTCGACAATCACAGATACTGGTGCCGGTCGAAACCGAAGGTGTGGAAGTTCTCAAGATGATGCACGTATTCGGTTACGACGATGCACCACACGGTCACGGTCACGTGCGCTTTACCGACGTACGGGTGCCCAAAGACAACATTCTCCTCGGCTCAGGGCGCGGCTTCGAAATCGCCCAGGGTAGATTGGGACCCGGCCGCATCCATCACTGCATGCGCTCTATTGGCGTCGCCGAGCGGGCTTTAGAACTGATGTGCCGCCGGGCAACGTCAAAAGAGGCATTCGGCAAACCGATCGCTGAACTGGGTGGCAACTACGATAAGGTGGCCGACGCTCGGATCAACATCGAAATGGCCAGGCTGCTGACGCTGAAAGCTGCCTGGATGATGGACACGGTAGGTAACAAGATTGCCCGCAGTGAGATTGCCCAGATCAAGGTCGCGGTCCCCAACATCGCTCTGAAGGTGATCGACGATGCCATTCAGATGCACGGCGGCGCGGGTGTTTCTCAGGTATTTCCACTGGCGAAAATGTATTCCAGCATGCGCACGCTGAGACTCGCCGACGGGCCTGACGAAGTGCATCGGCGGGCTGTGGCACGGTTGGAACTGGGCAAATATCCAGGCAACGACGAGATCCGCACAGATCCCTGGCTGTAAAACTATACCAATACATTGATTGCTGACGGGAGAGAACCATGGCAAGACTGGAAGGCAAAGTAGCAGTAGTAACAGGCGCTGGTAGAGGCATCGGCAGAGAGATAGCAATGCTGATGGCCAGTGAAGGCGCAAAAGTGGTGGTCAACGACCTCGGTGGCAACACTGACGGCACTGGAACCACGATGATCGCAGACGATGTCGCTAACGAGATCAAAGCTCTGGGTGGCGAAGCCGTCGGCAATACCGATTCGGTGGCAGAAGTCAGCGGCGGTGAAGGGATCTTAAAAACAGCGATCGATAACTTTGGTCAGCTGGACATTCTGGTGAACAACGCCGGCATTCTGCGAGACCGCACCATCTTCAAGATGGAAGAGTCAGACTGGGATGCGGTGATGGCCGTGCACCTGAAGGGTCATTACTGTTGTTCCCGACCCTTTGCGCGCTACATCCGGGAAAACAACCATACCGGTGCGCGGATCATCAATTTCTCCAGCGTCTCCGGGCTCTATGGCAACTTCGGCCAGGCCAACTATGGTGCTGCCAAAGCGGGCATTGCCGGTTTCTCACGGGTGCTGGCTCTGGAACTGGCTAAATACGCCTGCACCGTGAACACCATCTCACCCGGAGCGCTGACCCGAATGACCATCCCGCTGCGGGAAGGGCGTGGTGAAACCGTGGGTGACAGTGAAATCGAACAGAGCGGGCCGCAGCATATTGCGCCGATTGTCGCCTGGCTGGCGACCGACGAAGCTGCCGGCATCAGTGCGGAAATTTTCCATACCGGCTACGGCGGTGTTTCGATCATGCAGCAGCCGGCGGTGATCAAGCAGTTCAAGAAGAAGGACGGTGTGTGGAGCCTCGATGAACTCGACAAGATTGTCCCGCAACTGCTGGAAGCGAAGAAAGCCAACGAGGCAGCGGCTAAAGAAGCCGGGGCACCCATCGAAGTCTGAGTTCCGCCAGCCTGTTACGGCCAAAGGCTGCGACGGGCTGCGACTAACTATAAGAAGTAGACGAAGCGGATAAACGCCTGGCGAGCCCCGCCGGTGGTGACATCATCACCGGCGACGGGCACCCCGCCGTATTCGTCCCCTCGCCCGCCAAGCGGAGCCACCAGGCCCAGTTCCAGCCGGGAATGATCCCCAGGTTCATAGCTGAACTGAGTCTGCAGCAGGCTGGATTCGTCGTTCAGGCTGGTAATCAAAGAAATATTCTGATTCCACAGCGGATGCCAGTCGATGGTAGTGCCTACTGCGAGGTAGTCTTTCTGAAAGGTGAAGATCTCGCCGCGCTGCAGCCGCAGCAGCAACTCTTCAGGCAGCAATACAATGCTTTCGGGGAGATCGTTCACACCGAAACCATTGCGGTAGTACTCCGCAAATACGTAAACGTTCTTCTGCAGCCAGGTGAAGCTGTAGTCCATGTTGATCACCGCGGAGAACTCCCAGTCGGCGTGACGCACGTTGGTTGCCACCAGGTCAGCGCGAACCAGCGCTCCGCCCACCGGCAGGCGCACCCCGAGGCCATATACCTGATCCGCATAGTGTTTCCCCGCGGCAACGTCCCAACCTGCTTCTCCAGCAGAGCCACGCAATCGCAGCGCCAGGCTACCCGCCTGGCCGGTGAAGTTTTCTTCATCATCACGCCGACCCACCGCCAGCAGCTGCGCATCCATCCCATTACTGAACAGCTTATCCACCAGGATCAGATCATCACCCACCTTGTAATCACGATCGACCGTCGTCGGTGCAAACGGGTTGAACAGATCCATGGGCTGAAACACCAGACCATTGCCCCAGGAGACAGCTTCTCGACCGACCGTGACCGCCCAGCTGTCGGCCTGATATTGCAGTGCCAGACGATCGAGCCGAGCCACCGAGCGATGTCGCGAGCCGTCTTCAATCTCCCAGCTGAGGTCCATCAAGCGCTGGTCATCATCTCTGGGAGTCTGTTCCAGTTGGTTTCCCGGATCAGCGGGCAACGCAAAAGAATCACCACCATTGAGCGTGGTCGTGCCATGGACGATCCAGGACAGATTGCCAGCGTCTGATTCGGTCATCAGTCGCACCTCGCCCGTGTAGTCGTAGGCTGGCGTACCATCGAGCTGGCGCTGCAGGTCGTGACTGGGCAAAGAAGCGCCTGACGAGAACCATTTCAGCCGGGTATCGAATTCCATCGCAGTGGCCGACATCGAGACGACGAGCAGGCAAACAAAAAGGCCAACGTGGAGGGCAGAAAGACGCACGTCAGGCAGCCTCGTTTTGTTTATCCTCAACAATTCTGCCGTCGCGCAGATTGACCTGACGTCGGGCGTAACTCATGACGATCGGGTCGTGGGTCGCAGCAACAATAGTGACGCCGTGAGTTTCGTTGAGCGTACGCAACATTTCCAGCAGTTCCCGGGTCGTGGCTGAATCCAGATTAGCGCTGGGTTCATCAGCCAGCAGCAGCACCGGTCGTGTCACGATGGCGCGAGCGACCGCCACCCGCTGTTGCTGCCCCCCGGAGAGTTCGCCAGGCCGACGATCGGCCATCCCCTCTACGCCCAGTTGCTCTAGGACTGCTGTGGCCCGGGAAGCTCGCTCCGCAGGGCTAACTCCCTGCAACTGCATGATGAATTCAACGTTTTCCCGGGCTGACAGTACCGGGATGAGGTTATAAGCCTGGAACACGAAACCCATTTTCTGCAGCCGCAGATCGGAAAGCTCACTTTCATTGAGATCGTTGAGCTTGACCCCTGCGACCTCTACGTCGCCTTTATCCGGCCGATCCAGACCGCCGATAATGTTCAGCAGCGTCGACTTACCTGACCCGGACGGTCCGGCCAGACTGATGAACTCTCCCTTACAGACTTCGAAGTCAACGTCCTGCAACGCCTGCACAGGTACCGACTCTTCCTGATAGGTGCGGCTGATACCGCTACATCTGACTACTACATCGCTCATCGCCGTAAAGCCTCCAGCGGGTTAATTTTTACAGCCCGTCGCGCAGGATACAGCGCCGCCAGGATGCCGAACACCAGACTTAAAGACGACACCAGCAGCAGATCTTCAACCAGCAGTCGCGGCATCAGAACACTGCGCATGCCGGCAAGTTCGACCCCTTGCGCATACGCGGAGAGATCGATGCCACCATCAGACAGCCAGAGCACCAGCAACCAACCGATCAGTGTGCCCGACACCACACCGACCAGCATGATCAGCGTGGATTCAACAACGACCTGAACGACAACGGCCCGGGGCCGCATCCCGACCGCCCGCAACATGCCGAACTCTTTGATCCGTTCCATGACCGCCGTGATCAGAGTATTCATCAGGCCAAAGATCAGCGCGCCCATCATCACCAGAAACCAGATAAAGATGGCGCTGTCTGCAAACACGAACATGGCCGCCGCCTGCGGCTCCAGCTGTTGCCAGCTGAGAACGTCCAGATCCAAAAAGCTATCGGCAAGGCCCTGCTGCGCGAGCGACTCGTCGAGCTGACTGACAACCTTGATCGATACTTCGGTGATGACCTCAGCATCCACCAGGTTCTGCAATGCCGTCACACCGGTGAACACAAACAGCTTCTCAAGCCCTTTACCGTCTGCATCAAAGGTGCCCGCAATGCGAAAACCCGCTTCCCGGTTTCGCCCATCAATTCCCTGGGTAATGATCACCAGACGTCGGCCAACCTCAGTCTCCAGCTGCCGGGCCAGCTCTTTGCCAATAACGACCCGTCGGTCATCCGCATCCGACAGCATGTCACCGGCGAGTTCCACTTTATCCAGAAAAGAGATGTTTTCCCGCGCCGGGTCGATGCCAACCAGCTGAATTCCCCGGGTCTCACGTTCACTCATGATCACCGCAGGAATCCTGATTCTTGGCGCCCACCCCTCGAGTTCCACGCCAGGCAGGTGTGGTTGCCAGTCTTTCACCAGCGTGAAACTTTTTTCGATATTCGGATCATCGAGATAACCAGGCGCCAGCATTTTCACATGCCCTGTCAGGTTGGCGACGGCTGCTTCCTGCATATCGAACTGAAACCCGCGAATCAGGCTGTTCATCACCACAACACCGGCAACAGCAACACAGATCGCCAACAGCAGCATGAAGTTCCGGCGTTTGTGCCGAAAAAGATTCCGCCAGCCGAGTTGTAACAGAAGTTTGAACGGCACGGGGTTCTCCTCAGTGCGCGCGCAGCGCTTCAACAGGCCGCAGTTTGCGGATTCGCAATCCGGGTATCAGCGCCGCCAGCTGGGTACCCACCAGCATGATCACAGCCGACAACCAGGCCGCGGTATAGCTGAAGGTCGGGTACATCCGTTCCGGCATGTTGTAGCGACGCAGCAGATCGCCTGCTTCTTCAGGCAGCGGCACCCCGAAGGACATGAGAGGAAGAATGAATCCAGCGGCAATCAACCAGCCTGAGCCGACCCCGAGCAGGGCCAGCCAGACGGCTTCAAGCTGCAGCTGCAGCATTATGGCACCAGGTTTCATGCCGATAGCGACCAGCATGCCGAACTCCCGGGTCCGCTCGAATATTGTCATCATGAAAGTATTCACCACGCTGAAGGTCACAATCGTCGCGATCAGCGCGAAGAAAAAGTAAGCGCCTATCGCTTTCATCTCAATGGTCTGTTGCGCTTCCGGCATCAGCGCTCGCCAATCCAGCGCCCGCCAGTCAGAGTTACCTGAGCCGAGCGCACCAGCAATTTTTTCGCTGCGGCCAACGCTTGAGGCAATCACCAGGAGGACATGAACTTCGTCTTCGGCGATCCCCCAGCCCTCACGGAAGTCGGCAATTGGCAGCTGAACTATCGCCCGGTCCAGTTCACTCTGACCGGTATCAAAGGTTCCGACCAGCTCGGCAACCACTGCAGCCACACCACCTTTCCGAGCAGTTCCTAAAATGACAATCTCGTCGCCGACACTGACACCGATGTTCCGAGCCAGCGTGGTACCGACAACAACCTCACCGCTGCGCTGCAGGTATCTGCCCTCGCTAATCATCGTCGGCAGTGTGGACCAGGATGCTTCCAGCGCTGGATCAACCCCAAGAATCTGGGCGCCAAAACTACGCTCGCCGGAGGAAACCAACGCAAACGCCTGCAACCGTGGTGCAACAGACACGACGCCATTCACGCCCGCAACCCGTCGCTGGAGGACGGTCGCGTCGACAATGGTGTTTTCGATCCTGGCGTCATCCTGATAGTCAGGATGTTGAATCTGAATATGGCCGAGCAGCAGTCGCGAGCCATTGTCGATCATGATCTCGAAACTGCCGTCCTGCATCGACAAGGCAATGACCAGCATCCAGACCGCAAACGCAATGCCGCCAGCACTCAGCCAGGTTCGTCGTCGATTGCGCCAGAGATTGCGCCAGGCAATCGCCGCAACTGAACTGCCAGACGGCCCCGCTGGCCCAGCTTCAGCGTCCAGGTCATCGGCGGCTTTTCTGTCTTGCTGTGCTATCTCGCCCATATCACTGGCTCAGGTGGTCCGCAGTGCGACAATGGGGCGGAGCCGCCGGATGCGCAGCGACGGAATCAGTGCCGCGACTTGAGTACCTACCAGCATGGCCAGGGGTGCGACCGTTAATACTTCCCGTGAGAAACCCGGATAGAGCCGAGCCGGCATATAGAACTGTTTGGCATAGTCCTCCATCTGCTCACCCATATAGATACCCACGTCGTGCAGCCAGATGATCAGCAAGCTGGCCAGACCCGCACCAATAGCAGTCCCAATGACCCACAGGAACAGCGCTTCCCATTGCAGCATGGCCACAATGGCACGCGGACGCATCCCGATCGCCAGCATCATGCCGAACTCCCGGGTCCGCTCGAATACCGTCATGATGAAACTGTTCACCACACTGAACATCACCAGAACCATGATGATCCAGTACATGATCTGACCACCAATCTTGTCCACAGCTATCGCCTGTTTCAGTTCCGGTAAGATCTCCTGCCAGGCTCGAACGGTCAATGCGTCCGGCAGTTGCTCTGTCAGCTGGGTTACCACCCGGTCACTGCTGGACAGGTCATCCATGCGCACAACGAGCGTATGCACTTCGTCTCCCAGACCGAAACCCGCCTGTACAGTTGACAACGGCGCCAGCAGCAGAGAACGGTCCAGATCCGCCATCCCGGTTTCCAGCAGACCCACCACGGTCAGAACCAGCGCAGCGATACCACCTTCTTTACCAGACCCCAGCACGACCACTTCATCGCCTGGGGCCACACCCAGATTGCGGGCCAGCACGCTGCCCAGCACCGCATCATCCGGACCCGCCAGGTTGGAGCCGGTTTTCAGCATCTTCACATAACGAACGGTTTCGAGTTCGGCGGCCTGATCGATCCCCAGTATCTGGGCACCAAAACTGCGTTCATCCGCAGAAACCAGCGCAAACGCTTCAACCCGCGGAGCCACCGAGACGATGTGCCGGTTTTCTTGAAGCAATCGGATGAGCGGCGTCGCTTCGACAATAGTGTCTTCGAACCGGGAATCCTGCAGATATCTGCTCGATTGCACCTGGACCTGTCCAGCCATCAGCGATGTGGCCGAGTCGATCATGATCGCGTACTGGCCAAACTGCATGGACATGAAAAACATCACCAGCAGGACCGAAAAAGCGATGCCACCGGTGGTCAACCAGGTGCGGCGGCGGTTGCGCCAGAGATTCCGCCAGCCTATGCGCACACTGAGGAGCGACGCTGCACGATCCTCAGCGACCGGCTCAAGGACAATGGTTTCACTCACCTTTTGCCGCCGGACTGCAGAGAAAACAAAGTGAAGGTCTTGTCTTCCAGCTCAATATTGAAATCAGCGTCCTCATAGACCAGCTCGGTGTAGTTCTCGGGCTCGTCCAGTTTGACCATACGCATTCGGGTCGCCATGACCCGGTCATCGAGCTGGCCGATCTCCAGCGAGCTCATTCGCTTCAATGGCTCCATGGATTGATCGAAGAAGGTCTGACTGATCAGCACATAGTCGTCGCGCAACACCCACTCCTCTTTGCCCCAGACAACGGGAGCATCGTCAAACGGAACCGCATTGATGGTGTAAACAGTATGGCCATCCTGCTGATCGGTGCTGACGATGCGCAGATCGTAGTAACGCAGCAGCTTGTCGGTACGCGACAGATCGTTGTAGGAAAAGTCAGAACCCGCCCAGCTCTGGGACATCAGGCTGTAAGGCAGGCGGATAGTGCGGTTCAGCTTGGGGGTATAGGTCCACATTTTTTCACCCTGCTTCAGGGTGGCGTTACCGGCATCTTTGGCAGGTGCGGTGAAACGGATCAACGCGTCTTCACGTCCGCGCGTCCAGGCGATCAGGCTTGAGGTTCGTTCCCAGGTTGGCCGGTGCACGGTCATACTCATCTGCGCGTAGGAAGTGCGGCCTCGAACCAGATCCAGCGCGCCGGCAATCAGATCCCGCGCGGTAATCGATTCAGCTGGTTCATCCGCAGCGGCTGAAGCATCAGTCATTCCTACCGCAGCATCAGTCATACCAACCGCAGCATCAGCGGCGGAAACTGCCACCGCTGCGCCGCTGTTTGCCTCTGTTTGCAACGCAGCCTCCGACGCCTGCAGCTGTCCAGCGACCAGCAGCAACAGTGTTAACAAAGCGGGCCTGGTCAAAGTCATGATCACCTCAGCATCCGACAACTTGTATACTCACTCTAATTATTGACTTTGTCAAAATATCCATCCGATACTGCATCATCGGGCGTATTAACCAGGAGCGAAAACCGGGCCCATGTCATTACGTCAGCAGAAAAAGCGTCAGGCCCGTGAGGATATCCTCAACGCCGCCCGCACCCTGATCAACGACGTCGGCTTCGAGGCCGCACGGATGCGCGACATCGCCACTACCGCCAATGTCAGCTATCAGACGCTATATAACTATTTTCGGACGAAAACTCAGATCCTCCAGGGCATCCTGCTGCAGGACGTTGAACACCTGACCGACGAAACCGCGTCAGACAGCCACCGCTATCAGGGTGACCTGCTCGGTTCGCTGGCTCAGATGACACGGCTGGCGATGGGGGTCATCGATAAAGACAATCGAGCTTTGTGGCGCCGGGCGACGCTGGATCTGCTGGGTGAGAACCCGGAAGTGATGGGCCTGTTTGCCCGAATCAATACCAAATCCTACGAACGCCTGCAGTTGCTGCTGAGTCGTGCTCAGGAATTCGGCGAACTGAAGCAGGACGCACCAGTCCAGCTGATCGCCGACATCATCTATGCGCTGGTCGACTACATTATTCTGCGCTACCTGCTGGATCCCAGCACCACTGAAGATGCGGTGCTCAGCCATCTCGACGCTCAGATTAGCCTGGTGATTGAACCCTATCTGCAGCCCATCGCCTGAGCAAAGCGCCAGCTTCGCACTGACAATGGCCGCTTGCGCCGATATGCCCGGCCACTTATCTTCCGCGCTCTGAATCCTCGAGATCACTTTCATGACCTTGCGCCAGCTGGATTGCCGCTCCTGATGAGCGACTTTGCGAAAGTTTCGGTACACGGCGGCCACAGCGGCACCTTCTGCGGCCATGCCACAGATAGCCTGGACGAAGTGGTTGCCCGGTATGCACAACTAGGTTTCGAATGGGTGTGTCTGACCGAACATATGCCCACAGAGAATCCGGCGCTGATGGCTCCGGATGAAGCCGCTGAGGGTTATGACGTGCCCAGGCTGCAGGCAAGATTTGACAGCTATTTCAGCCGCGCCCGACAGCTCGCAGAGCAATACCGGGGCCGCATGGACATCCTGGTGGGCTTCGAAACAGAATCTTATAGCGGTTACGCAGCAGAGATCGCCACGCTGATCAGCCGCTTCCAGCCAGACATGCTGGTGGGCTCAGTCCACCATCTCTACGACATTCTGTTTGACGGCTCAGCCAGCCACTACCAGCAGGCACTGGCTCGAGCAGGCAACATCACACAGCTGTACTGTGACTACTTTGATGCTCAGCTGGCACTGATCGAGCGCTTCGAACCTGCAGTGATTGGTCATTTCGATCTTATCCGCATCCATGACCCGGACTATCCGGACCGCTGGGAAATCCCGGCAATCCGCAATCGCGCAATCCGCAATCTGGAGCGCATCAAGGCCCTCGATCTGATTCTGGATCTCAACATGCGAGCGCTGGTGAAAGGCGCGAGCGAACCCTACATCTCCCGACCCTGGCTCGAGTATGCGATCAACAATGACATAGCCGTGGTGCCAGGCGACGACTCCCACGGCATCGCTGATGTGGGCATGAAACTGGAAGAAGGTGTCGGTCAGTTCCGCGCGTTGGGCGGCAATACCAACTGGCGCAAACCCCCAACAGGCCGTCACCGCCAGGACTGAACCCAGCCTTACTTTCGCGATCCGCCGAACCTGCTCGACCGGCACTTTCGCGACCCGCGAGAAGATCCGTTCAGCGCAATCCTGCCCGCCAGGCTTCTATCCGAGTAGCCAGTTCAGCCGTGTCCGAATAGATATGATCGTCACCGGCCACCTCCACCAGAGTGGTATTGCTCCCACCCAGAACCTGCTCAAGTTCCCTGAAGGGCCCGGTGAAATCCGCTGCCTGCTGAATACACAGACACGGTCGTTCGCCGACAAATTGCTGTAGTGCCTGAAGCTGATCGTCACTGTAGGCGCGAACGGGCACACCAATAAGCACCGCAGCAGACGGCTGGAAGCCCTGCTGCGCGGCTGCGAGCAACACCATGGTGCCGAGCGATTTAGCGACCACCAGATCTACCCGCTGATCGGCGACCAGACCTGCCTCATAGGTTATGTCCGGATCTCCCGCAACGTGCCAGTGTCGATAGCCGTGCACGTTGCTGTCAGAACCCGCACCTGCAAGCCTGCCCAGCAGATCCTGGAGCCACTGATCCGTCGCCGGATCCCGCCCCGGCAGTCCCAACATTTTCATACACGCCTCCAACAGCTTTCCCGAGCAACTATCAATTTTACCCGGCCTTATCGTGCCGCCAGATACTGACAAGCTACCCGTTGCATTGTGGCACGCATTCGGCGCAGACTGAATACGGGGGGGAGGACTGATATCGGAACGTATCTGCGCCCGGCTGTATTGCGTGAATTCGCCAGTTTTACCTATCGCTCAGCCTCCTTGAAGAAACCCACACAGTCTTGGACCGGCTGTGATTTCTATCAATAGGAGATCTCATGACCAACAAATCGAACCACGCCATTCGGCGCGCACTTTTATCGGTACTGACTCTGGCCATCACCTGCAGCGGCCTGTTTGTTCACGCCGCAGAGACCGGCGAAGTGCGCGAAGTCTATGCCTGTAACTACATCAACGGCGCAGATCGCGACGACCTGATGTCGGCCAGAGACAACCTGGTCAAACAGCTGGATAAAATCGACATCAAACTCAATACCTATTTATGGACCCCGATGACGGGTACCAATGGCGAAATAGATATCTTGTGGCAAAACCATTACGAAAACTTAAACGCTTTCGGCGCAGTCTCCGACAAGTACACTCGCTCTCCGGAAGGGCAATCAGCACAGGCCAAATTCGATGACATCATCAAATGCACATCATCGCTCAACGCCCGGCAGGAGATCTTCAACGGCGGAGGCGAGATGGGCGGCAATCCACCGGTCACAATCAGTGTTTCGTCCTGCAAGCTCAACCACGGCCACACGATGGCCTCGAGCATGCCCGACTTAATCAGCCACCTGCAGGGCACCCTCGCCGACATGGCCGAATTCAAGTCATTCCTTGCCTATATGACGGTACCGATGGTGTCGTCAACTGACGTGGACCTGCGCTTCATCGGAGTCTACAACACGACCGCTGATTACACCGCGGCAACAACAGCCCTTCGAACCAGTGATGACGGACAGATGCTGGGCCGTCACTTCCGGACCGTGGTCGACTGTAATAGCAGCCTCTGGAGTGGAGAACGCATCATCATCAACGACTGACAGCCTGCGGCGGGTGTCGGCCAGAACTCCACACCCGCTTTTTTTACTGCACAACGTATACACTGTCCGGATCATCAACCGTTTCCGCAGTCGTTTCCTCCGCTATGGCAGACAAAACCCCAAGGCAATCATTAGCCGACCGAATTGCTGATTTCGCAGCCAAACTCGGACAACTGGAACTGGGTCGCTATCAGGCTGCGATCCTGGCAATCCTGTTTGCCTGCGTCTGGTGTGTGATCGGGCTACTGTCCGGCTACCTGCTGAGCTATCTGATCGTCTCCTGGACCAGCAGCGGAGTTGACAGCCGTTCTCCGGCCGCGCTGATTTTTAATGCTTCTGTGCTGGTCTGCACGGGTTACGGCATCGTCCGCGGCTGGAGGCTGTACCGGGCATTCAGCGAAACCCTGGACGGCTAGAAAACCAGTTCTGCGCTGTCCAACACAGTGATCTTGTGTTCAGGGTGGGCAAGATTAGCCAGCGTCGCATTGTGGTGGGCGACAATGTCCGCTGCGCTAACAACTCCATCTCCCGTGGTGTGACAATCAGCCAGCAAAATCACATCGAAGCCCTGCGACAGCGCTCTGCGAGCGGTGGCGTCAACACAGTATTCACTCTGCATACCGGCAACAATCAGAGTATCAACACCAAGTTGTTCCAGGTTCTGCTGGAGTGACGTCTGATAGAAAGCATCTGACGCGGTTTTTTCAACCCGCAGGTCGCCATCTAACGCAGCCAGACCGGCGTGCAGTTGCCAGCCTGGCGCGCCCCGCCGCATCGGCGCGAAGCTGGCATGATTATGCTGCACAAAGATCACCGGCAGCCGAGCCTGCCTTGCTCGCGATATGACATCTGCCAGAGTCGCCAGCACAGCCTGTTCACGATACGCACCGTTGATCAGTGCCTCCTGCATATCAATCACCAGAAGTGCACAGTGCTGCGGCAAATCCACTCTTCAGCGCCTGCGGCGACGCAGTGAAACGACATTGTCGCCTTTCACCACCTGCTGTTTGCGGGAAAACGCCACCTCCCAGGTGTAGGTGGTAGCTTCGCTGCGCGCGAAACCCCGACAGCCAAGACCACCGGAATGGCTGAACAGCGAAAACGTTGCGTATATTGTGCCGGCATCGTTCCACAGCAATCCGAGATTGGGTTCGCTGTCGAGTTTGGCTGTTCCCATCAATGTATCAGCGATCTCACTGCGAACGCTCACCACATAGGTTCCGACATCGTTGGCGGCAACACGGACCAGCATCTGCCGACTATTCTCCCCAAGTACAATCTGCAGGCGGATGGACAGTCCCGTTTCGTCTGCCTCGATCTGCGCTTCTGCTTCGATGGTTTCACCCAGAGTGCGGCCTTCGAGCAGCAGACTGCCTTTGCCAAGCCACTCACCAGCAACCAGCAGCATCATGCGCCGCTGCCGTCGATGTAAACGGGCACCGCAACCGCCTCTAGACAGCGATCGTCTTTGTGGCGGGCATTGTTTACATAGGTCGACACAGGAACCGCCTCCAGTTCCTGAGGCATCTGCGAACCAATAAGCGCTTCGAATTCACCGTTACCCGGATCCATCCAGCGGTGTGCGTCCGCCATCGACAGCATCACCGGCTGTCGCTTATGAATGAATTCCATACCCGGCGCTGCCGCGATGGTCAGAACTGTGAAGCTTTCCAGCACCTCACCGGTTTCTGCATTGGTCCAGCGGTCCCACAAACCGGCAAGCAGCAGCCCCGGGCTATGCGCGGGGGTGATGTAGTACGGCAGTTTCCGGTTGTTCTCACGCACCCACTCGTAAAACCCGCTCACCGGCACCACACAGCGCCGTTTCCGAAACGGTTCGCGGAACGCCGGTGATTTGGCTGCGGTTTCTGATTTAGCGTTGAACATGCTGTATTTGGTCGACACTTCTTTCGACCAGAACGGCGTCAACCACCAGCGCATCGACACCAGCTCCGGCTGATCGTCTTCACCCAGCCTTAGCACCACGATGTTTTCGGTGGGTGCAGCGTTGTGATTGTCCGGTCCCGGATGGGCCATGCCCACCAGTTCCATCAACAGCTGCGACAGCGGATCGGACGACACATTGAAGCGGCCACACATGGGCTCAAGCCACGGAGCCGAGGATTTTGTCGATGTCCTGCATTTCTTCTGGACCCAGCCGCCAGCCGCTCGCCGCCGCAACATTACCGGCAACCTGTTCTGCCGATGTCGCACCGGCAATCACGCTGCTGATGATCGGCTGGCTGAGCAACCAGCTGAACGCCAGGGTCAACAGATCCCGGCCCTGAGCGTGGGTGTACTCGCTGAGTGCTTCGACTAACGAAAACGCCCGATCCGACATCGCCCGAGCCGCCAGATTACCCATGTTGGCCAGGCGGGTTCCCTGGGGTGGAGGCTCGTCGCGTCGATATTTACCAGTGAGCATGCCGCTGCCAAGTGGAAAGTACGGCAGGATACCAACACCGAAGTGTTCGCAGGCAGGAATGACTTCGTGGCGGATTGCCCGTTCCAGCAGACTGTAGTGATTCTGCGCGGTGACCATCGGCGCGCAGCCGGCCTGCGCGGCCAGCCAGTGAGCGTCGGCGATCTGCCAACCGGAAAAATTCGAGTGTCCGACGTAGCGGACTTTTCCCGCTCTGACCAGATCATCCAGCGCGCCGAGGGTTTCCGCGACGGGCGTATGAGCGTCAGGAAAATGCATCTGATACAGATCGATGTAGTCCGTGCCCAGACGCTTCAGACTGGCTTCAGCTGCTTTGATCACGTAGCGACGGGAACCGCCTTTAGCAAGAGCACCATCTCCCGTCGGCATCCCGAATTTGGTGGCAACAACAACATCGTGCCGACGCGAGCCCAGCGCTTTGCCGAGCATGACTTCAGAAAGCTGATTACCGTAGACATCCGCCGTATCGAAAAAATTGATTCCGGCATCAATGGCTGCATCCACAACCCGCTGGGTACCCCCCTGGTCAACACGGCCGCCAAAGTTATTACAGCCGAGACCAACCGCTGATACGAACAGGCCGGTCCTGCCCAGCTGTCGTTGTTCCATACTTGTCTCCCGGCTCGTCGGGCTGCCAATGCAGTCCGAATGATTTGTTCAAAGGTGGTCTAGTCTACCCCGTCCGCTGCGTTATCGGCACAACCACAGTCTCTGATCCCGACAATTGCGTTTCACCACGCCATCAACGAGCATTCGCAACTCGTCAGTTACCAGCACACATCATGAAACCACCCATCGCCGCCCGGATTGACCATGTCGAACAACACCACGGTCATACCCTAAGCGACCCCTACCACTGGCTGAAAGATCCTGGCTATCCGGAAGTCACCGACCAGCAGGTACTGGATTACCTGACTGCTGAGAACGCCTACTTCGAGCAGGAAATGGCGCCACACAAACACCTGACCGATGATCTGTTTGCAGAAATCAAAGGGCGTCAGCCGCTGGAAGACGAGTCAGTTCCTTATCGAAAAGGCGATTACTTGTATCGCTGGCGCTACGAAAAAGACGCTCAATATCGACTCTGGCAGCGCGCGCCGATCAGCGAGCCGGACAACTGGCAGACTTTTCTTGATGAACCCGGTCTGGCTGCTGAACACCCCTATTTCAGTCTGGGCAGCCTCAGCGTCAGTCCGAATGGACGCTACCTGGCCTGGAGTGCGGATACCAACGGCAGCGAGCGTTTTGATCTGACCATTACCGACCTTGTTACCGGGGGGCAGTTTCCGGAAGTCATGAGCCCCACCGTGGGCGGACCGGTATGGGCAGCAGACAGCACCCACCTGTTTTATCTGAAGGTCAACGACAGCTGGCGACCCTATCAGGCGCTGCGCCATCGCCTCGGCACGCCGGTAACCGAAGACGCGGTCGTCTATGAAGAAGCGGATGAGGGATTTTTCGTCAGCGTTGGTGAAACCCAGTCGGAACAGTGGCTGGTGATTGCCAGCGGCGATCATGTCACCAGCGAAAGCTACATCATTCCCGCTGACACCCCGCTGGCAGAACCAGAACTGATTTCGCCGCGCCGCCCGGGCCATGAATACCATATCGATCATCGCGAAGGCTGGTTTTACATCCGCAGCAACGACACCCACCGGAACTTCCGGCTGGTACGCACACCAGATCAGGCCCCGGGAGAAGATCACTGGGAAACGGTCATCGCCGGTTCTGATCAGAATTACCTGACTGACCATCTGTGTTTCAAAAACCACCTGGTCGTCTGCGAGCGTATTGATGGTCTCGACAATGTGCGCATCATCAGCGCCGATGACGCCAGCCACCATGTCGCATTCCCGGAGGCGGCCTACAGCACCGACTTCGGCGCCAACCCGGAATATGACGTCGACACCCTGCGTTTGGTCTATGAATCCATGGTGACCCCGGTCACCGTCTACGACTACGACATCCATGCACGCCAGCTCACTGTTAGAAAAGTGCAGGACATCCCGAGCGGTTACGATGCCGCCAGCTACCAGACCCTGAGGGTGATGGCGCCCGGGCGTGACGGCGTGCAGATACCCGTCAGCATCGTGCATCACCGAAAAACTCCGCTCGATGGCAGTGCACCGGCTTATCTCTACGGCTACGGTGCTTACGGCTACGCAATGTCACCGGGGTTTTCACCCAGTCGACTATCTCTGCTGGATCGTGGTTTCGTCTACGCCATTGCCCACATCCGTGGTGGCGATGATCTTGGCTACAGCTGGTATGAAGACGGTAAACTCGACAAGCGCACCAATACCTTCAATGATTTTGTTGACGTCGCCCGTTATCTGGCGCAACAGAACTACAGCAGTAGAGGTCGCATTGGTATTTCCGGGGGTAGCGCCGGCGGCGAACTGGTGGCCGCCGCGGTGAATCAGGATCCAGAGCTTTTTGGCGTGGTGGTGGCGCACGTACCCTTTGTCGACGTGCTGAATACCATGCTGGATACCAGCCTGCCGTTGACCCCGATGGAGTGGCCGGAGTGGGGAAATCCTATCGAAGACAAATCGGCTTTTGAACACATCCTGAGCTATTCGCCCTACGATCAGCTCGAGGCCACAGCATATCCGCCGATGCTGGTCACAGCCGGAATAAACGATCCCAGAGTCACCTACTGGGAGCCGGCCAAGTACGTTGCAAAACTTCGCCATCTGAAAACCGATGACAATCTGTTGCTGCTGAAAACCAACATGGACGCCGGACATCGAGGTCAGTCCGGCCGCTTTGATGCATTGCAGGAGGTAGCCGAAGAGTACGCGTTTGTACTCTCCAGTTTCGGCTGGAACTAGCTCACCACCCCTTCAAGGCGTCGGGCGCGTCTGCTTTTCAGTTCATTGGCCTGGGCCATGCGCTGTTTGATGATGTTCTGGACAACCATTACCGTGGTCCAGTCATGCAGCATATGGCGTTCGCAGCTTTCACACTGCGCGCGTTGGGTATCCGTTACCAGCTTGAGTAGCGTGCTGTAAGGGATTCTAGAAATGTGATGACAGTGCGAGCATTCGAGCCCGACGGCCGGATCAATACCGACGTAATCCATGAGCGTTCCTGACCTGTGAAATTCCGTTTCAGCGTCTGCGCCATTGTATGTGAGGTCAGACACCGGTTCGGGATTGGAAGGTCAGATTTGTGACTCTCCGCACGCATGAACTATGAATTCATCCATTTAGTAAGCCCAATTCCAGCTCATCACGGAATTGTGGTGCGGCAATCTCGATCAGCGCACGGGCTCGATCAGCTGAGGAGATACCTTTAAGGCGCGCACAGCCATACTCGGTCACCACCATATCCACGTCAGTGCGCAGCGCTGTCACCATCTCGACTTTCGGCACGATGCGCGACACCGTGCCACCGCGCGCGGTGGCATTCATCGCGACGATTGAGCGACCGCCACGACTGGCTGCTGCCGCCCGCATGAAGTCCACCGAACCGCCAGTCCCGGAAAGCTGCCTGCCTCCCGCGACTTCAGCATTAACCTGACCAAACAGATCCACTTCAACCGCGGAGTTAATGGAGACAAAGTTATCGAGCTGACGAATCACCGTGTACTCGTGGGTATGGTTGGCACCGGCAAAGTGCACATCGGGTGTTTCCGCAAGCCAGGCATGCAGTTCATGGCTGCCCAGAGCCATGCCGGTAACATGAATCCCCTGATCAATCTGTTTGCATTGGCCTGTTATGTTGCCGGCCTGGATGAGGCGCATGCCGCCATCATCAAGCAGGCCACCATGCAGCCCCAGATCATTGTGATCATTCAGTTCGGCAAGGATAGCGGCAGGAATACTGCCGATGCCGGTCTGCAGGCAATCACCGTCGCGGATAAGTTTCGAAACTTCCCGACCAATGGCCAACGCCGCATCATCAACAATCGGTGGTGCCAGCTCAATCAGCAGGCGATCTGACTCGATTGCGGTATCCATTAAATGTTCATCAAGCGCGATGCTGCCCGCTGCTGCGACAAAGCTCTGATTGATTTCTACCCCAATCCTGTCGGCGCTGGCGAGCGCGGCTGGCGCAAAGTCCACGTTAGGGCCAAGCCGCAGCACACCCTGGTGATCCCGGGCTGCCTGAATCAGAACCACGTCAATGTTGCTTGCCAGATAGTCATACACCGCGCGCATCTGCATCGGCAGGAACTTCAGCCGCTGCGGATCTGCAGACTTGAGATGCGGAGTCATGAAGAAGGTCTCCATGCACGCATCTTGCGCAAAACGGGTGAAATCGAACTGATTGTAGCCCGCCAACGGGAACTGCACGAAGGTAAGACCCGCCGGCAACGTCTCCTGCGCCAGGGTTTCAAGCAGCGTCGTGGGCTCATTGGCACTGCCGGTAACCCAGATCCGATCACCGGGTCGCAGCAGCCGGGCCAGCGCAGTCATCGTCGGCCACCCTGGAGGGGTGAGCGCGTCATGTCAGCAGACAAAGTCGGTATCCCCAAAAGCGTCAAGGTTGTGCGAGCATACTGGACCATGGCCAGGCGTTACATCTTTCCCAGCAAACTCCAGCCTCGTTCGCGGCCGAGGAGTTGGTGATGGACACAGCTGAGTTTCACCCAGGCGTCGCCAAATGGTTCGCTGACAACTTCGCTGCCCCCACACAGGTGCAATCTTTAAGCTGGCCACGGATCGCCGCGGGAGAACACCTGCTGATCACCGCCCCCACCGGCAGCGGTAAGACTCTGACCGCATTCCTGTGGTCGTTGAACCGATTTGCCAATGGAGAACTGGCCAGTGGTGCCACCCGGGTGCTGTACATCTCACCGCTGAAGGCTCTGAACAACGACATTCAGCGCAACCTGCTGATGCCGCTGGCGGCGCTGGGTGAAGCCGGCGTTCTGCCTGAACTGAGAGTGCAGACCCGATCCGGCGATACCTCACAAAGCGACCGACAACGCATGTTGCGGCGGCCACCGGAAATTCTGATCACCACCCCGGAAAGTCTGTTTCTGCTGCTCACCAATCGCCGGGGCGCGCAGGCGCTGGCCAGCGTGGAAACAGTCATCATTGATGAGATCCACTCTATCGTCGACAGTCGGCGGGGCGTGCAGCTGATGACTTCACTGGAACGCCTCGCTGACGTTGCGGGCGAATTTCAGCGCATTGCGCTGTCTGCCACCGTCGCTCCCCTGGAAGCGGTGGCTGATTATGTGGGTGGTATCGATGCGATGGGCCGAAAACGAAAGCTCGCCATTGTCGAAGCACCGGGGAACAAAGCCCTGGAATTCCATGTGCGCTTTCCGCAAGCGGCCAAAACCGCCGCGGACAACGGCCAGCCCATCTGGGACCCACTGGCGGAGTCTTTCCGCCAGCACATCGATGCCAACACCTCGACGCTGTTTTTTACCAACAGCCGCTCACTGGCAGAGAAAGTCACCTACAAACTGAACGAAGATCTGCCAGGCCCACTGGCTTATGCCCACCACGGTTCGCTGGCTAGAGACATCCGCACCGCGGTTGAGCGCCGCCTTAAAGCGGGGGAACTGAAAGCCATTGTCGCGACCAGCTCTTTAGAAATGGGCATCGATATCGGTGATCTTGATGAGGTGGTACTGGTTCAGTCGCCCGGCTCGGTTGCGGCGACGCTGCAGCGCATCGGCAGAGCCGGGCATCGGGTCGGCGAAACCAGTATCGGTTCGCTGTATCCCACTCACGCCGTGGATTTCATTGAAGCCGCTGCGCTGGCTGACGCGGTGGCGGAGCGGGATATCGAACCCCTGACAGTGATGACCGGAGCGCTCGATGTGCTGGCGCAGATCATCGTGTCCTGCTGCGCCCATCAGCCCTGGTCAGTGGACGGTCTGTTTGCTCTGATCACCCGCAGTTCACCCTACCGGAGACTGGAGCGCAGCCAGTTCGAACTGGTGCTGGAAATGCTGGCCGGGCGTTACGCAGGGTCACGCGTCAGAGAACTGAAAGCCCGCGTCCACTACGACCGGATTGCCCAGACGATCAAAGCTCACAAGAGCGCGCTGTTCGCATTATACAACGCTGGTGGCACTATTCCCGATCGCGGCTACTACAAACTGCGCCACGCCGAATCCGGCGCCGAGCTTGGTGAACTGGATGAAGAGTTCGTCTGGGAAGCCAAACTGGGCCAGGTCTTCTCCCTCGGCACTCAGAACTGGCAGGTAGCCAAGATCACCCATAACGATGTGCTGGTCCGCCAGGCAAAACCCAACGTTCTGGCACCGCCATTCTGGCGCTCAGAAGTCATCAACCGCAGCTTTCACTTTTCCGAGCGTATCACGCAGTTTCTCGAAGACTCGGAGGTACAGCTGACTGAGCACCAGGGCAAAGCGCTGCGTCAGAGTCTGATCGAGCAGCGCGGTTTCGACGACGTAGCAGCGGACGAACTGCTGGCCTTTCTGAAAAAGCAGCGTGAAGTCACCGGCAGCAGCCTGCCGCACCGTCATCACCTGCTGATCGAACAGGTCCAGACCGGACCCGGCGGCTACAAAGGTCCCGATGATCTGGCTCACCTGGTGATCCATACCTTCTGGGGCGGCCAGCTGAATCGACCCTGGGCGCTGGCCATCGAAGCCGCCTGGCAGGGGCGTTTTGGTCACGATCCCGAAATCCACGCCGACAACAATGCAATATCAATTCAGCTTCGCGGCAGTGTCGATGCTGCTGCTGTACTCGGCCTGGTCACCTCTGACAACCTGCTTGCTCTGCTGCGCTCAAGCCTCGAAGGTTCCGGTTTCTTCGGTGCCCGTTTCCGCGAATGCGCCGGCCGTGCACTGCTGCTGACCCGGCAGCGCTTCGATCAGCGGCTGCCGCTGTGGATGAGTCGACTGCAGGCTAAAAAGCTGATGACCAATGTGGCCGAATACACAGATTTTCCGGTACTTCTGGAAGCCTGGCGCACCTGCCTCGACGACGAATTCGATCTTCCGGCTCTGCACCAGATGCTCGATGAACTCCACGATGGAGTAATCCGCTGGACGAGCATCACTACCCGCACACCCAGCCCCCTGGCGAGCAATCTGACCTTCGATGCGATCAGTCGCTACATGTATGCGGACGATACGCCAGATAAAGCCGGCCAGAGTTCACTGTCACAGGAGCTGATTCAGAACGCGCTCAACAATGCTCACCTGCGACCGAAAATCGTCGCTCATATCGCCGAGCAGTTCGTGCGCAAACGCCAGCGTCTTGAGCAAGGCTACCAGCCCACCACAAGCGAAGAATGGCACGACTACCTGAAAGACCGAATCCTGGTCCCTGAGTCTGAGTGCACCAGTGAACTGCTTGAGCAGGCCGGCGGCGACTGGCTTGTCCGGGGCAAACGCCGCTGGCTGGCGCATCCGGAATCAATGCCGGCACTGAAGGCGTCCGGTTGGTTCGATGATTCCATGGAGCTGCTTGACAGAAACCTTCCGGATATCGAAGACAACCGCACCAGCAGGCAGCTCGCTCTGGAGATCCTGTCGTTTTATGGTCCGTGCAGTTCCGCAGAAATTGATCAACTGCTACCCGAGCTTCCCGCTGCTCTGCTGGAAGACGACGCGCTGATCTGTGGTGAACTGCTGGAAAGCGATACTCAGGTCCGCTATTGCGACCGGGACAATTTCGAATCCCTGCTGCGCCTGCAGCGCGCCCACCATCGACCGCTGGTAGAACCAAAACCACAGCGCGCCCTGTCACCTTTTCTGGCCGCCTGGCAGGGCTTTGGTCGCAGCCTTGCTGATTCCGCACTGGACGATTGCCTGAGCCAGCTGCGTGGCTATCCAGCGTCAGCCAGACTGTGGCTTGCCGATCTGTACCATGCCCGGTTCAGCGAATTCAGCGATCATCATCTGGAGCGCGCTTTTGCGGATAATGAAATGGTCTGGTTTGGCACTGGCCGCGAACAGCTGGCATTCGGCTACCCGGAAGACATGGAGCTGTTGACCGACAGCAGCGACGCTTCAGGGATTACCGAGCTGTTCACCGATCCAGGCGCGCGTTACGGCTTCTTGCAACTTTTAGATAAACAGTCACGCCCTGACAAACAGTCCGACGGCGCAGAAGCGTTCAACGCCCGCTTCTGGCAGGCAGTCTGGAACAGTGAAGTCTACAGCGACTCAGTGAGCGCTCTTCGCCAGGGCTCCCTTGCCAGCTACAGCCTCAGCGCGCGGCCGTCCCGAACAACCTCGAACCGCCCAACACGTCGCGCGGCAGGGCGGCTCGGCAGCAGCTGGCCGGGCAACTGGCTACTGCGTCCCCATACAGATCCAGATGCCGACCCGCTGACTGCGCTGGAAGACAACAAAGAACGGGCCCGCATTCTGCTGGATCGCTATGGCCTGCTCTGTCGCGAACTGGCCAACCGGGAAGGCGGCCCAGTTCGCTGGGCGAAGCTTGCCCGGGCGCTGTTCGCAATGGAACTGGCAGGTGAAGTTGTCGCCGGCTATTTTTTCAGCGGCCTGTCCGGTCCACAATTCATGACGCCTGCCGGGCTGCAGAGTTTTCAGCACCGCAGCTTCGATTCCAGCTACTGGCTGAACGCCACTGATCCAGCCTCACCCTGCGGGCTTGGAGCTGCAGACGACCGCCTGCCTGCCCGGCGGGTACAGAACCTGCTCAGCTATCACGCCGGTGAACTGGCCCTGACAATCGAAAACAGCGGTCGGCGGCTTAACTTCCACGTTGCAGCAGATCATCCGGCTTGCGATGAAATCTGCCAGCCGCTGGTCTACCTGGCGCGCACGCTGCGGCGCCTCACTGTCGAGACCATCAACGGTGACAATGCCGCAGACAGTGTTTACCTTGCTGCACTCGGTCGCGTGCTGACCCTGCGCCGCGACCACCGCCAGATACACTTTGAGGTTCGCTGACTCATGGCCCTGCTCTACTACACCCACGAAGACTGCCTGCAACACGAAATGCAGGACGGTCACCCGGAACGGCCGGATCGGTTGCGCGCTGTCGGGCAGTATCTTCAGGCCAGCGGTCTGCTCGATGACCTGGATCAGCGCACCGCAGCGGAGATAGATCCTGCCCGGCTGACTGAGGTACACGGCGGTGACTATCTCGACGGACTGATCGATATGCAGCCTGAGGAAGGGTTGGTGGCAGTGGATCCGGACACCACCATGTGCCCGGAGAGCCTGCATGCCGCCCGGCTCGCAGCCGGGGCGGTGGTTGCAGCCACCAGCGAGGTTTTGAGTGGTTCAGCAATGCGGGCGTTCTGTGCGGTTCGCCCGCCCGGCCACCATGCTGAAGCAGACGCGGCCATTGGTTTCTGCTTCTATAACAGCATTGCGCTGGGCGCTCGCCGCGCGCTCGAAGCTGATCAGATTGAACGGGTCGCGGTACTGGATTTTGACGTCCACCACGGCAATGGCACCGTTGATATTTTTAAAGACTCTCCCGAAGTTCTGGTCTGCTCAAGTTTCCAGCATCCCTACTATCCGCACCGCTACGCTGACATCGATCGACCCAATATTGTCAATTCACCGCTCGCTGCAGGCAGCGGCAGCAGCGAATTCCGTCAGGTGATCGAGCAGGACTGGCTGCCCGCTCTGGAGGCACATCAACCCCAGCTTATTTTCATATCCGCGGGCTTCGATGCTCACCGGGATGACCCGCTGGCGCAGATCAATCTGAGTGAAGCCGACTTTGCCTGGATCACCCGACTGATCTGCAGTGCAGCAGAAAGCTATGCCGACGGCAGAATCGTTTCAGCGCTGGAGGGCGGCTACGATCTGAACGCGCTGGCCCGGTCTGTACACACCCATTTGGAAGCGCTGCAGGCCTGACTCAGCCGACCCGGCCACCACCGTCACAATAGATTCGCTCGCCGGTGAGATAAGAATTACCCGGTGACACCAGATAGCGGACTACGTTGGCCACGTCGTCCGGCTGGCATACCCGGCCGAATGGCATCGCCGCATCGAGCTGACGCAGATCATCAACCCCCGCGGTCGCTTTCATCAGCCGCCGGCCCATCTCTGTTTCCACCAGTCCCGGCGCTACAATATTGACCCGTACGCCGTGAGCACGTTCTTCTTTGGCCAGGGTATAGGCCAGCGCTTCCATCGCTGTTTTGCCCATGTTGTATGGGGCACCATTGCCACCAAGGCTGCGGGTCGCCGCACTTGAGATCATGATGATGTCACCACGCTCCTGAGTGCGCATGCTCGGCAGCACCAGCTTGGCAAGATAGTGAGGACCCAGGGCATGGACACCGATCACCCGTTGCAGCTCGGCCGGATCCGTGTCGGCTACGCTGCGCCCTCGGCTGGCAATTCCGGCGTTATTAACAAGAATACCGACGTCGCCAAGATCAGCACGAATCTGCTCGATCATTTCGGCATCCTGCTGGAAATCGTCTACCGAGGCTGCATAGGCGGCAGCCCGGCAGCCCAGGGCTTCGATCTCCGCCACCACAGCTTCCGCTGCCTCCTGATCGCGACGGTAGTTCACAGCCACGTCAGCGCCATCCGCTGCCAGTCCCAGCGCAATCGCCCGGCCGACACCACGGCTGGCGCCGGTCACCAGCGCCACTCTACCCGTTAATCCACCCATTAACCGCTCTCCGCTGTTATTCGACTACCGGACCTATTCGCCGGAAAATTTCGCGTCACGCTTTTCTAAAAACGCACTGACACCCTCTTTGAAATCACTGCTGCGGCCTGCCTGATTCTGCAGCTGAGCTTCGAGGTCGAGCTGCTGTTCAAATGCGTTGTGCCAGGTCTGCCAGTAGGCTTTGCGAATCAGCGTCAGCGACTTCGGACCATTGGCCAGCTGCCGGGCGAGCTTAGTTGCTCCCGCCATCAATTCATCGTTGTCTTCAAACAGCCGGTTCACCAACCCCCAGGATTCAGCTTTTTCCGCCGGTAACCGTTCCGCCAGCATGGACAGCTCCATCGCCCGACCCCAGCCGATCAGCCGCGGCAACATGAAGGTAGAACCACCATCGGGGATGAGGCCTATACGCGCAAAGGCCTGAAGGAAGAACGAATTTTTTGATGCACACACCAGATCGCCCATCAGCGCGAAACTCATGCCAACGCCAGCAGCAGCGCCATTCACGGCGGTGACGATGGGCATATCCAGATCTCGCAGCGTCAGCAGGATCGGGTGATAGCTGGTACGCAGACCGTCACCGGCGCCACCGGCACGTTCACCCCGCTCTTCATCCTGCAGATTGGCCCCGGCGCAGAAGCCGCGACCTTCCCCGGTGATCAACAGGCATCGGGCCCCATTGGCAGGATTGGTGATGTCCACCAGCGCGGCGCTGAAGTCGCGCAGCATCTGGGCGCCGACCGCATTCATTACTTCCGGATGATTAAATTTTAGAACTGCCACGCCGTTGTCGATATCCAACGACATCCGCTGAAGAGCCTGACTCATGATGCCCCCTACTCGCTAAATCAATGAAGCCGCAGACCTTAACCAATTTCCATGCGCCCGCGCCAGCGTTCGGATATTCTCTACTGCCGAATTTCAGAATTGCACACATAACGATGGCGCAATCGAACGACGACCAGCAGGCGCAACTTGAGCTGCACATCCGTGCGGAGTGCACGGCGCTGTCGATTGCTTATGCCCGCTGTGTGGATTTCCGTGACTATGAAGCTTTTGTGGACCTGTTTACCGAGGATGGTGAGCTGGACACCGGTGTACCCCTCAACGGCAAAGCGGCCATCCGCAAAGCCATGAGTCGTCGCCCGGACGAGCTGAAGTCCCGACACGTGTTGAGCAATATATTCATCGATGTTCAGGATGCAGATCACGCCCGCGGCATCTCTTATCTGACCTTGTACCGCCACATCGGCCCTGAAAGTCTGACTGGCGCAGCCATCGAATTCGACGGACCTGCCGCGGTTGGCCACTATGAAGATCAGTTTGTGCGCACCGCGGAAGGCTTCCGCTTCAAACGTCGACGTCTGCAGATGACGTTCACACGGGCGGATAAATTCTGATCGAAGCCGTGGTTTTCGGCCTTGGCGGGGTAATTTTCAGCTACAACCCGGAGGTCCGTTGGCAGAAATTCGCCGAACATACCGGCGAAACCGCGTCCGCGATCCGCAAACGTCTCGCAGATTCCGGCTACGCCCAGACTTGTGATATGGGCCGACTGAAGGGCAAAAAAGCCTACGCAGAAGGGATCCGGTTGTTGGGTAAACGGCTGTCGCTGGAACGATTCGCGCAAATCTGGGTCAGTGCCTTCAAGCCCGATGAAGCGGTCCAGGAACTGGTGGGAGGACTCAAGAACCGATGTGCCCTGGCGTTGCTCAGCAACAACTCAGATCTGGTCCGGACCGGGCTGGAATCCGCATATCCCCACGTAATGGAGCTGTTCCGACCGCGGCTGTTTTCGGCCGACCTGGGGCTGATGAAACCAGATCCCCGAAGCTTCGCAGCAGCACTGGAACTGCTTGGCAGCGAGGCCAGCACTACCCTGCTGATCGACGCTGCGATCAGCAACACCAGCACAGCCGAATCGCTCGGGCTGCCCAGTCATACCTTCCAGGATGCAGAAGCATTGGGCATCGCACTGACAGATTACGGACTGCGCTGAGCCTCGTACGCGGTCTCTGCGTGAGATCGATTGGCGCGGCCCTGCTGTTCGCAGCTCAACCGGCAACTGCTGCCGCTGCCAGTCCGGACTGGCAGGCAGTGCTCGCCGAGGTTGAGACGATTGCCGAAGCTGAGCAACTCCCCGGTTTCGGCGTGGTCATTTTTGACGAGGGCAAAGTTGCAGCAATGCGCAGCAGCTGGCAGCCAGATACCCCGTTTCGCTGGGGTTCCATTACCAAAACGGTCACTGCGCTGGCGGCACTACAGCTAGAAGAAACCAGGCGCCTGGATCTGGATGCACCGGTAAAAACTCTGCTGCCGCCCGGCACTTTCAATAATCCCTGGTCAGCGCAGACACCTTTAACAACCCGCCATCTGCTGGAGCTGAGCGCCGGATTACCGGATCTGAGCTCCGCAGAGTGGGACAATAATCAGCCGCGCCCACTGTTTGAGACTTTGGGCGGCCGTCAACGCACGCTGCTATGGCCGCCGGGATTGCAGCACAGCTATTCCAATGTTCCTCCCGGGTTGACGGCTGGAGTGATTGAAACGGTGACCGGCCAAGCCTTTGCGCGCCATCTGCGTGACGCAGTGCTGATCCCTCTCGGCATGAACCAGGCAGGGGTCAGCCCGGTTCCGGACCTGCCCGGAGGCTTCAAAGCTGACGGTGTCACCGAGTTGCCATACTGGCATATGACCTTCACCGCGTTCGGCGCCCTGAATGCTTCGCTTGTCGAAATGTCCAGACTACTGGAAATGTTGCTGCATCAGGGCAGGCTGGATGGAATGCAGGTATTTTCCCCAGCGAGCATCATGGCCATGTTCGAACCCGGGACCAGTCTCGGCGCCCGCAATGGGCTGGAGGTCGGATACGGCGCCGGCATGTACAGCTGGATTCGCAGCGGCCATCAGTTCTGGGGGCATGGCGGCGACGCAGACGGCTATCTGTCCCGCTACGGTCTGTTGCCGAAGCCAGGACGAGCTTATCTGCTGTCCATCAACACCGATCGGCCAGAACTGCTGCGGCGCCTGCGGCGCCTCCTGGAAGATTCGTTGGCCGCAGACCTGGCTCCCCAATTGCCCCCGGCGTCAGCGGGTTTAACGGATCTAGCGCAGTATACGGGCAGTTATTATCCCTCTTCCGCCCGATTCAATGTCGACGGCTGGCGCTCAGGCCAGGCCAGACGGGCGATCGTGACCGAAGTCGAGGCAGGGCTGGAATTCAAACGGGGTAACCGGACCACTGTGTTGCTGCCGGCAGGACCCGGCCAGTTCCGGCGCGCCGGCGACCCGGTAGTCACCGTGGTGTTCATAACAGATCCGCAGGGCAGTGTTTTTCTCCAGGGGGAACTCGGAAATTATGTAAATGCAAGCCATTGTCCCGGTTTTATACCAACCTGCCATCAGTGATAATCGAGCCATGGCAGAGATAGGCACATGCGAACTACGGCTGGCGCGACGGGGAGACGCCGCGCTGCTGGCACGAATGTCGCGCGACTATATTGAGCAGGGTTTATCCTGGCGCTGGCAGGCGTCAGCACTGAAAGAAAAAATTTCTGCGGCTGAGAGCGTGGTACTGGTTGCGGATCTGGAACTGGCCAGCATGCGCTTTGTCGGCGGTTTCGCGGTGATGGACTTCCCCTGCGACAAAGCCCAGCTCAATCTTCTCGCCGTTCACCCCAACCTGCGCCGTCACGGCATTGGCAACAAGCTGATGCGCTGGCTGCATAAAAGCGCACGCATCGCCGCTGTCGAACACATTGAACTGCAGGTTCGCGCCGACAATCTGCAGGCCCGACGCTTCTACCATCAACTCGGCTATCAGGAGGAGACTCTTTTGCCGAACTACTACGACGGTAAGCTGGCCGCTTATCAGATGAAGCTGCGGCTGCACAATGACTGACGCGGTCGCCACAGCCCAATCGTTTCACGAACGTTTTCGCGCCAGCTCAGATGCGCTGGAACAATCGCGGCGGATGCCCGATGAACTCGCCCGCGACATGGCGAGCGCAGGGATGTTCCGTCTGCTGGTGCCGAAGAGCCATCAGGGCCTGGAGGTCCATCCCCAGGAGTTCTTTGACGCAATTGCGACCACGGCTGAAGCCGACGGTGCAGTTGGCTGGTGTCAGATGATCGGCACCACCACCGGCATGATGTCCGCCTCACTGCCGCAGCAGTGGTCCCGAACGATTTACGGCGAGCACCCGAACACCATTACCACAGGCGTCACAGCACCACTCGGAACAGCCACCCGCGAAGGCAACGACCTGCGCGTCAGCGGCCGCTGGCCGTTCGGCAGCGGCAGTCAGATTTCCGACTGGATCTGCGGCGGCTGCCTGATACAGGGCGAACAGGGTCCGGAATTGAACGATGCCGGGGTACCGCGCGCTCTGCTGGTGTTCTTCCCGGCGGCGGACGTCACCATCCACGAAGACAGCTGGCGCACCTCTGGTCTACGCGGCACCGGAAGCAACGACATCGAAGTGAACAACCTGCTGGTTCCTGAAGGACGCTGGGTGGAACTGGGCGGTCGGCCGCTGGTCGATGCGCCGCTGTATCGATTTCCAACCCTGGGGCTGCTGGCACTTGGCGTATCCGCCGTCGCAATCGGTATCGCTCGACATGCCATCTCGGCGTTTGTCGATCTGGCGACCGCCAAAGTCCCAACCGGCTCCGGCCGAACCCTGGCTGAACGGGCTGCCGCACAGAAAGATCTCGCCCAGGCGGAAGCTCTGGTGCAGTCGGCTGCGGCGCTGACCCGGGTAGCTATCGAAACCTCCTGGGACATTGCCAGCGATGGCGGCAGACTCAGCACGGACCACAAAGCCCAGTTACGCCTGGCAGCCAGCAACAATGCCTGGTCCGCGGCAAAAGCCGTTGATCTGGTTTATCACGCGGCCGGGGGCAGCGCGATTTATGAAACCAGCCCTCTGCAGCGCTGTTTCCGCGATGTCCATGTCGCCACTCAACACATCATGGTGGCTCAGCCGACCTATGAAGTGATTGGTCGAGTAAGGCTGGGCATGCCCGCCAGAAGCCCGCTGTAAATCATGCTGATTGGCACCCTGGCATCACCCGCCCTGCTGCAGTCGAGCCACAAAGTGCGCCGCGACCTGGTTGCCAGAGTGCTCGATAAAGGCCTGGATCATGTCTTTGTCGCCGATCACGTCAGCTTTCATGTTGGCGCCGGTATGGACGGACTGATTAACGCCGCCACACTGAGTGCAATCGATGAGCGCCTGAAAGTCTGTGTCGGCGTTTATCTGCTGGCACTGCGCCATCCGGTCACTGTGGCGCGACAGCTGGCAACAATTGCTGAGTCTGCACCCGGGCAACTGCTGCTCGGAGTCGGTGTGGGCGGCGAAGATCGCAATGAAATCGAGATGTGCGGAGTTGATCCAAAAACCCGCGGCAGGCGCACCGATGAATCCCTGGAGATCATTCAACGCCTGCTCGAAGGTGAACCCTTCGATCATGACGGCGAGTTTTTTCAGTTTAAGCAGGGCTGGATAAAACCAGCACCCAGCCAGCCTATTCCAGTGCTGATTGGCGGACGAGCAGACGCAGCGCTGACAAGAGCCGCTCGTTTTGGCGACGGCTGGCTGGGGGTCTGGACCTCAGCTGCGCGTTACGGGGCCGTTGTCCAGAGCATCAATCAACAAGCCAGTGAACTGGGCAGAGCCGAGCCGGCCCAGCACGGTATTCAGGTCTGGGTGGGTGTTGATGACAATCGCGAACGGGCGCGTGCCCGGTTGGCCAAAGGCATGGAAAACTTCTATCGCATTCCCTACGAACGTTTCGAAAAATACTCACCATATGGTGATGCTGCCGAGGTAGCGGATTTTCTGGCCGGCTATGTCGAGCAGGGTTGTAAGGTTTTCAACATCATGCCGGTCGCCGAGGATGATGCTGCAGGCATTGACGCCGTGGCGGAAATCCGCCAACGATTGCTCGGCTGATGTTTGGCCGGCATGCCGCGCTGACCCTCTGGAGCCTCTGAGCTTTGGCCCACGCGCACCATCACGATCACCCCAACAGTCAGGCGCTACTCGGCAAGGCGTTTCTGCTCATTGCCGGATTCATGCTGGTGGAAGTGGCCGGCGGACTGCTGGCGAACTCACTGACCCTGCTCGCAGATGCCGGACATATGTTCCTCGATGCCAGTGCTCTGGGCTTTTCCTGGTATGCGATGCGCCTGTCCCAACGCGATGTCGACGAACGCCTGTCTTATGGCTACCACCGCTGGCAGGTGCTGGCCGCTTTTGTTAACGGACTGACCCTGATGGGTCTGGTCGGCTGGGTGTTGATTGAAGCCTACGACCGTCTGCTGAATCCTCAGTTGATGCTGCCGCTGCCGGCGCTGGTGGTTGCCACCATCGGCCTGATTGTGAATATGATCGCGGTCCGCTGGCTGCACCATGCCGAAGACAATGCCAATGTGCGCAGCGCTATGCTTCATGTCCTGGGTGACATTCTTGGCTCCGCTGCCGCCATCCTCGCCGCGCTGACAGTCTGGCTCACCGGCTGGCCGTATGCTGATCCGCTATTGGCATTAGTGATAGCAGCGATTTTAGGCCGCGGCGCCTGGCAGGTGCTCAGCCAGTCCGCACACATCCTTTTGGAGGGAGTTCCCGATGGCATCGACCTGGATGCCATTGCTGCACGATTAACCGCAGATGTGCCGGGAATAAACGATGTCCATCATCTCCATGCCTGGGCGCTGACGGCTGAGAAGCCGCTGGTGACGCTGCACGCTCAGGCAGATCAGAACTTTGACCTGGAACAGGTGGTCGGGCAAATGAAAACTGTTCTCAGCAATGAGTTCGGTATTACTCACTCAACGATCCAGGTGGAGCACGGAGAGTGTCCGGACCATTGATAACTGCGCCTGTTCGCACCCACTATCACACTTTACGACTGTTCCCGCCGATCAAAAACAACTCCACCAACGCCAGCTTTCATCAAACAAAAAGGTGCATTAAGGTAACCGCGGAAATACTTCCGCCCGCCAACTTTTAAGTGGTTAGCTATGTTTGTGCGAACAACTGTCACAATGGTTCTTGTACTTTTCTTCTCTAACTTTCCCTTGCAAAACACAGCAGCATCAGAATCAGCTTAGAAAGCAGAAGTGTTGAAGATCGCAACGGGCAAAGAACACGACGTGTACGACGAAATAGCGCGGAGCATCGCCAGCGCTATCGCATCCGACGAAATAGTATTAGAGCGGGTGAACATGGGTGGTGGCAGCATCGCCAACATCCAGCTGCTTAAAGATAAAGAAGTTGATCTAGCGTTCGTCCAAAGTGATTGGGTATACAAGTGGCTCCATGGTCGCGGCGGAGCAATCAGCAGTCTTACGACCGGCTGCAACACAACGGGCGATTCGATCGATAATGAATCAACGTCCGCTCCACCTCCTAGCTTTCCAGATGTCCGCGTCGTAAGGCCGCTATATCCCGCTCACCTCCAGGTTTTCGCTCGCCGCGACATTGAGACGCTGGAATCACTCACAGGAAAAAGGGTTGCCATTGGCCTGGCTGACTCTGCCAGTCAATTTCACGCGCGACTTCTCCTTGCCACAGCGGGGGTAAAAGGCTGTACGTCGTCAGAACCTTTCGGAACTTTAGCCTGCTGAGTTAAGAGACGCTTCAGCTCATCTGCGCGAGTGATTGCACTCGGTCACGAGCATGCATCTTGCGACGCATGGTCAGGGTTTTCAACTTGATCTGTTGCCTCCTTTCTAAAATGGATCCGCTTCGACCGTAGTACACATCAGCGGGTGTCAGGTTGTTTAGCGATTCGTGGTAACGCTCGTTGTTTTAGTGGTCCACGAAGTCTTGAATCGCGGTTTCCAGTTCACCAGGCAGATAGTAGTGTTCCAGCAGGATTCGGTTTTTCAATGATCGGTGCCAGCGCTCGATCTTGCCTTGCGTTTGCGGGTGATAAGGCCTGCCTCTGGTATGCTCCATGTCTTGCTCAGCAAGGTATTTCGCTAAGTCTGCGGCCACATAGCTGGGGCCGTTGTCCGACAGCAGCCGTGGTTTGTGTTTAACCTTGACCGTATCTAAGCCCGTAAACGCCAGGGCATCATCCAAGGTGTCTTTCACGTCCTGCGCCGACATCGTCGTACACAGCCGCCAGGCCAGGAAGTAGCGAGAGAAGTCATCCATCACGGTAGACAGGTAATACCAGCCCCAGCCAGTGACTTTGCAGTAGGTGAAGTTGGTCTGCCACATCTCATTCACCCGCTGGGTCGAATGCTGGAACTGATCACTCGCCTGCATCAGGATGTAGGCTGGGCTGGTAATCAGATCCTGCGCTTTGAGCAGCCGGTAGACTGTAGATTCGGAGACAAAGCGTGCCTGCTCATCCGTGTAGGTCACTGCGATCTCTCGCGGTGACAGTTCCGGTTTGTCTAGAGCCAGATCAACAATGGCCTGCTGTTCTGGCTCCGGCAGTTTGTTCCACACGGATCGAGGTTTGGGTTTACGGTCAGCCAGGCCATCGATGCCGCCCTCCTCAAACCGCTTCAGCCACCCATAGAACGTGGATCGGCAGATATCCAGACGTTTTAGCGTCTGTTTGATAGACAGGCTGGATTGCCCAACTGTGCGGATGCTTTCGTATTTTTCAGAGGCCGAATATCTCACAAATCGTCCTCCCCATCCCCGATCACGCTTTTTTTGAGCAGTCGGTTTTCCATGAGCTGCTCAGCCAGTGCTTCTTTCAGGGCCGCGGCTTCGGATCGAAGTTGTTTCACTTCATCAGAGGTCGCTTCTCGGGTGGCATCACCAGCGAGCCGCTTCTTGCCAGCTTCTAGAAACTCTTTGCTCCAGCGGTAGTAGAGGTTGGTGTTGATCCCTTCGCGGCGGCAAAGCTCCGCAATACTTTGCTCGCCGCGCAGGCCTTCCAGCACGATGCGGATCTTCTCTTCGGGATTGTGTTTGCGTCGTGTGGCTCAGCGGATATCGCGTACCGTTTTCTCGGCGCTGTCGTGGTCTCTTTTAGTCATCATCGTTTCCTCAGTGTGAATAACGATGAGCTAAAAGTGTCTCTTACTCAATCAAGGCCAT
>CAKZWF010000005.1 GCA_937921865.1 uncultured Pseudomonadales bacterium | reverse complement strand
AAAACTTCCACTTGAATTTTCCGGTCTTGGCACTGACCTCAGCAATCAGGTTTATACGCCGGAAGCTGAGCAGCCAGTCACCCTTCGGTGACAGAGAAATCGAATTGCAGTGGCTCCACTCCAGGCGATGATCCAGCGGGCCGATTACGTCGGTTTTCGGGTCGAAGTGTTGCCAGGACTTCCACTCTTTGACGATGTCACCTTCTGGCGTGACTTCGAAAATGATGTCGCCGAGCATTTCCGTGGGATCGTCTTCGGGATCGTTATAGCCGCCTTTGACTTTCTTCACCACGCTGACGGGAATTCTGGCCCACTTGATCAGCAAAGTATTTCCGTTGTCCAGGCGCTGATAGTCATGATGCAGCATGGGATCGTTGTACTCCCACACCAGATTTCCGTCCCAATCTAACTCATAACAAGCGGACACATGGCCTCCCAGTCCGCGCTTGCCGAGGTCTTCTTTGGGAGGGGATGCCTGGGCGATCAGATTGCCGTTGGGCAACAGTTCCGGATTGGTCAGGCCGCGTTCAGTGTGCCACTGATG
Source organism: uncultured Pseudomonadales bacterium (assembly GCA_937921865.1). Taxonomy (GTDB): domain Bacteria; phylum Pseudomonadota; class Gammaproteobacteria; order Pseudomonadales; family Azotimanducaceae; genus SZUA-309. The sequence goes on along the minus strand of CAKZWF010000005.1, from coordinate 2,155 downwards.
TACGAAACGGCCTTCCATATCGATCAGAAACGCTTTGTTACGATCAGCTGAGAATAGCGTATAACCGCGATAGCTGAGCTGTGGGTTGTAGTGGATCAAACCGTTGGGGTGATGTTCCGATCGAGCCATAGTCTCGTTCCCTCTTTCTTTATTCCTTCGGCTCGGTGACTTTCTCAGTCAGTTTCTTTGGTGTCAACGCATATCGGGTGCAGGCGGCAACCGATCAGGCCGTGTACTCAGCCCTGATTCTCGACAGGTTGTGTTCAATAGTCGCTTCGATAAGCCGATCGCTGAGCCGTTGCCGCAGATCCCGTGCACCAGATTGTGACCAGAGATTGTTCAACTCTAGCTGATCTTCGCGGTGATCAAACAGGTCCCCGTAATCAGATCCTCGATAGTGAGTGATTCTACCTTCGTCCGTCACAAGCGTACGCATGCCGATGGGTGTGTCAGTACCAGGTTGCGCAAACAGCTGTTGTTCTTCGATCAGTACACAATCTCTGAGTGAGTCATGAGGGTGCTGGAGCAGCGTTGAAAGCGAGACACCCTGCATGCCGAAATAGGGTGGGCACTGTGCCAGGTCGAGCAGAGTCGGGGCGATGTCCAGTGTCGACACAAGCGAGCGGCAGTGGCCGGGCTGAATACCGGGTGCCCGGACCAGCATGGGCACCCGGATATTGGCATCGTAGTGGATACCATGTTTGAGCATCAGCCCGTGATCACCAAACGAATCACCGTGGTCCGAAGTGAAGACGACCACTGTGTTTTCATCAATAGCAGCAAGCACGCGACCTACACAGTCGTCCACCAGCGAGAGCGTGCCGTAAGCCTTAGCAAGCAGGTCACGATACTGATCGGCCGTCGGTGCAAAGCCGCGCACCCCCGGCGGGATAAGACCGCGCTGACTGATTATTCGACGGAACTGCGGCATGGACAGACTGTGCGGATCTTCGAAAGTCGCGGGCAGACTCAGGGATGCCGGATCGAACGCATCAAAATAGGGTCCGGGTGGGGTGAACGGATGGTGCGGATCGGCAAACGAACACACTGCAAACCAGGGTGACTCAGAAGAATTGTTGAGAAAATCCAGAGTTTCACTGGCGACATAGGTCGAGGGGTACAGCTCCGGTGGGACCGCGGTGCGCCACAGCTGGTTGTTCTGGCCGGAATATGGCCGCGCCGCTTCCGGTCCCTGAATCTCTCGGGGATCAACACCCTGCGCGAGCAGCCACTGGTAGTAGTGACCGGAACAGAAATCCGCGTGATCGACGATGAAACGACAGGTGTCGAAACCATAGTAGTCGAGTGGCACGTCAACCCAGCCTTGCCGGTGTCGTTCGCGGTTTTCCCACTCGTAGTCCGCGTGGGAATGTGGGTCCAGATAACCGTCGTTGACGGACTGCTGTTCCTGCCACTGCGCAATCCGGGTAGGAGATGCCCCCAGCGTCTGCAGATGACACTTACCGAAATAACCGGTCCGGTAACCGCCTGTGCGCAGCACCCGGGCAAAGGTGTTGGCTGACCAGTTCAGTGGAATACCATTATATAGAGTGCCGTGGATTGACGGCATGACCCCGGTGAACAAACTCGCCCGGTTCGGCATGCAGATCGGGTTGGCGACGTAGGCGCGTTCGAACACCACACTTTCTGCAGCCAGTGCATCGAGATTCGGGGTGCGGATTTCTGCGTTGCCGGCGAAGCCGACGTGGTCAGCTTTGTGCTGATCGGTCATGATCAGCAGGATATTCGGTAGGCGCATTGGCGAAACCTTCAACCAGCGGAGTCACATCATAGCTGAGCACGGTGATTCAGAAAGAGTCGTAGGCATGGCTTCGCTCCGACTCAGATCGCCATTGTCGGTTGCGTCGAGTAGTACGGCGGATATCGCGGACTGTCTTTTCGACGCTGTCGCGGTCTCTTTTTGTCATCATCGTTTCCTCATTGAATGAACGATGAGCCAAAGGTGTCCCATACTCCATCAAGGCCATCTGTCCAACAAGGGCTGACGGGGAACGGTGCTGACAAGTTAAACGTCCGCGTGAGTCAATGTCGGGCCCACTTCTCACTCAAGGTGCTGTAATCACATCCCAAGTTGCGAATGATCGTATGCGAAATAGTTTAAAGAAACGCCTGGAAAGAGAATGCCTGTGCAGAT
>CAKZWF010000004.1 GCA_937921865.1 uncultured Pseudomonadales bacterium | reverse complement strand
CTCAGCGCCGCCAATGTCTATATTGTCACCGTTCCTACACCAATTGATCAGTTCAGAAGACCCGACTTCTCGGCGTTAAACGCCGCGAGTCAATCAATCGGTTCGGTCATCACCTCCGGTGACGTGGTGATTTACGAATCGACTGTTTATCCGGGTGCAACCGAAGAAGTGTGCATCCCTGAGATTGAAGCCATTTCCGGACTTCGCTACAACATCGACTTTTTTGCGGGCTACAGCCCGGAGCGCATCAACCCGGGAGACAAAAATCACCGCTTACCGGATATCACCAAGGTCACCAGTGGCTCGACTCCGGAAGTTGCTGATTTTGTGGATCAATTATACGGATCAGTTATTACCGCGGGGACCCACCGGGCATCCAGCATCAAAGTCGCGGAAGCCGCAAAGGTGATCGAGAACACACAGCGGGATCTGAACATTGCGCTGATTAATGAGTTGGCACTGATCTTCGAAAAGCTGGATATCGATACCAGCGAAGTGTTAGAAGCAGCAGGCACCAAATGGAATTTTCTGCCATTTAGACCTGGTCTGGTCGGTGGTCACTGCATTGGCGTTGATCCGTACTACCTGACGTATAAGGCTCAGGAAGTCGGTTACCACCCGGAAATTATCCTGGCTGGAAGAAGAATCAACGACGGCATGGGTGAGTATGTGGCCGATCGACTGGTGAAGCTGATGACAAAACAGGGGATCAACGTAGTTGGTTCGCGCGTGCTGCTACTGGGTTTCGCGTTCAAAGAAAACTGCCCTGATTTCCGGAACACCAAAGTTGTCGATGTGCTGAACGCTCTGAAGGCTTACAACATCAACGTAGACGTCCACGACCCGTGGGTCGACCCTTGCGATGCCCACCGCAGCCTGGGTATTGAACTGAAAGCCCATCCGGATCCCGCTTCGTATGACGCGGCCGTGCTGGCCGTTGCCCATCAGGAATTTGTCGAGATGGGCGCCGCCGGGATCCGCGAATTTCTGAAGACCGAGAATGTGCTCTTCGATGTGAAACACGTACTGGAACAACACCAAGCGACGGCCAGGTTATAACTCATGAAGGTATTGGTCACCGGCGCAGCCGGGTTTATCGGCTCTTTCACCAGCCACCGACTGCTCGATCGTGGCGATGAAGTCATTGGTGTCGACAATCTCAACGACTACTACGATGTGTCATTGAAGCAGGCGCGTCTGGATCGCCTGCTTGCCAAACCCGGATTTCACCATGCCCACATCGACATCGCTGATAAAACCGCGGTAGATCAGTTGTTCCGAAAGCATCAGCCGCAGCGGGTGGTAAATCTCGCCGCTCAAGCCGGCGTGCGTTACTCACTGGAAAATCCGTACGCTTACATTGACGCCAACATTGTCGGCTTTCTGAATATTCTCGAAGCGATTCGCCACTTTGGTGGCGAACATCTGGTCTACGCGTCTACCAGTTCAGTCTATGGCAGCAATACCCGAATGCCCTTCTCTGTTCACGACAATGTCGACCATCCTGTCAGCCTGTATGCAGCTACAAAAAAGTCCAATGAACTGATGGCACACACCTACAGTCATCTCTTCGGCATTCCCTGCAGTGGCCTGCGCTTCTTCACGGTGTACGGACCCTGGGGTCGACCGGACATGGCACTGTTCAAATTCACCAAACAGATGCTGGCCGGGGAACCCATAGACGTCTTTAACTATGGACACCATCGCCGTGACTTTACCTATGTCGAGGACATCGTCGAAGGCCTTGTTCGGGTCCTGGACAATGTTGCACAAAGCAACGCCGAGTGGACGGGCGATGCGCCGGACGCGCAATCTTCCAGCGCTCCCTACCGCCTCTACAACATCGGCAGTAACAATCCGGTAGAACTGATGCGCTATATCGAGCTGCTAGAAGAAACGCTCGGTGTTGAAGCAGAGAAAAACCTTCTGCCACTGCAGCCAGGTGATGTACCGGATACGTTCGCCGATGTTGATGATCTGATCCGCGACACTGGCTATTCGCCATCGACCCCGGTCGAAGAAGGTATTCGCAACTTTGTCGCCTGGTATAAAGACTACTACCAGGTGGATGATGTCGCTCACAATGTGAGATGACTCTCATACCGATGCCAGCCGAGCCAAAGCGCTACTCGGCTGGCAGGAAATATTTGATCTGCAGCGTATGTGTAAAGACGACCGGCGCTGGCAATCAACCCATCCCACCGGGTACCAGGTTTACAAGCAGAATCTGCAGCACGAATCCCTTTTTTAGGGATCACACCAGCGCCCGTGAGTGCTATGATTGCTTCCCCTGGAGGGGTGGCTGAGTGGCCGAAAGCACTGGTCTTGAAAACCAGCGAGGGGCGACCCTCCGAGAGTTCGAATCTCTCCCCCTCCGCCATATCAATGCAATCGTCACCACCAGGCGTTTCTTATGATTGCTATCGTCGAATTATGATGTTCTGCCTCAACGTGCACGGCGATCCCGCGTCCAGCCAATCAGTGCACTCGGCCCTGCAGTTCGCCAAAGCCACTGTGGCCAGCGGCCACGAAATCTACCGTGTGTTTTTCTATCACGACGGCGTGCGGATTGCTGATTGCAATCAGGTGCCTCCCCAGGATGAAAGTAACCTGTTGCAGCAGTGGATTGAGTTCGCTGAAGAACACAGCCTCGAGCTGACCGTGTGTATTGCCGCCGCGTTGAAGCGCGGTGTGCTGAACGAAGATGAACGTGCCCGCTATGAGCGGGTGGCCGCCAATGTCTATCCCGCATTCAGCGTGGTCGGGCTTGGCCAGCAGATCGAAGCAGCCATCAGCTGCGATCGCACAATCACCTTTCCGGGCTGACAGAGACCGCTTGTGAGGTTTCTCTATCTTCTGCGTCGCCCTCCGTACTCTGGCTCACTCGCAGCAGAAGCAATCGATTCCATTCTGGTGGCAGGTGTTTTCGATCAAAGGGTGTCCGTGCTGTTCAAAGACGACGGGGTTCTGCAGCTGCTCAAGGATCAACAGGGACAGCTGCTCGGCCATCGATCAGTCAATAAGATGCTGGCAGCGTTGCCTGAGTACGAGATCGAAGAGTTGTTCGTCTGTGCGCGCTCGCTCGCCGAGCGAGCCCTCAGCCTCGACCAGCTGAGTTTACCCGTGCAGGTTCTGGACGAAGTTGGCCAGCAGACGCTGATCGCCGCCCAGAATGTAGTGATGAACGACTGATGACAAGCCTGCATCTGATTTTCAGCGCTAAAGGTCTGCGATCCTGCCTGGGTATTATTCAGCCTGAAGATGCATTGTTGCTGATTGAAGATGGCGTCTATGCTGTTCTGGAAGACTCAGCGACACGCCTGCACGCGATCGAAGATGATCTTGTCGCACGCGGTTTACAGAATCTGCATGCCGATAATGTGCAGCGCATAGACTACAGCGGCATGGTTGAACTGGTAGCTCGTCATCAGCCGATCGTGTCCTGGCATTGACGAGAGTGACCATCCAACTGGACAAAGACGGCTTTCTGGTTCATCTGACCGACTGGAACGAGGTCACTGCAGCCGAACTCGCCGCGGCACAGAACATCGAGTTGACTGAAGCCCACTGGGAACTGATTCACCTGGTTCGCCGCTTTTATTCCCAGTTCGAAGTCTCCCCGGCAATGCGGCCGCTGGTGAAACAGGTTAGAGAACAGCTGGGTGAAGATAAAGCCAACAGTATCTATCTGATGCAGCTGTTTCCCGGTTCCCCCGCCAAACTGCTGGCGAAGATCGCCGGGCTGCCGCGACCAACCAACTGTCTCTAAGAATCCTCTGCAGGAATCCCGCTGACACGGTGGGCGACTACCTCACCAATCACTATTGTCGTTGGACCCTGCATTTCCGCTGCACGCACCTTTGCCGCCAGATTGCTGAGCGTGCCGATCACCACGCGCTGGCTTGGCAGGGTTGCCTGTTCGATCACCGCTGCGGGTAACTCTGGAGAGGCGCCATGCAGCATCAGATTGCTGAAAATCTGCTCCAGCCCCGGTAATCCCATGTAAATCACGATGGTCTGATCTGGCTTCGCCAGTTCTGGCCAGTCCAGATTGGTTCGATTCGATGCGCGATGACCAGTCACGAATCTGACCGACTGTGATGCATCACGATGCGTCAGTGGGATTCCCGCATAGCTTGCCGTTCCTGACGCAGCCGTGATTCCGGGCACTGCAAAACACTCGATCCCCGCCTGCGTCAGTGCTTCCAGCTCCTCGCCACCACGCCCGAAAATGAACGGATCACCACCCTTGAGGCGCACCACATTCAGTCCGTCACGGGCATGTTCGAGCATTAACTCATGGATCTGTTCCTGGCGGGTACTCGCGGCCCGCCATTTCTTACCGACATAGGTCAGCTGGGCATCACGACGGACATAGTCGAGAATGCCCCGATTAACGAGATTGTCATAGAGAACCACATCCGCCGATTGCAGCAAGCGCAGAGCTTTCAGCGTCAGCAACTCCGGATCACCAGGACCTGCGCCGACCAGCGCAACAAAACCATTTCGCGGTCGGTTATCTGAATCATCGAAAGCAGCCCGGGCACCCGCTTCGTCACCGCGAAATATCTGTTCTGCAACCGAGCCGTTAATGATCCGTTCCCAGAACACCTGTCGTTCCGGAATACTCTGCAGTCTGTCTTTGATGAGGCTGCGTCTGGCTGCAATAAATTCTGCCAGCCTGCCGAGTCGGGCCGGCAGCCGGGCTTCGATCCAGCTTCGCACGATGCGGGCCAGAGTTGGTGAACTGCCGCCCGTCGATACAGCGACAATGACCGGAGAGCGATCGATCAGTGCCGGGAAGATCACGTTACTCAGTGCCGGCATATCAACGCTGTTAACCAGCACCCTAGCAGCCACACAATCCTCAAATACCCGGCGGTTCACAGCCTCAATGTCTGTGGCGCTGACCACAAGCATATGTCCTCGAATATCATCGCTGCGATATTGGCGGGTGATCAGCTCGAGTTGATGGTTATCGACGAGTTCCCGAGTCGCATCCGACACATCAGGGGCAACGATAGTGACCGAAGCATTCGCCCGACACAGGAGCGCAATTTTCCGCGCAGCGATTTCGCCGCCGCCGACCACCAGACACGACTGGTTATTTACTCTGGCATATAGTGGCAGGTAGTCCACATCAATCAGCCAAGGTCGAGCACGTCCAGGCCGGCCATATACGGCTTGAGGACATCTGGCACATGCACTCGCCCATCGCCATCCTGGTAGTTCTCCATAATGGCCACAAGGGTGCGACCAACTGCCAGAGCTGAACCGTTCAGAGTATGCAGTAGCTCAGGCTTGCCGGTTTCCGGACTTCGGTACCTCGCCTGCATTCTTCTTGCCTGAAAATCGAGAAAGTTGCTGCAGGAAGAAATTTCCCGATATTGATTCTGCCCCGGCAACCAGACTTCCAGGTCATAAGTTTTTGCTGCCGAGAAACCGAGATCGCCGCCACACAGCACCACTGTTCGGAAAGGCAGTTCCAACGCGCGGAGTATCTCCCGAGCGTGGTCTGTCAGCTCCTCCAGCGCATCCCAGGAGCGACCTGGCTCTACCAGCTGCACCAGTTCAACTTTTTCAAACTGATGCTGACGTATCATGCCCCGGGTATCACGGCCATAGCTGCCCGCTTCGCTGCGAAAACACGGTGTATGGCAGACGTGTTTGATCGGCAGCCTGCCGGCTTCGAGTATTTCATCGCGATAGATGTTGGTGACCGGAACCTCCGCCGTTGGCGCAAGGTAGAAGTCTGCGTCCGAGTCGATGCGGAACTGGTCTTCGGCAAATTTTGGTAGCTGTCCAGTGCCGTACAGCGAATCTGCATTAACAATGTACGGCACGTATACTTCTTCGTAGTCGTGTTTGCTGGTGTGGGTGTCGAGCATGAACTGGATCAACGCTCGGTGCAGCCGTGCGACCGCTCCATGCATCACCACAAAGCGACTGCCGGTTATTTTGGTCGCTGCTTCGAAATCGAGCATGCCTCCAGCACCAAGATCGACGTGATCTTTGGGTTCGAAGTTGAACTCGGGTAGTGCGCCCCAGCGGTCGACTTCAACGTTGTCAGCCTCGTCACTACCTGCAGGAACAGATGCATCAGGCAGATTCGGCACACTCTGCGCAAACGCCTGATATTCTTCCTGCAGTCGATGGAATTTGCTTTCAACGGCATCCAACCGTTCCCCAAGATCACCAACCTCTGCTACCAGTGGTGCGATGTCTTCTCCAGCGGCCTTGGCTTTGCCAATGGATTTGGATTTGACGTTGCGTTCGTTACGCAGCTCTTCGGTCAGCGACTGAAGTGATTTACGCTGCGTTTCGAGTTCTTCGAAACGCAGCGTATCGAAGTCGTAGCCTTTAATTTTCAGAAGCGCTTTGGCGGCTTGCGGATTCTGTCTCAGCGACCTGAGGTCCAGCATGGAAAACCCTGTGCGGTGGCGATTTCAAGGCGGCGCATATTACCCGGACCAGCGGGCTATAAATAGTCCGAAGTCAGTAGCTGGCCAATCCAGGCAGCACTTATACAGGCCAGCACACTGGCCACAATATAGCTCAGACTGGCGAGCACTCTGCCCCCCTCAATCAGAGCCAGGGCCTCGAGAGAGAAAGCGGAAAAAGTGGTGAATCCTCCGAGAAAGCCTATCACCAGCAGATAGCGCCCCCAGAGTTCAAACCAGCTCTGCTGCAGGCCCAGCCCCCAGACCAGACCAATCCCGAACGATCCCAGCACATTGATCGCCAGTGTTGGCCAGGGAAACTGCCCAGGCACAAACAGCCAGGTGGAGAGCACAAATCGACCACATGCGCCCAGTGCACCCCCAAAGGCAACCAGCAGCAGACTCTGCAACGTCATTGAGTCGAGTTCCTGCGGGCTTCGGCATCAAGAGTGCGTAGACGCCTCAAGCGCTCGCTGATGCGGCTCTCGAGACCCTGGTCACCGGGCTGGTAGTAGGTTTGCGGATCGAGTTCAGCCGGCCAGTAACTTTCACCTGCAGCGTAGCCTTCGATTTCATCATGCGCATAACGATAGCCGTCGCCGTGGCCGAGCTCTTGCAACAATCTGGTGGGTGCATTACGCAAGTGCTTTGGCACCTGGTGAGATCCCGTTGCCTGGACGTGGGCCATTGCAGCGCCAAAAGCTTTATAGGCAGCGTTGCTTTTGGGCACACTGGCCAGATACAGGACAGCCTGCGCCAGCGCCAGTTCACCTTCAGGTGGACCGAGCCGATCAAAGGTTTCCCAGGCCGCCAGGGCCAGCTGCAGACCTCGCGGATCCGCATTGCCAATATCTTCGCTGGCCATTCGGACAACTCTGCGGGCGATGTAGTGAGGATCACATCCACCATCGAGCATTCGGCACAGCCAGTAGAGCGCAGCGTCGGGTGCACTGCCGCGAACGGCTTTGTGCAGCGCCGATATCTGGTCATAGAAAGCATCCCCGCCTTTGTCGAAGCGCCGATAGCGACTGCCGGCGGCTTCGCTGACCACTGCTTGATCAATTTCTGCGGTCGCGAGCTGTGCCGCCACCTCCAGCAGATTCAACGCCCGTCTGGCATCACCGTCAGCGTAATCGGCCAGCAACGCGCTGGCATCGCTGTTGATCTCAACCTTGAGCACGTCACGACAGGCGCGCTCTATAACCGCAACGAGCTCAGCAGGCTGGAGAGATTTGAGGACATACACACGTGCCCGTGACAGCAGTGCGGCGTTGACTTCGAACGACGGGTTTTCAGTGGTCGCACCAATGAAGGTCACCACACCGCGCTCCACATGAGGTAAAAATGCGTCCTGCTGAGCTTTGTTGAAACGATGCACTTCATCAACAAAGAGCACGGTGGCTTCACCCAGGTTTCTATATGCTTCGGCCTGAGCCACTGCTTCGCGAACATCCTTGACCCCGCTGAGCACGGCCGACAGGCTGATCCAACGAGCCTGGCTGCGTTTGGCCAACAGCCGTGCCAGTGTGGTCTTGCCGGTACCCGGCGGTCCCCAGAGCAGCATCGAGTGCAGTTTGCCGCCGGAAGCCAGGCGTGCCAGCGGCTTACCCGGATCGAGCAGGTGCCGCTGACCTACGAACTCATCGAGGGACTCAGGACGCAGTTGTTCCGCGAGGGGTCTGGCTAGCTCATCCGCCAATGACATCGGTTCCCGGGGGTACTTCCAGTTGAAAATCACTGGATTGTATCACCGTGGAATCCGGGTCCGGGGTAAAGGAAATCTGCGTGTACTGACCGAGATGATCGAGTATGCCAAGTCCAATGAGGTGTGCGCTGGAAAACTGCAGGCGGATTTCCGCATAAAGAGTCTCTTCACTGCGAGGGACAACAATGAACATTTCGCCCTCCTCCTCTGCGACCCGGGTAATCGTAAAATCTCCGCTCAATGCGATAGCATCACGCGACAGCAGAGATATCGGGGTATCTTTCAGCGCTTCGTCCATCGGTCTGATGGTGAGCTGTTCCAGGTCCGGGTCATAGATTTTTAGCAGAGCCTGGTCAGCTACGATTATCTGAGGATAAGGATTGTCCACCTGCCAACGGAATGCCGGGCGCAGCACGCTGACATGTCCGCTGGATCGCTCCAGCAGCTGGCCACGGGCGCCTTGAATGTCCTGAATGAAGCTGGCTGAGTAAGCAGCCAGAGTCTGCAGACGAGCCTCCAGCAAGGCTGCATCCTGGTCAATTGGCAGCTTCCGCGTTAAGTCCTCGGTCGCTTCAGTATCAGTGTAAAAAGACGCTGCAGCCGGAGCTGCTGACGCACTGACAAGCGTACTGAAACTCATCACCCAGAGCAGCAATAGCACCCACCCGCTGACTGAACGGCGAACTGATTTAATCGCGCTTCGGAACAAGTACTTCACGACTGCCATTTGTGCCCATTTCGCTGACGACGCCCGCCTCTTCCATCGCTTCAATCAAACGGGCCGCGCGGTTGTAGCCAATTCGCAGCTTGCGCTGCACCGAAGAAATAGATGCGCGCCGCGAATCGAGCACAAACTGCACAGCTTCGTCGTAAAGCGCATCTTCGTTTTCGCTACTACTTTTAGACTCCAGCTCCACGAATGGTTCATCGCTGCCGCCGGTAAGCACATCCTCCCGATAGTCAGGTTCACCACGGCGTTTCCAGTCGGAAACCACTCGATGGACTTCTTCATCTGAAACGAACGCGCCGTGGATGCGCACCGGCACGCCACTGCCGGGCGGCAGGTAGAGCATGTCGCCATGCCCAAGCAGTTGCTCTGCACCACCCTGGTCAAGAATGGTTCGAGAATCAATTTTCGATGACACCTGGAAGCTGATCCGGGTCGGAATGTTGGCTTTAATCAACCCGGTAATGACATCGACGGACGGCCGCTGGGTTGCCAGGACCAGGTGTATGCCCGCTGCCCGGGCTTTCTGAGCAATGCGTGCAATCAGCTGCTCAACCTTCTTACCGACAATCATCATCATGTCGGCAAACTCGTCGATGAAGACCACAATCATTGGCAGTTTTTCAAGCATCGGTGCTTCTTCGTCGAGTTCGCTGCTCCACAGTGGATCAGGAATTCCGCCCTGTTTGGCGGCATCAAGCACCTGCTTGTTATACCCGGCCAGATTGCGCACGCCTAATGCGGCCATCAGTTTGTAGCGACGCTCCATCTCAGCCACACACCAGTTCAGCGCCATCGCCGCTTCGCGCATGTCGGTGACAACCGGCGACAACAGATGAGGAATGCCTTCATAAACCGACAGTTCCAACATCTTGGGATCAATCATGATCAGGCGGACTTCATCCGGCGTCGATTTACACAGAATGCTCAGCAACATCGCATTCACCCCAACCGACTTACCGGAGCCAGTTGTACCCGCCACCAGCAGATGGGGCATCTTGTCGATTTCGGTGACCACCGATTCGCCCATGATGTCTTTGCCAAGGGCCAGCGTGAGCGGCGACTTGGCATCCTGAAAGACCGGATCTGCCAGTACTTCTTTCAGTCTGACCACTTCCCGGTTTTCGTTGGGAATCTCTATGCCCACGACCGATTTTCCCGGTATGACTTCCACAATCCGGACGCTGATCACCGCCAGTGAGCGCGCCAGATCTTTTGCCAGCGCAGAGATCCTCTGGACTTTGATACCAGCAGCTGGCTGAATCTCAAAACGCGTCACCACAGGGCCTGGCAGAACGGATACGACCTGAGCCTCAATGCCAAAGTCGTCCAGTTTCTTTTCCAGTTGCCGTGACATTGCCTCGAGAGAATCGGACTCGAATCCAGGTTTGCGTTCGCTGTCTGGTTCGTCGAGCAGATCCAGATCAGGCAGTTCACCACTGGTCTTCAGATCAAACAGCTTCTGCTGTCGCGCTTTCGGCGGCGTCTTGACCACGGTTTCGATATTCGGCTGAGCTTTGGGTCTCAGTTCGGCTTTCTGCCGTGCCACTCGTCGCGATTGCACTACTGCTTTGGTCGCAGTGCGGTTTTCCTTGCGTTGACGCCAGATGTCGAGGCGACGGTCCACATAGCTGGTGATCATGTTGAACAGAGCGTGCAGCCAGCGCCCGGTCACTTCTGCAACATCGAGCCAGGAGAATCCTGCAGCAGCCTGCGCGCCAATCAGCATCCCGGTCAGGCAGAGCAGCGTTAACCCTACCCAGCCAAATACCGGCAACCCGACGACTGTGAGCCACTTGCCGACAATGCCCCCGGAACCGGCGGGTAGAGCTTCCAGAGCGCTGAAATGGATTTCACTAAGAATACAGCCGCAGATGAACACACCGGTCCAGCCAATGCTGCGGATGCTGAACAAGAGCCAGGAGAAATCCTCATGGCGCTCCCGCAGCAGATTGATGCCCGTGACCACCAGGACCAACGGCAAAAGATAGGCCATGACCCCGAACAGGTACAGGGCCATGTCTGAAAACCAGGCACCGCTGGCACCCACCAGATTACGAATTTCGCCACCATCACCGCTGAATGTGAACGACGGATCGAGGGGCGAATATGAGACGATGGCAAGCAGAGCGTAGAGCGCGGTTGCAGCCAGCGTGACCAGACAGATTTCCCGGAACGGGATAGTGGAAGACAACGTTAAGAACCTCTCCTTAGATCCCGACGGGAGTGTAGCGGACAAAGTTATCCACAACAATGCCAGCCGATTTAGCCAAAGATATCAGCCTGTTAGAACACTAACCTAAATTTACACTTGCCACTTTGGCAGCGTCAGCAAGAGCAGGCTATCATGGCGGTCCAATTCATCGGATAAGAACGGTAAAGATGCGCGCGGATAAAGCAAAAGTAGTGGATGAAGTATTCGATGATGAGCGGATCCGCAGCTTTCTAGACAAGGCACCGCTGGGCGCCGAACCCAGTGCAGACTTCAGCGCTCTGCTCTATGCCTATCGAAGTATGCGTCCCGCCGACTTCGCCAGATTCGTTGATTTCTTCATTGCTGACAATCGGGATCTGACTGCGCGCAGCCGCGACAATCAGACCCTCGCAGACGTCATCGCCAGCCACCGCCATGCAGTACCGTTTCTTGACATACTTCGTCAGCACGGCGCCGCCTGACCGCCAACGTGAACCTGCTCGATCGACGCCGCCCGGAATTCCCGCCGCTCGAACGAGCGCTCGAAGATCCCAATGGATTGTTGGCCGTTGGCGGCGAATTGACCGCGGAGTGGCTGGTCAGCGCCTACCGACACGGCATTTTCCCCTGGTTCGATGACGACGACGGCCCGATCCTCTGGTGGTCACCCGATCCACGGACTGTGATTTACCCGGACCAGCTCAAAGTATCCAGGAGCCTGGCCAAACGCCTGCGCAACGGTGGCTTCGAAGTCACCTACGACGAGGCTTTCCCGCAGATCATCGCAGCCTGTTCGGAACCACGCAGCGGTGTCGATGGACGCGAATCCGGCACCTGGATTACCCCGAAAATGACCACCGCGTACTGTCATCTGCATGATCTGGGACTTGCCCATTCGGTTGAAGTCTGGCTAACGGATGCTTCTGGACAAAAAAGCCTGGCGGGCGGTCTGTATGGTGTCTCGCTGGGCCGAATGTTCTTCGGTGAGTCGATGTTTGCCCGGGAACGGGACGCCTCTAAAGTCGCCTTGTACCACCTGTGCCAGAGAGCTATCGCCTGGTCGTTCATGCTGATTGACTGCCAGGTAGGCAATCCTCATCTCGAGCGGATGGGTGCGGTGGAAATACCCAGACAGACATTTGCCCGTCTGGTGGAAGAAAACGCTCATCAGGCAACCCGACGCGGCCCGTGGACAACGTCCCAGACGCCAACTGCCGAGGTGGATACTGACACCCCATTGGCTAAAATGACGTGACGATGCAAGACGAACTGGGCAAGCGACAATTTTTTATAACGCCGGAGCATCCGTGCAGCTATCTGCCGGACCAGCAGGCGACGACCCTGTTTCTGGACCCACGTGACACCATCACGTCAGACCTCTATCAGCAGTTGGCTGATTTTGGCTTTCGCCGCAGCGGTGGTCACCTCTACCGCCCCCACTGTCAGAATTGCCAGGCGTGTATACCAACCCGGGTCATTGTTGATGAGTTTCAGCCACGCCGACGGCAACGGCGTGTGCTGACTAAAAATATGGATCTCGAGGTGTATCTGGAACCGGCCGCATACAGCGACGAACACTACGACCTCTATGCGCGCTACGTGGAAGCCCGCCACGGTGATGGCGACATGTTCCCGCCCACGCGCGAACAGTTCCGCTCATTTCTGCTCAGCACCTGGTCCGACACACGGTTTTTGTCCATGACGCTGAATGGTGAGCTGGTCTGTGTTGCCGTGACAGATCAGCAGAAAGACGGTTTGTCTGCCGTTTACACCTTCTTCGATCCGGATTATCAGGATCGAAGCCTGGGTGTGATGGCGGTTTTACAGCAGCTCGATCTGGCCAGATCACTCGGCCTGCCGCATCTGTACCTGGGTTATTGGATCCGGGATAGCCAGAAAATGCGCTATAAAATCGACTACCGACCGCTGCAGCTTTTCAGCAATGGCCGCTGGCTGACGTTGAGTTGATCGCCGCACCGCGATTCAATGAAATTTCCACAACAACACCGCTTTGCACTTCGGTGTGTCATCGGGCAGAATGCCCGCGCCCTGCAACCCTGACGGAGCCTATGGCTAAAGAAGAACAGATTGAGATGGAAGGCACTGTGGTCGACACGCTGCCCAATACCATGTTTCGCGTTGAGCTGGACAACGGCCACGTAGTCACCGCACACATCTCCGGGAAAATGCGCAAAAACTACATTCGCATTCTCACCGGCGACAAGGTCAAAGTGGAACTCACTCCCTACGACCTTTCTAAAGGCCGGATCACCTTCCGTAAATAGCCGGTGAGCCGAAAGCCCGGCAAGCTCGCCGGGCCCGACCGCTTACTCAGACCGTTTCCGGTCTGGCAGGCTCCGAAGACTCTGTGGTCAATGCCAATTCGCCGTCTTTGACCGTCACGTATACCGTGCCGCCTTTGGCCAGGTTGCCAAACAGTACATCTTCGGCAAGCTGTCTTTTGATTTTTTCCTGTATCAGACGCTGCATTGGCCGGGCGCCCATCTTCTCATCGTAGCCTTCCCGTGCCAGCCATTCCCGTGCATCTTCATCCACATCCAGCGTAACCTTCTTGTCATCCAGCTGGGCCTGAAGCTCTGTCAGGAATTTGTCTACCACAGTCTTGATCACATCGACGCTCAGCGAACCAAACTGCACGATGGCATCCAGGCGGTTACGGAACTCCGGGGTGAACAGGCGCTTGATCGCCTCCATTCCGTCCGTGGTATTGTCCTGCTCGGTAAATCCGATGGACGGACGAGCCATATCCTGAGCGCCGGCGTTGGTGGTCATGATCAGCACCACGTTACGGAAATCGGCTTTGCGACCGTTGTTGTCAGTCAGCGAACCGTGATCCATCACCTGCAGCAGCAGATTGAACACTTCCGGGTGAGCCTTCTCGATTTCATCAAGCAGCACCACGCTGTGGGGATGTTTTGCGATGGCTTCTGTTAAAAGACCACCCTGATCAAATCCGACATATCCTGGCGGCGCACCAATCAACCTGGAAACCGTGTGACGCTCCATATACTCCGACATGTCATAGCGCAGCAGTTCGACGCCCATGATGTTTGCCAGCTGACGGGAAACCTCGGTTTTACCGACCCCGGTCGGGCCCGCAAACAGGAAGGATCCGATCGGCTTTTCACCGGACTTGAGTCCAGCGCGGGACAATTTGATCGCCGATGCAAGAGATTCGATGGCTTCGTCCTGACCGAACACAACCATCTTCAGCTTGCTGTCCAGATCCCGCAGCGCTTCTTTGTCTGAAGAGCTGACCTGACTGGACGGAATCCGGGCAATTTTCGCGACCACATCCTGAACGTCTGCGGCTCCAATGCTCTTTTTACGGCGGCTGGGTGTCACCAGCTGCTGTGCAGCGCCAGCTTCATCAATCACGTCAATGGCTTTGTCAGGTTGAAAGCGATCGGTGATATAGCGATCAGCCAGTTCCGCCGCAGCGCGCAGCGCCTTATCAGTATAGCGAAGGTGGTAATGATCTTCGAAGCGCGACTTCAGTCCCTTGAGAATCTGATAGGTGTCGTTGACATCAGGTTCACTGACGTCAATCTTCTGAAAACGTCGGGACAAAGCCCGGTCCTTGTCAAAGATGCCGCGATATTCGGTGTAGGTGGTCGATCCCATACAGCGGATTTCACCCGAAGTAAGCAAAGGCTTCAGCAGGTTGGAAGCATCCATTACGCCACCAGATGCCGCCCCGGCGCCGATGATGGTGTGCACTTCATCGATGAAGAGAATGGCGCCCTCTTCTTTCTTTAATTCACCCAGAATCATTTTAAAGCGTTTTTCGAAATCGCCGCGATATTTGGTTCCGGCCAGCAGTGCGCCCATATCAAGTGAGTAGATATTGCTGTCCGCGACAACTTCCGGGACCTGTCCGTCGACAATGCGTTTTGCCAGCCCTTCGGCAATGGCCGTTTTACCGACTCCGGATTCGCCAACGAGCAGCGGGTTGTTCTTCCGGCGCCGACACAGCACCTGGATTACCCGCTCAAGCTCGCTGTCGCGGCCAACCAGCGGGTCAATACGGCCATTTCGGGCCTGTTCGTTCAGATTGGTGGCGAATGACTCCAGAGCGCTCTGCTGGCCACCTTCCGCACCTTCTTCTTCGCCCTCAACCGACGACGGAGCAATCGGTTCACCCTCTTCGCCACCGACTTTGGAAATCCCGTGGGCGATGTAATTCACTACATCTATACGAGCAATACTCTGCTGTTTGAGCAGGAAAACTGCCTGGCTTTCCTGTTCGCTGAAGATCGCGACCAGGACCTGACCACCGTTGACCTCTTTGCGCCCGGATGACTGAACATGGAACACCGCTCGCTGCAGCACCCTCTGGAAGCCTAACGTAGGCTGTGTTTCACGATCCGCGTCCCCGGCCGGAATCAGCGGGGTTGTGGAATCAATGTGCTCCTCCAGTTCTTTACGGAGCCGATCCACGTCCGCGCCCACCTTAGCCAGCACTTCCAGCGCAATGGTGTTGTCCAGCAGTGCCAGCAACAGATGCTCAACGGTCATGAACTCATGGCGCTTGGTCTTTGCGGCCCGGAACGCTTCGTTCAGGGTTACTTCCAGGTCTTTACTTAACATGTATGCGGTTTTTCGTCCTTTTATGTTCGGCTATTCGTATTCGGCTGTCCGTTTTCGGCTTTTATCCTCAGCCAGTCGTTGCCAGCTGATCAAAGTTTTTGTCGCACTACCTTCAAATTAGCAACGCCCCAGCACTGTTCAATCAGTCATCTCTACCGTAGACATCAGCGGATGGTTATTTTCCTGCGAGTACTGATTCACCTGCTCGGATTTGGTCTCAGCAATATCGCGAGGAAAAATCCCCACTACCGCGGCGCCCTGGGTGTGTACAGCAAGCATGATCTGAGTCGCTTTCTCCCGATCAATGGCAAAAAACACTTCCAGTATGTGCACCACAAACTCCATCGGCGTGTAGTCATCGTTCAGAAGTATGACCTTATACATCGGCGGGCGCTTGAGCTTGGGTTTGGCTGTCGCGGTAGCCAATCCCGAGTCATCGTCGTTGGAATCATCCTGCCCGGGGTCATCAGACCCTCGCACCGGTCCTGATCTCAAATTCGCCAAAGTTAGCTCGTCGATATTAGTGGTCATTCTCTCAAACAGTGTCATCGGCCAATTAGTCACGTCGGCCTGATCGAAGTGCCGACCAGTTCAAGGTCCACCTGGCAAACCACCTCGCGTTATCCTTACGTTGGGGCCCCAGGCGGCCGAATGCAAGGCCAACCATGCCACAAATCCGAGCCGGTCGAACAGTCCACGAGTGTCATCCTGCCACTGACAGTTCACCTGTCAGGACTTGCGGAGCATCACTCAGCAAGCGTGAAAACCCCGTCGTCACCTCCCAGCTACCGCGGCTTTAAAATTGACGCTGAGGTTTCAAAGCCCGGGACCATTTGCGTCGCCAAAAGGCCGCTGGGCCGCCTGGGAAGGAACGCAGTCAGGCTGTTTCCGCCTGATTAAACAGGTCCTGCGACAGACAATTCAACCTTGACTCTCTGGCAAAATGGGACGAAAGTCCCTTTGAGGGGAGAGTTCAGGTAATTGTCGGACGCTGACTGAGCGTTCGAGCAATCGTCGGACTCAAGAAGAAACTTATGCCGGGCCAGTTCCTAGGCTGCTTGGGAGGGCGGTTGCCATGGCGAGCGAAAAATTAACAGGCACAGTAAAGTGGTTCAACAACGCCAAAGGGTACGGGTTCATCCTACCTGATGATGGTGGTGATGATCTGTTTGCCCACTATTCGTCCATCGAGATGGAAGGCTACAAGACTCTGAAAGCCGGTCAGGGAGTTCAATTCGAGATCCTGGCAGGCCCCAAAGGCCTCCATGCCACGCACATTGAAGCGGGTGAAGAGGCGACCGAGGAGCATGCAGACAGCACCAAAACCTCGGTTAACGGAGTCACGATCGATGATGCCGCACTAGACGGCACCACAGCCAACGTGCTCTCAGTAACCGTGGAGGACGCTGAAACGCTCGACGGACATGCTAAGGACCACCTGGAAAACGGTCAGGCGCGCCAGTCGAACTGAACGCGGCAGTCAACCTGGTGTTCAGCGCCCTGCTTCTGCGGCGCTTCTAAGCTGTCTGGATCAGGCATTTCGAGCTGTCAGCCTGCTTGGATTTGGCATGTTTTTGTATCGGGCGCGTCTGTAGAAGCCACCCGCAGACCGACTGGTCACTGCTGCTTTGGATCAGCATCCCAGTTGCGGCGTCGCAGCAGGTCTTCCCGGGTGGATTCTATCCAGCGCGAACCGCTGTTCCGGTCTTCGCGCTTCCAGAACACTGCGTCTGTCTTCAGATAGTCCATGATGAACGCAGCGCCAGCAAACGCGGCGTCCCGATGACCACTGGCCACCTGAACGTAGACAATCTGCTCTGCACCGCCCAACGCGCCTACCCGGTGGATAACCAGTACGTCCTGCAGAGGCCATCGCGCTGCCGCTTTCGTCGCAATTGCTTCAATACTCCGCTCTGTCATACCCGGGTAATGCTCGAGATAGAGGGTGGAGACAAGGTCGCCGTCGTGGCGGTCACGGACCAGACCAATGAAGGTCGCCACAGCACCGAGCCCACCGCCGGCGCGATTGCGAAGAGCCGAATACTCTGCGGCAATGTCAAAATCTGCTTCCTGAACTCGAACTTCCAGCTTCATCCAATCACCCTCCGGTGACCGGTGGCAGAAACGCAACTTCATCACCGTCGCTGATGACTTGCGGCCCGTTGCGTAATTCCTGATTCACAGCAACGCGCACCGATTCTGAGGTCAGCGCCTGGTGGGCATGCGCACCCAACTGCTCCGCCAGCCGGTCGATAAATGCCGACAGCTCCAGTTGCTCTGGCAGGTCAATACTTAGGCTTTCGCACCCTACGGCTTCTTTGAGCGACGCAAAAAACAGTACCCTGACAGTCATGGCGATTCCCAGGTACCGCTGTTGCCACCAGACTTGTGCAGCAGCCGGGTTGCTTCAATCGTCATGCCTTTATCTGCAGCTTTGCACATGTCATAGACAGTCAGAGCGGCGACGCTGACTGCAGTCAGGGCCTCCATCTCTACCCCCGTCTTGCCACTGACAGTTACCTCGGCTTCGACTTCAAGACAATCGTCACCGCGCTGGGCGAAGCGGATCTCGACTTTGCTCAGTGCCAGCGGATGGCACAACGGGATCAGGTCCGAGCATTTCTTTGCGGCCTGGATACCGGCAATTCTGGCCACTGCCAGCACATCGCCTTTGGGGTGACCATGGTCATAGATCGCGCTCAGGGTGGTCGGCAGCATTCTCAACCGGCTGCCGGCTACCGCCACTCGCTTAGTGACCGATTTATCGGAAATGTCGACCATATTGGCCTCGCCGGCCTCATTGAGGTGACTGAATTGTGGCGTCTTAAAATTATCTGTCATCGCACGATTATACGGGCCAATCATGACCCTGTAGAATACGCGCCCCCAGGAAACTCGAAACTGGCGAAAGTAACCACCACTCGCCAGCTATCCAGGCTGAAGGAGCCGGAATTGTCCAGCAACACGACCAATGCAGACACCAGTGTCATCGTCGGCATGTCCGGAGGCGTCGACTCGTCGGTGGCTGCGCTGCTATTGCTGGAAGCCGGCTACTCGGTCAGCGGCCTGTTCATGAAGAACTGGGACGAAGATGATGGCAGCGAATACTGCACCGCCCTGGAGGATCTGGCTGATGCTCGCTGTGTGTGTGAGAAACTGGGCATTGAGCTGCATACCGCTAATTTTGCCGCTGAGTACTGGGACAATGTTTTCGAGAATTTCCTGGCGGAGTATTCAGCCGGACGCACCCCGAATCCCGACGTGTTATGTAATCGGGAGATCAAATTCAAGCAGTTTGCCGACTACGCCACAGCGCTGGGCGCTGACTATATCGCCACAGGACACTACGTCCGCTCGGTCTACGACAATGACGGTGAGTACCAGTTGCTGAAAGGCTGCGACGACGAAAAAGATCAGAGCTACTTCCTGCAGGACGTACCTGCAGCGGCCCTGCGTCGCTGTCTTTTCCCCCTCGGCGAGTTGACCAAGCCCGAAGTGCGTAGCATTGCTGCGGCGGCAGGATTCGAAAATCATCGGAAAAAAGATTCCACCGGCATCTGCTTCATCGGTGAGCGCCGTTTCAGCGATTTCCTGTCCGACTACCTGCCGGCGCGACCGGGACGCATCAGAGACACCGAAGGCATCACTATTGGCGAACATACCGGCCTTGCCTACTACACCATCGGTCAACGCCAGGGACTGGGTATTGGCGGCATCAGAGGCCGGCCGGAGGTGCCATGGTATGTGGCGGGAAAAGATCTGCACACTAACGAATTAATTGTCACTCAGGATGAATCCGCCCTGCTCCACGACTGGCTGATTACAGATTCGGTAAACTGGCTGAAAAAACCCGAAGGGTTCCCGGCCAGGCTGAATGCAAAAATCCGCTATCGCCAACCTGATCAACCCTGCACGATAACCACTCGTGCGGATGGGCGTCTGACCGTGAGATTTGCAACGCCACAACGCGCCATCACAGCCGGGCAGTACGTCTGTTTCTACCAGGATGAACAATGCCTGGGCGGCGGCGTCATCCAGGCATGATCGATCAAAGAGGCTTCACCGGATCAAAGAGGCTTCACCGGATTAAAGAGGCTTCACCGGATTAAAGAAGCTTCACCTGATTTAAGAGGTATCACCAGATCAAGATGAACGGCCATGACTGAACTCGACCTGGACTATCGAAGTCTCGCACTTGCAGGAGTATTCCAGTGCGCCGATCTCGTGCGCGCCTGCGCAAATGGTTTGCCGGTCGACAAGACTGCTCGGTCAGCAGTCATTGCCGCGATCACAACCCACAATGCCAGCTCAATGTCCCAGATCTTTCCAGATCCTCACGCTTTCAGCCTCGGAGTTTCGGTAGCAGCAGCTACTCTCGGTGGCGAAAACGATCGCGCTGATGTCCTGCGCTATGCACTGCAGCTGGTTGATCTGGCACGGCGTTTAAAGAACACACCGGTTGTCATCGAGCGGCTCACTGGCGGGCTTGAACGACTCCATGATCATCCCGAAGAGATCGCAATCGCAGATCTTTATCAGGAAACCATCAGCACCCTGGGCAAGCGAATACAGGTTTCCGGAAACCCGGAAGTCCTGCAGCAACCAGGCGTCGCTGACAGCATCCGCACTCTGCTGCTTGCCGGTGTCCGGTTCGGTTGGCTGTGGCAGCAGCTGGGTGGCAGCCGCTGGCAGCTGATCTTAAACAGAAAGCAGGTGCTCGAAGCGCTGAAGTCTCTGCAGGCTCTGACACCCGAGCGACCGGAAGATAATGAATCATGACCTATTGGAAAGCTTAACTATGAACGCTGACGGCACTGCTTCGCCAGACACCACTGGACTCGATCCGCTGCTGGCCATTACATCTCTCGATGGTCGCTATGCCAGCAAGGTTGCATCACTCAACACCATCGTCAGTGAATACGGGCTGCTGCGCTGGCGGGTTCAGGTAGAGTGCTGCTGGTTTCTTCATCTGGCTCGCTCACCGGAGATCCGGGAGCTGACGTTACACAGCGATGCTCAGGAAAAATCGGTGACGGCCATCTACGAAAAATTCAGCCTTGCAGACGCATCGCGGATCAAGGCTATAGAAGCGACTACCAATCATGATGTGAAAGCCGTTGAGTACTTTGTCAAAGCGCGAATTGCCGAAATTGACGGGCTGGCCGGAAGCATTGAATTCGTCCACTTCGCCTGCACCTCTGAAGACATAAACAACCTTGCCTATGGACTGATGTTGTTGAGTGCTCGTGCGGAGGTGCTGCTGCCACAGATGCAGCAGCTCATTTCTGCGCTCGACAGAATGGCCGAGGCCAACGCGGATCTGCCAATGCTGTCCAGAACGCACGGACAACCAGCATCACCAACAACGCTAGGTAAAGAACTGGCCAATGTCAGCGCCCGTCTCGCCCGGCAACGCGACCAGTTCGAGAAACTCGCCGGCCTCGGTAAGATGAACGGTGCCGTCGGTAACTTCAACGCCCACGTCGCCGCCTACCCGGACGTCGACTGGCAGCAACTGAGTCGGGCTTTTGTTACCTCTCTAGGGCTCGAACTGAATCCCTACACAACGCAGATTGAACCGCACGACTATATTGCCGAGTGGTTCCACACCTTGATGAGATTCAACCAGGTACTGCTGGATTTCGATCGAGACATCTGGGCATACATTGCGATCGACTACTTCAAACAGCGCAAAGTCGAAGGAGAAACCGGTTCATCAACAATGCCACACAAGGTCAACCCGATCGATTTCGAGAATTCGGAAGGCAACATCGGCGTTGCCGGCGCTTTACTTGACCATATGGCCAGCAAACTTCCGATATCCCGGTGGCAGCGGGACCTTTCAGACTCAACCGTACTTCGCAACATCGGCAGCGCGCTGGGTCATTGTGTCGTCGCCTATCAGGCTACACTCAAAGGTATGAGCAGACTGGAAGTGAATCCGGAAGCCATTCGCAGGGATCTCAACAGCAGCTGGGAAGTGCTTGGCGAGGCTGTCCAGACCATCATGCGTCGTCACGGCATGCCCGAACCTTATGAGCAACTCAAGGAGTTGACCCGGGGCAGACAGATGGATGAAGCCCTGTATCAGGAGGTACTCGGCAAACTCAAAATCCCTGAATCAGAGAAAGCTGCTCTGGCAGAGCTGACTCCGGCTGCCTACCTGGGACTGGCTGCGCCATTGGCTCGGAAACCAGAGACTGTGCGGCGCAATGCCCACGGGCTGAGAGACGGAGCAGACTGATGCAGGTACACGTATTGCCTGTTGCCTGGGAAACCCACTCGAAAATACTGGAGGCAATTCGGGCCGCCGTGTTCATAGAAGAACAGGGCGTACCGGCGTCAATTGAACGCGATGGCAAAGACGAACAGGCCAGTCACTTTCTGGCGATTTCGCAAGCCGGTCAGCATGTCGGTTGCGCGCGACTGCTGGCCGACGGGCAGATTGGTCGGATGGCTGTGCTTGCCGACTTCCGGGGTCAGGGAATCGGCTTCGACCTGCTGAACCTGGCGATAGAACACAGTAAAACTCAGGGTTTAACTCAGCTGTTTCTGAACGCACAGTCTCAGGCAACCGACTTTTATCGACGAGCCGGTTTTGTCCCGGTGGGCCGAGAATTCCTCGAAGCCGACAAGCCGCACCAGCGCATGGAACTTATCCTGCCAATACCGTTTGAGGCGCCCGGAGAGGTAGCCAAACCAGTTGTGCGTGACGAGCCTGTGCACACAGACACACAGGATGCGGAACTGTTCTCTCATGATGGGGAGCAGGCCTGTGTGGAGGGCATCGTCCGGGTCCTGGATCATCCACTGCGGGAGGTTCGTATCTACAGCCCGCTTCTCGATCACAGTCTGTTTGAAGATGGTCAGGTACTGCAGGCTTTGTCGGCCTTTGTTCGCAGTGGTCCGCCGACCACCCTGCGGGTGCTGATACACTCCTCCAATCCGGTGATCAGCCGGGGCCACAGACTCGTTGACCTTGCCAGACGCCTGACCAGCAAAATCCAGATTCGTCTGGTGGCTGGCGAATTGCAGGATGAGCAGCGCTGCTTTGTACTTGCCGATCAACGGGCATTCTTCCTGATGCCGGATCACAACGAGTACCAGGCGTTCAGTAATCAGTACGACCCAGTGCAGAGCACTCAGTTGGCTGATCGTTTCGACTATCTGTGGCAGCGAGCAGAACTGGATCCTGAACTGCGGTCGTTGAGCATCTGATGCGTACGGCAATGGCCCTGATGCTGCTGAGCGCCACTGTCGCATTCGCCTCATACGCTGACGACTGGCTGCTGGTCGAGTTTTCTAAAACGCCCCCCGCCTGCGAGCAGGTAGATACCAATGATCGCTGCTGGGGGACTCAATCAGATATCGCCAGTTTCGAGATGCGCGCCGGAGAAACCCTGATTCTGCCAGCCTCTGAAGTATTACCTCCAGCCTGGGTGCGGTTGCGACATTTATGGGTGTATGCGCCCGACGCCACCGGCGACGACGCTCTCACCATTACCCTGGACCGAATCCCGCTTGGTGCAAGGCTGCAGGTCTCTGATGGCAACAACAGTTACCTGCAGTCTGTGGCACTCAATCAGTGGGTCCAGCTTGAGGATCGAGGCCGCAGCCAGACATTGTGGACGCGGGTCAGCGGGTCAGATCCACGCTGAAGGCTACAAGCCTGACTAAGCACTTGTCGCCGTGGTAAGCAGTTGCTGCAGAGCGGCGTAATCCTCAGCGGCCTGATACTGCGGGAATTCGTTCATGACATTTTCCGGTGCGCAGAAGAAGAACCCTGTATCGGCTTCTTCCAGCATGGAAATGTCATTGTAAGAATCGCCTGCAGCAAAAACCCGATACTGCAGCGATTTGAACGCGCGCACGGAACAACGCTTGGGGTCCGGCTGCCTGATCCTGTAGTCGACAATTCGATCATTTTCTACCACAAGGTTATGACACAGCAGCGTTGGATGACCAAGCTTGGCCATAAACGGCATAGCAAACTGATAAAAAGTATCCGAGATAATCGCCACCTGAAAGCGTTCGCGAGCCCAGTCAAGAAACTCCCGGGCACCGGGCAGCGGATCCAGCGACTCAATGACTTCTTCAATCAGCGACAGCGAAATGTCGTGTTCAGCGAGGGTATCAAGTCGGGATCGCATCAGCTCATCGTAGACGGGGATATCTCTGGTTGTCTTGTTCAACGCTTCAATCTGCGTCCGCGCAGCCACCCCCAACCACACTTCCGGAATCAGCACCCCTTCGAGATCCAAACACAGTACGTCCAAAGTCAATCATCCCCTCTTCTCTAAATTCGGATTGGCAGCTACAAACGAAAAATACCCATTGATGCCTGCCGCCCACTGCCGATCGTAGACAGGGCGCAACATACACCAGAAACAAAAAAATGACCTCTGCTGGAGCGCTCACACTGTCGCCAGCGTGAACACCGTAACCATGCCGAACATGATCGGCAGCAGCAACAGAAAATAGACAACCACCTGAGCCAGATATTTCACCATCGTTCGCCGAAAGCTCTCGCCAAAATATCGCCTCAGCGCAGTGAAGTGATAGAATGCCATCATCGACATCAGCAGCATGTCCAACCAGGTTTCATCGGGCAGCATCAACATCAGCGCGTAGATCACAAACGCAAAACTATGCAGATGCGCGGCAAACACCAGGTTTTCCACGTAGTAGCGTCGACGTTTTATATAGAACAGTTTCAGCAACGCCGCGTAAATCGGCAGCATCACAAACAGCAGTACCGGCAGATTGTCGACCAGATTGCTGAGCATCTCCCTCGGGTCATCTATCGCGTCAATCAGCTGGCCGAACATATAGCGCTCGAACGGATCGAGCTCCAGCTTTTCACCGGCGCTCGGCTGCTGGGTAAAAGCGTTCCCGGCAGCCATATCTTCCGCCACGCTGAGCAAAATCTCTTTACCTATTGAAGGGTCAGGTCGTTCGAGTATCTCATCCAGTTTCTGCCTGCGGTCGTCGTCCACTAACGCAAAGATCAAGTCGATGTTTGCTGCACTGTCTGAGCTCAAGTCTGAGTTCAAGTCGGCGTCTGCTATTACGATATCCTGGTAGCCACTTTCGATATCAGTGGAAAAAGACAGCAGCAGAAAAAACAGCAGATTGATAAAGAGGTACAGGCGAAACGGGCTGACATAACTGGCCCGGCGGTTGCGGCTGAATTCTTCGGACAATTCGCCAGGCTTGAACAGCAGCAGCTTCAGGGTGCGCAGCAGTCGGGAGTCAACTTCGAAAGTTTCCCGAACCAGATCCCAAAGCAATGGCGGCAGGGTTCTGCGATAGTTACGATCATTCTGACCACATTGTGCACAGAAGCTGGCGACCTGGTCAGAACCACAGTTTTCACAGATCAACTCATCACCACGCGCAAGCCATTGCAATCAACGAACAGGAAGGGTGATTTCCGCAAACATTTTCTCCCTTTCGGCACGCGTACTGCAGGCGACCGCGGCATCTACCTGTTCTCGGGTGAGATGCGGCGCAAACAGGCTGATGAAGTCGTACATGTAGCGGCGCATGAAGGTACCCCGACGGAAGCCGATGTGGGTCACGCTCGATGCAAACAGATGACTCGCATCGAGCGCCACGAGATCACTGTCCTGAATGGGGTCCAGAGCCATTGTCGCGATGATGCCGATACCAAGGCGCAGGCGTACATAGGTCTTGATCACGTCTGTATCTGTGGCTGTGAACACTACATTGGCAGTCAGCCCCTGAGCGTTGAACGCGTCATCCAGTCTCGATCGACCGGTGAAGCCGAAAACGTAGGTGACAATGGGCTCTGCTGCGACGTCTTCCAGGGTCAGGCCACCCGGCTGCCGGGCCCGCTCGACCAGCGGGTGGTCTTCAGGGACCACCACCGAACGGTTCCACCGGTAACAGGGCATCATTACCAGATCATTGAAAAGATCCATGCCTTCTGTGGCAATTGCAAAGTCTGCTTTACCGGTCGCTGCGAGTTCAGCAATCTGGGTGGGAGTTCCCTGGTTCATATGCAGAGACACATCCGGATAGGAATCGCGAAACGGACCAATGACCTCAGGCAATGCATACCTGGCTTGAGTATGCGTCGTTGCCAGACTCAAACTGCCTTCGGTTTCGTTACTGTATTCTTGGGCAACCTGCTTAATTTTCTCAGCTTCACGGAGAATTTCTCCGGCCATCGCGATGATGGTTTCTCCAACTGGAGTTACGTGGGTAAGGTGTTTGCCACTGCGGGCAAATACTTCAACCCCAAGTTCATCTTCAAGCAGCCTGATCTGCTTGCTGATGCCGGGCTGTGATGTAAACAGACTCTGTGCTGTTGCCGAGACATTGAGGTCGTGGTGGGCAACCTCCCAGATATAGCGCAACTGCTGGAGTTTCATCCCTATCCCCTGTTTCCTATCCCGTTCCTGACGCCTCAGAAATGCGTTAAGAACGTATCGGTCGACTCGCTCTGAGCACCGTTCGCCAAACTGGCTGAGCGTCCGCGCGGGTGGCTCCGCTGGACGAGCAAACATGACATCTGGCTATAAAAACAAGCTCAAGCATAACCTATTGCTCATCCGCATCCGATTGCTGTTTCTGATTTGCCACCCCATGCGGGACGTGTCCCGCCGGCACATGAGGACTTGCCCGCTCGCAGTGGCCGGTCTGGTCATCAAAAAAGACGTCCGCGCCAAACGCCGTCAGGAACTCGGTCTTATCCATACCACCGAGGAACAGCGATTCATCCAGGCGGATGTCCCAGGCTCGCAGCGTCCGGATCACTCGTTCATGAGCCGGGGCTGCCCGCGCGGTTACCAGCGCAGTTCGAATCGGGCAGTCATGCTCTGGAAACTGTTGCTGCACACCGTGCAATGCGCTGAGAAATGCTTTGAACGGACCGCCGTCGAGTGGCTGTTCTGCCGCAGCAGTTTCGGTACGCGCAAATGCATCAAGACCATCGCGCTGATAGACGCGCTCAGCTTCGTCCGAAAACAGCACCGAATCACCATCAAAAGCCAGTCGCAGATCATTGCTGTCTTCTCTTGGTTGAGCACCGCCGCCAAGTAGTGTCGCTGCTGCCACTCCGTGATCGAGAGCGTGCACCACATCGTCGGCATGAGTAGAAAGAAACAGCGTGCAGCCGAAAGCACGGACGTAGCGATACGGTGATTCACCTCCACAGAACGCCGCCCGGGTGATCTCAAGCTCATAGGCTTTGATCGAGTTGAATATGCGTAGCCCGGTATCAGCGGAGTTACGGGATAACAGTATGACTTCGACTTGATGTTTGCCAAGTATCTTATTGATATTTAACAATTTCTGTACGAATGCAAACGCTTCGCCCGGCGCCAGAATCTGGTCTTCCTGCTCAATCTGATAGCGCCGGTAGGCCTGCAGCCCCTGCTCTTCAAAGACCGCATTGCTGTCGTTCAGATCAAACAGCGCTCTGGAGCTGATCGCAACGGTCAGTTGCGGCGCAAGCTCAGGCATCGAGATCTGGAATCAGTTTGCTTTCGACCATTGAAATCATGTCCTTGAGCTTCAGCTTACGTTTTTTCAAACGCTGGATCCGCAGGCTGTCATGATGTTTCGCTTCGACCAGATGATGGATTACCTCGTCCAGATCCCGGTGCTCGATCCTCAATTCCTCGAGCCAGCGTTCCAGTTCGGCATTGTCCATTCACGTACCCGTTACCCAATTCCATGGCATGATAAAGCGATTGCCCAGCGATAACATCAAACGAGCGCCCACAGGAAGTTGTAGACATGCTACCGATTGCCAGCCTACTGGCAGTTTCCGCCTTTATTATCCTCATGCGCCTGCTCTGGCTGAACTGGCGACCGGGTCGAGGCATCACCCTGGTAACAATCACCGCGCTGGTTTTAATCATCAGTCTGGGCG
Organism: uncultured Pseudomonadales bacterium; assembly: GCA_937921865.1. Classification (GTDB taxonomy): domain Bacteria; phylum Pseudomonadota; class Gammaproteobacteria; order Pseudomonadales; family Azotimanducaceae; genus SZUA-309. The sequence continues at coordinate 82,899 of CAKZWF010000004.1, read as the reverse complement.
TGCTCGCCGCCACAGGACGGCTGCCCTGGATAGCAGCGATTGGCGCCGCCGCATTGCCATTTCTGAAGCGGGGAACCGGTCTGCTGCGCTACCTGCCCTGGCTTCGACATCTCTTCGCCAGCTTTGCAGGTTCGAAAAATGGCGATCAGCGCCGCCAGGCACCCGGTTCAGACAATATGTCCCGGCAGCAGGCACTGGAAATTCTCGGTCTCAGCGGCACTCCAGACCGTGACGCAATCATTGCCGCGCACCGTCGCCTGATGCAGAAAGTACACCCCGATCGTGGCGGTTCCAACTATCTGGCCCAGCAGCTCAATGAAGCCAAGCGAATCCTGTTGAAAATTTCTTGAACTGACCGGTCACTTCGAGCGCTTTCCCGGAAAGAGCGAGGTCTGGTTCACATTTCGACTAGTTCGAATGGCTTATCGTAGGCGAATGACCAACGCCAAGCAGTATTCAGGGTTGCTCATCAATCACGCCAGCGACCGGCGCAGGGTGCCCCGCTATTCGTCTGAATTGCTTACCGTACAGCTGCGCCGTCGTGGCAGCCTGCGGCAGGTGCTAGCAGCAACGCTGGATTTCAACCGGTTCGGCGTTGCCGTGCTGTCAGCCAGACCTCTCAACCTCGATGACTTCATTTACTTGGAATTGTCTTATCCGGAACAGGATCGCAACCTGAGCGTAGTCGGCGTGGTTCACAACTGTGTAAGGCAGCAGAATCAGTTTCGCTGCGGCATCCGCTTTCGCCCGCAGTCTTCACTGCAGAAACACCCCGAGCGGGTCGAGCCGGAACTGCTCGCCCTGGAACGGCTGATTGCACAGGCTGAATCAGCCTGACAGCAGACTGGCCGCCTCTTCTTCGAGTGCCAGCATTCGCCGTACCCAGTTATCCAGAAGCATGAAATCCTCATCCGGCACCTGAAACGCCTGGCAGATTTCTCTCAGCAGACACTCTTCTTCGATTTCAAACGCGCCATCCGCATAGCTCAGACGCAATAGATTGATCAGCGCGATAAAGCGGGCTTTACGGCTGTCGAATATCCCCTCTATTCCAGACAACTCGAGATACTCTGATTCGGTACCCTCTTTGAGCTCCATCTCCCGACGGAACTCGTTCAGCATGCCTTCCTCGTTCGGATCCAGCAGGCCATCAGACACAACAACGTTATGCGCCAGGCCAAGCAGCGCTTCTCGTTGTTTCGAACTTAAAGACGACAACCACATGAATAAGAAACTCAGACCAGGAACATACTCGTTACCATGATGATGATGGACAGCCAGCCCAAGCCAATGAAAGCCTTCATAACCAGGCTCTGTTCAAAAAAGTCTTCTATCAGGTGCCACATATTGGATCGCAGGTTTTTCTGTTGCTGAAACCGCAAGTCTAAAACAATTTCGTTGCTCACCACAGCCCGAACCTGGCAGATCGGTATCTGTAGCTCTAGAATCCGGCCGTGTCCTACGCATTCGTTGAAATCACCCCGGCCCTGGAAAGGGCACTGGAACAGGGTCTGTTGCTCACCAGCAATGACCGTCTACGAAGAGACCTGATCCGTTCCTTCGACCTGCACCAGCAGGGCCGTGGCCTGCGAGCCTGGCCCAGCGCCCGCGTCTACAGCCTGCAAGGTTGGTGGAATCACCTTTACCAGGCCGCACTGGTGGATGATCCATTGTTGCCAGTGCTGTTAAGCCAGGAACAGGCTTATCTGCTGATGCGGGAGCTTGCACCCGCGGGCCAGCAACATCTCAGCCACCAGGCTTTACAGGCCTGGGAACAACTACATCAGTGGCACATTTCGCGCAACGATGACAGTCTGACCGTCACCGACGATGGTCGGATGTTTGCAGCCTGGGCGGCGCGCTTTGCCCGCGCGCTCGACTCAGCCCGACAGATCACCAGCGCGCAGTTGCCACAGCAGAGCGTGCTGCTTGAGCATGTGGGCACACGTCCGGTGTTCTGCCTGGCATTCGAAAACCCTACCGCAGCGGCACGCGACTGGCTGGCTCGGCTGCACCAACTCGGCACATCCGTGGAAATGCTCCAGTCCAGCCAGACGAAAGCCGCGGAAATCCGGCGCAGCGGCTTTGATACCCCGGAAGCCGAGATCGCTGCGGCGGCATACTGGTGCCGAGCGCTGCTGGAACAACACCATCCGGGCAATACCACGAGCGCAGACGGCGAACAGCTGCGTATCGGCGTGGTGATTCCGGATCTCAGCAATCGCTACCAGAGTGTTCTCAGACAATTCCTCGCCGAGTTTGCGCCGCTTGCAGACGATCTCGGCAGAGTGCCGTTCGATCTTGGCGGTGGTGGCCGGCTGATCGATCAACCGATCTGGCGCGCTGCCGAAAGCTGGCTGGAGTTGTGTTATCGACGCCTGCCGCTGAAGGTCGCACAACGCCTGTCCGGGTCGCGCTATCTTCAGTTGCCGGATCTACCCGACTGGCCAGAACTTGCGCCTGAGCAGATTGATATTCATGAACTGGCACGGATCTTCAGATCGCCGGCTCTGGCTCAGCTGATACCGGCGGTGGGCTCTCCACGACGGTCTTTCAGCGCCTGGCTGGCCGATTTTCAGCACAGCCTGATTGGCGTGCACTGGAGCGGTGACGCGGCCGGGACACTTCAATACCAGGCGTACCAGCAACTTCAGGCGCTACTCGGAGAATTGAGCACGGTAGAGCGCGAACGGACCATGGACGCAGCCGCGGCGTTGGACGAACTGCGCGGTGCATTAAGTCTGAGGTTGTTCGCGCCGCAGCGGAATCCGGCCCCCATTCAGGTTCTCGGCTATCTGGAAACTACCGGTCTGAGCTTCACCCATTTGTGGGTCGCCAGCATGGATGAAGAAACCTGGCCCGGGAGCGTCAGCGGCAACCCGCTACTGACAATGGCCGCTCGCAAAAAATATCTGCTGCCGCGCTCTACACCAGCGCAGGAGCTGGCGTTCGCGCGAGAACGCCTGGACCACTGGGTGCACTGCACGACCCAGTTGATCGCCAGCTACCCAACCCTCAGAGGCGACAATGTCTGCGAGCCGAGCCCGCTGGTTGTCGACTTTCCGGAGACGCACAGCGCAATAGCAACAGGACGACCCCACCCGTTTTTCCAGACCCGGGCGCAACTGGAGTGGGTAAACGATACAGTAGCGAGCCCTTACCCTTCGGGGTTGCGCTCAGGGGGCAGCGGATTGTTTGCGGATCAGGCCGGCTGCCCATTTCGCGCCTGGGCAGTCCATCGCCTGGAGCTGCGCGAACCTCGGGACCCTCATGCATTTCCGGATCCGCTGGACCGGGGTACGGTGTTCCACAAGGCAATGCAGAACCTCTATCAGGATTACCTGAAAGGAACTACGACACCAGGACCCAGCGACTCTGAAACCATCGATGCAGCCGTCTCGGCTGCTCTGCATCAGCACTACCGGCGCTTCCCCAGCGCTTTCGTCGAGCGCGAACACCTGCGCCTGGTCAGCGTCATCCACGCCTGGCTGGAGCTTGAGGCCCAGAGGGGCCCATTCACGGTCAAAGCCATTGAAACGGCCCAGGAAATTGAAATAGACGGCGTCAGGATCAGAATCCGGGTTGATCGACTGGATCAGGTCGGAGACGCGCTGCTGATTGTCGACTACAAGACCGGACGGATTGTGCTGCCGAGTTCAGACGGTGACCTGCTGGAACCACAACTGCCGATCTATGCGATGGCCGACGACCGGATTCGTGGGGTGTTCTACGCCCAGCTGGATGAATCGAGGCCGCGCCTGGCAGGGATCGGAGTCGATGAACTGGACATGGGTACCGCCAGAGTTACTGCTCCGCTGGCTGGAGACTGGGCAGCGCAGAAAGACCAATGGTCCAGGCAGCTATCGGACCTGGCGGCAGAAATGACCACCGGCTACGCGGCAGTCTCGCCGCGCCGACCACAGATCTGCAATCACTGCCACCTCGCCGGTTTGTGTCGCATTGATGAACTCAGGGAGTCAGAATGACTCCGCAAGACCAATCCCAACGGGATCTGGCTACCGACGTAACACGCTCGGTCATCGTCCAGGCCCCGGCCGGCTCCGGCAAGACGACTCTGCTGGTGCACAGATACCTCAAACTGTTAGCCAGGGTCCAGGAGCCAGAAGAAATTCTGGCGATCACCTTCACTATCAAAGCGGCTGGTGAAATGCGTGCCCGAGTGCTCGAGGCAATACGCAACGGTGACCCGATCGCGCAACCTGCACTGCAACGCAGCGCTGAACTCAATTGGAACCTGCTGGAACAGCCTAAGCGCCTGAAAATCCAGACCATCGACAGTTTCTCAATGAGTCTGGCCCGTCAACTGCCACTGCAGTCCGGTTTCAATCCAAATACTCAACTGACTGAACTGGCTGACGAACTGTACGCGGAAGCTGCTGATGCTGTGCTGTTGCGACTGTATCGCGATGACCCATTCGAAAATGAAATTGCCGACTTTCTCAGACAGTGCGGCAATGAACAAAGTCGCGCACGCCGCCTGTTGGCTCTCATGCTCGCTAAACGCGATCAATGGTTGAGCGTTGTCAGCGCGGTCATGCGCGCCTATCAGCAAACCCCTGAGACTGTGCCGGAAACGCTCAACTTAGGAAGCTCGCAGCTGACCGAAGTGATCATTGAAACCTTCTGCGAGGCGCTATCGGCAACGCAATTACACTCACTGATGAGTTTAACGGAGGCGGCTGCGGGCAATCTCGGCCTTACTAATGACAGCAACGCCAGTCGTTTCCGATCGCTGGGTGAGCTGCTAACAACCGCTCAGGGAAAACTACGCAAACAGATCACCAAACGTGAGGGGTTTCCAGCCGACCAGCGTGAACGTAAAGCAGAGCTTCTTGAGATTATCAGCACGCTCAAAGAGCGGCAGCTAGAAGCACAGGCAGCCAACCTCAGATTCATTCCGCAATCGCCCGACACCGCGGCGTCTCACAATCTGGTCAGCGTCTGTATCTGCCTGACTCTGGCAGCTTTAGAACTCAAAACCGTGTTCGACCGTCACCAGGCCAGCGATTTCACCGAACTGTTGCTCAGTGCCCAGGCGGCACTCGGAGATACTGAAGCGCCTACCGATCTGGCATTGGCTCTGGATCACAGGATCAGCCACGTGCTCGTCGATGAGTTTCAGGATACCTCCGTCTCTCAGTTCCGACTGTTCGAAGCGCTTTTAGAAGGCTGGTCGGAGGCTGACGGCAATACCTTCTTCGCAGTCGGCGATCCGATGCAGTCCATCTACCGCTTTCGGGATGCCGATGTGGGCCTGTTCTACCGGGCAGCAACTTCAGGCATTGCCAGTGTGCTGCTGGAATCTGTTTCACTGCAGAGCAACTTCCGCTCTACGCCCAGGCTGGTTGAATGGTGCAACAGCACTTTTGCCAGCGTGCTCGGTAACAGTCATGATCCCGTGCTTGGCGCCATCGCATTTTCTGCCAGTCGGGCCACCCGACCTTCGCTGCCGAGTTCAAGTGCAACCATTAATCTGAGCGGATCAGAAAGCCAGCAGTGCAAGCAGATTGTCCGCCAGATTAGCACGGTGTTGGCCGGCGACGACGACAGCACAGTGGCGGTACTGGTCCGTAGCCGCGGCCAGCTGCTGCCATTGCTGACACAACTCCGCGCAGGCAACATCAACTGGCACGCCAGCGACATTGATTCACTGACAAAAAAACCGGTGATCATTGATCTGTTGGCAGCCTGTCGGCTGATCGAAGATCCTGACAACCGCCTGGCTGCGCTCAGCATCCTGCGATCACCCTGGTGTGGCCTGCTGCTGCCTGATCTGGAATTACTGGCAGCCGGCGGCAGTGTTCTCAGGGAGGATTTCGAGTCTCCGCCGGGCCTGTCTCCAGATGCCCGGCAACGCCTGCAACGCCTCCGACAGGTGTGGCAACGCTGCCATCACCTGCGCGACGAAGCTCCGCCCAGAACCCTGCTGGAAACCTTCTGGCTGCAGATGGGTGGCGCTGATGGATACGCAGATCCCGGGCTACTCGATCATGCGGATCGGTTCCTGCAGCTGGTCGACCGACATTGCCCGGAGGTGCTCGACACCGATGTATTGCAACGGGCGGCTGAGAAGCTCTTCGCTAACGATGTCAGTCGCAGCCGACTCCAGATCATGACGATACACAAAGCCAAAGGCTTGGAATTCGATCACGTCATCCTGCCATTTCTGGAAAAGACCACACGGGCAGACGAGCCAGGCATGCTCCTGTGGCGTCCTTTGCCCGACGGTCTGCTGCTGGGCTGCAAAGATGATGGTGGAGTCTATGACTGGCTGACGCGCGAAGACAAAGCCCGTGAAAAACATGAACGCGAACGCCTGCTTTATGTGGCGGCCACCAGAGCTAAGACGTCGCTGCATCTGTTTGCGACGCCAGGCGAAAAACCACCAGCAAAATCTCTGCTCAGCCTGCTCTGGCCGGACTTTGAAAAACGCATCGAATCCGGTGAACTGTCAATTGAACCTGACGCGGGTCTTGGCACTGCACCGCCGACATCTCGCGCACTTACCGCTGGCAGTGACGAAATCACCCGCCCGAGACTGTTGTCCGGCTACCAGTGGCAGCCCCCGGAAGCGCCGGTATCGTTAGATAACCGGGTGATTGCTGCACCAGTGACACGGGACGAACTGTCCGCCCAGAGAGAAGTCGCTCTGGGCATCATCATGCATCGCGAACTGGAATTGCTGGCTCAGCGCGCACTGCCTGACATCGAGCATTGGCTGGAACTCCGCCAGCCGGTCTGGCTGCGCCAATCAGCGTCGCTTGGTGTAGCCGACGACGCAAGGGCAGATTTGCTCGACATAATTTCAGATCAGCTACGCAGAGTGTTGGCAGACGAACAGGGTCGCTGGATTCTGTGCGCGCGAGAAGACGCTTACGCGGAGCTTGCTCTAAGTTTTGTTCCGCCTGCCGCCTCCGGAGCGGCCGCTCAAGCGGAAATTTCCCACCTGATTCTGGATCGGACCTTCAGGGCTGGCGGGTTGCGCTGGCTGATTGACTATAAGACGGCAATTCCCGAATCGACGGAGAGCAATGACGTCTTCATACGCACCGAAATCAATCGCTATCGGGGGCAACTACAGCGCTATGCTGATGCGGCTTCAGTGGCTTTTTCGGAACCCATCCGCATTGGCGTGTACTTCACGGCCCTGCCCCGTCTCGAATTGATCAGTTGATTTCCTGTTCCGGGACGCTACTATCGGCTCAGCTATGAACAACTTCACTGAAAAATTCGTGACTGTCAGCCGGGCTGCCTGCCAAGCCGGCACTGGCCGCGTGCAGCGTTGGCGCGGATGTTATTTCTTTTTCAGCAGATGAAAACCACCTGACATTGTTTGTCGAAGGTGGTTGTGCCGCCTTCGGAGAAACCCCGCAAGGCAGCGCCAGCGGGGTTTTTTTTGGCCAGAGTTTTTTGGATCCGGCATTCAGCACCGGTTGTTGAGCTGGAATGTAGCGGCTGCAATGCGAATGTATCCGCAAACCAATGTGGTGTGGGCACACACAGGAGAGTACTGCCATGCAACTGGAAAATCTGAACATTGCCAGCCAGGAGGTGCTGATTACCCCTGAGGCTTTAAAACAACGCCTGCCGGTACCGGAGAAGATCAGCGAACAGGTTTCCCGGGCACGAGCCGATGTCGCTCGGATTCTCCGTGGTGAAGATCGTCGCTTGCTGGTGGTCGTCGGCCCCTGCTCAATTCACGATGTGAATGCGGGACTGGAATACGCGCAAAAACTCAGCGATCTGAATGAGCGGGTAAACGATAGCCTGCTTCTGGTCATGCGCGCCTATTTCGAGAAGCCACGGACCACCATCGGCTGGAAGGGGCTCATCAACGACCCGCACCTCGATGATAGTTTTCACGTCGCCCAAGGGCTGGAGATTGCGCGCCAGTTCCTGCTGGATGTTGCCCAACTCGGGCTACCACTCTCAACCGAAGCGCTCGATCCAATCACACCACAGTACCTTCAGGACCTCATCGCCTGGTCGGCTATCGGCGCTCGCACAACGGAATCCCAGACCCACCGGGAAATGGCATCAGGGTTGAGTTCGGCCGTTGGCTTCAAAAACGGCACAGACGGTGGATTCAGCGTCGCGCTGAATGCGTTGCAGAGCGTGTCCAGCCCACACCGTTTTCTTGGGATCAACCCCGACGGACAGGTCGCTGTGCTGACAACTCGTGGTAATCAGAATGCCCATATCGTTTTACGCGGGGGCACCGGTGGGCCGAATTTCGACAGTGACTGTGTAGCCCGCTGCGAGGCTGAGCACCATAAACTCGGGCTGCAGCCGAATATCATGGTCGACTGCTCCCATGCCAATTCGAACAAAAATCACAATCGCCAGCCCGAGGTGGCGCAGGACGTTGCCCAGCAGATCCTGAATGGCAATCAGTCTCTGATCGGGCTGATGATCGAAAGCCATCTGCAGGCAGGCAATCAGTCAATCAGCGCGCAGATGCGTTACGGCGTATCGGTTACCGACGCCTGTATCGACTGGGCGACTACTGAAAATCTGCTGGTGGATCTGGCCCGACGACTCGGCCCAACGCTCGCTCAGCGTGAGCGCACGTCACCCGTGCGGATCAGCCGCTGAGGGCTCTTAACCTAACCGCTGAAGGCTCTCAACCGCTGAGGGCTCTCAACCGCTGAGGGCTCTTAACCGCTGAGGGCTCTCGGCCACTGAGTCGGTTATTGGTAGTAAGCGTGCTCGGTTACGCTGTGATCAGTTGAATCGCGGATTCCGGTCAGCTCTGGAATCTGCTCGAGCAACGACTTTTCAACGCCATTTTTCAGGGTGATGTCGACGGCCGAACAGCCCTGACAACCACCGCCGAACTGCAGAACGGCAACGCTCTCATCGGCGATCTCGATCAGACTGACCACACCACCGTGCGCGGCAAGCCCCGGGTTGATCTCGTTATAGAGAATATAGTTGATGCGATCTTCCAGCGGCGCATCTGCGCCAACGCTCGGTACCCGGGCGTTGGGTGCTTTGATCGTCAACTGCCCACCCATCTGATCTTCCTGGTAGTCGACCATTGCCGCTTCGAGATACGGAATGCTGCGCTCTTCAAACCAGGCGGTGAAGCCGTCGTACGCAACCGGCAGATCGCCATCCTGCTCTTCACCGGGCCGACAGTAGGCAATGCACGTTTCCGCATTAGGTGTGCCCGGCTGGGCAACAAAGATGCGTATGGCGACATCTGTTTCGTCCTGTTTGCCGAGCAGTTCCTGCAGGTAACCCTGTGCCGCTTCCGAAATCTCTATCATTTTTCCGTGTTCAACTTTCTGTGGATATCTGCCTGTCGGCGTTGTCTAGTCGAGTAGTTGTCTGTGCTGATAGGCCATGTGCGTTCGCCTGACTGTCCAGTCCAGACCAATACCCTACCAAATTAGTCGGAAATATAATCAATCAGTGAGACAAGAGCAATCAGGAGTGAGTTTAAGACCCTGGCGCTGCGCCCCAAACCGCCCCCCTCGCATAGCAACCCGAACGACGTACATGAATCAGATTCATAAAGAGCGTCTGGAAGTTCAGTTGATCTCACCGGGGTCAAACCTAAACTGCCTGCTTCGTAATCAGCATCCGCGGCGGCTCAACTGTGTCTAACACTTCCGGCGAAAATCTGCTCGAACACCTGTCGCAGGCCCTAACCCAGCGCATATTCATCCTCGACGGTGCGTACGGCACGATGCTGCAGGCCCTCAAGCTATCCGAAGAGGATTTCCGCGGTGAGCGCTTCGCAGACCACAGCCACCCATTGAAAGGCAATCATGATGTCCTTTCCATGACCCAGCCGGAAGCGGTCAAAAACGCTCATCGCCAGTACCTGGCTGCCGGTGCGGACATCATAAAAACCAACAGTTTCACCGCATCAGCCATTGCCCAGGCAGACTATGCACTGGAGCACCTGGTGGTCGAGATGAACGCAGCTGCTGCCCAGGTTGCTCGCGCCGCAGCGGATGAATACGCCACCGCCGAGTGGCCTCGATACGTAGCTGGTGTGCTGGGTCCAACCAATCGGACCGCCAGCCTGTCACCGGATGTGAACGACCCCGGATACCGGAACATCGACTTCGACACCCTGGCCGACGACTATCAGATTGCCGCCAGAGCGCTGCTGGAGAATGGCGCCGATCTGATTCTGATAGAAACGATTTTCGACACCCTGAATGCCAAAGCCGCCGTCTATGCGATTCTCGAACTGGAAAAAACCCTGGGCCGCCGCATCCCGCTGATGATTTCCGGGACCATTACCGACGCCAGCGGCCGAACGCTGTCAGGCCAGACCTGCTCAGCATTCTGGTATTCGCTGAGCCACGCCCGACCATTGTCAGTTGGCCTCAACTGTGCGCTGGGGGCTGACCAGCTGCGGCCTTATGTCGACGAGCTGAGTCGAGTTGCCGATGTCTTCGTCAGCGCCCACCCCAATGCCGGACTGCCAAACGAATTCGGCGAGTACGACGAATCTCCAGAGACTATGGCCAAAGTCATCGGCGACTATGCGGATAGCGGCCTGGTCAACATCGTCGGTGGTTGCTGCGGCACCACGCCGGAGCACATCGCAGCGCTGAAGGCTCGTGTCGCGGGCGCGGCTCCTAGACCCCGTCCAGAAACCCGTCACGAGTTAAACTTGTCCGGTCTGGAACCACTGACCATCAACGCTGACTCACTGTTCGTGAACGTCGGTGAGCGAACCAACGTCACCGGTTCGGCAAAATTTGCTCGCCTGGTTCGCGAAGGCGATTTTGACACAGCCCTTTCAGTGGCCAGAGAACAGGTGATCAACGGCGCTCAGATCATCGATATCAACATGGACGAAGGCATGCTTGATTCCCAGGCTGCCATGGTCCGCTTTCTCAAGCTGATCGCCGCGGAACCCGACATTGCCCGGGTACCGATCATGATTGATTCCAGCAAGTGGGAGATCATCCACGCCGGCCTGCAGTGGGTCCAGGGTAAATCGGTAGTCAATTCGATCAGCCTCAAAGAAGGCGAGGCTCAGTTCATCGAGCAGGCCGAGGCCTGCCGCGCCTTCGGTGCAGCCGTTGTGGTCATGGCTTTTGACGAAGAGGGACAGGCTGACACGCTGGCGAGAAAAACCAGTATCTGCGAACGCTCGTACAAAATTCTCACCGAACGGGTTGGGCTCGCGCCGGAAGACATCATTTTCGACCCCAACATCTTCGCGATAGGCACCGGCATTGAAGAACACCGCAACTACGCCGTGGATTTCATCGAGGCCTGCCAGTGGATTCGCGACAACCTGCCCTATGCCAACACCTCCGGTGGCGTCAGCAACGTCTCGTTTTCCTTTCGCGGCAACAACCCCCTGCGCGAGGCCATCCACGCGGTGTTCCTCTATCACGCGGTGCGTGCTGGGCTGACCATGGGTATTGTCAACGCAGGTCAGCTGGAAATCTACGAACAGATTCCGGCGGACACTCGAGAGCTGGTAGAAGATCTGGTGCTCAACCGGACAGAGGATGCCACTGAAGCCCTGCTGGCTATCGCCGATCAACTGACCGGCGGAGCCAAAAAAGCCAAGGGTGAAGACCTTTCTTGGCGGGAACTGCCGGTGACGGAGCGACTCAGTCACGCTCTGGTTCGAGGCATCACCGACTACATCGTCGCCGACACTGAGGAGGCAAGGCTTGAAGCCGACCGCCCGATCGAAGTCATTGAAGGTCCTCTGATGGATGGCATGAATATCGTCGGCGACCTGTTCGGCTCCGGCAAGATGTTTCTGCCCCAGGTGGTCAAGAGTGCCAGGGTGATGAAACAGGCAGTTGCGCATCTCATTCCGTATATCGAAGCAGAAAAAACCGCTGGAGATCGAAGCAGCAAAGGCAAGATCGTGATGGCCACGGTCAAAGGTGACGTTCACGATATCGGTAAAAACATTGTTGGCGTCGTCCTTCAATGCAACAACTACGACGTTGTCGATCTCGGCGTGATGGTGCCGGCAGAGAAAATTCTGGCGACCGCAAAAGCCGAAAACGCCGACATCATCGGCTTGTCAGGCCTGATCACCCCGTCGCTGGATGAGATGGTTCACGTCGCCGAAGAGATGCAGCGACAGGAGTTTTCCGTGCCGCTGCTGATCGGTGGGGCAACCACGTCAAAAGCCCACACCGCAGTCAAAATTGCGCCGGGATACAACCTCGGTCCGACGGTCTATGTGCCCGATGCGTCACGCTGTGTTCGGGTTGCCAGCAATCTCCTCTCAGATACCCTGAAGAACGACTTTGTTGAGTCCACCCAAGAAGAATACGCCACCATCAGGACCCGGAGCAGCGAACGCACCAGCAAGCGGAAGACTCTGGCTTTAGCTCAGGCCCGCAGGAATGCTCCGAAAATTGACTTCATCAACAACCCGCCACCGGTCCCAAAACAGCTCGGTGTGCAGACGCTCAACGACATCAATCTGGCAGACCTGGTGCCGTTGATCGACTGGACGCCCTTTTTCATGACCTGGGAACTGGCCGGCAAGTATCCGAAAATTCTCGACGATGCGGTGGTCGGTGAAAGTGCGCGCAGCCTCTATGCAGACGCGCGGGAGATGCTCGATTTTCTGATTGCTGATGGCCGCCTGCAGGCCAGAGCCGTATTCGGATTGTGGCCGTGCAACAGTGACGGTGATGACCTGGTTGTCTACCGTGACGAAACCCGCAGTGAGGTACTTGCTCACCTTCATCATTTGCGTCAGCAGGCTGAAAAACCTGACAACCAGCCCAACTTCTGTCTTGCTGACTTTATCGCTCCGGCACCGGTGGCTGATTATCTGGGCGCTTTTGCAGTGACAGCCGGTCACGGTATAGACGACGTGCTGGCTGACTATCCGAACGACGACTACTCGAGCATCATGATCAAAGCCCTCGCGGACCGTCTTGCGGAGGCTCTGGCTGAATATCTGCACCGTCATGTCCGCACCGACGCCTGGGGCTATGCTACCGGTGAAAGTCTGGACAACAGTGCGTTGATCAAAGAGGCCTATCAGGGAATAAGGCCTGCCCCGGGATATCCGGCCTGTCCGGAACACAGTGAAAAAACTCAGCTGTTCGAGTTACTGGGCGCTACAGATGCCACCGGCATTTCGCTGACAGAGAGCTATGCAATGTTGCCGGCCGCGGCAGTATCAGGCTGGTATTTCTCGCACCCGCAATCAAGATACTTCGGAGTCGGAAAGATCGGTAGAGACCAGCTGACAGACTATGCGCTCCGCAAGGGAATCAGTGAAGATGCCGCCGAACGGCTGTTGCGACCGATCTTGTGACCAGCTCAGTACGCAAGGGTTCCGGTCAGAACGTCCAGCCGGAAACGAAGTGAATTGCCCCGAGCACCATCATCGTAAATATGACCAGCAGAGCACGAGCATCCATTCGCTGGTCGTCTTCACGCTCAGCGTCTATCCGGCTGATTTCTACTGCAGCTGCATCTGAGTTGTCTGTGCTCACTGTGGCCTCATGGCGATCGGTTTAGGCGCGCGGAGTCTAACCAACGCCCCTTCACATCTCAACATTCCCGTTCTAAGCATAGAGCGAAGCAATCCTTCGATAGCAGCGGCTCAACTGCTAATTTTCATCGCCAGAATGCCTGGGTTAAGCAGCCACTGATCCTGCCGTAAGGAACACCGCAACTGCCTAAGTGGCTAATATTCCGGGAAACAACGGCTGGACACCCAGGCGAAACAGGCAGACACGGGAAATGCCAGACATGCAGGCCTATCAATAATGTATCGTTACGACACTTTCGATCGCCGTTTCGTCAGCGAACGAGTGGAGCACTATCGCGCTCAGACACAGCGCTATCTTGCCGGTGAACTGGCGGAGGATGAATTCCTCCAGCTGCGCCTGCGCAACGGTCTCTATGTGCAGCGACTGGCACCGATGCTCCGGGTTGCAGTGCCCTACGGGACGCTGTCCAGCGACCAACTGCGAACGCTCGCGCACATCGCCAGAGACTTCGACCGGGGTTACGGTCATTTAAGCACCCGCCAGAACGTCCAGTACAACTGGCCTGAGCTGGCAGAAGTGCCGGATATTCTTCAGGCGCTGGCTGAGGTCGACATGCACGCCATTCAAACCAGTGGCAACTGCATTCGGAATGTCACCACAGACGAATTTGCCGGCGTTGCTGCTGATGAAACCATCGACCCGCGCCCTTACTGCGAGCTGATGCGCCAGTGGTCAACGGCCCACCCGGAATTCGACTGGCTGCCGAGGAAATTCAAGATCGCAGTTAGCGGTGCTGCGACCGACCGGGCGGCGACGCTGGTCCACGATATCGGCCTCAAGGTGTATCGGGACAATCAGGGAGCTGTGCAATTCGACTTCAGCGTGGGTGGCGGTCTGGGGCGTACTCCGGTCATCGCTGAAACAATCCGCACCGGCCTCGACATCGAGCACCTCCTGACCTACCTCGAAGCCATCATGCGCGTGTACAACCGGTATGGTCGACGCGACAACAAATACAAAGCTCGAATCAAAATTCTGGTCAGAGCCATGGGCGCAACCAGTTTCCGCGAACAGGTAGACGCCGAATGGGCGCACCTCAAAGATGGACCGAGTACGCTAACAGACGAAGAAATCGCCCGTATGGAGTCTCACTTCGTCCCACCCGCTTATCACGAACATACTGAGGATCTGAGCGCGCTGGGTGCACAAAGGTTGTCTAGCCCCGAGTTCGGGCGCTGGGTGGCACAGAACGTCAGCGCTCACAAACAGACCGGTTATGCAGTTGTCACCCTGTCTACAAAGGTTGCTGGCATCCCGCCTGGCGACGTCACGGACCTCCAGATGGAAGCCGTCGCGGACTGGGCAGATCGGTTCGGTTTTGGTGAGATCCGCATCAGCCACGAACAGAACTTTGTTCTGCCGGATGTGCCGATCGCCTCGCTGTGGGAGTTGTGGCAGGAAGCACAGGCACAGGAACTCGCTGAATCGAATGTCGGTCTGCTGGGAAATATAATCTGCTGCCCTGGGGGAGACTACTGTTCACTGGCCAATGCCAAATCTATCCCTGTTGCAGAAGCCATTCAGCGCGAAATCGCCGATGCTGACTATCTGCACGACCTCGGACCCATAGATCTTAATATCTCCGGCTGCATGAACGCCTGCGGCCACCATCATGTCGGCAACATCGGTATTCTCGGTGTCGATAAAAAGGGTCAGGAGTTCTACCAGATCTCTCTAGGCGGTCACTCAGGGCACAGCGGTCTTGATGCATCGCTGGGGCAGATTGTTGGACCGTCCTGCTCTCGAGCAGATGTCACCTCGGTCATTGGTAAGATTCTCGATGTATTTGTCGAGCAGCGACAACCAGAAGAAGCCTTCATCCATTGTTTCAAGAGGATTGGCATCGAACCATTCAAGGAGCGTATCTATGCGTCTGCTGACTGAAGCTACCGAATGGAGCGATGAAACCGCCGAACCCATGCTCGAACAGGGCTCTGATTCTATGGTGATGCAACCGCTATCTGAGTGGGTGCCCGAATCCGGCAATGGACTTGCCCTTGAGGTTGACGATGAGCCGACAAGCCAGTTCTGTCAGGCTCCGCTGATTACCATCAACTTTCCAGTTTTCACCGACGGTCGCGGCCTGTCGCTGGCTGTCCTGTTACGCACCCGCTATGACTTCACCGGCGAACTGCGCGCGGTGGGGGACGTCCATCAGGATCTGCTGCACTACATGCGCCGCTGCGGGTTCGACAGCTACGTGTTGCCGGAACACCGCCAGCTACCTGCTGCAGACAACCGGCAACCATTTTCGCCTTATACCGACTACTACCAGGCATCGGTCATCCAACCCGAGCCGGCATTCCGCAGGGTCCCCCGCGGGGCATAACCCTGATTGGGCTATCGGTTTCTGGCGTTAGAGCCATTTCGACCTGTAACATCAACAGTTCAACGTAACGGCGCAAGCGTTGACGCTGACAGCAGTCTTTAACCGGACAATAGCCCTGATTCTAAAACTGATTGTATAGACCGGCTCTATAAACAGGTTTGGAAAACAGGCTCCAGCTGCCGCTCACCGAGTTCTGTCGTTGCCACCAACTGCTACAGGAGAACTGCACCATCGACGCCGGGATTATTCAGTCCTTTTTTCTGATCTTCACCGGCGCAGCCGTCCTGGCGAGTGCGGCCCTGTATACCCGACAACCGCTGCTGGTTGCCTATATCGTCCTCGGGTGTCTGATCGGACCGCACGGACTGGCACTGGTCGCTGATCCCGAGTTACTTTCAGAAGTTGCCGAGATAGGCATCATCTTTCTGCTGTTTCTGGTTGGCCTGGATCTGCCGCCAGCCAAGCTCAAGAACATGGCCGGCGCAGGATTTCTTACAGCTCTGCTCACAACCGGTGTCTTCTTTGGTATCGGTTTCGGACTGATGTGGAGTTTTGGCTTTACCCTTTCAGAAGCCATCATTACCGGCGTCGCCGTCTGCTTTTCAAGCACCATCATTGGTGTGAAGCTGCTCCCCACCACCGTGCTTCACCATCGCCACGTGGGTGAGATTGTCATTGCCCTGCTCCTGATTCAGGACCTGCTGGCAATTTTCGCCCTGGTCCTTATCACCGGCTACGGCGAGTCCGTCTCAGACACGCTGAGCAACCTGGGCACAGCCATGCTGGCACTGCCTATCATCGCCGGGACGGCGTTTCTTTCCGTCAGATACCTGCTACTGCCGTTGATTGCGCGCTTCGATGCGTTCCATGAGTTCATATTCCTGATCGCCATCGGCTGGTGTCTTGGCCTGGCCAGCGCAGCAGAGGCTGTCGGTCTGTCGTTCGAGATTGGTGCATTTATTGCTGGAGTCTCACTCGCCACGAGCCCCATCTCTCAATACATCGCCGAACACCTAAAACCATTGCGGGATTTCTTTCTGGTGATGTTCTTCTTTTCTGTCGGCGCAGAACTGAATGCGAGTCTGCTGCTGCACGTCTTCTTTCCGACCATCCTGCTGGCGATGGCGTTGATTGCCGCCAAGCCCGTTGCATTCGCGCTCGCATTAAAATGGCAGGGAGAAAACAGCAGCACTTCCTGGGAGATCGGCTATCGGCTCGGTCAGGCCAGCGAGTTCTCACTGCTGCTCAGCTATGTCGCCAGTACTGCAATGCTGCTCGGTCCTGAAGCAGCACACGTAATTCAGGGCGCAACCGTCATCACGCTGATCATTTCTTCATACATCGTAATATTCAGATACCCGAGTCCGATCGCAATCTCTGAAAAACTGCGCAGGGATTGACTACCGCTCAGGTAAGGAAACGTCGCCCAGACGTTCAGCCGTGAGCCAGCAATCCCCGGCCAACCATCTCGCCGGCCAGAATCTTATCGATGGCGTCCGAGACCGTATCGAGCGAGAGCGGTCGTTTCAGGGCATCGAGTTCGGGTAGCTGCCAGTCACCGGCAAGCTTCAGCCAGATTTCGCGCTTCTGCTCCAGCGGCAGCTGGACCGAATCAACCCCGAGCATGTTCACGTGGCGAAGAATAAACGGTAGCACTGACGCCGGAATTGCTGGGGAGTCCACCAGACCACAGGCTGCCAGGGAGCACCCATAGCGCAAACCCTTTACGGCATTAAACAGAATTTCTCCGCCGACGGTATCCACCGCGCCGCCCCACTGTTCAGCCAGCATCGGCCGATCAGCGCCGGCTCTGGCATCTTCGCGAGCGACAATCGAACTGGCGCCGATCTGCTTTAGAAACTCATGCTGAGTGGCTTTACCGGTTACTGCGGCGACCTCATAGCCGAGCTTAGCCAATAGCATTACCGCTACTGAACCAACCCCGCCAGAAGCACCCGTCACCAGAACCGGACCCGAATCAGGCGTCATACCCGCAGCCTCAAGCTTGTGGACACACAGCGCGGCGGTAAAACCTGCGGTACCCAGGACCATCGATTGCTCAAGGGACAATCCGGAGGGCAACGGCACCACCCAGCCTGCGGGCACACGGATTTTTTCACCGAAGCCACCAGCGGTATTCATGCCCAGATCGAAGCCAATGACCACAACCTGATCTCCCGCGCTGAAAGCCGGGTCCGAACTTTCCAGCACCGTACCCGCAGCATCGATACCTGGCGTATGTGGAAAATTACGCGTGACGCCCGGGTTGCCGGTGGCAGATAGCGCGTCTTTGTAGTTCAGTGAAGAGAACGACACATCGATAAGCACGTCACCTTCGGGCAATTGATCAATATCACGCTCCACCAGCCTACGACTGAATCCCTGGTCGGTCTTTTCGATCAGTAATGCTCTGAATCCCATCTATCCTCCGAATCTGCGCGCAGCTAAAAGTTTCTGGTAACCCGTTCGACGACCCGGCCGAGGGCACCTTCAACGTGACCGAGCAGGCGCTCTATAGGCTTTTTGTGTTCAACCCAGCGAACGTGAAACACCTCGCCTTCGCCGCAGGCCCGGGTCAGATATTCATCACTGGTTGAAATTTCATCAACGAGTTTCTTGTCAAGGGCGCGTTGGCCATACCAGGCTTCACCTGTCGCCACTTCCTCCAGATCCAGTCCGGGTCTGCGCGTGGACACATGGTCCTGGAACAGGGTGTGAACGTCCTCAAGTTCTTCAATGAACTTCTTTCGACCTTCTTCGGTATTCTCACCGAGAACGGTCAGGGTGCGCTTGAACTTGCCGGCAGTCAGCACTTCGACATCGACATCGTGTTTTTTCAGCAGTCGATGCACGTTAGGCACCTGCGCAACCACACCGATCGAGCCGATCAACGCGAAGGGTGCGGCGAGAATCCGATCTGCAACCACAGCCATCATATAGCCGCCGCTTGCAGCAACTTTATCTACTGCAGCAACAAGCTTCACGCCGTGCGCGTGCACCCGGTCGAGCTGCGATGCTGCCAGCCCATAACCGTGTACCGATCCGCCCGGACTCTCTAATCTGATCAGGACCTCATCAGATTTGGTGGCCATGGTCAGAATAGCGGTAATCTCGGTACGCAGATGTTTCACTGCATTGGCCTGTATGTCGCCTTTGAAGTCCACGACAAACAATCGACGGCTAGATGGCTGCGCGTCATTGTTATCTGCAACGGCGTCTTTCGGCGGTGCTTTCTTACCAGCTTTGCGCTCCTGTTTTGCCGCCTTGGCTTCCCCTTTGTGCTGCTTCTTCAGTACCGCGGGGTCTAAAAGTGCTCGGCGGACGCTGTCTTTGAGCGAGTCGAGACTGTCATTGAGCTTATGAACCTCGAGATGTCCACCCGATCCCTGAGCCCGCCTTGCCCCCATGGCGGCGATCGCCGATAACACCGCGATGATCGCGACAACGATCGTCACAACCTCGGCGAGAAAGATCAGATATTCAAACAGGTAGTCCATTGGACCTCGACGATTATGGCACGAAGCGCGCTACTCTATGGCGCGTTGATATGGGTTGCAACCAGGCCCGATAAGGTGTCCCATGTTTTTTCTGGGCCGCCTTTCGGGCAACCAGATAGGCAACCAGATAGGTGAACGGATAGGCACACAGATAGATGGCACTCAGAGCGCTCCAGACTCATCTTGAAGACACCTTTTTCCCCCCCGCAGCGATGGGGTTGGATGCCGTGCTGCGGTTGCAGATTGGCGACGAGCAACTGCTCTTTGCCGTGTCGCCGTCCGGTCTGAGCTTCGATGATCCGGACGGTGAAGAAGGTTTCCCGGCGAATCCGGACGCAACTTTTTTCTTCGAAGATGTAGATACTGCGTGGGCACTGCTTTCAGGGCGCGCGGATGCATTCGAAGCGTTTATGCAGGGCAGATTCCGCGCAGACGGCTACCTGATGTGGGCCTTTTCGCTGATGGCCATGTTTCAGAGTGACAGTCTGCCGGAAACCCCTATCGAGTAACTTCAGCTATTCTTTGGCAGGCTATCGATGAACGCATCAATCAGCCACCTCGAAATTGCTGTCTTTGGCGGCACATTGGGCAGATCGTCGGCCTTGAACCAGCGGGCATCGGCGATTTCCTCTTCCTGACAGACAATTTCACCACCGGCGTATTCGGCGTGGAAACCCAGCATCAAAGAATTTGGAAACGGCCAGCTTTGTGAGCCGAGGTATTTCAGGCCGGAGACCTGCAGCCCCACCTCCTCCAGAACCTCCCTGTGCACGGTCTGCTCGATCGACTCACCAGGTTCAACAAAACCCGCCAACGTGCTGTACATGCTGGTCGGCCACTGGGCATTGCGCGCCAACAACATCTCTTCGCCCCTGGTTACCAGCACGATAATACTGGGCGACAGTCTCGGATAGCTGATCAGCTTGCACGAAGGACACACTTTGGCCCGATCCTGAGGATGATCCTCATTCTCCGCACCGCAACGACCGCAGAAGCGATGACTGCGGTGCCAGTCAATCACCTGCTGGGCGCGGCCAGCCAGATAGAAGACAGAAGGCTCAACACGGCCCAGCCAGTCGCGCAGTCCTGCTGCGCTGTATCCTTCGGGTATGGCACCGCTGGCTTCGACTGCATAGATACAGCGGCCTCGAAAACGCCCGAGGTAGTGTTCGGATACCACTTCGATGTCCAGCCAGCGCAGTTCATCGCCCGTCACCGGACGGGGAACGCCTTGCTCAGTCAAACAGACAAGACCTTGTGGTGTCTGCAGAAAAAACCAGGCTTCATCTCTCGATGCGCTATCCGGTGGGGTGGTAAGGGACTCGAAATCTTCTGGATCAATGGGCCACATAGTTTTGCCGGTTGTATTTTGTGCCTAATCCAGCAGATTGCACCCGACATATCAAGTGTCCTGTGAATGCGATGTGTATTGATGTGGCGTGGTCCGGCAGATAATGTTCCGTTATGAACAATCTTTCGGCTTCATCCTTCTGGGAGAACTTCCTCGGTCCGGCGCCGGTCTGGTACAAGACCGTCATCGTGAGTTTTCTGCTCATCAACCCCATCCTGTTCCTTATCTCCCCCTTTGTGTCGGGATGGGTACTGGTAATCGAGTTTATCTTCACCCTGGCCATGGCTCTGAAGTGTTATCCACTGCAACCCGGCGGGCTACTGGCGATCGAAGCGGTCATCATAGGCATGACCAATACCGAGACCATCCGCGCAGAGGTCTTCAGCAATTTCCCGGTGATTCTGCTGCTGATGTTCATGGTCGCCGGTATTTTCTTCATGAAAGAACTGCTGTTGTTCACCTTCACCAAGATCATTCTCGGAATACGTTCGAAAACTCTGATTTCGTTTCTATTCTGCGCAGTGTCGGCAGTACTTTCGGCATTCTTGGACGCACTTACCGTCACTGCAGTCATCATCGCGGTCGCCCTCGGTTTTTATTCCGTTTATCACAAGGTTGCTTCGGGTAAACAGTTCCGTGATGAGCACGAACACGGGGTGGACGACTCAATTGCTGAAATTCACCGCAGCGATCTGGAGGAGTTTCGAGCTTTTCTACGCAATCTGCTGATGCACGGAGCGGTCGGCACAGCACTCGGTGGGGTGTGTACGACAGTCGGAGAACCGCAGAATCTGCTGATAGCCAGCAAACTCGGCTGGGAGTTCCTGGAGTTTTTCCAGCGCATGTCTCCAGTAACGATGCCAGTTCTGGCGGTTGGGCTGTTGACCTGTGTGATGCTTGAACAGATAAAGAAGTTCGGCTATGGCGCCACACTTCCGGAGCCAGTCCGCAATATTCTCAAAGAGTATGACGATGAGCAGACCAAGGCGAGGACCCCAAGAGAGACGGCGCGTCTGGTCATACAGGCGCTGGCTGCGTCCCTGCTGGTGGTGGCTCTGGCGTTTCACTGGGCAGAAGTGGGTCTGATTGGGCTGATGGTCATCGTCGTGCAGACGGCTTTCAATGGGGTGATAGAAGAGCATCAACTGGGCAAAGCTTTCGAAGAAGCTCTGCCTTTCACCGCACTGCTCGTTGTCTTCTTCAGTATCGTTGCCGTCATTCACGACCAGCATCTGTTTTCCCCAGTCATCGACTACGTGCTGAGTCTGGACCTGGATCTGCAGCCGGGTATGTTCTACGTTGCCAATGGTGTGCTCTCAGCAATCAGCGACAACGTGTTCGTCGCCACTGTCTATATCAACGAAGTGGCTGAAGCCTACCGCCAAAACGAAATCAGTCGCGAGCATCTGGAACTGCTCGCTATCGCCATCAACACCGGAACCAACATCCCGAGCATTGCCACTCCTAACGGGCAGGCAGCTTTCCTGTTTCTGCTGACATCGTCAGTAGCTCCGCTGGTTCGTTTGTCATACGGTCGAATGGTCGTCATGGCGGTGCCGTATACGGTGACAATGGGTATCAGCGGCTGGTTCTGCGTCAACTACCTGCTCTAGCCACCAATCGGTTCTCGCAAAAACGGGATCCGATCGCAGCCCGGTCCGCAGCATGATCAGCCCGGACCTGGAGCCTGTTCCGCCTTCGATCCATACAACGCACGCCAGACGCTGCCAGTATCCCCAGCCTGATCGAGTTCATCGAGCCATTGCTCATGGGCCGCGCATTCGTCAGCGCTGGCTGAAATCACTTTCAGCGGCTCGCGCTGATCGACACTGACCAGGCGGATCGCCGGCGTCATATCTGCCTTGCCTTCGTCTGCTGCCTCCGCGCTGAACAGAGCCGTCTGACCGCCGGTCATCAGCAGGTAGACGTCGGCAAGGATTTCCGCGTCGAGCAGAGCTCCATGCAGCTTCCTGGCGGAGTTATCCACGCCGTAGCGTCGACACAGCGCATCGAGGCTGTTCTTCTGGCCAGGATGGCGATGCCGGGCAAGCGCCAGCGAGTCGGTAATCCCGCAGACAGACTCAATCCGCTCTGTTCGACCGGGTAGCAGTGACAGTTCGTAATTCAGGAACGCAACATCGAAGGGTGCGTTGTGGATGACCAGATCAGCGCCCCGCAGAAATTCCATCAGCTCATCGCGAATATCGGTAAAGACCGGTTTGTCGCTTAGGAATTCACTGCTGATGCCATGAACTTCAAACGCCCCGTCATCAATGTCTCGCTGGGGATTGATGTACTTGTGGAATTGCCTACCCGTGAACTTACGGTCTAACACTTCCACAGCACCAATCTCGATGATTCGATGCTGGGCAGAGACTTCCAGACCCGTCGTTTCGGTGTCGAGCACCACCTGGCGCATCAGTTCATCGCCTCGTCGGTGAATGGTTCCACGGTGCGTTCCATCAGTATGTGCGGTTGCCCGGTGTTCAGTTGCGCGCTCACAGTCGCTCAGCGTCTTTCAAGTTTCTTGATGCACTCATTTTCGGATACGCAACCGGTGCCAGTTTGCCTGCGGTGTCCCGGAGACGCGTTTGTCTAACGCCCGCGGCAAGCGCAATTTTGACGGCCGATAAAACATACGCACCGCCAATCGGTAACTGCCGCTTCGCCAGGATTTGACGTGTACCTCTCCAGACGGCCGCATCGCTGGCTATCCGATCGAGGGGCAGATTATAGGCAACATATTTTACCGGTTCGGGTTCGAAACCGAGCACGGTAAGCCAGTCGAGCAGCCGGAACGGGTTCACAAATTTCAGTTCGCTGAAGCGGTCATCACGGACTCGACCATACAGAGACCGCGCGCCCCAAAGGCTCAGCGGGTTGAACGCACACACCACGAGCCGCCCGCCGCCGGTCAGCACTCTGGCACACTCTCGAAGCGCGGTACGAGGATCCTCGCAGGCCTCCAGCGCGTGATGCAGAATGATCGCATCGAGGGAGTTATTCGGTAGCGGAATTTCCCGCAAAGACGCTTGAAATAAGGACATTTCGGCTGTTTCCGCCATCACCCCTGCAGCATCCGACCAGCCGGGTTCGACCAGCCTGAAGTGATTGCGAACCATGCACCCGCTCACGGTATCCAGCAACGGAGTCTGGCAACCTGCCCACATCAGCGCATCGCCGTGAAAGCGCCGGGCACTGGTGGCGAGATGGGGAAGCTGTTCTTCAACGAGGCGATTCCCAGCTCCGGTAAGGAACCAATCTGATAGTCGATGCAAGGATGCAGAGGAGGAAGTTGCCAAGTGTGGGGACATATCGCAAAGTACCAGAGGATTCTGACCACTATCGGGTCAACAGGCAACAAAGACAATTCAGCCACAGAGGATCCAGCAATCGACCACTCGTCGATAGCTGCATCAGCGATAAACATTTCAGCGATAACTAGAACAAAATGTTGAAACCAATACCCGTCCTTGAGAACAAGTCCATTTCACGTCGTCTGCTGACAGGCATCACAATTGCTGTTCTCTCAGCGACCGGATCCGGATGTGCGAGCTCGGACACCAGACCTGAGCTCGTCGAAAAGCCCACGATTGTGACGCCAGCGTCGCTGGTAGGCCGACCCGCTCCAATGATCGCGCCGGAACTGAAAGTCATTGAAAAGCCTGATCTGTGGCGCAATCTGCGCGAAAGTTTCCGGCTTGACCACCACGTCAGCGATCGCCGTGTCCAGCAGGAACTGGCCTGGCTGAAACGTCACCCTCAATACCTCCCCAATCTGCATGCCAGACTTGAACGGTATCTGGGTTATATCCATCAGCGGGTGATTGACAGAGATCTGCCCGGCGAAATTGCTCTGCTGCCCATCGTTGAAAGCGCCCTCGATCCCTATGCCTTCTCACCGGGTGGCGCCGCGGGTTTATGGCAGTTCATTTCAGCAACCGGTAAACGCTTTGGCCTGGAGAGAAACTGGTGGTATGACGGCAGACGCGACCCGGTCGCCGCAACCGAAGCCGCGCTGGACTACCTCGAATACCTGAACAAGCGATTTGATGACTGGTCACTGGCGCTCGCGGGCTACAACACCGGTGAGGGCAGGGTTGCCCGTGCCTTGAGGCGCAAGGGTGGTGATGCGACCTTCTGGGAAATCAAGCTGCCAAAAGAAACCAGTGTTTATGTACCCAGACTGCTGGCGCTATCCGAACTGGTTTCGAACCCTGAAAAGTACGGGGTAACTCTGCCGGAACTGCAGCCGGGTATTCCATTCAAGGTGCTTGCCACCGGCGGACAGTTAGATCTGAGCGTGGCAGCGGAAGTTACTCAGCTGCCGGTCAGCACTCTATACCAATGGAATCCAGCCCTGAACCAATGGTCAACCCCGCCTGGAGGCCCTCACCACCTGCTGGTGCCTAAATCGATAGAGGAAGGTGCACAGGCAAGCATTGACGCGATTCCGACTCAGGATCGAGTACAGTGGCTGAGAATCAAAGTTGGCAGCGGTGATACCTTAAGTGAACTGGCATTGCGTTATCGTACCGACGTCGCCAGCCTCCGCCAGGCCAACAAACTGCGCGGCAACACGATACGAGCCGGTCAGCCGCTGCTGATTCCGAAATCCGCCGCAGCCCTTGAAAACCCTGTGGCAGACCGCACCAGCGGCACCAAGTACATTGTCCGCAACGGTGACTCTCTATGGACAATCGCCCGGGCACACAACGTATCGATGAACAAATTGATGCGCGCCAACCACGTCGGCCCTAAAGAGCTGCTCAGAGTTGGTCAGCAGCTGGTCATTCCCGGAACAGCCAGCGCCAGCAACAACGTTGTCCGCAAGGTACGCTACGGCGTTCGTCGTGGCGACTCGCTGGCACGTATTGCCAGCAAGTTCAACGTCAGCATTCGGGATATTTCGGACTGGAATAAACTCAACACCACCGACTACCTGCAGCCCGGCCAATCGCTGATGCTTTACGTGGACGTCGCCGGCGGCGACTAATTCAACAGCCGGCGGCGACTAATTCAACAGCCGGCGGCGACTGACTAAACAACCCGCGGCGAATAGCGCTGGGTTGCGTTACTCCGGAAGCGCAAACTCCGGTCGGGATATCGATGCTTGTGCTTCGAGTGAATTGTAGAACCCTTCAAAGTCTACGTTGGACGACCGTCCGGCAAGCAGGTCCCGCACACTGCCAATTTCGCTTTCAGTCATCGTCGCCAGATCACCGTCAACCACACGGGTCACGGTGACCAGAAAACGATCCCCGGCCAGATTACCGGTCGCGTCTATCAGCTTGTCGCCCTCTGGTGGACGCTGCATCGAAAAGACCAGATCGCCAACTTCCCGGGGAACTCCAGGCTGATTCCTGCGGGCCAGCTCGACCGTCTGCCATGCAATACCGACATCGTCGGCGACTTCTGTAACGCTTTCACCAGCCTGCAGCCGGAGCAGGGCGGCCGTCTGTGCATCCAGAGCAGCCGCCCTCGCCCGCTCCTGAACAAGCTCGGCCGTGATCGCTTCCGCGACTTCTTCCAGCGGCCGCAACACGGGCTCATAGCGCTGGCTCACCCGAGCCACAACGGCCCGATTGTCGACGTACTCGATCGCAGGGCTGTTAAAACCATTTTCCAGCACTTCGTCTGTGAACACAGCCTCACGTAATTCGATATTGCCGAAAATTCCGGAGCCGGCTTCTCTGGTAATACCCTGGGCGGTTCTGACTTCCAGGCTCAGCCCTTCACTGAGGCCTGCCAGCGAATCCGGCTGCTCAAACGCCAGGCTGTCCAGCTCGCGAAATCGTTCAAGGAACAGTCCCTCAGCCTGGACTTGCCGCAGCCGGCGATCAATTTCTTCCCGGACCTCGGCAAACTCAGGGTATTCGCCGAAATCAATACTGTTCAGCAGAATCAGATGAAAACCAAAGTCAGTCTGTACCGGCTCGGATAACTCGCCTTCTTCCAGCGCCCACAGAGCAGCTTCAAATTCCGGAACAAAAACGCCCGGGCGCATGCTGCCAAGACTACCGCCGGTGGCGGCTGAACCCGGGTCTTCAGAAAACTCCTCCGCCAGTGCAGCAAACGCCTCCCCCGCTTCGAGTCGACCTTTGAGTTCCAGCAATTGTTCAGCAGCTTGTTCGGCACTGCGTTCATCATTTACCTGCAGCAGTATATGGCTTGCGTCACGCTCCTCTTCCGGAGGGTTCGCTGCCTTGTCAGCCTCGTAGGCAGCAAGCAAGTCCTCTTCGGTAACCTCGATGGACGGGTCTTCCAACAGTCCAGTCCAGGCCAACTCCACATATTCAACGTCGACGCTTTCCTCAGTCATGTGGTCGCGTTCATTCTCCTGGTAGCGGACGGCGACCGCTTCTTCCTCTATTTCGATGCCGGAAGCAAACTGCTCAACGGTAAAGGGCAGATATGCCAGGTCACGCTTCTGGCTGAGTAGACGCGCGTTCTGGCGCAATTCCCAGTCGGTGATGAAAGCTGAGTCGATAACACCTCTGCGCAACTGATCCAGCACCAGAAGTTCGCCGGTGGTTTCAAGAAAATCTTGAGGAGCATAGCCCATCATCTGTACAACGCTGCGATAAGCGTTCTCATCGAATCTGCCATCAACCAGAAAGTTTGGATTACCTGTGACAACGCTGTTGATCTGTCGTGTACTCGGGCCCATATCCAGATCATTGGCGGCCTGAGTCAAAAGTGAACGGGCGATCAGCTGATCCAGGACCATCTGCTGGAGGAGCACAGGGTCAACCATGCTTGGATCGAAGTTTTCACCTGCCTGGAGCGCAATCCGTCGGCGCTCGCGATCGCTCTCCAGCAGCAGTGTGCTCTGCCTGATGTCTTCTCCATTAACGCTCGCCAGGGCCGGGTCGGGATTCATGAACAGGTTGAATGCGCCAAACCCGAAAATAGCCAAAGTGAAAATGATGGCGCCGACCAGAACCTTGAAAAAGAGGCTCTGTGTCTGATCGCGTAGCTTCTGAAGCATCGGAATTCCTAGCTGTATATCTATGAAAAAAGGCGCAGAAGGCGCCTTTTTCCGGGGTCGTTTCTATTGAAGTGCGCTCTAGTTCAGAGCGTCCTTCAAAGCTTTACCTGGTTTGAATGCAGGCACCTTGGCCGCTGCAATCTGAATAGGTTGACCCGTTTGTGGATTACGACCAGTTCGTGCCGCACGCTCGCGAACCGTAAAGGTTCCAAAGCCTACCAGCGCAACCGGATCAGCCTGCTTGAGCGAATCCGTGACTGCTTCCAGTGCTGCATCAAGAGCTCTTCCGGCGGATGCCTTGGAGATATCTGCAGACTCTGCAATTCGGTCGATCAGTTCGGTTTTATTCACACTCTGCCCCTCGTTAATAAAATACGCTCAGGATCCCACGCCGACCTCAGATCCGGCTGTTTCGCTCTGGTCCATTTGCCAGTATGACGATGAACCCTGTAGTCAGTCCGCATGGCCAGCGCTGATTTTTTGCGCGTTTTCTGCAGGTCTGTCACAGACAAAAACACCAGTTCAAACAGATCGCTGACTCAATAAGCGATCGGTGCGTCGATATCCTGAAGCTCGCGGCGATTTATACCAACACCGCCTGGGCGCTGCAAGCACCGAAAACGGTTGAAACCCAGAACTAATGCGGGCTGATGGCCATATCGCCGTCGTCACGAGAGCCATCTGAGGACGTCTGGACCTCTTCGGATCCAGGCTCAACTTCCCCAACCAGGGGTTCCGGCATCCGCTCCAGAGCGATCTGTAAAACCTCATCGATCCATTTCACCGGCACTATGGTCAGATCGGCTTTGACATTATCCGGGATTTCTTTGAGGTCCCGCTCATTCTCATCAGGAATGATGACGGTCCTAATTCCACCCCGCTGCGCGGCCAGCAGTTTTTCCTTCAGCCCACCGATCGGCAGCACCTGCCCTCTCAGCGTGATCTCGCCGGTCATCGCCACGTCAGCCCTCACAGCAATACCCGAAAGCACCGACACCAGAGCCGTACACATCCCGATGCCCGCACTCGGGCCATCTTTCGGCGTCGCCCCTTCGGGTACGTGAAAGTGCAGATCAAACTTGTCATGAAAATCTTTGCGGATACCAAGCACTTCGGAACGGCTGCGAACCACGGTGATTGCTGCCTGGATCGACTCCTGCATCACATCGCCGAGCGATCCGGTCTTGGTCTGACGACCTTTCCCGGGAACTGCCACGGCTTCGATGCTGAGCAATTCACCGCCCACCTGAGTCCAGGCCAGACCAGTCACAATTCCAATCTGATTTTCTTCTTCGGCGAGTCCGTAGGAAAATTTGCGCACCCCGTTGTATGCCTCAACCGAATCTTCCGTAATCACGACAGGTTCCGACTTCGCAGCAGACTTCGAGCGTTTACCACTGAGCTTGAGCGACGTCTGTTTAACAACCTTACGGGACAGCTTGGCGATTTCCCGTTCTAGACCCCGTACTCCCGCCTCACGCGTGTAGTAACGAACCAGATGCATCAACGCGCCGTCGGTCACCTCGAGTTCTTCATTCGCCAGACCGTTCTGCTTGATCTGTTTCGGCACCAGGTAGCGCCGGGCAATGTTCAGCTTTTCATCTTCGGTATATCCAGGCAGCCGGATCACTTCCATCCGATCAAGCAACGGAGCCGGGATATTCATCGAATTGGAAGTACAGATGAAGAACACGTCCGAAAGATCGTAATCGACTTCCAGATAGTGATCGTTAAAGGTATTGTTCTGCTCCGGGTCGAGCACCTCCAGCAGAGCACTGGCCGGATCACCGCGGACATCCATCCCCATCTTGTCGATCTCGTCGAGCAGAAACAGCGGGTTCCGAACACCGACCTTGGCCATCTTCTGCAGGATTTTTCCTGGCATCGACCCGATATAGGTGCGTCGATGTCCCCGGATTTCCGCTTCATCGCGAACACCACCAAGTGCCATACGAACAAACTTACGGTTAGTAGCACGTGCGATGCTTTCGCCCAGTGAGGTTTTACCCACGCCGGGAGGACCCACAAGACAGAGCACGGGGCCCTTCATTTTCTTTACCCGGGCCTGCACCGCCAGGTACTCGATGATTCTGTCTTTGACGTCTTCCAGACCATAATGGTCTTCATCAAGAATCTTCTGAGCGCTTGCCAGATCTCTGCGGACTCTGCTGCGTTCCTTCCACGGCATACCGACCATCCAGTCGAGATAGCTGCGGACTACGGTTGCCTCAGCAGACATGGGCGACATCAGCTTGAGTTTGCCCAGTTCAACAAGCGATTTGTCTTTGGCTTCTTTCCCCATGCCGCTGTCATCGATTTTGCTTTTCAGCTCTTCGAGTTCATTCGGTGCTTCGTCAAGATCACCGAGTTCCTTCTGAATAGCCTTCATCTGCTCATTCAGGTAGTACTCGCGCTGACTCTTCTCCATCTGCTTCTTCACCCGTCCCCGGATGCGCTTTTCCATCTGAGAGACATCAACTTCTGTATCCATGAACCCGAGCAGAAGATCTATACGGGCTTTGAGCTCGACACACTCGAGAACCGACTGTTTGTCTTCGATGCTCAGAGACAACTGGGCTGAAATAGTGTCAACAAGGCGACCGGGATCATCAATGCTCGAAACCGACGACAAAACTTCCTGGGGGACTTTCTTGCTGACTTTTATGTATTGTTCGAACTGGCCCATGATGGTTCGCACCAGCGCTTCTGATTCCCGCGCGTCCACCTGTGGTTCAGTAACCGTTTCCACTTCGGCAGTCAGAAACTCTGCGTCTGCTTTCAACTCGTGCAGTTTGGCTCGCTGCCCACCTTCCACCAGAACCTTGACCGTTCCATCGGGCAATTTCAGCAACTGCAGCACAGTGGCAACAGTACCCATCGGAAAAAGGTCACCGGCCTCGGGAAGTTCAACTTCGGCATCACGTTTGGCGACCAGCAGGATCTGCTTGTCATCGGCCATTGCCTGATCCAGAGCGCAAATTGAACTTTCGGTGCCAACAAACAGCGGATGGACGCCGTGCGGATAAACCACCATGTCGCGAAGCGGTAAGACTGGTACGTTGGTTATCAAATTGCCTCCAAAGTTGTCTGCGCCAGATGCCGGAAACACATCAGCTTTGTGTTGGCCACCTTCGGATTATCCAAGGCGGAACACCAGCCAGACATTGTCCAGGCTTATACAGGAAGATGTAACCGCACCGGGCAGGCGCAAGACCTGTGAACTTCGGTTCAGTCTTTGGGTGCGGCCTGGGCTTTGTCGACGTTCTCGTACATCAGCATTGGCTCGCTTTCGCCTTTGATGACGCTTTCGTCAATAACCACTTTGGTCACCGATTCTGTCGATGGCAGGTCGTACATAGTATCGAGCAGCACCGCTTCGAGAATCGACCGCAAGCCGCGCGCTCCGGTTTTCCGATCCATGGCTTTCTGCGCGACGGCTCGCAATGCATCTTCGCGGAAATCAACCTCAACGCCCTCTATCTCGAACAGTTTCGAGTACTGACGGGTCAGCGAGTTCTTGGGTTCGGTAAGGATTCTGACCAGCGCTTCGGTGTCGAGTTCATCGAGAGTAGCGACCACAGGTAACCGGCCGACAAATTCCGGGATCAGGCCGTAGTGAATCAGATCTTCGGGTTCAATACGGCGCAAGGTTTCACCGATAGACTTACGATCTTCTTCACCCTTTACGGTAGCCGCGAAGCCAATACCGGACTTTTCGGACCGGTCATTGATGACTTTATCGAGGCCGGCAAACGCACCGCCACAGATAAACAGAATCTTCGAGGTATCTACCTGCAGAAACTCCTGCTGAGGATGTTTACGTCCGCCCTGGGGTGGAACCGACGCGACAGTACCTTCGATCAATTTGAGCAGAGCCTGCTGTACGCCCTCACCAGATACATCCCGGGTTATCGACGGGTTGTCAGACTTTCGGGAAATTTTGTCGATTTCGTCTATATAGACAATGCCGACCTGAGCTCGTTCGACGTCGTAGTCACACTTCTGAAGCAGCTTCTGAATGATGTTCTCGACGTCTTCACCGACATAGCCCGCTTCAGTGAGCGTGGTGGCATCTGCAATCGTGAATGGCACATCGAGCAGCCGGGCAAGCGTTTCAGCCAACAGCGTTTTACCGCTACCAGTTGGACCAATCAGCAGTATGTTTGACTTCGACAGTTCGACTTCGTCTTTCTTACCGGTGTAGTTCAACCGTTTGTAGTGATTGTAAACAGCCACAGAAAGTACTTTTTTAGCATGCTCCTGACCAATGACATATTCATCAAGAATGTCATTGATCTCGCGCGGTACAGGCAGCTGATCACTTTCTTTTGTTGCACCGCTTTCGGTAACTTCTTCACGGATAATGTCGTTACAAAGTTCGACGCACTCATCGCAGATGAACACAGACGGGCCCGCGATCAGCTTTCTGACCTCATGCTGGCTCTTACCACAAAAAGAGCAGTACAGGAGCTTGCCTGAGTCGTCGCCCTTACCGCTTTCATCCGACATAGATAATGCCTCTATCTGGTTCGCAGCCCTAATCATCAGGACTCGTCTTAGCCTTGCGACCTCTTCGTCGCAAGGCTACGTTAATTTCTACTCAGCTTTATACGCCGTCGTCCACGTTCTCAGGCTTTCATGGCTTCCATGCGGCCATATACCTCACTCCGCGTAGCGAATCAGCTTTACCTTGCTTGCATGCCGGAAATTTTGCAAGTCCGGACTTGCAAGCAAATTTACTCGCTGGGGGCCTCAGCCAGCGGTTTTCGGGGACGCTGAACAAGGTCGATCAATCCGTATTCCTGGGCGGCGTCTGCGCTCATCCAGTAGTCCCGGTCAGTGTCTTCAGCGATCCGCTCTGCTGTTTGACCGGTATGGCTTGCCAGCAGGCTATTCAGCTGTTCTCTAATCAGCAGTATTTCCTGCGCCTGGATCTCGATGTCCGCAGCAACACCACGCGATCCGCCCGAGGGCTGATGAATCATCATTCGCGCATTCGGCAGTGCGTAACGCTTGCCAGCCGCACCTGCAGCCAACAGAAACGAGCCCATGCTCGCTGCCTGGCCAATGCACATGGTGCTGATATCACAGCGTACAAACTGCATGGTGTCGTAGATCGACAAGCCCGCGGTGACAGAGCCGCCCGGCGAATTAATGTAAAGATGGATGTCTTTGTCGGGGTTTTCCGACTCCAGGAACAACAGTTGCGCCACAACGAGGTTGGCAACATGGTCCTCAACCGGGCCCACCAGAAAAATAATTCGATCTTTCAGTAGCCGGGAAAAAATATCGAATGCCCGCTCACCGCGCGCCGACTGTTCAATAACCGTCGGCACGAGGTTCAGATTGCTGATTTCCGGAAGATAGGGGTCTTTCATTAAGCGCTCCGTTAGGTAGGCGTCTATTAAACCTTGTTCGCCCCCCTCTGTCTTTACGCGCCCAGGTCTTCAGGGACGCGTAAAAAGGGGCTCTCTAATCGCTGACTCTCAGGCCTTATCCGAGGCCTCTGAAGCCGCATCCGCGGTTTCACCTTCGCCAGTATCCACATCGGCCGTCAAATCTTCGTCAGTCTGTTCTGGCGCTATCGCCTGTCCACTGATGACATCATTATAGTTGCTGACAACTTCCTCGATACTGGCCTGATCGAGAATGTGATCCACGACCTGATCTTCAAGCACCGCCATTTCGATCTGCTGCCGCTGCTCGGCGTTACTCATGTAGTAATTTATCACCTGCGCAGGCTCAGCATATCCCGATGCCATCTCTTCGATGCGTTGTTTGACCCGCTCCGGATCTGCACTCAGATCTGCTTTTGAGACAATTTCGTTGACTATAAGCCCAACCGCCACCCGCCTCTCCGCCTGTTCCGTGAACAGATCATCCGGCAGATCTATCTGGTCTGCATTGCCCTGCTGACCGTACATCTGAAACTGCTGCAGCATCTGCTGCTTCAAGGCCTGTATTTCATTGCTGACGACCACGCCGGGCAACTGCACAGTATGGTTGGCGTGCAGCTGATCCATCACCTGACTCTTCAGCTGGTTTCTGGCGGCACCGTCCATCTCCCGCTGCATGTTCTCGCGCACATCCTTACGGAAGGCCTCTTCGCCGCCCTCCTCGACACCGAATGCTTTGAAGAACTCGTCATCCAGCTCAGGCCGCTTCGATTCCGCAACTTCCTTGACAGTAATAGTGAAAGTCGCAGTCTTTCCCTGCAGATGCTCGGCGTTATAGTCATCCGGGAACGTAGCAGGAAATTCCTTCTCTTCACCACTGGACATGCCTCTGACCGCGCTGTCGAAGTCCTCGATCATCTGGCCAGCGCCAACAACAAAGGACACCCCTTCACCGCTGCCGCCATCAAATGTTTCACCATCCAAAGTACCGACAAAATCGACCGTGACCTGATCACCTTCCGCGGCGGCACGTTCGACCGCGACATGCTCGGTGCGCTGTTCGCGCAGCCGTTCGATCATCTGTTCCAGATCAGCGTCGGTAATCTGGGCCTGTGGTCGCTTGATCTGCAGTTTGGAAAGATCAGTCAATTCCACGTTCGGGAAGACTTCGAAGGTAGCGGTGAATTCGAAATCTATACCCGGATCCATCTTGACTACATCAAGAGTTGGAGAACCCGCTGGTGACAATGATTCTTTGCCAATTGCTTCAACAAAACTCGATTGCATCAGTTCACCGGCAACTTCCGCACGCACAGCTGGGCCATATCGGCGGCGAACTTCTTTCATGGGGATCTTGCCAGGACGGAATCCGGGCAGCCGGATCGATTGCGCCGCTTTCCCCAGGCGTTCGCTGATCTGCTGTTCAAATTGTTCGGAAGGCAGAGAGATGGTCAGTCGCCGCTCCAGGCCATTGGTAATTTCAATCGATATCTGCATGAATACTATTCTGTTGTTGCTGCTTGGTTAGGTGTTTATCGAAGCTTGCATGTTTACGCGCACGGATTAAGCCGCGCAGTTGTCAGGAGCTTCAATGCTCCGGAGCGCTGGTGTCGAGGCCTATTCAACCCCGACAGGTAAAATGGGGTGGACGATGGGGCTTGAACCCACGACCGCCGGGATCACAACCCGGAGCTCTACCAACTGAGCTACGCCCACCATTGGAACCTGTGAAACCTGTTGCGTTCACTCTTCACGACCACTTTCACTAGCGGCCAGTTTTTTACTGTCTCTTTGCTGTTGGCGATTGCTCTGTTCGTTGCCACCTTTTCGTTTTGCAAACACTGATCGCAACAACCTGTCCCTGAGCACTGCAAGCCTGGTACGCCCGGAAGGACTCGAACCTTCAACCGCCGGCTTAGAAGGCCGATGCTCTATCCAGTTGAGCTACGGGCGCAACGAAAAATTGGTCGGGGTAGAGAGATTCGAACTCCCGACATCCTGCTCCCAAAGCAGGCGCGCTACCAGACTGCGCTATACCCCGACGGCGCCAAAGCCGCGCGATGATACTTAGGCGCTACTGAGGCGTCAAACGCCGATTGCTAATCCTGCAGCTTCGCCCCATGGATCTCGATCAATGTAGAATGCCCGCCTGAGATCGGCACGGCGGAACCTAGATGACAGCAAAAATTCTCGACGGCAATGCCCTTGCCAAGTCGCTGCGCCAGGAACTGCGGCAACGCGTCAATGAGCGCATCAATAAGAACCTCAGGGTCCCGGGGCTGGCCGTGATTCTGGTTGGCAACGACCCGGCGTCAGAAATCTACGTGAAAGGTAAGCGCCGGGATTGTGAGGAGATCGGTTATCACTCCAATTTTCAGCACCTGTCGAGCAACATCAGCCAGCAGGACCTGGAAGCCCATATTGCAACACTGAATGGGGATCCGCGCATCGACGGCATTCTGGTGCAATCACCACTGCCTGAGCACATCGACGAAGGGCGCATCATTGACGTGATCGATCCAGGCAAAGACGTTGACGGTTTTCATCCTTTCAACGTCGGCAGGCTCGTCGTTCGACGGCCGACTATACGTTCCTGCACGCCCAAAGGCATCATGAGCCTGCTGGAGTTCACTGGCGTAAATCTGCGCGGTCTGGATGCCACTGTGATAGGTGCTTCCAATCATGTCGGCAGACCGATGGGGCTGGAACTGCTCCTTGCCGGGTGCACGGTAACCACCGCGCACAAATTTACCCGGGACACGGCAAGTCGGGTCAGATCAGCCGATCTAGTGGTAAGTGCAGTTGGCAAACCCGGCCTGGTCCCGGGAGACTGGATCAAGCCGGGAGCCATTGTCATCGACGTCGGAATCACCCGGGGCGAAGACGGTAAACTCCACGGCGACGTTGACTTCGACGCCGCGGTTAAGCGGGCGGCGTGGATTACGCCGGTGCCCGGAGGCGTGGGTCCAATGACCCGCGTGGCAATGTTGCAGAACACCCTGGCGGTTGCCGAGGGAGAATTTGCCAACACCCTGCCCTGATGCAGCTGTTTCTGTCCGATCTCCACCTGGAGAGTGAACACTCCAGAGCGTTTTCAGGTTTGCGCGCTCTGCTGCAGGCTGAGCGTGACCGCTGCAATGCAATCTACTTTCTTGGTGACCTGGTGGAAGTCTGGGTCGGCGACGATGACGACGGTCCGCTCGCCCAGGCGCTGATCAGCCTCCTGGCAGAGACCGCTGAGCACTGTCCGGTTTTCATCATGCATGGCAACCGGGATTTTCTGTTTGGTTCACAGTTCTGCGAACTCAGCCGCGCTGCGCTACTCAGCGATCCGACGCTGATTGATCAGCGTACTCTACTGGCGCATGGCGACGCATTCTGCACCGACGACGACAAATACCAGAACGTCAGAGCAATGTTCAGATCCAGTGCTTGGCAGACGCAGATTCTATCCCAGTCGCTCAGCGACAGGCGCGCGCTGGCACTCACCATGCGCTCCCAGAGCCGTGCCGCAAATGCTAACAAAGCGGCCAACATCATGGACGTTAATGAGAACGAGGTTGCGCGCGTCATGCGCCGGACGGGTGCCTCAATTCTTATCCACGGTCATACCCATCGTCCGGGTGTCTATCACCACGACTGGGGTACCCGATATGTGCTGGGGGCGTGGGAGCGCTGCGGCTGGCTGCTCAGACGACGTGCCGGACAGTTTCAGCTGGAGTGTTTTTGCCTGCCGCATCGGGCGTGAGTGGCAACGTCAACACCGGACCGCTGTGGAAACGGAATTCTTCGTCCGCCTCAAGCACGAGCTGCGCATCTATAGTCAGCAACTCTGCGAGTTTGTCATCGAATGGAGCGGTGGCATACATCTGCGCCAGAGACAGATACTGCTGGAAGTGGCGGGCTTCTGATGCCAGCAGGCGCCGATAGAAGGCTGCCAGTTCATCATCGAGTACCCGGCACAAACCCAGAAACCTTTCACAACTGCGGGCTTCGACCACAGCAGCCACCAACAGCGTATCAACTAGACGTTCCGGCTCAGTGGTTCGCACACAGCGGCGCAGTCCGGCTGCGTAGCGGCTCGAACTGATGTGTTTATAGTCGATACCGCGCTCACCAATCAGGGCATGGACCTGCTCGAAATGCCTCAACTCCTCACGTGCCAGCCGGGAGCAGATCTGCAGCAGTTCCGGACGGTCGACATACCGATACAGCAGGCTCAAGGCGGTACCGGCCGCCTTCTTTTCGCAGTTTGCGTGATCAATGAGCAGCAGATTCACGTTGTCCGGCGCCGCGACATACCACTGTTCGGGGGTTTCGCAGTTCAGAAACTCCAGCACTCGCCGAACGTCTCTGGTTTCCTCACCGGTTGTTAACGGCGTCATTTGGCGAGCGTCCGGAAATCATGTTCAAAGCGTGCCACAGAGCGCTTGAAGTATTCCTGCTCGATCGCTTCGAGGAGCGACTCAGGGGAGCGACTCAGCTCACTCGCCAGACCCATAGACTGCAGCGGCTGACCGCGCCGCGCGCAGCGACGCAGGACTTCAAAGGCCAGTGTCTCGATAGAAAGGTCTGCCCGATCGAGCACGCGCAGTTCCTCAGCAAGGTTCTGCAGAACCTGCTCGTCGACCACCTGCAGATGACTGGCAACCGCCCCGTCGAGGAGGCTGTAAAGCCGCTGCCAGACCCGCTCCCTCTGATCTTCGTCAAAACCGTTCCAGGCAATGATTTCGTGAGCAAAGCGTTTGCAGCCTCGGCAGACCAGATCTCCGTAGGTTGTGGAACAGATGCCCACACAGGGCGTCCGTTTGAGCGCAGCCAAGTTACCTCTCCAGCTTTGTGGATGATTCAGCGGGTAGCGCCGAACGCCAGGCGGAATTGCAGCCGCCTGAGCTGGCGCTTCAACTGCTTGAGTTCCGCATTTCCCCACGCGACACTTGGATTGTACAGAAGCGTATCCAGTTCAGCGATGACCCCGCCAACCTGAGCATCGCTCAGACCCACCTGACTTGCGATGCGGGTAACAAATCCGGACGGAGATTCTTCCGGACGTCGCGGGTAACCCTGCGCGGCCAGTCGCGCCGCGAAGCGACTGAAGGCAAGCTCTACCGGATGTCGGGGCAGTGTCCGGCGGCGCCAGAACAGCACTATCAGCACCACGATCAGACTCAAACCACCGCCACCCAGCATCGCCATTCCGACCCGAGCCGGCGTCAGTTCACCCAACAGAGATTTCAGCAATCCGGACTGGACATTGCCATCAAAACCGACCACCCAGAGATTCCAGCGCAGCTCCACGCTGTCGATGAGTTCCAGCAACGAACCGGCAATTGCCCAATCGCCAATACGAGCATTGCTGAAGATCGACAGCGACGAACGGTCTGCCGCAGACAGCGCAGCGCTCAGACCCTGTTCAATCCGCGCTGGCGCTACCGCAGCAGTGGGGTCTACCCGCTGCCAGCCGGTTTCCGGTTGCCAGACTTCAGCCCACGCATGGGCGTCATATTGCCGAATGATCAGATGTCCGGTAATCGGATTCAGCTCGCCGCCCTGATAGCCTCCAACCATACGAGCCGGAATACCGGCCACTCGCAGCATGTAGACCAGCGCGCCGGCATAGTGGGTACAGAATCCCGCCCGACCGTCAAACCAGAACTGGTCAATGGTCCCGGCGCCGGTGTATGTCGGCGGCTGCAGCGTGTAGAAGTACTCTTCCTGGCGAATGGACCTGAGCACGGCTTCGGTGAAAGCAACCGCAGAACCTGTCTGCTGCCACAGAGAGCGCGCAAATTCGGTCAACCGAGGATTGCTGGTTGGATCTATCGCTGTCTCCCGGATCCTGATGAATTCCGGCAACACGCCAGGGTCCAGAAGACCGCGAGGGTCACTGCGGACCTCGTAGCGAAACACCGACAGAACAGGCTCCGATGCTTCTAGCCGGAAATCCCGGGTGGGTCTGACCGAATTGGTTCCCGGTTCCGCCAGATCGAGCGCAAACAGCCAGTTGCGGAAAGTCGGCTCAAGCAGCACCGCATAACGCAAGCCGTCTTCTAGCGAGACTCGGGGCGCCTGCGGCAACAGCCGGGGACCCACCCGCCACGTACCCTGGTCAAATTCTGAATAAACCAGACCACGCCAGTAGAGTTCGCTGGACGGAGGCCGTTCGCCATCGAAAATCACGCGGAAAGCCGGTTCGTCGGACTGGGTCAGTGACGCGATATCGCCGGGCGTAAGTTCATCACTTATACCCGTTGTCGAGGAATTGGGCAGCGGCACCGACCAGAGTGGCGCAATGCGTGGAAACAGCAGAAATACGACTATCGTGAACGGCAGAGCCTGAACAACCAGAGCTCCCGCCAGCTTCAAGGACACCAGCGGCCTGACCTGAGTATGCAGTTGGTTCAGGCCAACCATCGCGGCCGTCACAACGACAATGGCAACCAACTCGTAGAGCGCCATCAGAATCGACTGGTCAAACAGAAACTGAATCGCGATGACAAAGTAGCTTAAAAATATCACCAGATAAGCATCGCGACGATTCTTCATCTCAATCAGCTTGAGCGCAAAAGCGATGATCAGAAGTGACGACACGGCTTCGAGACTGAAGCCCTCTATACCGCTGAGTACCACTGCGGCAATCGACGCGACCACCAGCACGGCCTTCACCAACCGCCCGGGGTAGTCCCACACACCCTGATAGACCCGGGTGCGCCAGTAACCGGAGAAAAGCCCTACCGCAATCAGCCATGGCGACAGGTGCAGTAAATACGGCACTATCACCACGACCTGCGCAATCATCAGCAGCGCCAGTGTGTTTCGGGGTATCTGATAAGCGACCCCGAGCGCGGCTTTACCTTTCGGTGAATCCATAAAGCGCCAGTTCCCGCAGAACAGTTTCCAGGTGAGCGTCTCCCAACCCGGGCGACAGCTTGAGATTGCCGAGTTTCAGGCCGAATTCGCGATCCTGGCGGGTGGCTTTCAATGCCATACCCGTCAACCGGCTGAGCTTTTCTTCAATGCCTCCGGACACATCATCCAGGTTCAGCCAGAGCCGAGGTTCTACAAAACTCGCATACTGCTTAACCATAAGCTCGTCAGAGCGTGCATAAGAGCGCCAGATGATGTGTTTAGTTGGATCCCCAGGCCGGTACTCTCTTATATCGCGAAAGTCTTCACTGCCAAACGGATCAATCAGCTGTCCTTCATCTCGCGGACCCTGTTGAGATATCGGAAAGTCCTGAAAGACCGGCTTCGGGTAAACGAGCGCCCGGGCATTCAGATCAACCCAGGTCCAGGCTCGTAACAGTCCCAGTGGGAAATAGGTTTCCACCAGCAGCCTTCCTGGATCCTGATAGCCACGCCGCTGCGCTTCAACATAGAGCCGGACAGTGTCTGCTTCCTTGTCGAGCAGTTCCGCCCACTGCATGATGCCGCTAGGCCAGCCGAGCTGTATGCCTTCGCGGCTTTTTCCCTGAGGTCGAACCACCCGAACGGTAAATTCCAGATCTTCACCCACAAAACCTGGACGTGCGTTAACGAGTTCGAGTTGCAACCCGGAGAGGTTCTGGAAAGTGTAGAGAATAGTGACCAGAAACAGACTGCCAAGGAGAAACGCCACCGCGTACACCAGACTGGCCTGATAGTTCACTGCACCGAGAATCAGCAATAACAGTAAACCCGAGAAAACAAAACCGGTCCGCGTCGGGAATATGAAGATGTTGCGCTGGCTGAGGGTAATCTGTGGACTCGGCGGCACCCGCTTATCCAGCCAGGCGCTGAACCGACTGCCAATTATCCGTTCCGGAAACGTTCTACCATCAACCGACGACATCGACGCTGGTCAGTAGTTTTTGCGCCAGCGCGCCACCGCCGTGACCGGCATAATCCGCAGCTTCGCGCAGCCGGTGTTCCACCACACTTGGCAGTACTGCCTGCACGTCTTCGGGTACCACATGGCCGCGATCGCAGATCAATGCCCAGGCTCGCGCACTCTGAAGCAGAGCCAGCGCACCTCGAGGCGACAGGCCAAAAGCAAACTCCCCTGCTCTACGGGTATGACTGACAAGCCGTTGCACGTACTCGATAAGCGGGTCGGATACCTTGACCGCATCAACCGCGTGCTGAATTTTTTCCAGTCCCTCGAGGTTGGCGATGGTATCCATCAGCTCAAGGGATTTACGTCGGTCTCCTGTCTTCAGCAATTCTCTTTCTGCATCAGGTTCGGGGTACCCCAGTTCAATGCGCATCAGAAAACGATCGAGCTGTGATTCCGGAAGGGGAAAGGTTCCCGTCTGCGTCGCTGGATTCTGCGTCGCAATAACAAAAAACGGTTTTGGCAGCGGTCTGGTAACACCATCACTCGTCACCTGACGCTCTTCCATCGCTTCCAGTAAAGCACTCTGGGACTTCGGGGTTGCACGATTGATTTCGTCCGCGAGCACCACCTGAGCAAACAGCGGGCCTTCCACAAAGCGGAAATCCCCGCTCTCCCGATCAAATACCGAGGTGCCAATCACATCAGAAGGCAGCACATCGCTGGTGAACTGGATACGGTTGTAGGACAGGCCCAGCGCTTTGGCAAGGGCATGGGACAGCAGGGTTTTACCCATGCCAGGAAGGTCTTCAATCAACAGATGGCCACGAGCGAACAGACAGGCCAGCGCCATCTTCACCTGCTGGTCTTTGCCGAGCAGAATGCGATTCAGGCCGTCGTTAAGACGCCCGATCAATGTTTTCACATCAGGCGTGGTTGTGTAACTCGATGACCGACTGATCAGGGTTGAGTTCGGCGTCACGGCTCTGCTTCATTTTATCACTTCGACGTAACGATAGACGGTCCAGATAGCCACCGTCTATGTCGCCGGTCACGTAATTACCATCAAATACAGAACAGTCAAAAGCTGTGATGCCAGGATTGCCCTGCTGGGCACTCTCCACGAGATCATCGATCTGCTGATAGACCAGCCAATCAGCACCGATCAGCTTGCTGACCTGCTCTTCATCCCGACCATGCGCGATGAATTCATCAGGCGTTGGCATGTCAATCCCGTAAACGTTGGGATGACGGATCGCCGGAGCGGCGGATGCGATATAGACCTTTCGGGCTCCCGCATCCCGGGCGAGCTGGATGATCTGTTGAATGGTTGTCCCTCGCACAATGGAATCATCCACCAGCAGGACATTTTTGCCTTTGAACTCCAGCTCGATCGGATTGAGCTTCTGCCTTACCGACTTCTTCCGCTGCTGCTGCCCCGGCATGATGAAGGTCCGGCCTATGTAGCGGTTTTTAATAAAACCTTCGCGGTACTTTACGTTGAGCTGATGCGCCAGCGGCAGTGCAGCCGTGCGTCCTGTATCAGGAATCGGTATCACGACATCGATGTCGTGTTCTCCATTCGGATAGCGCTTGAGAATCTGATCCGCCAGATGTTCACCCATACGTAACCGGGCTTTATAGACCGACACTTCGTCCATAATGGAATCCGGACGCGCGAGGTAGACGTACTCAAAAATACAGGGCGTAAGTTGGGTATCCTGCGCACAGACTTTTGTGTGCAGTTTGCCCTCATTGATATAAATTGCCTCCCCAGGCGCTACATCCCGAACCCGCTCGAAGCCCAGAATATCCAGCGCCACACTCTCCGAGGCCACCATGAATTCATCGCCAGCGGGTGTCTCGCGTTTGCCGAACACCAGCGGACGAATACCATTCGGATCCCTGAACGCAACTATTCCGCCACCCACAATCAAAGCAACCGCCGCATAGGCTCCGCGGCATCGCCGATGAACGCCTTCGACGGCGGCAAAAATGTGTTCAGCACCAGGTTTGTGTGCTCGCTGCATCTGCAGTTCGTGCGCAAATACATTAAGCAGAACTTCGGAGTCGCTATCGGTGTTGACGTGCCGCATGTCCTCGCGGAACAGATCCGCCTGCAGCGTATCGGTGTTAGTCAGGTTGCCATTGTGCGCCAACACAATTCCGTACGGTGAATTCACATACATCGGCTGGGCTTCCGCCGAAGTCGATGAACCGGCGGTCGGGTAACGAACGTGACCAATGCCGAGATTACCGACCAGTCGGGCCATGTGCGCCTGATGAAAAACATCTCTAACCAGACCATTACCCTTGCGCAGGAACAGCTTCTGGCCGTCACTGGTGACGATCCCGGCAGCGTCCTGGCCTCGGTGCTGGAGGACCGTTAACGCTTCATAAAGCTGATGATTGACCGGTTGGTTGTTTGCTATGCCGACAATGCCACACATGATTCTTTCTCAAACCTGATCGGAGGCTTCAATGACCAGATCCCTGGCCCTGCCCATGAGCTCAAGAACGTCCTGTTCAAAAGCAAGAAGTTCAGGCGTCAGCTGCGACTGCTGCCACCAGTTACTGGTTTCTGCGAAGGGTCGCATGGCCACCAGAGCGATGATACACACCAGCACCCCACGAACGCTTCCGAACAGAAAACCCAGAAAACGATCGGTACCGGAGAGACCCGATGTCTCAACCAGTTTGCGCAGCAACCACTGCGCGATGCCACCGGCTATCAGCGTCACCACGAAAATCGCGATAAAACCCACCACCAGGCGGACAGCTTCATCAGCAAAATGCGCCTCCAGATATCCGGCTGCCACAGGTGCAAAATAGAGCGCGAGCATAAAGGCTGCGAACCAGGATGCAAGCGACAGCACTTCACGCAGTAGTCCACGCACCAGACCGATCAACGCAGACACCAGAATCAGTATCAGCAGGACGATATCTGCAGTGGGTAAGGGCCAATCCATGGATTCAGTTGGTAAATGCCATCAGGCGCGCGGGTTGTTCAACTATGAGCGTCAGTGCGTCACGCATCTGCTGAGCGTCTGTTTCGCTGAGCAATGGACCAACAGCGACGCGGTGGAGCACTTCATCATCTCGTCGCAGCGTCGACAGAAAGGCTTCATAGCCTTCCAGACGCAGCTGTTCCCGCAGTTTGACTGCCCTTTCGGCATCTTTGAAACTGGCGACCTGTACTGCCCAGATTCTGGTCTCGCTGTCCGGCACCGTGAGCACAGGTTCGCCGGCGCGAGCACCGCTATCTGTGTAGAACCCAGTGTCATCTACCTGGGCTTTGAGCTCACTCACCCGGGATGGCAAATCGCTGTTCGGAGCGACCTCGTCCAGAGCGGCCACCTCGGGTAGCACCTGAGGCACGCTCAGAGGCGCAATCACCAGTGGCGCCATACCTTCTCCATCCAGCAGCATTGGCAGACAGA
This sequence comes from uncultured Pseudomonadales bacterium, assembly GCA_937921865.1. Lineage (GTDB taxonomy): Bacteria > Pseudomonadota > Gammaproteobacteria > Pseudomonadales > Azotimanducaceae > SZUA-309. Next base: position 38,541 of record CAKZWF010000004.1, on the reverse strand, counting down.
TCACCCCTACAGCCAGCAGGAACAGGCTGCCAGTGGCTCGATAGCGGGATTGTTCATCCATGACGGGGCCGTTCCGGTGAGCGGGCATTGAGTTCTGCGCAGGCCTGTCGCACAGCCATCAGGTCAATTCCTGAACTGCAAGTCCGGACGCTGAAGAGTTGGTTAGCCAGTTTCGCGCCTGCTCAACGACGGAGAAGGATCCACAGACGAGGATACCACTCCCCTCCGCCACAGACGAGAGCGCCTGCTGCAACGCAGATTCAAAGTCGCTGGTGACTTCAACCCCTGCGTGGTCTTCCAGCTGAGCCAGCAACGCCTGGGCATCCTGACCACGAGTTCCAATGGTCGGTACAAGCAACCAGTCGCTGACACAGCGCAACTCGGCAACCACTTGTGCAGGCATTTTATCGCTCAACATGCCAAGGATCCCGAAGAACTGTCTATCGGGAAATATCCGATCAAGCTGCTGCTGGAGAAATCTGGCACCTGCCGGGTTGTGGGCAACGTCCAGAACCACTAACCGTCCAGCACATTGCCAGCGCTCAAGTCGTCCAGGAAGACGCGCCCTGCCCAGCGCAGCTTCAAGCTGCGCGCGCGACGGTGGCGCCAGCTGCTGCACAACCGTGAGCGCCATGGACCAGTTAGCTGGTGCGAGCGCGCCTCGTGGCAATTGATCGTATTGCATCGAATCACTTCGATAAGACCAGAAATGCTGCTGCTCGGTGACCTCAAACTGCTCACCCGCAGCAAAAATTTGGCAGTGCAGCTTTTCGGCAGTTTCACGCACCGAGCGCGTTACAGCACCTAACACGACCGTCTGGCGCTCACGGAAAACGCCCGCTTTCTCACGGCCGATCTGCTCGAGGTCATCGCCAAGAAACGCCTGATGGTCCAGACCTATGCTGGTCACAACGGCAATATCTGCAGAAACGATATTAAACGCATCAAGCCGGCCACCCAGCCCCACTTCGAGTACCGCAACATCAACCGCCTCACGACGGAAGGATTCCAGCGCTACCAGGGTGGCAAACTCAAAATAGGTGAGCGCAATGTCCCCGCGGGCGGCATCAACAGCGGCAAACGCCTCACACAGGCGCTCATCATCGAGCTGTGCACCGTCAATCTGCACCCGTTCATTGAACCGATGAACGTGCGGGGACAGCGTAGCGCCGGTCTTGAAACCCATTTCCAGAAGCAGTGCGGCAATTGCCACAGTCGTGGAGCCTTTGCCATTGGTTCCCGCCACAATTACAAAACGCGTGGCGCCGGGTTCAAGCAAGCCCATTCGGTCAGCCACCTTCCGAACTCTGGTCAAGCCCATATCTATATCTTTAGAGTGGCTGCGTTCGGCGTACTCGAGCCAGTCATCCAGATTGCGAGGGTTCATGAACAGCTCTTCAATTCATTGTCAGTCAACAGCAACTCGGATTTCAGGGCTGACTGTCTACACCCGCTCGAAGGTCTGCCACCTGAGCGGTGAGGTCTGCGAGGAGTTGCTGCGGGTCTTCGCCGGCGGCCATGGTATTCACCAGCGCACTGCCAACGACAACGCCGTCTGCATGCACGGCCAGTGCGCGAGCGCTGGCGGCGTCTTTGATACCAAAGCCGACCATGACCGGCACCCGGGCTTCTGCCTTGATCTGGGCTACCCGCTCACCTACAGCCTGCACATCCAGATTGTCTGCGCCGGTAATGCCTTTCAACGTCACGTAGTACAGAAAGCCGCTGCCCTGCTCAATGATCTTGCTGGCGCGCTCGGGTGTAGTCGTCGGCGCCAGCAGGAAGATCAGATCGAGACCATGATCCTGCAACGCCAATTTCAGCGGTCCGGCTTCTTCCGGAGGCAGATTCACCATAATCAGGCCATCGACGCCCGCTTCAGCTGCCGCCTCCGCAAACGCCCTTTCGCCCATGGCGATAATCGAATTGAGATAGCCCATAAGCACCAGCGGCGTGCTGGCATTGTTCTTACGGAACTCTTTAACCATGTCCAGACAGGTGTTCAAACCCACACCATTGGCTAAAGCCCGTTCCGACGAACGCTGAATGGCTGGACCTTCAGCCTCCGGATCTGAAAACGGGACCCCGAGTTCAATGACGTCAGCGCCGCCTTCAACCAGCGCGTGCAGCGCTGGGACAGTTGTATCTGTATCGGGATCACCAGCGGTAATGAACGTGACCAGGGCTTTGCGATCCTGCCCAGCAAGCTCTCCCAGACGAACTCCAAGTCTGCTCACAGACTGATTCCATCCAATTCAGCGACAGTGAAAATGTCTTTATCACCGCGCCCGGAAAGATTGACGACAATGATCTGATCCGGATCCATCTGGCCGGCGTGGCTTGCTACCCATGCCAGCGCATGACTCGACTCCAGTGCTGGCAGAATGCCCTCCATGATATTCAACTGGCGAAACGCCGCCATCGCTTCGTCGTCTGTTGCCGCCGCATACTCTGCGCGACCGATGTCCAGCAGATGAGAGTGTTCTGGACCAACACCCGGGTAATCCAGACCGGCCGAAATCGAATGGGTTTCCATGATCTGTCCGTCATCAGACTGCATCAGATAGGTGCGATTACCGTGCAGAACTCCAACCTGACCGGCGTTCAGGGGCGCTGCATGAGCACCACTGTCGAGGCCGCGCCCGGCCGCTTCAACACCCACCATGCGCACCGAAGCATCGTCGATGAACGGGTAAAACAAGCCGATGGCGTTAGAACCACCACCCACACAGGCAACCAGGGTGTCAGGCAGTCGACCGAATTGCTCCAGGCATTGCGCCCGGGCTTCCCGACCAATCACCGACTGGAAATCCCGCACCATGCGCGGATAGGGATCTGGTCCCGCCACCGTACCGATGATGTAATGGGTGTTGTCTACATTGGTGACCCAATCGCGCAACGCTTCATTCATTGCGTCCTTCAGTGTGCGCGAACCGGACGTGACCGGAATGACCTCTGCACCCAGCAACTTCATCCGATACACATTCGGACTCTGCCGTTTGATGTCTTCGGCACCCATATAAACCTGACACTCCAGCCCCAGCCTGGCGGCTACCGTCGCGGTTGCCACGCCATGCTGCCCCGCGCCGGTTTCGGCAATCACCCGGGGTTTGCCCATACGTTTGGCAAGCAGTGCCTGGCCGATGGTGTTGTTGACCTTATGAGCGCCGGTGTGATTGAGGTCTTCACGCTTCAGATAAACCTGCGCACCGCCAAATTCACGCGTCAACCGCTCAGCAAAATACAGCGGCGACGGTCGGCCGACATAAGTTTCCATATCCCGCTGAAGTTCGCGTTGAAACTCAGGATCTAAAATGGCGCTGTCGTAGAGTGCCGCCAGTTCGTCGAGCGCGTGCATCAACGTTTCGGCAACAAAGCGACCGCCATGTTGGCCGAAATGTCCTTCGATCGGCTGTTCGTATCTGTTCGCGCCTTCCACCGTATACCTCTTATCTAACGCAGCGAGTGCGTACTACTGATTTGATCTGCTCGCAGTTTTTACTGCAGCAATAAAGTTGTTCATCTTCTGATGATCTTTGATGCCTTTGATTCCACCTTCAACCCCTCCGCTGACATCCACCACATTCGGCGCAACAGCAGATATTGCCACCGCAACGTTTTCTGCGGTAAGGCCACCCGCCAGCACCAGCGGCAGAGATGCTGCTTGCGGCCAGTATTCCAATGCCAGCCTTGTCCCGGTTCCGCCAGCGATGCCGGGAACATACGCATCCAGCAGCAGCGCACAGGCATCCGGATACGCCGCCACGGCAGCTGCAGCGTCAAAAGGCGCTGCGACACGAAAAGCCTTCATATAAGGCAGGGAAAAGCTCCGGCAGAACTCAGCAGTTTCGTTGCCATGAAATTGCAGCAGATCGACTGGCACGCGGGTCAGGATCTGCTCGATCTGCGCTCTGTCCTGATCCACGAAAAGTCCGACCCGGATCACAGCGCCCTCGACTTCGGCCGAAATCTCCGCCGCGATCGATGCTGCCACCCACCGCGGACTGGTCTGTGTAAACACCAGCCCCAGAGCATCTGCGCCGGCGCTCACCGCTGCCTGAGCATCGGCAACACGGGTGATGCCACAGATCTTGATCCTGGTATCCAAGTTCGGTCCGGAGTGATGAATAAGGACGTGGGTCCGCAAAGCGGCGTAGTCTAGCCGACTCAGCTGAAGCGGTCCAAGTCTCCGAGGGCCCGAAGCAGCCCTGGCAACGGTGGCTTTGGAAATGGATAGCCGGGATAGTGCACATCCACCAGATACAGCCCCTGCGGCGGCGCGGTAGCACCCGCCAGGGTTCGGTCTCGCGCAATCAACAGCTGGCTCAGCGAATCAGCATCGCCTTTGCCCTGGCCGATATCCCACAGTACACCGGCAATATTGCGGACCATGTGCTGCAGAAACGCATTGGCCTGAACATCGATAATGACCAGCGATGCAGTCCTGCCTACGGTAATCCGATCCATACGTCGATACGGCGAGCGGGACTGGCACCCTGCACCGCGAAAACTGGAGAAATCATGCTCACCCAGCAGCCGCTGCGCGGCTTTGTGCATGGCACCATCATCGAGCCGCCGGCTGCGCACCGCAAAGCCATCCAGCAGCGGCGACGGATTGTCGGCTTCATGGAATAGATACATGTAACGGCGGGAAACTGCCGAGTAACGCGGATGAAAGGTGTCATCTACCTGTTCAACCCAGTTCACGCTCAGGCCGTCGGCGCATAGCGCGTTAGCACCGCGGCGCCAGTTATCGAGGCTGCGCTGCGCGGAAGTATGAAAAGACACAACCTGACCGGTTGCATGGACACCTGAGTCAGTTCTACCCGCGGCCTGCAAGGTTACCGGCTGATCTGCGACCTGACTCAGAGCCGCCTGCAGGGCTTGTTGCACTGAAGGCGCGTGGGTTTGTAGCTGGTAGCCGTTGAACGCGGCGCCGAGGTATTCAATACCCAGCGCCAGCTGCATCAAAGAGATTCGAGCATGCCGCGCGCTTGCTGCTGTTGCTCTGAATTGCCTTCCTCGACCACTTCTTTGAGGATATCTCGCGCACCGTCAGCATCACCCATATCGATGTAAGCGCGTGCCAGATCGAGCTTGGTATTGGCGCTGTCGCCCTCTTCCTGAAAATCAAACTCATCTTCTTCGGCAACAGCAACCTCTCCATCACTCTCGAGCTCAACACCTGCCAGAGCTTCCGCACCGGGTTTCGCTGCAGCGAGATCACCGCCGAGATTCACGTCGTCCAGGTTGAAGTCGTCTTCGTCAGCAGTCGATGAATTGAACGCCGGCAGTTCGCCGCGGTCGTCGGCTGCAGGAGCTGCTGCTTCGACATCTAACGCTGTCTCTGCGACATCGCGTTCGGGATCGAAATCCATGCCGAGGTCGCCACCAAGTTCACCGGCAGAAGTTTGAGTTGTGGCGTCGTCTAGGGCGGTATCGGCGGTAGACTCCAGTTCATCGAGTTCAAGCTCGAAACCTACATCATCCGGGGCCTCCAGAGTATCCGCATCAACCGTCAACTCTGGCGCTGTCTCAGTATCGAAGGCAAGATCAGCACCATCGGATTCAGTATCCAGCTCAAGTTCGGTCGAATCAGCCAACGCATCATCAAGATCGCTGTCAGCCTCCAGATTGCTCTCGCCCTGCGCGTCATCAGCGAGAACCTCGTCGAGAGAAATGGACTTTTCGCCAAATCGGCTCTCCAACTCACGAGCCGTCAGCAACGCGTCTTCGTCGTCGCAGTGTTCAACGAGCTTGGCCAGATTCTCATCGAACGCATCGCGATCGTTGGTTTCAGAGTAGAGCTCTAAGAGTTTCAGCCGCACATCGTTGCGCGCGGGGTCATCGTCTAAAACCCCTAGCAGCAGGCCAATGGCCTGTGGATAACGACCATAGGCAATATAGATGTCCGCTTCACCAATCACATCACTGGTTTCGGAATCGGGCAGTTCCTCGTCAGTAGCAGCCTCGTCATCGGTCCCACTGACTGCAAACGCTTCTCCGTCATTGTCGTCATCGTCGTCGAGGGCTGCGAACGAAGAGGACTCGGCAAAATTATCAGCGTCAGCAACGACTGGTTCATGAGCTTCGTAGAAATCTTCGTCGCTGTCGCGGCGACGTCGAGCTGCGAGCATTCCGCCTACCAGAGCCAAAACCAAAACACCCGCGCCGCCATAAAGGACCAGCGGATTCTCCCACCATTTGGCGTCGGTGGTGTTTTGGTTTTGCGCCTGTGCAGGCGTTGGTGCGGGCGCATCCTGCGCGTCAGCCAATTGCTGCTGCAATTCAGCAATCTGTTTGTCTTTTACCTCCAGCTGCCGGTCTTTAACCGTCAACTGGTTACTGACCAGTTCCTGGTCTCGCTCACGCTGATAATTCAACTCTTCGAGTTCGCGAGCCAGCCGGTCGTTCTCTTCAAGAACCACCGAGACATCCGCATCCGCAGAATCGGCGCGGCCGGTAGCGCTGTCACCATCACCAGCGACGATGCGCAGTTCACCTTCTGTAGCCGGGGCGGCGCTGGGTGCGCTCGTTGCGGCAGTGGCGTCCACGGGGCTGCGCAGCTCCGAAGTCTGATCATCGGCAACCTGAGTGGCTGCGGGCGCCGGAGCCTGGGGCGCACTAGGCACAGCGCTGCCCGACTTCCAGGCTTCATTCTGGCTCGCGACTGAGGCTACGGCATCATTCTGTGAAAGAGTTCTGGCGGTGTCTTCATCCGGCAAGCGCAAGGTGTAGCCGGCTTTCAGCAGATTAATGTTGCCGTTGATGAACGCTTCCGGGTTCAGACGCTGAATCGCCAGCATATTCTGCTGAACAGACACCTGATTCGAAGGGCGTGTTCTGGCGGCGATCGACCACAGAGTGTCGTCACGATCAGTCATCTGATATTCATCCCCCACGACATCCTGGTCGAGGGGTGAAGGCTGTTGTACGCGATTCTCCGGTGCAACCTGGACCCGGGTTGCCGCCGAGTTTGCCGGTTGCTGGCGCTGAATCCGTCCGCTCGTCGCCGGGCTGCGGGACGACTCGACCGGTGCCGTCACCGCCGGTGCTGCCGCTTGAGAGAAAGTTGGCGGATCGAGCAGCAGCGTGAATTCCTTCAGCAGACGCCCGTTTGGCCACTGCACCTCGACGATGAAGTTGAGATACGGTTCTGTTACCGGTCTGGAACTCTCCAGCACAATCTGAGTAGCGCCGTTTTCACCGAAAGTGACCGAGAATTCGAGATCGGTAAGGAAGAAGAAGCGCTCCACACCGACACGTTCGAAATCTTCGTTCGAAGCCAGTGACACAACGATTTCAGCAGGCGCAAGCCCACCGGCGTCAATCAGCTCAATGGTCGCATCGAGTTCTTCATTGAGTGCTGAGTCGAGTTCAATTTCGCCCAGACCCAGTGCCATCGCATTGACCGACGTAATTGTCAGCAATATTCCCAGTAGTTTTGTTATGCCCACGCGCGAACGACTGAGCAAGTACCTACCCGTAGGTGCCATAGGTGCCCCTCTCACAACGTTGATTTTCTGCCGGGCGGAGGGCCCGAGCTGCGAATAGTTTTCTGCCGACAGCTCATCTTCAGACGCGTTTGCCCGAACATGAGTTGCCGATGCCGCAATCTGCGGCGCGCTAAATGCCTTCCAGTGCACTGTTCACCCGTGCATAAATCCATGTATCAGGCCAGGTAGGGTAACCTAGAAACCTAGACCGAATATTGCAGTAAGTATCAATTATGACAGTCCTTTTTGCCAGACCCATTGAGGATTTAGCCACGGAAATCGCTAAAAGACTGACGGCTTGTTCTCACTGCGGGCCAGTCAGCGTCGCTAAACTTCGCCTCGCCGTCTCTGCTCGATTTATCAGTCCTCTACAGATGGTCTAGCAGAAGCTCAGCGATCTGCACACTGTTCAGCGCAGCCCCTTTACGCACGTTATCCGAAACAATCCACAGATCAAGACCTCGAGGATGAGACAGATCCTCGCGGATCCGGCCCACAAAAACACCGTCATTACCCGCAGCATGGCTCACTGCGGTTGGGTACTTGCCTTTATCCGGGTCATCCATGACGGTGACGCCGGGAGCCCGGCGCAGCAGTTTCCTGGCTTCTACCGCGGTTATTTTACGCTCGGTTTCCAGGTGCACGGCCTCTGAGTGACCAAAGAACACCGGGATCCGCACACAGGTCGGATTGACCTGAATGTCGTCAGATTCGAAAATTTTACGAGTCTCCCAGACCATCTTCATCTCTTCTTTCGTGTAGCCATTGTCTTGAAATTTGTCAATTTGAGGAATTGCGTTGAAAGCAATCTGAACCGGCATCACTTCAGGCTTGAAGGGTTTGGCGTTCAGCAGATCGGCTGTTTGACCTGCCAGCTCCTTCACACCCGCGGTCCCAGCTCCAGAGACTGCCTGGTAGGTGGCGACGTTGATACGTTCAATGCCAACCGCATCGTGAAGCGGTTTCAGCGCAACCACCATCTGAATGGTTGAACAATTCGGGTTCGCGATGATGTTGCGCACCCGGAAGTCGACCACCCGAGCGCCATTCACCTCCGGTACTACCAGCGGGACATCGTCGTCGTAGCGGAAAAACGACGTGTTATCGATGACCACACACCCCGCGGTGGCCGCCTTTGGCGCGAATTCAGCGGATATGTCTCCCCCCGCAGAAAACAACGCGATCTGTACCTGAGAGAAATCGAAATCGTCCAATATCTGGACAATGTGTGAGGTGCCATTGAACTGGATCCGGCGACCGGCCGAGCGCTCGCTGGCCAGCAGATAGAGTTGTTTCACGGGAAACTTGCGCTCCGCGAGAATTTCTATCATGGCCTCACCAACCGCGCCGGTTGCACCAACAACCGCAACGTTGACACCTGATTGTGCAGCATCAGCGTTGGTCATGACCCCTGCTCCAACTGCGCCAGAACCCGCTCGCCCATCTCCTGAGTGCCGACCAGAACTTCATCTGCACCACCTGAAGCAATATCACCAGTCCGGTAGCCGGCGCCCAGCACCGCGTCAACGGCTGCCTCAATCGCGTCTGCGGCTTCGCCTGCATCCAGGCTGTAGCGGCACATCATTGCCACCGACAGTACCGTCGCTAGTGGATTGGCTTTATCTTCACCCGCGATGTCCGGCGCGGAACCGTGGACCGGCTCAAACAGACCGCTGCCGTCTGCTGCCAGCGAAGCTGAAGGCAGCATGCCCAGCGAACCCGTCAACATTGCCGCCACATCCGAAAGAATGTCGCCAAACATATTGCCTGTCACCAGCACATCGAACTGTTTTGGCGCTCTGACCAGCTGCATACCAGCGTTATCAACATACATATGGGACAGTTCGACGTCGGGATAGTCTTTTGCAATCGCAGTGACCACTTCCCGCCACAACTGGGTGACCTCGAGCACATTAGCCTTGTCGACCGAACACAGCCGCCGCCCCCGTTTCTGCGCCAACTCGAACGCAACCCGGGCGATACGCTCAATCTCATGTTCGCTGTAGACATAGGTATTGAAGCCACGGCGTTCGTTGTTCACCACCTCCACACCCCGCGGCTCACCAAAGTAAATCCCGCCGGTGAGTTCCCGGACGATGAGAATATCGAGTCCGGCAACCAGCTCGGTTTTCAACGACGAAGCAGCCGCCAGCGGCGGAAACAGCAACGCCGGGCGCAGATTGGCAAACAGCTCAAGCTCCGAACGCAATCCCAGCAGGCCCCGCTCGGGGCGGTTTGCGGTCGGTAACTCGTCCCACTTCGGCCCGCCGACACTGCCCAGCAGTACCGCCCTGGCCGCCCGGGCTTTGGTCAGGGTTTCTTCCGGCAGTGGCTGGCCGGTCTCGTCAATGGCGACGCCTCCGACCAGTCCAGAATCGAAACTCAGATCCAGCCCGAAACGGGTGGCCGCGGCTTTCAGTACTTCGACCCCTACGGGCACCACTTCCGGGCCAATGCCATCACCGGGCAGAATCAGGATTTGCTGTTTACTCATTCAGAGTCTCCGGTGTTGCTGAAGGTTGCAGCTGCAGCCGCTTCGGCTTCGCGAAACAGCCACGGCATTCGCTGGCGATAGCCGGCCTCGAATGTGCTGATCCGCTCACTTTCCGCCAGTGTCAGTCCAATATCGTCAAGTCCATTGATAAGACTGTGTTTTCGATTGGGATCGATGTCGAATAACACTGTTTCCTGATCCGGCAATACAACCCGTTGCCCGGGCAGATCCACGGTCAGGTCGACGGCCTGCTCCCGACTCGCGAGCTCGAACAATTTCTCTATAATATTTTCTTTTAAAACAATTGGTAGCAGACCATTTTTAAAGCAGTTACTAAAGAAGATATCTGCAAAACTGGGAGCAATTACCACACGGATGCCATACTCGAGCAGCGCCCAGACCGCATGTTCACGGCTGGATCCACAACCGAAATTCTCCCTCGCCAGCAGAATTTGCGCGTCCTGATAACGGGAATCATTGAGCACGAACTCATGATTCAAGCGCCGCTCGTTGGGCGTCTGGCCGATAGAACCTTCATCCAGGAACCGCCAGCCGTCAAACAGATTGTCACCGAACCCGGTTCTTCGAATGGACTTAAGAAACTGCTTCGGAATGATCTGATCGGTGTCCACATTGGCTCTGTCCAGCGGCAGCACCTGCCCAGTGATTTCAGTAAACGGTTTCATGCAACCTCCCTGACATCGACGAAATGGCCGGCTATGGCCGCAGCAGCGGCCATAGCCGGGCTCACCAGATGGGTTCTGCCGGCGTGGCCCTGTCGGCCTTCAAAATTCCGGTTCGATGTAGAAGCACAGCGCTCTTCCGGCTGGAGTCGATCCGGATTCATTGCCAGACACATTGAACAACCGGCCGCACGCCAATCGAATCCTGCAGCAACAAAGATATCGGCCAGACCCTCCGCCTCTGCCTGCGCCTTGACCAGTCCGGAGCCCGGCACGATGAGTGCCTGTTTGATATTTTTAGCAACTTTTTTGCCTGACACCACAGAGGCAACCACGCGCAGATCTTCAATTCTCGAGTTAGTACAGGAACCGATAAAAACCCGGTCCAGCGACACGCCACTGATTGGTTGGTTCGCACTCAGTCCCATATAGGTAAGCGCGCGCTCGATACCATCTGCTTCCTGAGCATCTGCGGCCGCCCGAGGATCGGGCGCTGCCGCGTCCACACCGATCACCATTTCCGGAGACGTACCCCAGGTAATCTGCGGTACCAGACTGGCCGCATCAAGGACCAGCTGCCGGTCGAACTGCGCGTCCGCATCGCTGACCAGCGTGCGCCAGTAGGCTTCCGCCTGGTCCCACAAGCTCCCCGAGGGGGCAAACGGGCGACCCTTCAGATACGCAAGGGTCGTGTCATCCACGCCTACCATCCCGGCCCGCGCGCCGGCCTCGATAGACATGTTACACAGCGTCATCCGACCTTCCATGCTTAACGCAGAGATCGCGCTGCCGCGGTATTCGATGGTATGTCCGGTAGCACCAGCAGTGCCGATTGCGCCAATGATTGCCAGCACCAGGTCTTTGGCGCTGACCAGTTCAGGCAGCTGACCGTCGACCTGTACCGTAAAATTACCGGCTTTCTGCTGAACCAGGCATTGGGTCGCCAGCACATGTTCGACATCGGAGGTACCAATACCCTGGGCCAGAGCGGCAAAAGCACCGTGAGTCGAGGTATGCGAGTCCCCGCAGACGATGGTCATCCCGGGCAGAGTCGCGCCCTGCTCAGGACCTATGACATGCACGATGCCCTGCCGGGGATCGAGAATATCGAACTGCGTGATGCCGTACTCTCGGCAGTTGTTATCCAGCGTCACCACCTGCTCACGAGCGATCAGATCGGTGATCCCGTCGAGACCGGCGGCACGGTTGTCGGTAGGAACGTTGTGGTCTGGTGTCGCCAGATTGGCATCGATCCGCCAGGGTTTGCGACCGGCAAGTTTCAGCCCTTCAAATGCCTGGGGTGAGGTGACCTCATGCAGCAGATGCCGGTCGATATAGACCATGCTCTGCCCGTCAGCCCGTTGACCCACCAGGTGGGCGTCCCAGACCTTGTCGTAAAGCGTTTTTCCACTCATCAATCGTTCCGGCTCGGAAAGAGCCCGGCATGTTAGGCGGACGCTTAAGATAAAACAAATTCAGTATTCTTATATTTATGATAAATTTTCAGCATATGTGCTGACGAGCGAGATACTAAGTGCGATTCGAGGACCTGGAAGCCTTTCTGGCCGTTAGCGACAGCGGCTCATTTTCTGCTGCAGCGCAGGCGCTTCATATCACCCAACCAGCGATGACCCGACGCATCCAGCAGCTGGAATCCCGCCTGGATGCCCGGCTTTTCGACCGGGTCGGCAAGCGGGTCCATCTCACCAATGCCGGTCAACTACTGGTACCTCGCGCCAGGGAGATGCTGACCGGTCTGGCAGACGCACGGCGGGCTATCGGAAACCTCGAAGCTCAGATAGGCGGCACCCTCAAGCTGGCCACATCACACCACATCGGCCTGCATCGACTGGCACCAGTGCTGAAGAAATTCGCTCGCCGCTACCCCGACGTGCAGCTGGATATACGCTTCGAAGATTCGGAAGCCGCTCACGACCTGGTTCGCCATGGCGACAGCGAACTCGCCGTCGTTACCCTGAACCCGGCCGGAGAGCCGGATCTGAGTACAACCAGTCTCTGGGAGGATGAACTGTGTTTTGTCTGCGCGGTTGATCATCCACTGTCCGGAAAACCGGCTCTCGACCTCACCGAGCTGGCCGCTTATCCGGTCATTCTTCCGGGTCTGGGCACCTATACCGGACGTATCGTCGCTGAACTGTTTGAATCCGCTGCAATTCCGCTGGCAGCTACCCTGTCGACCAATTATCTGGAAACTATCAGCATGCTGGTTGGCACTGGCCTCGGTTGGAGCGTGCTGCCGCGCAGTATGACCAGCGAGCTGCTCGTACTGAACACTCGAGCGCCGGCTATCGGCAGGACGCTGGGCTGTGTCACCAACCCCCAACGCACTCTGTCCAGCGCGGCGAATGCCTTCATTGAAGTGCTTGTCAGAACCTCCGATCCAAGACCCGAATCTCAGCGTCCGCCGGTCTGACCCCGATCCCGCAGCAGATGGTCCATCAGCACCAGGGCCATCATCGATTCAGCGATCGGTACGGCTCTGATGCCCACACAGGGGTCGTGCCGCCCCTTGGTCACCACTTCGACTTCATTGCCTGCTCGATCTATCGATCGACCGGGCGTGGTGAGACTGGACGTCGGCTTCAGAGCAATACTGGCGATGAGATCCTGACCGGAGGAAATTCCGCCCAGTACTCCGCCTGCATGATTGCTGAGGAAGCCTTTACGACTCAGCTCGTCACGATGCTCAGTCCCGCGCTGCGCGACCACATCAAAGCCGTCGCCAATCGCAACAGCCTTTACCGCGTTGATGCTCATCAGCGCAGCCGCCAGATCAGCATCAAGTCGACCGAATACCGGCTCGCCCAGACCCGCGGGCATCCCTGATGCCTGCACCGTGACCTCCGCACCAATCGAGTCACCATCACGGCGCAGTTGTTCTATCAGTGCGCCGAGTGGCTCGATCAGGTCCGGATCCGGACAGAAAAAGGCGTTATCATCAATCGTAGCCAACTGCTTCTGAGCGATCTTCAGGTCGCCGACCGCCGACAGATATCCGCAGATCTCGATGCCCGCCTCGATGCGCAGATACTTGCGGGCAATTGCGCCAGCGGCAACCCGCATGGCGGTCTCCCTGGCAGAGGAGCGCCCGCCGCCGCGATAGTCCCGGAAGCCATACTTGGCGTCATAGGTGAAATCCGCGTGCGCAGGACGGTAGATGTCTTTGATATTGGAGTAGTCTTTGCTTTTCTGATCAACGTTTTCGATCAGCAGGCCAATGGGTGTACCGGTGGTTTTACCCTCGAACACCCCGGAGAGTATTTTTACCGCATCCGGCTCACGTCGCTGGGTCGTGAACTTCGATTGCCCGGGACGACGGCGATCCAGATCGTGCTGCAGATCTGCTTCTGTCAACGGCAGACCGGGCGGGCAGCCATCGACAACGGCCCCGAGCGCCGCACCGTGACTCTCGCCAAACGTTGTCACCGTAAACTGCTGACCAAAAGTATTGCCTGCCATCTTGAGTCGTCTGTGTCCGTTGCTGGTCTAGATCTGAAGAGCGCGCAGTATGGGAAGTGTCCGCCCGACGATCAACCCGGTTCAGCCGCCAGCAGAAACACCCCTTCCCCGCCAAGCTCCAGGTCGGGCCAGAAAAACGGCAGCCGCGGATAGGCGCGAAGCAGCGCGCTGGCACTGTTTCCAACTTCACCTACCAGCAGACCCTGCGCGCTCACCCTCTGCTCAAACTGATCGAGTATCTGTCTCACTATCGCCAGGCCATCGTCACCGCCGGCCAGACCGAGTGCAGGCTCATGCAGATACTCGGGCGGCAGGACACTCATGTCCGCCGCGTCGACGTAGGGTGGATTGGTGAGGATCAGATCAAAACGCTGGTCGGGCACATCGCACCAGAGGTCCGAGCAAACAACCCGGGTTCGCTCTTCCAGTCCATGCCTGGCGACGTTCTTCGCGCTGAGCGCGACCGCCTGCGGATCGATATCCACCAGGGTCAATTCGCTGTCTGGAAACATAAGCGCTGTGGCGATGCCGATACAGCCGGAACCACAGCATAGATCAATAATCTGACCAGGTGGATGCGCCAGCCAGGGCTCAAAACGCTGCTGAATCAATTCGCCGATCGGCGAGCGCGGAATCACGACCCCTGGTTCGATGAGGAAATCCCGACCTGCAAATTTGACCTGACCAAGCAGATACGGCAATGGCACTCGCGCTTCAATGCGCTTATTCAGTAGCCGCTCGATCCGCGCGAGCTGCTCGCTTGAGAGTATTTGACCCAGAGCATCGATGTGGTCCGGAAGTTCACACACCGACAACACCAGCGCCGTCGCCTCGTCCCATGAACTGCTGCTGGCATGCCCGAAACTCAGACCCGCTGCCTGCATTCGATCTGAACTGTCAGCAATGACCTCGGCAACGGTGGATTGAGTCAATTGTGTTCCAGGCGATGCGGTAAAACGAGTTCGATGCGTGACACATTGCCAGAACGCCTGGGTAGCAGCGGTCCTGCAGCAAAGGGTTTGAGATCGGGTCCTCCAGCCGCACCGAGGGCTTCACTGGCGGTCTGACTGCATAGCGCCGCGCTCTGCAGAAGTTCATCAGCTGATTGCGAGCCATACAGGTGGCAGACTACAAAAACCTCCTGATCGCCAACTCTTGCAAGATCCACGGCGAGTTCCTTCAGCTGCTCTATGGCTTCATCACTGAAGCTGCCGCCTGCTTCCGGGCGGATGTCTTCCAGGGTAACGAAACCGGTGCTGCTGAGTTGATCGACCATCTCCCGGTTGAAATCAACGGCCACCGGATCCTCCGGCGTCAACACCTGCAAATGCGCGTAGACCCGCTTGTTGCCACGCTGAATGACGTACAGCGACAACAGTCGATCGTCCAGTTCACCGGCAAAATAGTACTGATTAATGTCAGGGCCGTAGAGTATGGCCTGACCGAATATGTGATTGGCCCAGTCGTTTGACCGGCCGCAAGCCCTGCCACGACAGCTGAACGCTTCGCCCGCACCAAACTGATTCAGGTAGTGGTTGATGACTTCTTCCGGACGGATGTTCCGGGGCATTTCATAGGTTACGCTGACCAGTCGCGCCAGAGTTCTGACTTCGCGTTCGACTCTGACATCGCGGCGGGTTTTGTCGACCCGGCTGACCACGAACTCGCGATTGCGCAAGTCGTCATCGCGCTCATAAACCACTATCCAGGAGTGCGGCACTCTGACGATGCCAGCCGGATCACTGGCGCCAGCGATATCGCTGGCGGCAATCGCCGCTGGCGCTAGCAGCAGCAGCACGAGGCTCATCGGTCCTTTCAGCCGTCCGCGCCTTCGCCCGCAAGGCCGAGAGTAAAACTTCCAGAATCTGACGCCAGGGAGATACTTCATCAGCTTATGCTAACCCATTGCGATCTCAAGCTGGCATCGAGTCTGACAAAGCCAGCGCAAGAGCCCAGGATATAAATCAGTCAGCCAACAGATTCACCAGCAGGTTATTCAATCTATTCACATATGCTGAGGCATCGGTCAGT
Source organism: uncultured Pseudomonadales bacterium (assembly GCA_937921865.1). Classification (GTDB taxonomy): domain Bacteria; phylum Pseudomonadota; class Gammaproteobacteria; order Pseudomonadales; family Azotimanducaceae; genus SZUA-309. The sequence continues at coordinate 22,357 of CAKZWF010000004.1, read as the reverse complement.
GGTGTGCCATCGGAGAGACTGGCCTGATCGAACAGAATCAACACCAGATCCCGGAAGCGATCTTCATCGCTTTCGGCGTCCAGACGCTTCAGCAGAGGGTGTCCCGCGTTGTATTCGAAGATCGGTTTGCTCTCTGGCATGGCCTGTCCGGATGCCTCCATGATCTTGCGCATCTGAGCACCCATCGCAAACTCCGGCAGCACCAGACATGCAGGCGAATCAGTCAACCGCTTGGATGGGCGAACTGTTTCGACCTGTTCAGACAGCACCGCACTGATCCTTTCGGTCAGTTGAATGTTGCTGTCGGACTGCGCACTATCGTCATCCGCCTTCTGCTCATCAGCCTCTTCGCCCGGGAGCAGCAGATCTCCACGAGTAATGTCCTGGAACGATTTCGATGAATACTCAGACAGCGACGACATCAGCCATTCGTCTACTCGATCAAACATCAGCAGAACTTCGATACCGCGCTTGCGGAAGACTTCCAGGTGCGGGCTGGACTTGGCATTTTCGTGGGTTTCGGCAACCAGATAGTAAATCTTGTCCTGCCCTTCGACCATTCGCTCCAGATAAGCGTCAAGTCCAACATGTTTTTCTGCGGCGTCATCATGGGTCGAGGAGAAGCGCAGCAGTTTGCAGATGGCTTCGCGGTTCGCGAAGTCTTCACCAGCGCCTTCTTTGAGGACTTCACCAAATTCGTTCCAGAACTTCTGGTAGGTCTCCGGGTCTTTACCGGCCATAGTCTCAAGCATGCTCAAGACCCTCTTGGTCAAGGCGCTGCGAATAGAGGTAACCCGCTCATCCTGCTGCAGGATCTCGCGGGAAACATTTAATGGCAGGTCGTTGGAGTCCACGATGCCTTTAACAAAGCGCAGATACAGCGGCAGGAACTGCTCAGCTTCATCCATGATGAACACGCGCTGGACATAGAGCTTGAGGCCGCGGGGCGCTTCGCGATTCCACAGATCAAACGGCGCTTTCTCCGGCAGGTAGAGCAGGCTGGTGTATTCGAACTTGCCTTCGACCCGATTGTGACTCCAGCTCAACGGATCCTGAAAGTCATGGGATACGTACTTATAGAATTCTTTGTACTCTTCATCAGAGACATCGCTGCGAGAACGTGTCCACAGGGCCTTAGCCGAGTTAACCACCTCCAGCTCGGGCTGCGCGGGCGCAGCCTCTTCCCCTTCAGCCGCGGCACCTTCAGCCGCGGCCCCTTCAGCCGAGGGCTCTGGCGCTTTAGGCATCTGCACCGGCACGCCAATGTGATCGGAGTAACGGCGGACAATGTTCCTCAAGCGGAAGTCATCAGCAAACTCTTTGCCGTCTTCGCGTAGATGCAACACAACCCGGGTACCGCGTGGCAGGTCGCTGACGGCCTCAATAGTGAATTCGTCTTCGCCCTTGGATACCCATCGGGTACCTTCACTGGAACCGGCGCGTGAGGTGAACACTTCCACTTCATCGGCAACGATGAAGGCACTGTAGAAACCGACACCAAATTGTCCAATCAGCGAAGCATCTTTTTTCTGATCACCGGTCAGCCGACCGAGAAATTCAGCCGTCCCGGATTTGGCAATAGTGCCGAGGTGGTCAATGACCTCATCACGGTTCATACCGATGCCGTTGTCGATGATGCTCAGTGTTCCCGCGGTTTCATCTGCTTCAATGGTGATCGCGTAGTCGCTGCCGGCCTCCAGCAGAGCAGGTTCGGCAATGGCCTCGAAACGGAGCTTATCAATCGCGTCGGAGGCGTTAGAAATCAGCTCTCTTAAGAATATCTCGCGGTTTGAATACAGCGAGTGAATCATCAGGTGCAGAAGCTGCTTTGCCTCTGTCTGAAATCCAAAAGTCTCGGAACCTGTTGTTGAATCTGCCATGGTCACGTACACCTGAGCCCTGTCTGAGTTACCAGCCAGCTAGGTGGGGACAAGAGGAGGGAATTTCAAGGGCCTGATGGGCCCCAAAGCCGATTTCTCTGCTGGCAAGCAGCGTCAGGAAGCCAAGACCGCAGCGCCCGCTGGTGCTGCGGTCCCGAGCTCAGGTCAACTCCAGCCGGTAACTTCCGCCAGAGCATCGCCAATCTCGGCAAGGCTGCGAACGGTGCGCACACCCGCAGCTTCAAGCGACTGGAACTTGTCGGCCGCAGTGCCTTTACCACCGGCGATGATCGCGCCGGCATGCCCCATCCGCTTGCCGGGAGGTGCCGTCACCCCGGCGATATATGAAACCACCGGCTTGCTGACATGGTCTTTGATGAAGCTGGCAGCTTCCTCTTCAGCAGTTCCGCCGATTTCACCCACCATCACGATGGCTTCAGTGGCAGGGTCCTGCTCAAAGAGTTCGAGAATATCGATGAAGTGACTGCCCGGAATCGGGTCCCCGCCGATACCCACGCAGGTGCTCTGACCGAAACCGCGATCGGTGGTCTGTTTGACAGCCTCATAGGTCAGCGTGCCAGAGCGCGAAACGATACCGACTTTACCTGGCAGGTGAATCTCACCAGGCATGATGCCGATTTTGCACTCTCCCGGGGTAATCACACCCGGGCAATTCGGACCGATCAGCCGCGCGCTGGTGCTGTCCAGCTTGGCTTTGACCGCCAGCATATCCAGGGTCGGGATCCCTTCAGTAATACAGACAATGAGCTCGATGCCCGCATCCAGGGCTTCAAGGATCGAATCTTTGCAGAATGGTGCAGGCACATAGATGACCGACGCTGTTGCCCCTGTCTCAGCCACGGCCTGGCGGACGGTATCGAATACCGGCCGATCCAGGTGTTTGCTGCCGCCTTTACCGGGGGTCACCCCACCCACCAGCTGAGTTCCATAGGCGATCGCCTGCTCACTGTGCAGCGTTCCCTGGGAACCGGTAAAACCCTGACACAGAACTTTGGTGTTTTTATCGATCAAGATGCTCATGACTGGCCTCCCGCTGCCGTAACGGCTTTTTCGGCAGCATCGGTAAGACTCTCGGCTGCAATGATATTCAGTCCACTTTTTGCCAGTGTTTCACGGCCCAGCGGAGCATTGTTGCCCTCAAAGCGCACCACCACGGGGACTTCCACGCCCACTTCCTGAACCGCACCAATGATGCCTTCAGCAATCGTCGCACAACTGACAATGCCGCCAAAAATATTGATCAGCACGGCTTTAACATTGTCATCGGACAGAATGATCTTAAAAGCTTCCGACACAGCTTCTTTCGTTGCACCGCCACCAACGTCCAAAAAATTGGCCGGGTTGCCGCCGTGCAGCTTGACCAGATCCATCGTACCCATCGCAAGACCGGCACCATTGACCATGCAACCGATACTGCCGTCCAGAGCCACATAGTTGAGGTTGTACTGAGCAGCCTGTGCCTCGCGCTCATCTTCCTGAGACGGATCATGCATTTCAGCAATACGCTTCTGGCGATACAGCGCATTACCGTCAATGTTGATCTTGGCATCGAGACAATGGATGTTGCCAGCGCTGGTTATCACCAGCGGATTGATCTCCAGAAGCGAGCAATCTGTTTCCTCAAAAAGCTTCGCTAACCCCATGAAAAGGTTAGTAAATTGCTTGACCTGGTCACCCTTGAGCCCCAGCTGAAACGCAAGATCGCGACCCTGATAGGGCTGCGCGCCCACATACGGGTCGATGGCTGCTTTGAGGATTTTTTCAGGTGTCTCTTCCGCCACCGTCTCAATCTCGACACCACCTTCTGTAGACGCCATGAACACTGTCCGGCGACTGGCCCGGTCAATGACCGCACCCAGATAAAGTTCGGTATCGATGTCCGTGCAGCTTTCCACGTAAATTTTGCTGACCGGCTGACCATGTTCGTCAGTTTGAATTGTCACCAGATTTTTGCCGATCCACTGATCCGCAAATGCACGGATTTCGTCCGCAGAGTCTGCGAGCTTGACCCCACCGGCTTTGCCCCGCCCGCCGGCATGAACCTGCACCTTAACGACCCAGCGGTCACCGCCTATCTTTTCCGCGGCTGCTACCGCTTCGTCCGCTGTGTCCACCGCGTATCCTTCCGATACCGGCAAGCCGTATTCGGCAAAAAGACCTTTTGCCTGATACTCATGTAAATTCATGCTCGTTCCGTTGTGTGTTGTCTGTTGTGTTTTGTGTGTTGTCGTTCATCCAGTTTGTTGCCGATCGCCGCGCTTCTCCCCAGCACTGCTCCGGCAACAATCAGACCTGTTTGATCCTGCAGTCTGTCTGGTCGGCTATTGCGTCAGTCGCGTCTACTTCTTCTTTCTTCTACTTCTTCTTTCTATTAATCATGTGCACAGCGTGGCCGGCGACGCCGAGCGCGGCTTCGTGTACCGCCTCGGACAAGGTCGGGTGGGCGAACATCGTCAAACCGAGATCTTCTGCACATGCGTCAAATTCCATCGCAATCACCGCCTGGGCGATCAGTTCCGAAGCACCAGCACCCAGTATATGAACCCCCAAAATTCGGTCTGTCTCAGCATCCGCGATGATTTTAACGAAGCCATCGGTATCATTGGCCGCCAGGGCCCGACCGTTGGCTGCAAACGGAAAGCTGCCCACATTGTAAGCATCGCCACTGGCTTTCAGTTCCTGTTCGGTTTTACCAACCCAGGCAATTTCCGGATGGGTATAAACGACTGACGGTACGCAGTCGTAGTTTACCAGAGGTTTCTGTCCGGCAATCCGCTCGGCGACCATGATGCCTTCTTCCATGCCTTTGTGGGCCAGCATGGGTCCGCGGACCACATCGCCAACCGCATACACATTAGGGGCATCCGTGGCACACAGGTCATTCACATAGAGGAATCCGCGTTCGTCCAGGTTCACACCGGAATCTGGATCGAGCAGACCTTCGGTGTAGGGTCGACGGCCTACCGCCACGATAAGCTTATCGACCGTCAGCGACTGATCGCCGTCTTTATCCTGATAGCTGACATTGACCGCACCAGCAGCCACTTCGGCACCCATCACCCGGGTACCCAGTCGAATATCTAGACCTTGGCCACGCAGCAGCTTAAGTCCGTCCCGCGCAATGCGGTCATCGGCCATGGGCAGAAAGCTGTCCAGCGCTTCGAGCACAACAACTTCAGAACCCAGGCGATTCCAGACACTGCCAAGTTCCAGGCCAATCACGCCGGCACCAATAATGCCAAGCCGCTTCGGCACTGATTGAAACTCCAATGCACCCGTAGAGTCGACTATCAGATCGTCGGTCAGCGGCGCTGGCGGAATGTCGACGGGTACCGAACCCGGTGCTAAAATCACATGTTCTGCAGACAGCGTTGCAACCGCGCCTTCATGGTTGGTGTACTCGACCTGACGACCGGCCAGCAGCTTACCGGTACCTGGCAGACCGTTAACGCCGTTACCTTTGAATAATGCAGCCACGCCGCCGGTCAACTGCGCGACAACCTTGTCCTTGTGAGCCATCATTTTCGGAATGTCTGCGCTCACCTTACCCACTTTGATGCCGATTTCCGCAAAGTGCTGGTTAGCATCGACAAACTTATGAGAGGAATCCAACAGCGCTTTTGATGGGATGCAGCCCCAGTTGAGACAGGTACCGCCATAAGCAGGCTTACCATCTTTACCAAGGGACTTATCGATACAGGCGGTATTCAGCCCGAGCTGTGCAGCGCGAATCGCTGCATGGTAGCCGGCAGGTCCAGCGCCGATCACGATGACGTCGTAGGAAGTCCTCACAGTTATAGCTCCAGCAGGATTCGACCCGGATCTTCAATGAGTTCCTTGATCGCAACAAGAAAACGGACAGCTTCCTGACCGTCGATGAGTCGATGATCGTACGAAAGCGCGAGATACATCATCGGGCGAATAACAATCTCGCCATCGACCACAACGGCGCGCTCGTCAATCTTGTGCAGGCCGAGAATACCCGTCTGAGGTGGATTGAGAATTGGGGTGGACAACAGCGAACCGAACACTCCGCCATTGGAAATGGTAAACGTGCCACCGGTCATATCGTCGAGCCCAAGCTTACCCTCCCGGGCTTTCAGCCCATAGGCATTTACCTGATCTTCAACCTGCGCAAAACTCAGCGCATCCGCATCGCGGATTACAGGCACCACGAGCCCTCGCTCAGTACTCACCGCTACGCCAATGTCGTAAAAACCGTGGTAGACGATTTCATTACCATCAATCGATGCGTTAACAGCCGGGAACCGTTTCAGCGCTTCGACTGCAGCGCGCACAAAGAACGACATGAATCCCAATCGAGTACCGTTGTGGCGGGCTTGAAATTCTTCCTGATATTTTTTCCGCATTGTCATGACTGGAGCCATGTCGACCTCGTTGAACGTGGTCAGCATCGCGGCATTCTGCTGTGCTTCCACCAGACGCCGGGCGATACTTGCGCGCAGCCGTGTCATCGGCACCCGGCGTTCAACACGCTCATCGGAATCGAGCGCGGGAAACAACTCAGCCGATGGTTCCACAGATTTCGCCGCAGCTGCAGGAGCCGCAGAGGATTTCGACTCGGCGGGGGCCGCTGTTGCTTCAGCAGGTTTCTCAGAAAGTGCCCTGGTAACATCGTCTTTGGTGATTCGACCTGCTTTGCCGCTGCCGCTGACAGACTGAATGCTGATACCGCCTTCATCTGCAAGCTTACGGGCAGCCGGACTGGCACTGGCTTCGATAGTGGCGGCTGAAGGTTCTGAAACTGCATCAGGGCTGGCTGCCGCAGACATATCACCAGCTTCGAAATGACCAATGACCTCGTCGCTTTCGACCACCTCTCCTTCGTCTTTGAGAATATCCATCAGCGTGCCGTCTGTCGGCGCCACGATTTCTAAGACCACCTTGTCAGTTTCGATGTCCACCAGCAGATCGTCACGGGCGACCGCTTCTCCCGGCCGTTTGTGCCAGACGGCAACGGTTCCTTCGCTGATTGATTCAGGAAAAGTCGGCGCTTTGATCTCCATTTCTAGCTGTTCTCGCAGTGATATGTTTTAAGTTTGTGTTGCTAGCCGAACAACGCGTCTTCCACCAGGCGCGCCTGTCGCAGATTATGCGCGCCAGAGTGGCCACCAGCCGGAGCGGCGAACGCTTCTCTGCCCGCGTATGCCAGATACAGATTCTCGTGATGCTTCAGGATCACCCGTCGCATATGATGCTGGCTCGAGTACCAGGCTCCCTGGTTCATCGGCTCTTCCTGACACCAGACAACCTCTTTGAGGTTTTTGTACGGTGCAATAACGGCTTCCAGTCCTGCTTCAGGGAACGGATAGAGTTGTTCCAGTCGAGCGATGGCCACGTTGTCGGTATCTGACTCGCGACGACGTTCCAGCAGGTCGTAGTAGACCTTCCCACTACAGAGCACCAGACGATCAACACCCGCTGGGTCCTGCTCGTCGATTTCCGGCAATACTACCTGAAAGTGACCGTCACAGAGGTCTTCAAGCGTGGAGGTTGCCAGCTTGTGACGCAGCAGGCTTTTCGGCGTCATTGCAATCAGCGGTATCCGGGTAGGACGTATCGCCTGTCGACGCAGCATGTGGAATACCTGTGCCGGTGTGGTTGGCACACAGACCTGCATATTGTGTTGAGCGCACAGCTGGAGATAACGCTCCAATCGTGCTGAGGAGTGTTCTGGCCCCGCACCTTCATAGCCGTGCGGCAGCAGCATGGTCAAGCCACATAGCCGCAGCCACTTGGTCGCTCCGCTTGAGATGAACTGGTCGATTACCACCTGGGCACCGTTCGCAAAATCCCCGAACTGCGCCTCCCAGATCACCAGCGTATTTGGTGCCGTGGTCGCATAGCCGTATTCGAACGCGAGAACAGCCTCTTCTGAGAGCAAAGAATCGTAAATATCGAAATTGACAGAATCGCTGAGATGATTCAACGGTATGTGGCGTTTGCCGTCTTTCTGATTGTGGATACAGGCATGGCGATGGGAAAAGGTTCCGACGCCCACATCCTGACCAGTCAGTCGGACTCCGTGGCCTTCATCCAGCATTGTTGCGTAAGCCATGACTTCCGCAAAGCCCCAGTTTATGGGCATCGCACCAGCGGCCATCTTGCGCCGGTCTTCCATGATCTTCTGGACCTGGCGCTGCATCACAAACTCGGCCGGCAGTTTTTCCATTTCCTGGGCCAACGCCTGAAGACGGCTGAGTTCCACCGTGGTATCCGCAGGTGCCGTCCACTCATGACCCAGATACGGCTGCCAGTTCACGAACAGCTCCACGTTCGGTTCATGCACCAGACTCAACGCCACGTTACCGCCGGTATCCAGCGTGTCGCGATAATTTTCAGCGAGCTGGTCAGCCTGCGCTTGAGTGACAACACCCTCGCTGACAAGCTGATCCACGTATAGGGTACGGGTGGTGGGAAGAGAGCGAATTTTCTGGTACATCAGCGGCTGAGTTTTCATCGGCTCTTCGGCTTCGTTGTGGCCGCGACGCCGATAAGAAACCAGATCTATCACCACGTCTTTGCGGAACTCCATCCGATAGTCGGTGGCGAGCTGGGTGACGAACAAAACGGCTTCAGGGTCATCTGCATTGACATGAAAAATCGGCGCTTGAACCATTTTCGCCACTTCAGTGCAGTACTCGGTGGAACGGGCGTCCTCTTCGCGATGCGTCGTAAATCCTATCTGATTATTAATGATCACATGGATCGTTCCGCCGGTTTTGAAGCCGCGGGTCTGAGACATCTGGAATGTCTCCATCACCACACCTTGACCCGCAAAAGCAGCGTCGCCATGAATCAGGATCGGGACGACCTTATCGCCGTCATAGTCAATACGGCGATCCTGACGGGCTCTGACCGAACCCTCAACAACCGGGCCGACAATTTCCAGGTGAGACGGATTGAATGCCAGCGCCAGGTGCATCTCGCCACCCGGAGTCATGATGTTAGTGGAGAATCCCTGGTGATACTTCACATCACCGGTTTCTTCGGCATCGACGTCGGTGGGCATTTTTCCATCGAATTCGTCAAACAGCTCCGAGGGATCCTTACCGAGTATATTCACCAGCACGTTGAGACGACCCCGATGCGCCATGGCCACGACCGTCTCGATAACACCATGCGATCCTAATCGCTGCAGCATGTCATGCAGCATCGGGATCAGGCTTTCACCCCCTTCAAGACCAAAGCGTTTGGTACCGGGGTAACGACCGTGCAGATACTTTTCCAGCCCTTCAGCAGAGGTGAGGCGCTCCAGAATGGTCAACTTCTGAGCTTCGCTGTAGTGGGGATGCGCCCGAACGCTCTCGATGCGCTGCTGCACCCAGAGCTGCTCGGAGGCATCGACAATGTGCATGTACTCGAAGCCAATGGAACTGCAGTAGGTCCGCTCCAGAGCATCAACCATGTCCTTGAGCTTCGCGGTACCCTCACCGTAGTGAAAGGTGCCGGTATGGTATGGCTCGTCCAGATCGGCCGGAGACAGGTGGTGATAGGCCAGATCGAGGATCGGCATAGTCGGCCGCTCCATCAGATTCAGCGGATCAATGGATGCCTTTTTGTGTCCACGGTGACGATAGGCGGCCACCAGATCCTGAACCCGCATCTGCTTCTGTTCGTGAGCGTTCAGCACCATCGTGCTTTCCCGCTCGGGGCGTGCTTTCAGACGGTTGCGTCCCAGCCGTTCGAACTGCTGGCGAACCGCGCTGTGCGGTACATCGGCCTGCACGCTGTCGACAACCCGTGGCAGCTTGTCAAAGTAGTCGCGCCACTCGACGGAAACGCTGTTCGGATCGTCCAGAAAGGACTCGTATAGGTCTTCGATGTAAGCGACGTTACTGCCCGCGAGGTGCGAACTGCGACGCATACGTTCGAGAAATGACTCTGCCATCCTCGCTCACTCCAATTAGCTGTAATGTCTAGAGGACGTAGCAGGCTGTGCGTACAGAGTCCCCTAGGTACCCTGTTGCAGCAGCATAGTACGAATCTTGCCTATTGCCCGAGTCGGGTTCAGCCCTTTAGGGCAGACGCTGACGCAGTTCATGATGCCTCGACAACGGAAAACACTGAACGGATCGTCCAGGTTTGAGAGTCGGTCTGCCGTTGCGGTATCGCGACTGTCGGCCAGAAACCGATAGGCCTGCAACAGCCCCGCCGGGCCGATGAACTTATCCGGATTCCACCAGAATGACGGACACGATGTGGAGCAGCACGCACACAGAATGCACTCGTACAAACCATCGAGCTTGGCGCGTTCTTCAGGACTCTGCAGCCGTTCCCGCGCGGGCGGCGGCTTATCGTTGATCAGAAACGGCGTGACTTTTTCATACTGGCGGTAGAACTGAGTCATATCGACCACCAGGTCGCGGACGACGGGCAGACCGGGTAGCGGGCGCAACACCAGCTTGCCTTTTTTTGCCGCAGCAGAGACCGGGGTAATACAGGCCAGGCCGTTTTTGCCATTCATGTTGATACCATCAGAGCCGCAGACACCCTCGCGGCACGAACGCCGGAACGTCAGACTCGGGTCCTGCTCTTTGAGCAGTTCCAGTACGTCCAGAACCATCAGATCTTTGCCAGCGGGCAGATCGATGGTGGTTTCCCGCATTGCGGGTACTTCATCCTGGTCCGGATCGTAGCGGTAAATGCTTACCTGCATGTGCTGTAAATCCTCTAGTAAACGCGTTCTTGGGGTTCAAATGTCGGCACGGTCTTGGGTGAAAAATTCACCTCCCGCTTGGTCGTCTGTCTGCTGATCGGGGAATAGATGCTGTGACACAGCCAGTTCTCATCGTCCCGAACCTGATAGTCATCGCGGGCATGCGCGCCGCGACTTTCTGTACGGGTAAGCGCAGAGATGGCTGTGGCTTCAGCAACTTCCAGCAGGTTATCGAGCTCCAGCGCTTCCATCCGGGCGGTGTTGAATACCGCACTTTTATCGCTCAGGTGAGCCTGACCAATACGCTCGCGAAGATCTACCAGCTTCTTGGTGCCCTCTTCCATATGGGTTTCTGTCCGGAATACGCCGAAACTGTTTTGCATCACTGTCTGCAATTCTTTCTTGAGTGCCGCCACAGACTCGCCCGAGGTGGACTCATTCCAGCGAGCCAGACGCGCGGTCGCCCGTTCCAGGTCAGATTCGCTGGCCGCGCGGTGACTCACGCCCTGACGCAGCACTTCTTCAATGTGCATGCCGGCCGCCCGGCCGAATACCACCAGATCCAACAGTGAATTACCACCCAGACGATTGGCGCCATGGACCGACACACAGGCTGCTTCGCCGGCAGCGTAGAGTCCATCGACAGCCTGATCATTACCGGCGGCATCCTGAGTCAGCGCCTGCCCGTTCACACCAGTCGGGGTTCCACCCATCATGTAGTGGCAGGTCGGCACAACGGGGATCGGCTCTTTTACCGGGTCGACGTGAGCGAATGTGCGAGACAGTTCCAGAATGCCCGGCAGCCGGCTGTTCAAAACGTCCTCACCAAGATGATCGAGCTTGAGAAAAACGTGATCGCCTTCCGGACCGGCGCCGCGACCCTCAAGGATCTCGATGACCATCGACCGCGCCACCACATCCCGCCCGGCCAGATCCTTCGCGGTTGGCGCATAACGTTCCATGAAGCGCTCGCCATCTTTATTAATCAGATAGCCGCCTTCACCTCGACAGCCCTCGGTCACCAGCGTGCCGGCACCGTGAATACCGGTGGGATGAAACTGCCACATCTCCATGTCCTGGAGCGGGAATCCCGCCCGCAGCGCCATACCAGCGCCATCACCCGTACACATGTGCGCATTGGTGGTGCTGGCATAGATCCGCCCGGCCCCACCGGTGGCAAGAACGGTGGCTTTGGAATTGATATAGACCATCTCGCCGGTTTCGATTTCGATGGCAATCACGCCGACGACACCGCCGTCCTGATTGGTCACCAGGTCGACCGCAAACCACTCGTTTAAAAAGGTGGTGTTGGCCCGCAGGTTGGCCTGATAAAGAGTATGCAACAGGGTGTGGCCGGTTCGGTCGGCGGCGGCACACGTTCGCGCTGCCTGACCACCTTTACCAAAGTCTTTGGATTGACCACCAAAAGGTCGCTGATAAATCCGCCCGGACTCAGTCCGCGAAAACGGCAAACCCATGTGCTCAAGTTCGAACACAGCCTGAGGACCTTCACTGCACATGTATTCGATCGCGTCCTGATCGCCTATGTAGTCCGACCCCTTGACGGTGTCGTACATGTGCCAGCGCCAGTCGTCATTAGGGTCGTCACTGGCAATTGCACAGGTAATTCCACCCTGAGCTGAAACCGTATGCGAACGGGTTGGAAACACCTTGGTAATGACCGCTGTTTTCAGCCCCGACTGCGCCAACTGCAACGAAGCACGCATGCCGGATCCACCGCCACCGATGATCACGCCGTCAAAATCAATCCTGCGAATACCGCTCATAGGAGTACCTTCAAAGAGACCAGAACAACTGCAACGCCCAGACGACGTACAGGAAAATCACCGCCACACACCCGGCCTGATAGAGCAGCCGGAAGCTGGTGGCATGGGCGCCGAAATAGTGCGCCTGAATATAGTCGGTACCGACCGTCCACATGCCGATCCAGGCATGAGCCGCTGTCGCCAGTACCAGCAGGGTGCTGAACGCCAGCATCGGAGCAGAGCCGAAATAGCCCACCAGCTCGGCATGGGTCAACTCCGGGTTAGCCAGGAAGAAGCCGAGTACGCAGAGCGTATAAAGGGCCATGATGGCCGCGCTTGCCCGCTGCAGGACAAAGTCCGACAACCCGCTTCGAGACAAACTCGTAACATTCTTCACCACAACCAGACCCCCACCAGAGCAGTCAGCACGATGCTGATTCCGAATACCACGTAGGCGGCAGAACTGGCCGCTTCAAAGGTATCCCCGATATGGAAATCCATGACCATATGCTTGATACCTGCCACCAGATGGTAGATCAGCAGACCCAGCACCCCGATCAGCGCCAGTTTCGGCAATGGCATGGCCAGCGTCTGCTGCGCCTGGGCAAAGCCGGCGGGCGACGACAGGGCCAGGTTCAGCAACCACAGCAGATAAGCCAGGCCGACAAACAGGATCACTCCGGTAACTCGGTGAACGATCGAAGCAATGGCCGTGACTGGCCAGGCTGGATCAGTTAGAGACAGATAAACGGGTCGTTCTTTTTTCGCGGCGTTTTGCACGACATTCCTATTCAATATTTCGAACTGCAAGCGACGGCGCCGGATTTTAGTCGCACCGCGCGCTGCTTACCAGCCAGAGTGAGATTCTATCTGGCTCATCGACCGTCACCGGGCGCATTACGTTGCGAATTCGCCACTTCCGGTCACGGTTCATGCGGGCTTCAATTGACATCAGCTCAGTGCGTTTATAGTCTCACTACGCATATCAAAGAACGTAGGGCACCGGGTGTCATCAGATCGTGAAATGTGATCGGTGACTCGGCCAATAGCTGGTGGATCATCAGCAGCTTCTGGATAGAAAACTGCAGGCTGACAATACACAGCCGCCAGATAACGGTCCGATACCGGCAGACCCACGCAATTAAAGTTCCCAAGGGAGGACGCATGACCGATAGCCCGGGCAGATCTGCCCAATTGACCATCGATGGTGAAACCATCGAACTGCCCATTCTGTCCGGCACAGCAGGGCCAGATGTGATCGACGTCGGCAAACTGACCGCTCAGGGCTACTTCACCTATGACCCGGGATTCGTCTCAACTGCCTCCTGTGATTCGGAAATTACCTACATTGATGGCGGCGCTGGCGTTCTGCTGCATCGCGGGTATCCGATAGAACAGCTCGCCGAACATTCTGACCATCTCGAGCTGTGCTACCTGCTGTTGAACGGACATCTGCCGACTCCAGACGAAAAAGAACGGTTTGTGCACACCATCAAGCGCCACACCATGGTGCATGAACAGCTGGCCCAGTTTTTCCGCGGGTTCCGGCGGGATGCACATCCGATGGCCATCATGTGTGGAGTGACCGGCGCCCTCTCCGCCTTCTACCACGACTCTCTGGATATCGATAATTTCGAACATCGGGTGATTACCGCACACCGATTGATCGCGAAGATGCCCACGCTCGCCGCGATGAGCTACAAGTACTCTACCGGCCAGCCGTTTATCTACCCACGCAACGATCTCGACTACGCAGAGAACTTCCTGCACATGATGTTTGCGACGCCCTGCGAAGACTACGAGGTCAACCCGATCATCGCCAAAGCCATGGACCGGATTTTCCTGTTGCATGCCGATCATGAGCAGAACGCCTCGACTTCAACCGTACGTCTGGCAGGTTCAACAGGTGCCAATCCATTCGCCTGTGTTGCCGCAGGTATTGCCGCCCTCTGGGGCCCGGCGCATGGCGGTGCAAATGAAGCTGTGCTCAACATGATTGATGAGATCGGTGACGAAAAGAACATCGATAAGTACATCAAGAAAGCCAAAGACAAAGACGATCCGTTCCGGATCATGGGTTTTGGCCACCGCGTCTACAAAAACTACGATCCCCGCGCCAAAGTCATGCAGCAGACCTGTCACGAAGTACTCGGCGAACTGGGTGTGGAAGACAATCCAATCCTGAAGATGGCTCAGCGGCTGGAGAAAATTGCGCTGGAGGACGAATACTTCATCGAACGCAATCTCTATCCGAATGTCGACTTCTACTCCGGCATCATTCTCAAAGCCATCGGCATTCCGACTGAGATGTTCACGGTCATCTTCGCGACCGGGCGCACCCCGGGCTGGATCGCTCACTGGAATGAAATGATCAGCGGTCCTTATAAGATCGGCCGGCCCCGGCAACTCTACAAGGGCAGCCCGAAGCGAGACTTCGTCCCGCTCGAGTCCCGCTAGATCTGAATCGAGTTAACCGGTGAGCTCCAGAGTGATTCTGGTGCCCACCAGGCAGCCCCGATTGGCCTGGTTCTACTGTGCGGCGAAAGCCTGATGTACGGGTAGCCTGGATACTTCGGCCCAACACAGGTCCGCAAGAAAGTTGTTGAATTGAGTGTTGTCGCCACCCATCAGCAGCCTGGCCACTTCGTTTAGCGTTAAAAATTCTTTTCTGGTTATTCTGCAAATCCCCTGTTGTGCAGACCGCGTTCGAGTCCCCGCTCGATCTCAATCGTTGTATTCGATTTCGCTCATTGATATCCGAGCTAGCACTACCACCCCCGGTCGCAATTCTGACCGTCGGAATTCGGTCTGACCGCTCACCGACAAGACGTTGCAGTCCAGGAGTCGGTAAACTCCTGACTTCACTGGGCCCGGACACCGGATCCTGAACACCACTTGAGCTAGATTGCCCGATGACCAGTCTGAGAAAACTGCCGAGTATCGATCGCCTCCTGAATGCGACAGAGTTGAGTCCTCTGATCGCCACCTACGGACCCGGGAGGATCAAGTCTGTGCTGAGAGACCTGCAGCAGACCTGGCGAGACAGCGGCGAGCCACCGGCCTGGCTCGACAACCCATCGGGCTACGCGAGCTATTTGAGCGAAACGCTGGCAACCGCGGACTATCAGCCGATTTTCAACCTGACCGGCACAATCATTCACACCAATCTGGGACGGGCGCTGTTGAGCGCGGAACTGCTTGAGGAGATCACCCCGCTGGTCACCAGACCGATGAACCTGGAATTCGACCTCACGACTGGTAAAAGAGGCGATCGAGATGCCATTGTTGAAGACCGGCTGAAACTGCTGACTGGTGCAGAAGCTGCCACGATTGTGAACAACGGCGCCGCCGCCCTGATGCTGGTGCTGAACACCTTCGCTCTGGGCAAGCGGGTACCGGTTTCCAGAGGTGAGCTGATTGAAATCGGTGGCAGCTTTCGTCTGCCGGACATCATGGAGCGTTCGGGCTGTAAGCTCATTGAAGTCGGCACCACCAACCGTACCCACCTGAAAGACTTCGCCGGCGCGATCAATGAGGACACCGGCATGCTGCTCAAAGTGCACCCGAGCAATTATCACGTAGCCGGTTTCACCAGCACCGTCAGCAATAGCGACCTGGCGAAACTTGGCAGGGATTCACAGATTCCATTCTGTGTTGATCTCGGCAGTGGTTCCCTGGTGGACCTGACCCGCTGGGGACTGCCTCACGAGCCGATGCCACAACAGCTGCTTGCGCAGGGCGTTGATCTGATCACGTTCAGCGGTGACAAGCTGCTCGGCGGCATGCAGGCAGGCATCATTTTGGGCCGTGAGTCATTGATTCGTGAGTTGAAGAACAACCCGATGAAACGTGCGTTGAGGGCAGACAAACTGACCCTGGCCTATCTGTCGAAGAATCTGGCGCTGTTTGAAGACCCGGAGCGCCTGCCCGAAAGGCTGCCGCTGCTGCGCACACTGATTGTTGATTCTGATGTGCTCCGTGAGCGGGCCGAGGCAGTTGTGAAGGCACTGGAACCTGTCACACCGGACTGTAAAACCACCATTGAAGTGGCTGACTGCCAGATCGGCAGCGGATCGCTACCGGACCAGACCATCGACAGTATCTGTGTGTCCATTCACTGCGAAAAGGAACGCCAGCTTCGCGATCTGCAGCAACAGCTGCGCCAACTACCGACGCCGGTGATCGGCCGGCTCAGCCAGGGCAGACTGTGGCTGGATATGCGCGGCGCTGAGCTGCTCGATGAACTGTGTGTCAATCTGAGGCACCTCGGCGCATGATCATTACCCTCGCCGGCCATGTCGATCATGGTAAGACCAGCCTAGTGCGGGCGCTGACCGGTGTCGAGACAGACCGCCTGGCAGAAGAGAAACGTCGCGGGCTGACCATCGATCTGGGTTTCGCCTACCTGGAAACACCACAGGGTACGCTGGGATTCGTTGATGTCCCCGGCCACCACAAGTTCATTCACAACATGGTCGCAGGTGTTGCCAGCCGACAGTTTGCGCTGCTGGTGATTGCCGCAGACGACGGACCCATGCCACAGAGCCGCGAGCATCTGCAGATTCTCGAGTTGCTGGGTTTAAGCGGGGGTGTGATTGCACTCACTAAAGCTGACCGGGTCAGCGCAGAACGGCTCGTCGCCGCACGGCAGGAAATCCAGCAACTAACCGCCAACAGCTTTCTCAACAACGCCCAGACAATTACCACTTCAGTAGAGACAGGTGAGGGACTCGAGCAACTGCGTGAGCTTTTAGTGGGTGCCCAGGCGGAAAAAAACAGTGGCCCAGATGAACCTTTCCGGCTCGCCATTGACCGAGCCTTCACGGTTACCGGCGCCGGTGTAGTCGTCACGGGAACCGTTCAGTCCGGAACAGTCCGTATTGATGAATCACTGCGGCTGTTTCCACACAACAGCGAAGTCCGGGTTCGAGGCCTGCGTGCGCAGAACAAAGCGGTCGACACAGCCGCTGCAGGTGAGCGTTGCGCGATCAACATTGCCGGCATAGACATCGATTCGGTCAAACGAGGTCAATGGCTGACGAGCCTGAACAGTACCGGCAGCCAGCAGTTCACCCTCGATCTGCAGGTGCTGGACGACTTCCCCCGACCGGTTCGCCACTGGTTACCCGTGCACGTTTATCACGCCAGCAGCCACAGCACCGGACACATTGCCCTGCTCCAGGAAGGCCGAATGGCTCCCGGCAGTATTGCTGCAGTTGAGATCATTACCAACGAACCTCTGCTGGTCGCTCGAGGGGATCGACTGGTCATCCGCGATCAGGGGCTGGATCGAACCCTTGGAGGCGGTGCGGTGCTCGCACCACAGTCCATCGCTGGACGGCGTCGCTCATCGCAGCGCCTGCTGCGTTTGAAAGCGGATCAGGCTGCAACCGCAGAAGAGGCTTTTACCCGCCACCTCGAACTGGGCGAGGTTGATCTGCAGCGCTTCACGGAGGTCTGGCGTGTCGATGACAAGTCGCTGAACAGGCTTCTGGAGAATAACGGGTGTCGTAAGATCGAGTCGTTTGCGGTGTCTGAGCAGGACTGGATAAACCACCTTAAGACCCTCACGGACAATATCTCCGAGCGTCACCGCAACGACCCTTCACTTCAGGGTCTCAAGCAGAGTGATCTGACTGGCGTCATTCCAGAATCGCTGCTGCCTGCAGCACTGCTCCAACTGGTCAGCAACCGGCAGCTCGAAAACAGGACAGGACGCTACCTGCCTGCCAGCCACCAGGTCGATTTGAGTGACGCGGAACGAACCCTGCTGACCAAAGTCACCAGACACCTCGATCAGGCGCAACCGCCCAGTCTTGGCGACCTGGCCAAGCTGCTGCGGCAGCCGATTCCACAACTGGCCAAGGGTCTGTTGCCATTGGTCGTAAAGAAGCAGCTGGTCAAAATCAGCGACAGCCGCTACTACCTGCCCGCCAGGGTGAAGCCGCTGGCTGAACTGGCGATGAAACTGGGAACAGCCGGCCCTTTCACCGTGCGCGAGTATCGAGATGCATCAGGCATCGGGCGCAATGTTGCCATTGAAGTACTGGAATACTTCGACAGTCGGGGTTTTACCAGACGCAACGGCGATACCCGAAGCATCGGCGGCGAACTCAGCCGGTTGAACTTGGGTTAGCCACGCTCAGCGCTTCATCTGCGGCAACTTGCCATAGGTGAGTGCACGCCACAGCCATTCAACAGGCCCAAATCGATAGTGCGTCAGCCACCAGGGGCTAAGCGCCAGCTGAAAGATCCAGATAGCGAGAACAATCGGATAGAGCTGCCAGCGCTGCAGTTCTCCAACCAGCGCCAGTCCTGCCCCGGTGAAGATAAACAGGCAGATCAGCGAGTGCATCAGATAGTTCGTCAACGCCATCCGGCCGACGGCCGCCAGCCTGGCGCGCATTCCGACCAGCCACCCTTCCCGGCAGATAAGCATTACCAGACCCAGATAACCCAGCGCCATCGCCAGACGGCCAACGTGATAGGTCGGCCGCATGTAGCCGTGCACCCGCAGTGGGTCAAAGTCACTGGCATAGACCAGAATGAGTTCATACAGATTGGTGAACAGACCCACCCCGAATCCAATCAGCATCAGCTTCAGATAGAAACCGGAAGTTCTCGACGCATCCAGGATGCGCCACTTGAACAGCGCCATGCCCAGCAGCATCATCGCCAGCGCATCCCAGAACAGCAGCACCGGAATAACGAAGGTGAGCACTTCCGTCATGTATTCGCTGTTGTAAATAAAGGCGCTGGCGTAGCTGCTGCGCCGCATCGTCAGCTCCGTTTCAACCACTTCAGGACTCTGCGTGTAATCAGCCTCAAAGTCCTCCCAGGCAATCGCGAGCTCTCGAGAAGTGGGATCGGTAATCTCAGCAGCATTTGACGCAACGATGACCTGACGGGCCTGACCAAGGCTTAAAGAGAAAGCAAGGTTCATCAGGCTCATCAGGATAATGAGCGCGGTAGCCCAGGCGGTGAGTTTGCGTGGAGACAGGTTACGCAACGGATACAACACCATGCCTGCCAACGCATAGGTCACCAGAACGTCACCTGACCACAACAGAATATAGGCATCGAACAGCCCGAACCCCAGCAGCCAGAAATTACGCCGATAGTGCAGGACACCGCCACGCTCGCGGGCACTGCTGGTAAACAACACCACGCCTGCACCAAACAGCAGCGAGAACAGACAGCGCATTGCGCCTTCAAAGAAGACGTCGACACCAGCCCAGACCGCCAGATTCAGTTCCATCTCAAACGGCGTTGAACCGCCCGCAACCTCAGGATTGAAATAGCCGGACGAAATCAGCCCGAAACCGAGAATGTTAAGCAGCAGAATACCCAGCAGAGCAAAACCGCGAATCACATCCAGCGATTCAATTCGATCTTCAACCGTCACCGGTGCAGCATCTGTCACCGTCAACCCCAGACCTTCGGAACGTCACAGAATGGTATCAGCTTGGGTAAGCTCCAGCGGCTGAATGAAAAAGTGGCTTTGATCTAAAGTTTTTCCAGCAGCGTCCACTAAAGCTGAGTTCGAGCGCGATTTTTGACTTCATTGAGCACCACAACGGCCGACTAATTCGCTACACTCGGTCACGGAAGAGCATCGGCCCCGGTGGGTCGCGCGGCCTTCAAAGCCGTTGAGGTGCGATGACGTGCCTGGTGGGTTCGACTCCTACCTCTTCCGCCAGTCATGAAGATAACTAATTGTTTTAATTGGTTATTTTTTAATACGCTTCTCCTTCCCAACATCTTTGCCCACAAAGATACTGCATGCACTTACCAATCTTCGCAGCATTCACACACATTAACCCATTCCGACTGCCTCCCTGGTCAATTTCCTACATCCCCACTCCGTCCAATCCAGCACCATGCTCCTGCGACACTTGCCCGGAATCCTCGGTGCGAGGAGTAAGTGGCGGGACTGTTGGGAGATACCAGCAGTTTGGCTCTGCCTGCAGAGGTTTGGGTCCCTTCGGGAACACCCCCCCTACCAAGACGGCCAGGAGTCCCGGTTCCTTTGAATGTCAGTAGATACACCTCCGTCCCAGATTTAGAAAAACGGGAAGGGTACTAACAGTCTTCTGAATCAGACTCTATTCAGAATCTCGGGAAGGTCCGCTATCGGCCACAAGCGGTCGCTTTGCGTCATCCAATCAAACTCAGCTTGTAGAAATTTTTTTACGAATCAAACATACGTCTGCCACTATATTTGTGCCGCTCACAGTCAAGCCAAAGTCGTAGGTAGGCGCCACATTTGCATGCCAATTATCGTAAAACTCGCCAGAAGATTCTTCGGTGCCTTCATTTATATTGCGACCTCTGGGTCGAACTCGAAGACGCGCCAAGCAGACCTCTCTCGGTGTATCAAGCTTAACGAAGAGCATATTATGTTGGCTGCCTACTTCGTTTATGAAGTCACGCCCGGCGATTCCCGTAGTCTCCATGATTACCGGCAAGCTAGATTCCCGAAGCTCGCTTCGATAGAAGTCCCAAATCCACAGATGCGCAGTAGCTCTGTGTTTTGCGAATTCGTCGCCCTCTCCATAAAGCTGGATTAGCTTAGGTTCAAGTTCGCTATATGAGGCGATACCCTGCCGATTCAATTCGTTTCCGAGTGTAGTTTTTCCGGAGCCTGGAGGAGCCATCAGCAGGATCATGCAGATAGGTCTATTGTCTGGATTGCCTCTCAACGATAGCCTCAATCCTTTTGTTACGCATAGCCTGGCTAGTGCGATCGAGAATTGCAATCGACCTTCCATTCAGAGTGGGAAATAGACACTTTAACTCGGTGGGGAAACGTCCGCTTTCGGCCAGAAGCGGACATCAGCCGGTAACGAGCAGCTGCCCCAACTGGTTATAGGGCTGATTACTGCCCGCTTCGTAAAACTTAATCTGCTTGTCATCAAGTGCCTGAATAAGTTTAGCGTATTGCTGGTCATCAGCAATCATCATGCTTCCTTCAGGCTCCGGTCTTTGACCGCAAGCTACGACCAACACTGCAATTGCAATTGCCATTGCCATTGCCATTGCCATTGTCACGCTGATTAGTTTCATTGAAGCGTGCAAGCCCTATAACGCCACCTTAAGCGGCAAATTGTAGCTGCCTAAAATCGAGAGCGAAGCGAACACGGCCAGCTGTAATTTGTCCGTTTCAAGGTCTTGTTATGGGCATTGTTACATCACTTTGCGGTGACAGTTCCGTCATCTTGCGCCATGAACGCCTCCGCATCAGGTTCGTACGCCCTCAACACTATGTTCCAGGGCTTAGTTGCCTGGAGATAAGGGGCGGCACCTTCCGCACATTCAGCTAACCCAACCGTGACCTCAATGCGGCCTGAACTATCACTTTTGAAGGTGTTGTTTTCGTCCGTCATTAGGAACATGTCCTTACCGTAGATCGTGAGGCTGTAAAAACCATTTGCCTCGGTGTTTACCGGCGGGGCATCAAACGTCACCGTGCTGCAATCAAGGGCTTCAGGTCCGGGGATAAGCTTGTATGCAGCTCGCTCCGGTCCACTCAGACCCCATCCGCCCGCAGCGATCAGAGTGTACTTCTCCCAGTCTTTGATCTGATCAACCGTTTCAACCATTCCACCGACGCTATCGATCGGCGTTTTTGAGAATTCGTTTTTCATTGCTGTCCGTGTGGCGAGGAGTTTTTCCAAGTCGTAGTCCGGAATTGGATTAGCATTCACCGCGTCAACACTCAATTCAGCGGCGATGACCTTCACCTGAGACTCTGCATCCGCCTTGCCATCAACACCGATGCGAACCAAGATTCCTACGTGGTCATCAAACTGCCCCGCCGGGAAATTGTACACACCACCCTTGTTGAGATGGACCGGTGTTGTATGGGTGTCCAAGTTGATGATCTGCGCAGTAATTAAGCGAGTGTCGTCAACGGGGAGGTTAAGGGTGAAGCCCCCCGTGGTGTCCACTGCAGCTGCCGTATATAGCACATTCACATTTGGGGTGGTGAGAATTTGATTGTCGACGCT
>CAKZWF010000003.1 GCA_937921865.1 uncultured Pseudomonadales bacterium | reverse complement strand
CCTAAACAAAGAATATGGGGTCGAACCGAGTTTTTTTAACAAAGGCGTTGAAAACCTCGGTTCGACCCCGGTTTTGGACCCTGGTTTTGCGGTTTTTGGTCCGGTTGGTGAAAGGGCGGTAGCCCTGACGGACCCGGCTTGGGACAAGCCTGAATGCGCGCTATGATCCTGCTCATGCACACCTTGATGGGAGCGGTGAGATGGACTGGACGCAATACGAGCTGGAAAGCGGGCAACGGTTAGAAAACGCTCGAGATCAGGCGGCTGCAATACCCCTGTCGGAAATCGACGTCAGCCATTGGGACCTGATGCGCTTCGACACCATCTGGCCTTACTTCGAACGCCTGCGTCGTGAAGCGCCGGTGTATTTTCACGAAAACAGCATCGCAGGGCCCTTCTGGTCTGTCACCAGCTACGATCTGATCAAAGCTGTCGATACCGACGCGGAACGATTTTCTTCGGAACCGACCATTGGCCTGAATGCGCCGGCCGAGCAGGACAATGCTTCCAGCTTCATCGCCATGGATGATCCGAAGCATGCGGTACAGCGCAAGGCGGTGGCGCCGGTGGCGGGGCCGCGCAACCTGGCGGCACTGGCACCGAACATCCGCGGGCGGGTGAACGATATCCTGGATAGCCTGCCGGTGGGCGAAACTTTCAACTGGGTAGATCGAGTCTCCATAGAGCTCACCACTCAGATGCTGGCAACGCTGTTCGATTTTCCGTTTGAGGACCGCTACAAGCTCACGCGCTGGTCGGACATCGCCACTTCGCCCCGGAAAGCCGGGCTGTGGGATACGCTCGAACAGCGTGAGGGCGAGCTGAACGAATGCCTCGAGTACATGACCAGGCTCAGAAACGAACGCATCGATAATCCCGGCGGCCATGATCTGCTGACCATGCTGGCGCAAAACGAAGGCACTCGTGACATGTCGCCCCGGCAGTTCCTCGGTAATCTTCTGCTGCTTATTGTTGGTGGCAATGACACGACCCGAAATTCCATTTCTGGCGGTGTCCTGGCGATGAATCGATTCCCGGAACAGTTCGAGAAGCTCAAGGCTGATCGGTCCAAAATTCCGAACGCGGTAGCTGAGATCATCCGCTGGCAGACCCCGTTGGCGTTCATGCGCCGGACCACAACCGAAGACGTGGAGATTGGCGGTACGGTCATTCCGGAGGGTGAACGGGTACTGATGTGGTACGCCTCAGGTAACCGGGACGAAGCTGTGTTCGAGAATCCGGAACGGCTCGATATTGATCGGACCAACGCCCGCCAACATCTTTCCTTCGGCTACGGTGTGCATCGCTGTATGGGTAATCGGGTTGCTGAGTTACAGCTCAACATTCTCTGGGAGGAAATGCTCGAAAGGTACAGCCATATTGAGGTAGTTGGCCCGCCAATCCGGGCCATCTCAAATTTTGTCCGCGGCTATACCCACCTGCCGGTCACACTGCACACCTGACTTAAAAACGAGGGTCGAACCGCGGTTTTTGGGTGAAAGCTCGGTTCGCTGCTGTCAATGCTACGAATGGTGAATGTAAAACCTCGGTTCGACCCCATTTTTTGTGGTTAGCGGGGTACGGGAGGGTTTCTTTTGGGGTTCGTAAGATATTGTTTTACATAGAGAAAATGGTAGCTACGGGTGGACTTGAACCACCGACCCCAGCATTATGAATGCTGTGCTCTAACCAGCTGAGCTACGTAGCCACTGTGATCCGAGACCGGGCTCGGATTCGAGGGGCGCAGATTTTCTTCATATCTGTGGTGCGTGTCAATCCGGGCATTGCAGGCTCGCGTCCAGGTCCTGATGTGCGAACTGCGCCTGCCTCCAGCCGCGCAGGCTGTTGATCAGCCAGAAATGCGCACAGCGGGCCAGTTCGCTCCGATGCAGGGCTCTTTCTGCAATTCTGCCGGCCTTCAGCAACGACGCTCTGAATGTTCCTGGCAGCAAACCGCTGCTGATTGGTGGCGTATAGAGAACGCCGTCCATTTCGTACACCAGATTGGCTATGGTTGATTCGGTGATGAAGCCGTTGGGATTGACCAGCAGCGCTTCGTGGCCGGCTTTCGCCCAGGCTAGGGCTCTGTCGTACAGCACTCGATAACTGGTTTTGTGATACAGCATCGGATCGGTGACGTCGACGGGTTCGGGATAGATCTGCAGTGGGACGATGATTGCGGGTGTTTTGGTCAAGGGTTGGCTTTCGATTGTGACGAGCCCAGCGCGGTCCACCAGCAGACGAATTCGATAGTCTGAGTGGTGCAGCCGGGTTGAGTATTCAGCCAGTTGCTGCCGCACATCTGCAGGTTTGCAGTCAAAGTCGAAGTAGCTGGCACTGCCGGCCAGCCGCTGCAGATGCTCTTCGAGCAGCACATAGCCGCTACCAGGCTGCCAGAGCAAGGTTTCCAGCAGTTGGAAAGTGTTCCGTCTCGGGCGGTCTTTCAGGATTTGCGTCTTGCTGAGCAGTTCTTCGAATTCTCCTTCAGGGTCGGAATCCCAGACGATTCCGCCGCCCGCGCCATAGCTGGCACGCTGGTCGGGTTTGTCTACCCGGGCAGTGCGAATGGCGATGCTGAAGCGGGCACGACGCCCTGGCTGAAGGTAGCCGATAGCACCGGTATAGATGCCCCGGGTTTGAGTTTCCAGCTTGCGGATCATGCGCATGCTGGCGTTTTTTGGTGCGCCGGTGATCGATGCGCCGGGAAACAGGTTAGCGAAGATCTCGCAGATTGACGCCTGAGTCTGGCAGGAGACCGTCGAGGTCATCTGCCAGACGGTGGGGTGACGCTGCACCTTGAACAGGTTGGTGGTCTCAACACTGCCCGATATGGCGATGCGCCCAAGATCGTTGCGCACCATGTCTGTGATCATCAGGTTTTCAGCACGGTTCTTTTCTGACCGGGCAAGCCAGTCGCTTTGCTTGCGATCGGCTGCTGTTGTCACACCCCGGCTTGCGGTACCTTTCATCGGCATGCAGGTCAGCCGGTCACCGTCCAGATCAAAGAACAGCTCCGGGGATGCGGAAACGATCGCAAACGCGTCAGTGTCGATATAGGCAGCGTAGTCTGCATCACCGGCGATGTTTCGAAACAGGCTCCAGGGGTCAACGTCCGCCGCGCGAAGGCGCAGCGTATGGTTGATCTGGTAGACGCTGCCGTCGGCGATTGCAGCGCGGATGCTCGCGATGTCGGTGGCATGGTCTTTCTGGCTCCCCTCCAACTGCCAATGCGCGGGTAATGCCTGGCAGGCGTCTGGCAACTGATGGTCAGGAATTACCGCTGGGGATTGAAAGAGACCAAAAGCCAGCAGCGGGAGCTGATCGGGCGGATGTGTTGTCAGCGCCGGGTCGAATGCTGGTGCGGCTTCGTAGCAGATGAAACCAACCGCATAAAGGTGTTCCTGCTCGACCCTCGATTCGAGGTCTCGAAGCAAAGGCACTACGTCAGTCAACTCGGTTGCCACCAGCACATCTACGGGCGTATCGAAGTCCAACCAGTCATCAGTGTTGGGATTGCGTATCAGGCAGCGGGCGATCATGGCCGCGACAACTCTCTATTCGGCGAGCGTATGATACTGACGTTGCCACCGCTGAGTGGGTGAAAGTTATTCTGTCGGGAGTGAGCAGAATTTGCTTGTGTGACTGGCCGCCGGGCGACAGCGTGGCTGCACCGGCTGATTCGCGATTAATCGCGCGGACTGAGTTCTTCTGCCACCAACGCAGGGTTGCTGCAGTTTCTCAGCACTTCGTCACGGGCAGCGCGGATTGCGTTGGGCCGGCTCGCGTCAGCCAGCCAGGATCGCTCGCTGCTGCGTTTACCTGTGCCTTCCCAAAGCCCGTCATCGCTCAGGAAAACTGCAACATCAGCGTGTAGCAGGGTGAGCTGCTGGCGCGATCGGGCGCACGGACCAAGTCCGGTTCCTGCCATCGCGACGACCAGCGGGGGTTGCTCAGGCACTGCGCGCAAGACAGCCTCATCAGCCGCTAACTCGATCATCGCGCCGTTTTCGTCTGCCGGTGGTCCGATATCCACCAGATCACTGTGCACATCGAGTGGCTGGGCATCGCTGTAATAAACGTTGCCGTTGTTGTCGACCCAGCGGAATACCTCGGCCGCCTGAACGATCGGGCTGATTAACGTTGTCATACTGGCGAGTGTGCTGAAAATCAGGCCACGCATGGTCTGCCCTTGAGAAAGCAAAGAACTATTTAGCCACATTGGCTGCAACTGAATGAAACGGATTGTGAACCGTTTGTGTCTGTGTATTCAACCTGTAGGATACCCCTCACCTGATGCGGCAGGCGGGCGAGTGCTGCACGAATTGTCCGAATCTGCTTGTCAGAAACCTTTCAACTGGAGAATTCATGGCGGGTATTGACCGTCGCCAGATTGGAGCCATTGGACTGCTTACAGGCAGTCTGCTGCTGGTCTGGCTGTTCCGTCCTGAACAGGTAAGCGGTCACTACGGCGTCTGGTCTCTGTTGCCGGCCATTATGACCATTGCGATCTGTTTTGTGACCCGGCATGTCATCCTGGCTCTGTTTGTTGGCGTCTTTGTTGGCGGTCTGGTAACAGGGCAGGTCAACATTATCACCGCGTTCTTAGTCCCGGCCCTCGGCACCGAGAATTACGCTGAAATACTGTTGGTGTACCTGTGGGCGCTCGGTGGCCTGCTGGGTTTGTGGAATCGAAATGGCGGCGCTCGTTATTTTGCCGAAACCATCGCTCGACGGTTCGTGAACTCCAGGACCAGCGCCAAACTGTTCACCTGGATCCTCGGGCTGATTTTCCATCAGGGCGGCACAATCTCGACGGTGCTGGTCGGCACCACGGTTAAACCCGTTGCTGACAAACATGCCGTAGCCCATGAGGAACTGTCCTATATGGTCGATTCCACAGCATCGCCGGTTGCTACCCTGATTCCGTTTAACGTCTGGCCAATCTACGTTGCCGGGTTGATCACCATCGACAGCCTGTCGAGTGTCATCACCAGTCAGGAAGATGCGCTGGCATTATTTTTTCAGGCCATTCCGTTCAATTTTTATGCCCTGATCGCGGTGACGATGACCCTGCTGTTTGCTTTCGATCGCCTGCCACTGCTGGGAACGCCAATGTCCAAGGCGGTCGCGCGGGTGCGGGCAACGGGGGAACTCGATGCTCCGGATGCGGAACCCATGGCCTCAAAAGATCTGACAGAGTCGCACGTTGATCCGGATTACACCCCGGGAATGATCGATTTTCTGGCGCCGATTCTGACTTTGCTGGGCTTCTGTCTGGTCCCATGGCTGGCCGGTGGCTCGCCAATGGT
The DNA here is from genome assembly GCA_937921865.1 of uncultured Pseudomonadales bacterium. Classification (GTDB taxonomy): domain Bacteria; phylum Pseudomonadota; class Gammaproteobacteria; order Pseudomonadales; family Azotimanducaceae; genus SZUA-309. The sequence goes on along the minus strand of CAKZWF010000003.1, from coordinate 84,568 downwards.
GTTTGAAGGATTTGGTCTGGCGGTGGTGGCTGCTGTGCTGGTCAGCGTTATAAAAGGGATGAGCGTGACAACGGCTTTCGAGGCGTTTGTCAGCGGCGTTAAAGGGGTGACCGTTGGTGCCATTGTGCTGGGGCTGGCAGTGACCCTTGGGCTGGTATCCGAAAAGCTGGGAACATCGGTATTTGTGATCGATCTGGTTGCCGATTCGATGAGAGCAGTGCCCTTTGTGCTGCCCGCGATGCTGACCGCCGTGTGCATGCTGATTGCGTTTTCAATAGGCTCGTCGTGGGGGACATATGCGGTGGTATATCCGGTCGCGCTGCCACTGGCGCTGGCGGTTTCCGCTGATCCAACTTTCTTTCTGCTGTGCTTCGGCGCAGTGATGGGTGGGGCAACTTTCGGAGATCAGTGTTCGCCGATCTCCGATACCACCATACTTGCATCTTTAGCCTGTGGGGCTGACCTGATGGATCATGTTTACACTCAGCTGCCGCTGGCGCTGATTGCCGCAACCATCGCTTCAGTTGCTTATCTGCTGATCGGCTACCTTATCCTGCTGTGAACGCACGTCCATGAACTATCCTGGCAAGCTCAACGCCAACCTACCGCTATCTGCAACCGCGCTGATTAAACTGTCTTCGCTGCAGGGTCCCGAGTTCCTCGTTGCCATCGCAGAATGCTTGCGCCGGGGGAGCGGTGACCGGATAACGCTGCCTGATCCTCATCTCGTTCGACCGCCTCATCTTCGCTTGCTGCTGAGGAATCACCACAGCCGTGCACCAGAGACAGGATCTTCTCACGGGTCAGCTGATACTCCTCCTGACTCATTGCGCCGGCATTCGCTGCGGCTTTGAGATCCAATAGCTGCTGGCCAATCGACACTGTGCCCATGTTGACGTGGACATTCTCACCATTCCAACAGCCAGCCAGAGCGACGCACAGCACCGCGCCGAGGCAGACTTTGAGTCCTTTATTCATAGTGATCTCCGTTCGGTTTGGATTCTTCGAGGTGATGGTACTTACATCTCAGTCGCATAAAGTCTGGAATAAGTTCTCTTGATATTAACTCCGCAAGCGCCTATACATCATTGCAGATAAGCGGGGCGCATTCTGACCCCGCTGACGGGAATTTTGGAGGAAACAGCCATGGCTGAACAACCTATATCAGCAGTTCGAACCGGTGCAGCTGCCGGGTCGGCTATCGAAGTTAACCGCGTACTGCGAAATACCTACCTGTTGCTGGGCATGACCCTGGCGTTCAGTGCAGTGACCGCAGGCATATCCCTGTCGCTCAATCTGCCTCATCCGGGTCTGCTGCTCACGCTGGGCGGCTGGATTGTGCTGCTGATCGCGATCAATAAAACCGCCAACAGCGCCTGGGGCCTGTTCTGGGTTTTCGCTTTTACCGGCTTCCTCGGCTACACCATGGGTCCGATTCTGAATCTCTATCTGCAGATGCCCAACGGTGCTGACGTAGTTACGATGGCCCTGGCGTCCACTGCGGCGGCCTTTATAGGTCTGTCTGCGGTCGCGCTGATCACCCGTAAAGACTTCAGTTTCATGACCAGTTTTCTGACCGTCGGTATTCTGGTGGTCTTCGCTGTGGTCATGCTCAGCTGGTTTATGGACTTAAGCGCTTTCATGGGCGCCATTGGCGCTGCTGTAGTGCTGCTGATGAGCGGTCTGATCCTCTGGCAGACCAGCGCCATCATTCATGGCGGCGAAACCAACTACATCCTCGCAACCACAACCCTCTATATGTCGATCTACAACATGTTCAGCTGGCTGCTGCTGTTGTTCGGAATGGGCGAAGACTAGCAAGCGACGACAGCTAGCAGCGAAGCACTGTATGGCCTCAAGCTGAAAGGGCCCGGGGGTAGTTTTCCGGACCGAGTAGCGAAGCTGACCGCGCCGATCAGACCCGCAGGGGCTGATCGGTAAGCTAGGGCAGTCGGGACGACCCGAGCGAGGGTAGGAAAACTACCCCCCCGGACCCTTTCTGCCGAAGAGCCCCGTTTTAATCCAGTCCTGGTACGCCTAACGCCCCGCCAGCGTCTGATAAACCTTAGACAGTGCCTCCGGCAGATCTTCGATCTCATCAATAATCAGATAGCGCGAATCCGGACACATCTCTTTCAGATAGTCATGGCCGGATTTATCGACGGTGACACAGAAGGTTTCGACCCCTTTGTTGTGCGCTTCTTCCAGAGATTTGGCGGTATCCATCAGCCCGTAGTGGTGGTCACCGCGTTCCGGTCCGTAGTCGCAGTCCTGTGGGAAACCATCGCTGAGAATGATCAACAGTTTCATTGCATGACCCGAACCGGTCAGCTTACTGGTTGCGTGGCGAATGGCCGGACCCATGCGCGTGGACCGTTTTGGTGTCATACCGGCGATGGCTGAGAGGGTTGCCGGGGTAAACGCCTGATCGGGTTCTTTGGCGACAAAAAACTCTACACAGTCCCGGCCGTAGCCGGAAAAACCGTAAATCCCGTAGCTGTCGCCAAGGTGTTCAAGCGCAGTCGCCATCACCACCATGGATTCCCGCTGCAGATCGATGATTCTGCGAACCGGCTCATCACTGTCTGCGCCCAGGTCCATATCATCGTTGTAGGGATCGCGCATATTGAACAGTTCGTCCCCCTGCGGCTCATGGATAACGGGCTCCGGCGGCTCAATGGGATCGTCGGTAGAGGCGGAAAGATCCACCAGGAATACCGCGCAGACATCGCGATGTACGCGTTCTTTGCGGCTGTAGACTCTTTCATCCGGGGTTTTGCCTGCGCGGACATCCTGTCGGGCCTGGATCAGGGCATTCAGATCAATTTCATCACCGTCGGCCACTCGGGAGACCCGCTGGAAGCCCAGCGGTTTGATCTGTTCAAATCGCTTCAGGACTCCGGGCGCATGGCGTTTGATTACTTGTTTCAATGCCTGTAGATCGCTGCTGTCGGGGTTTCCTGCCAGCGGTTCTTCAAACAGCCGACACCAGTGGCGCAGGTAACTGCGACGCGTGTAGTCCCACTCGTCGTAGCGATAGCTGCGTGCTGCCGGTCTCGCTGAGCCCAGCGCATCTCTGATCGCCGACTTTTCCATCTCCAGTTTGCGGGACAGATTGTCCCGCTCGTTTTTCAGTACTCTGAGATCTACATCCTCTTGACGTAAGTCTCCTTCACTGAGTCCATCGGTAGTATCCGCCTCCAGTTCTGTGCCGGGCGCGAATTCGATCTGTATGCGGCTGTCAATGTCTGCAAGGGCTTCTTTCCAGTCCTCGAGTCGATCCTCGCGTTGCATCCAGTCGTCGACGCTGACATCGGCAGTTGCCATTTCTTCTGAAGCGTCGAGCAGGCGAATGTGTGGTGCGATGAGCTGATAGATCGCGAACGCCGCTGCAGCAGCGTCGTAGACATCGGCGTTGAGATTGCAGTGCTCGGTGATCAGACTGCTCGCGACCTGGAACAACTCGAGCAGTTCGGGCTCCAGCATGATGTCGTCAACAATGCCGTCAGTAAAAGCGTCGAGAGTCAGCAACAGGTTGTTCAGCGGATCATTGACCTGTGAAGAGAGTTGGCGGTGGCGGTATCTGGCAAATGCTTGCTGGTGGCGTTGGAAACCCGGGTAGCGCTGCTTCAAACAAGCCAGAACACGGTATTTTTCGCAGCTGGCGTGCAACTGTTTCAGCAGACCCGGATGTTGTACGTGTCGATAATAAGTAGCGAGGTCGCTTTCCCGGGTGCTCTGCTGTGCAGGGGTCAGCTGAGCAAGTCCGGGTATGCGCTGCAGGGCAACATCGATGCGGAACTGATAGCTGCCGAATTCCCGATAGCCGAGCTGCTCCATCGCCAGCACACGATAGCCAGCGCTGTCAGGGTATTCGATCTGCTCCGGCAGGTAGATTGTGTCCTGGGTTGCCGATCCGCTGTGTTCGTCTATTTCCAGCCGCGCAGGGTTGAACTCTGCGGTCGCTTTGATGTGAAAGTAGCGCCCGGCGATACCTTCAGTGAACAGCGTCAGCGTGTCCTCTGAATCGACGAGTTGAATCACGGCAAGACGACGTCGACGATATCAGCTATGGCCTGCTGCACGGTTGGATCGTCCGATACGGCGTTGACGATGGCAATATCTGCTGCTCGACGCGGATCAACGCCTTTATCCACCAGGCTGCCGGTGTAGATCAGCAAGCGGGTGCTCACACCTTCTTCGAAGCCATGTTCTTTGAGGTTGCGGACTTTGGCGCCAATCAAAGCCAGTCGATGCGCCAGCTGGTCATCGATACCTGTCTCATGGGCAATGATGGTCGACTCCTGCTCTTCAGCCGGGTAGTCGAATTCCAGGCTGACAAAGCGCTGCCGCGTGCTGGGTTTCAGATCCTTGAGCACGCTCTGATAGCCCGGGTTGTATGAGATCACCAGCAGAAAGTCATCGTGGGCGCTGACCAGTTCGCCGGTTTTGTCGATTGGCAGTATGCGTCGATGATCGGTGAGCGAGTGAATCAGTACGGTGGTGTCTTTGCGTGCCTCGACTACCTCGTCCAGATAACAGATGGCGCCTGAGCGCACTGCGCTGGTCAGCGGGCCATCCTGCCAGACAGTTTCGTCACCACGCAGCAGGTAACGCCCCACGAGGTCAGTAGCAGTCAGATCCTCATGGCAGGATATAGTGACCAGTGGTGTCTCCAGTGTGCTCTGGCGCTGCTGCTGGTATAAGCGCCAGGCCATATGCTCGACAAAGCGGGTTTTACCGCATCCGGTTGGACCCTTCAGCAGAATCGGCAGCCGGGCGTCATAGGCGGCCTGAAAGATAGCGACTTCGTCCGCCAGCGGCAGATAGTAGGGTTCGTCAGCCATGGTCGCCTCTTTGATTGCTTCACTCATACTCGCTCACCTGGGGTGAAGATTTCGTTGCCTTTCTGATAGGTGAAGAAGTTCACGGCCGGGTTTCGGTTCACCAGGGGGCGGTTAGCCATCGCGTGGCTCATCGAGCGAACCTCATGTTCGAGTTCGGTCAGTACCTCACCGCTGTCCGGATCAACAATGGACACAAAACGGTACTGATGTTGATCCGATTCTTCGCTGATCAGCTGACGTTCCTGCAACCAGCTGTGGGGTCCAGAAAAGTCGGCAACGTAGACGGCGATGTGATGGCCATCATAGCCACTGACCTGATCGCCTTCTGCGAACACCAGTTCCTGGTTATAACCAACTTTTACCCGGGTAATACCGCCGCTGTGGCTGGCCGGGCAGCGCATGACCTGCTGGTAGAAGCGACAGATGCCGGCACTGGTTGCCGCGGGCACTGTAACGGTCACTTCCGGCATGCCCAGCGGCATTCTGCTGAAGCGCCCTGGTGCATAGGCGCGGATGTCGTTGCCCCAGGGACACCTCAGAGCCAGATGGTCAGCCTGTTCGGTCCAGGCGAATTTGCTGCCGGCCATGGGTTTGGTTATGAAGTCCAGGCGCTTTTTGAGATCATCCAGATCCGGAACCACGACACTGATGTGACCGCGAAACAGCTGCGGGTCTGCTTTCGGCAGGTGAAACTGCTGGGCGCCGAGATTGACCCACATGTTGCGGGTCCCGAAGTCGATGTAGGGATCCCGGGTGAAACCCAGCCCGGTCACATAAAACAGAGCGGCGATGCCCTGGTCCGGTACGGTCAGGTTGACGTGTTCGAGTTGCAGGATGTTGCCCACATCTTCGGCGCTGCGGTCGAAGTCAGCTTTGCTCATGGTTGGTGCCTTGCAGTTTCGAAAACAGATTAGCCAGTTTGCGTTGCCTGTGCCAGAACGCCGCGGGATCGAAACGACTGATTATGGGCAGAGTTCGAGGCGATATTGAGGAGAGAGAGCATGGCTGATGAAACCGACGTTCTGCTGGAGGCAACCACATCACTGGTGCCGCCGCTGCTGATGGCGCTGGACGGTCTGGCGTTTGCCGGGCGGCATCTGCACCCACCGCAGATGGCCGAAGTGGTGGCTGCAATAGCGGACCTGCAGGCGCCGCTGACGGCAGGTCTGGAGACGTTTGCAGCAGCGCCATGGCCAGAAAATCTGCTGGGATTTGCTGGCCAGATCCAACAGTCTGCCACCGAGGCAATGCAGGCATTCGATGGTCTGACCGCCTGCCTCACCCAGAGCAATCCTGCGATGGACGCTTATCGTGCGATGGGTTTTGCCACCCGGGCGATTGAAACGCTGTATCCGGTAGCCTTCATGCTGCCGCCGGTGAACCGCTACTTCATCAGCGCACCCTGGCGGGAAGATGCCGAGACCCTGGCTCGGCTGGCGAGCGAGGATCCGGGACGCGAAGACGTAGGCATAGTCCATGCCAGTAACGATAAGACCCAGCGCGGTGGTTTCTCCGTCTATGTGCCTGAGTATTACACAGCCGATCAGTCCTGGCCGCTGGTGGTCGCGCTGCACGGAGGCAGCGGTCACGGTCGCAGCTTCCTGTGGAGCTGGCTGCGGGATGCCAGGACCCGTGGCGTAATTCTGGTCTCGGCAACGTCGACTGGAGACACCTGGTCGCTGATGGGCCCCGATCACGATGCTGCGAATCTGGCGGGGATTGTCGACTTCGTGACTGGGCAATGGTCGATAGATCCCGAAAAGATACTGCTCACAGGAATGTCTGATGGTGGCACCTACAGCTATGTGAGCGGATTGCCCGAAGACTCACCGTTCACCCACCTGGCGCCGATCAGCGCCAGTTTTCATCCTATGCTGCTGGAAGGCACGACAACCGAGCGGCTGCAGGGCCTGCCGGTTTATCTTACCCACGGGGCGCTGGATTGGATGTTTCCGGTTGATGTGGCCCGCACCGCCAGGGACAGCCTCAGCGCAGCGGGTGCTGCCGTGGAGTATCGGGAACTGGCCGACCTCTCCCATACCTACCCTCGGGAAGAAAACGATCGGATATTGAGTTGGCTGTTTGGCGAGCGTCTGACAGACGGCTGACGCGCAGCGCTTGAAATAATACTGTATATACATACAGTATACGGATCGCGTGAGACAAAAAGAGATTGAACAGGAGCATGTCCAGCAAGATAAGCATCCCTGCAGCCGGTAAGTCGGTGGATAAAACCAGGGGAGCTACCTTGAGCCCACCGTCGCGTTACCTCGCCCGAATTGCTGTGCCTGTGGATGACGGCTGGCACCCTGGTGAGACGTCCCACTCAGCTGGTCTTGCGGCTGCCAGCGCAGAAGGCTCAGCGCTAGACACAGCGCTAGACGCAGCAGAAGACACAGCTGCTGGGGAGGAGTTTTCACGCTCCGGTCCCGCCACCAAGCTGTTGCCTGATAGAACTGTTCGTTTGATCACCCGCAATCGCTCACCGGATATCGGCTTCGATCGTTCCATCAATGCCTATAAAGGCTGTGAGCACGGTTGCGTGTATTGCTTTGCCCGGCCGACGCATGCCTATCTGGATCTCTCTCCGGGGCTCGATTTCGAAACCCAGATTTTCTACAAAACCCGGGTCCAGGCGAATCTGGAGGCAGAACTTGCCAGCCGTCGCTATACCTGCCGAACCATTGCGATGGGCACCAATACGGATCCCTACCAGCCTGCTGAGCGCGACAAACGCATTACCCGAAAGATCCTGGAGGTGCTGCTGGCCCATCGACATCCGGTCAGCATTGTTACCAAAAGTCAGCTGATTCTTCGCGATCTGGATCTGCTGGAAGCTCTGGCCGAGCAGGGTCTGGTCAACGTTCACATCAGTGTGACCACTCTCGACAACGCGTTGAAGGCCCGCCTGGAACCCAGAACTGCCGGACCGGCGGCGCGTCTGAAAGTGATTCGAACGCTGCGGGCTGCCGGGATTCCCACAGGGGTGATGGTGGCGCCGGTGATTCCTTTCATCAATGATGCCGAACTCGAAGACATCGTCTCAACCTGTGTTGATGCAGGTGCTGGAGCGCTTGCGTATATCCTGCTCCGGCTCCCGCTGGAAGTGGCGCCGATGTTCCATTCCTGGCTGGAACGCTACTATCCATTGAAAACCGAGCGGGTGGAGAACGCGCTGCGCTCGGCTCGGGGAGGCAAGCTGTATCAGGCGCAGTGGGGGCAGCGTATGGTCGGTTCCGGGCCTATCGCAGAGCTGATTGGCACCCGCTTTGCCAAAGCGCTGCGCCGCCACGGTCTTGAGGGAGTTCGGCTGCCGGAGCTGCGCACAGATCTGTTCGCAGTTCCCAACCCCCAGGAGTCTCTGTTCTGAGGGATGCTCCGCTGATGTCTCAGTGCCCGCGACCGCGGCGTCCGTAGTACCAGTAGGCAATGATGCCGACAACGGTCCAGATGGTGATGGTCATCCATTCATGAGGCCAGGAGAGGGCGGAAGGGCTGCCTGGCAGGTATGCGCCGATCAACGCCAGCGCCAGCAGGAAGCCGCCGATGCCAACCAGGCGTGGGTAGCGTACCCGGAAGGGTCTGGCCAGCTCGGGTTCTTTTCTTCTGAGCGCCAGAAAAGCCAGCGGTACGAACAGGTAAGCGATGATGGTCGCGAAACTACCTGCATTGATCAGCCAGACCAGCACGGTTCGACCAAACAGCGGTGCCAGGCAGGACAGAACTCCGATGGCGATGATGCCGATATAAGGGGTCTGGTACTTGGGATGCAGACGCGCAAACATTGCCGGGATCTGGCCGGATTCAGCCAGGGCGAACAACACTCGGCTGCCACCGATCACAAACGCATTCCAGCTGGTCAGGATACCGGCAACGCCGCCCAGAACCAGCAACGCACCGGCGCTGGAATTGCCCCACAGTGTGGTGGCGGCATCGCCAGTGGCCATGGTGCTGGCGATGAGCTGCTCGGAGGGCATGGCTGATGCTACGGCAAGTGACACCAGCGCATACCAGGCAACCGCCAGGAAGACCGAGATCACCAGCAGCATGCCGATTCTGCCTGGAGGCAGATTGATCTCTTCCGCTGACTGAGGAATGACGTCAAAACCGACCAGCAGCGCCGGCACCATGATCAGCACGCTGAGAATGCCGGTGGCCGGAGTTGCCAGCAGCGGAGTCGCGTTGTCCATGCTGCCGAAACTGACAGCGCCAATCAGCAGCAGCGCGCCAGCCAGCATGATCAGTGCGAAAGCCGCAGCCTGAAAGCGAGCAGCGGGTTTAATACCTAAAACGTTGATCACGGTAATGAATGCGGCAGCGCCGCTGCCGATCAGGATGAAACCCAGGTCAACGTCAGCGCCGAACATCGTCCAGACGGTGCCAATGCGGATACCCGGCGCCAGATACTCTACCGCGGTGGGCAGCGCGACTGCCTCGAACAGGCAGACGTTGACATAAGCCAGCAGCAGCGCCCAGGTGCAGCAGAAAGACCAGCCGGGGCCAAGACCACGATGGGTATAGACATGCTCTCCACCCGCTCTGGGCATTGCCGCTACCAGTTCGCTGTAGGTCAGGCCAATCAGTGCAATGGCCAGACCGCCAGCGGCAAACGCGATCAGCGTCCCCAGCGAGCCGGCTGTCTCAACCCAGAAGCCGGTCATCAGCACCCAGCTCCATCCGATCATGGCGCCAAACGCCAGCATAATCGCATCGCGGTTCTTCAGTACTTTGCGGAATCTTGGCGCAGTGTTTTCGACCATTACCCGTAACTTGTTAACATGTGACTCGCTGCGAGCATACGGTAACCCTGGCAGGACAGGTAGACGTATGAGCGCATATCAACAACCAGGTTGCTGGATATCAAATTGGCCGCAGAACTATCTTTCTTCCATCGCCACAAGCCTTTTCGCATTGCGCTCAACGATGCGGGCACGCTGGAACTCTATGTGGATGACTGCCTTCGTAAAGATCGGGCGATCGGCGAACGGGAACCGCAATATGTCTGGACCAATGTAGAGCTCGAATGGGAAGAGCACCACTATCTGGAAGCACGTTACTGGGCCAGCAATCAGCGGCTTCAGGTCACGATAAACCGGCGCGAGGTAATAGATCGGGTGTTGTCAGACGGAGAATCGTCTGCAGTAACTCTTCCCGATTGATGGGTTTAGTGATGTCTTCGGACATCCCGGCAAGATGGGCTTTGTCACTAAATTCAGGCAGCCCATGGGCTGACAACGCAGTGATGGGAACAGGCAGTCGGTGATTGAGTAGTTCGAATTTTGTGATGCTGCCGGTGGCTGGGTAGCCGTCCATATCCGCCAGCTGGAAATGGTCGACGATCGGCATACCCCGATTGTGGCGATGACGGCCAACGCAATGCCCAAAGATCAGGAAGGCTGCCTGGCCGCAGGAATAGACGACTACCTCGCAGAACCGGACAAGACCTCACAGATCAAAGAGATGCTGGAACGCTGGCGCGAGGCACACCGGTTGCCGGCTGACGGCGAGCCTGTAGACCTCAATAAAGCTGGCGATTACCCGCCCGAGAAATGGGTTAAGATCCCGGGTTAAAGCTATGACCAGCAGGGTGATTCATGAAAGAAATGTCCAGAGACGAGATGCTGTCGATTCTGGAGCGACAGCGTGAAGCTTATCTACAGGAAGGCTTAGTCACAGCCGCAGTCCGACGCGATCGTCTGGAGCGGGCAATCAACCTGCTGAAAAATCACCAGCAGAAACTGGTAGAAGCCATGTCTGCGGATTTTGGCCATCGCAGTGAACATCAGTCACTGTTTACCGATATCGCCGGTTCTGTGGGTCCGTTGCGTCATGCCCAGTCCGGTCTGGAAAAATGGATGAAGGCGGAAAAGCGTAAAGCTGGTCCGTTTCCACTCAATCTGCTGGGTGCTAAAGCCAGGGTCGAATATCAGCCGCTTGGAGTTGTTGGGGTGATCAGTCCCTGGAACTTTCCAGTGAACCTGACCTTCACGCCGTTGGCGGGAATTCTTGCGGCTGGTAACCGCTGCCTCATTAAACCATCTGAGTACACGCCGGCCACCTCCGAAGTGATGGCAGAAATATTTCCTATGGAATTCGATGAACTGGAAATTGCCGTGGTAACCGGTGGCCCGCAGACTGGCGCTGACTTCTCAGGGCTGCCTTTTGATCATCTACTGTTTACCGGTGCAACATCCGTGGCACGGCATGTGATGCGGGCGGCGTCTGACAATCTGGTGCCGGTCACTCTGGAACTGGGTGGCAAATCACCCGTTGTTGTAGGCCGGTCGGCAGACATCCAGAAAACCACTGATGCGATCATGACCGGCAAGATGCTGAACGCAGGGCAGATCTGCCTGGCGCCAGACTATGTGTTTGTTCCGGAAGAAAAGATGAGCGAATTCGTCGAATCCGCGGAACGATCGGTGAGTCGCATGTATCCGACGCTGCTTGAAAACGATGACTACACCTCGGTAGTTAATCAGCGTCACTATGATCGTCTCAACGGTTACATCGAAGAGGCGAAAACAAAGGGTGCTCAGGTCGTGGAGATCAATCCCGCTGATGAAGATTTCCGTCAGCAGCCCAACTACAAGATTCCGCCGACACTGGTGATTAACCCGGACGACGATCTGCAGGTTATGCAGGATGAAATATTTGGCCCCGTGCTGCCCGTCAAAGGCTATTCGGAGCTCACTGAAACCCTCGACTATGTCAACCATAATCCCAGGCCGCTTGGTCTGTACTACTTCGGCAGCGACGATGCCGAACAGGAGAGGGTGCTGACCCATACCACCTCCGGCGGGGTCACCGTGAACGATGTGGTGATGCATGTGGCCCAGGAAGATCTGCCTTTTGGGGGCGTTGGTCCTTCAGGCATGGGCGCCTATCACGGCCATGATGGCTTCAAGACGTTCAGTCATGCCAAGGCGATATTTACCCAGAGCAAGATCAATGTTGCTGAGTTGGCTGGTCTGCGTCCGCCTTATGGTGAAAAGATGTTGAAAGCCATCAAGATGCAGATGCGCTGAGCCCAAACCATGTCCACAATGGCAGCTGGCAGGTCGCTCGATGTGCAACGCTTCGCACGAGATGGATTTCTGATCCGCAGAGGTCTGTGCCCGCCTGAACAGTGTGCCCAGCTGCAGCGCGTCACCGAAGAACATCTGCGTGAAGTGCGTGGCCCGGTTGAGTATGAAGCCGACGTGGGCTACCCGGGGGCACCTGAAACGAAGACCGAAGCAGGTGGACTCACCGTCAGACGCCTGCTGTCAGCCTGCTCGCGCGAGGAAGTATATCGCCGCTGGGCAACCTCTGCCGCAGTCAGGGATCAGCTGCGGGCGCTGTTCGGACGTGAGGACGTTGTGGTTTCGCAGAGTCATCACAACTGTGTGATGACCAAACATCCCGGCCATAGCAGCGCCACCCTCTGGCATCAGGATATCCGCTACTGGTCATTTGATGCCCCCGAGCTGATCTCGGTGTGGCTGGCACTGGGTGATGAAAACGAACGCAATGGCGCGCTGAAGGTCATTCCAGGTAGCCATCTGCTGGACCTCGACCGCGGCCGGTTCGACAGTTCGCTGTTTCTGCGACCGGAGCTCGACAGCAATCGAGCCCTCATTGACCAGGCTCAGTCCGTTCTGCTGCAGGCGGGAGATGTACTGTTCTTCCACTGCCGGCTTTTTCACGCGGCAGGCATGAATCTGACCGAGCAGACAAAACTTTCACCCGTCTTTACCTATCATCTTGCCGACAACAGGCCGATTCCGAACACCCGTTCGGCTCAATTGCCGGGAATCAGCCTCAACGATTAGGAGGAGGGCTTGTGGATTCTGATTTCTTCGAGGCCATGAGTGATGTGGCGCCACTGCCTGGACGACATAGCCGTCGTGTGGATACCCATGCTGGCGAAAAACCCGCTGAACCAACCCCCGCACAGCTCGAGCGCCGCGAAGCCGCGCTGGGTAATCGTCAGCCCAAGGTGGATCCTAATCCTTTAACGCTGGCAGAGGTGCCACAACTTAAGCCCCGGGACATGCTCGAGTGGAAAAAAGACGGGGTACAGAACGAAGTGTTTGCCCGCCTGAAATCTGCCCGCTATCCGATTGAAGGCAGCCTGGACCTGCACCGGCTGACGGTTAAAGAAGCCAGGGCTGAGGTCCACCGTTTCTTTGCGCTGGCGGATGCGAAACGCTGGCGTACAGTGCTGATAGCCCACGGTCGTGGCGAGTACAGCGCGACCCCGGCAAGGCTTAAAAGCTATCTGGCTTTCTGGCTTCGCGAACTGCCGCAGGTCATCGCTTTTCACAGCGCCGATCGGCGCCATGGCGGCACCGGCGCGGTGCTGGTGCTGCTGAAAAAGTCAGCGCAGGCAAAAGAGCACACCCGCGAAAGTTACGGGCTGAAGTCTGATCCTGAGCAGGCTGGCGAAAATTCGCCGCGTTAGTCAGATTCGGCCTTTGTTCAGTTCCAGGCGTCCCCTGGCCAGATTCAGTCGCAACACATCGCTGCCGCCTTCCGCCAATCTCAGCGATCTTACCTGTCTGTACAGCCGCTCCAGCGGGTGCCCGGCGACCAGCGCGTTACCACCGACCAGCTGGATAGCGTTGTCGACCACGTTACCGATGGTTTCAGTGGCCATGACTTTGCAGGCAATGGCTTCATTGACGATGTTCTCACCGGCGTCGGCCAGTCTGGCTGTGCGATAAACCATGCTGCGTACCGCAAACGATGTGATGCGCGCGTCTGCATAGCGCAGCCGGATGCCCTCTTTGCTGCCTCGGGGCTTGCCGCTGCGATCATTGCCGAGCAGGTATTCACTGAGGTAGGCGTCCACCCAGCGCAGCAGACCTGTGCACTGCGCGGCAATGGCGAGTCGAGTGTCACCGATCTGACGCATGGCTCTTGGTAGACCTTCGCCCGGTTTGCCGATCAGGTGGCTCTTCGGCACCCTGACGTCATTGAAGGCAAATGCTGCGTGATGACTGCCATCGAGGGATTCGAAGCGGCGGGCCACTGTGACCCCGGGAGCGTTGCTGTCGACAACCAGCAGGGCTGGTCCCAGTTCCGGAATCTGCACCAGGGTATTGATGAAATCCGCTTCTGAGCCGCCGGTTACATACGATTTCTGGCCGTTGACTACCCAGGCATCGCCGTCGGCCACGGCTGAGGTGGGTGCCGACGCATCGTCTGGTTCAGTGAAACCGAATCCGGCACGTTTTTCGCCGCGCAGTAGCGGGGCCAGATGGCTCTCTCTCAGTTCTCCATCCGCGCCGGCGAGAACGCCTGGACCAGGGCCGAAGATCAGATGCTGGTGAGGTGCATTGCAGGCTCCCAGAACATCACGAACCACGGTCATCTCCAGCGTGCCGGCGGCGCTGCCTCCGTACTCTTTGGGCTGGGTCATTGCAAAAAAGCCTGCCTCCCGGGCGGCGCTGATGATCCCGGCTCTGGATTCGCGACTCAGTTGCGCATCAAGGTTCAACAAATGGGTTTCGGCGAAGGACTGGGTTTTGGCAGCGAGCCGCTGCTGGTCTTCGGTCAGTAGTTCCGGCACTTGGGCTATTCCTCAGCAGCTAATCGGGTATCTGGCGCCACTGCGGCCTCAGATCTGCAGGATAGGGACGACGACAATCACCACGATGAACAGCAGACAAAGCACCATGCCACCGACCGCGTACAGTAGCAGGGTCTCTTTGCGTGCAGACCTGATCAGGAATTGTTCAACCTCTTCCGGCGTCATCAGAGTTTTGGCGCTGGACAGCCGATAGCGGGTGAGGCCGTCCGGGCGTTTAGGCAGTTTCACAAACATTTCGGGTGTGGCAGTCAGGCGATTGCTGGTTTCCGCCAGGCTGATGCCGGTTTGTCTGGCAATCTGGGCAGGGTGCAGAGCAACGCCCGGATTGCGCTGAAAACAGTCATAGATCAGCGCCAGGCGCCGCAGTTTGCCGCGAAAGCGAAACGAGATTGGAATGATGCCAAACATCATGGTCGCAGCAGTCTAGGCGGGGCGCTGGCCGATCACAATAGCGCGTAGGGGTGCGGGCAGCCCTTCAACTGTCAGAGCGTGATCATCCGGGTTCAGCGCCTGGGCCAGAGACTCGAATTGCATCCAGTCGGTGCTCCGCTGTTCTGCCAGAGAGGTTGGGGTGACGTCGACAATGGCCGTGTTCCGGCATCCGGCTTGAGTCAGCCATTCAGCCAACTGCTCCGGAGTCGGCAGCAGGTGCACGTTGCGCATCCGCGCATACCGTTCCGGTGGACTAAGGTTTTCAGGACCTTCAACAACCAGGGACTCGACCACCACCTGCCCTCCTGGCTGGCAGCAACGCATCAGGTCTGCGACATGTGCGGCCGGATCCCGGCGGTGATAGATCACCCCCATGCTCAGGACCAGGTCGAACTGCGCAACCGGCAGCTCTTCGAATTTGATTGGCAGCAGCCAGTTCTCGAGGTTTTGCAGGTAGCGGCTGATGGCCAGGTGCTGCATGAAGAACAGCAGCGTCGGGTCCACGCCGACCACCGTACTGGCGCCAGCTTCCAGTGCCCGCCAGCCGAAGTAGCCGTTACCGCAGCCAACATCTAGCACCCGGCAACCAGTCAGCGGCGCAAGGTGCGGCACCAGGCGCCGCCATTTCCAGTCGGAGCGCCACTCGGTATCGATGTGAATGCCGAATAGCTCGAATGGCCCTTTCCGCCACGGGTGAAGCTGGCGCAGCGAAGTCTCCAGGACCTGACGTTCGGCATTGTCAGCATGACCTGAAACGGTGACCCGATCGCCGAAACTGACGCGCTCTACGAGCAATTCGGGTAGAGCATCAATGGCCTGCTGCCAGCGGCCATAGTCACCGTGTTGGGCAAATTTCTCCGCGGTCAGGGTCGCTGCGAGCTTCGCCCACTGGGGGAATTGGTCGATCAGAGGTTGCCAGTTCAGCTGCATGTGGTCAGGGCTACGGTCGAACCAGGAAAGACGCCCAGTTCAGGCACTGGAACCATTTCTGGACTGACCCGAATCCGGCGGCGTGGAATCGCTCGGTGTGTTCGGCTTCGCTGTCTATGATCATCACGTTTTCCAGTGCCACCCGTTTCTGGCTGATTTCCAGTTCGCTGTAACCGTTGGCGCGTTTGAAATCCAGGTGTGCCTGCTCGCAGTAGGTCTGCTCGTCAGGATTGGTGAAACGGATTTTTTCTGAGACGATCAGCAGTCCATTGGGATCCAGCTGCTGGCGAATCCGCTGCAATACCTCCAGCCGGGTTGCCGGGCTCAAAAACTGTGCTACCCAGTTCATCAACACCACCGCGCAGGGTTCGAACTCCAGCGTGGCGATATCAGCCTCGACGAAGTTCACCCGGTCATCGCTGATCAGTTCTGTAGCCCGTTCGAGCATCGCGGGCGAGTTGTCGACGGCGTTGATCTGTACCGAATCATCGCCGCTGGCGCGTAATACCGCCAGCGTTGTTGCCCCCAGCGAACAACCCAGGTCATAAACGGCCTGACTGGCACAGTGGCGAAGCGCCCGGGCCGCCAGCAGACCGGTCATCGGAACCACTACTTCGTAGCCAGGTACCGAGCGCCGAATCATATCGGTGAAGGCGGCAGCGACCGTTTCGTCGAATACAAAGTCGACAATCTGCTGCTGTGGATCTCTGAAAACCTCGTCACGCTTCATGCACAAAGTCCCAAAACTTTCTTGATAAGCTGTTGCGATGGAGTACGAACCCCTGAGCAATCCGGAACTCTACATCAATCGGGAACTCTCGTTGCTCGAGTTCAACCGCAGGGTTCTGGCCCAGGCCAAAGATGATGGGCTGCCCCTGCTCGAGCGGCTGCGCTTTCTGTGCATTGCCAGTTCAGTGCTCGATGAGTTTTTTGAGATCCGGGTTGCGGGATTGAAACAGCAGGAAGCCTACGGCTCGGTGCAGCGTGGTCCTGACAACATGTTGCCATCCGAGCAGATCCGCTACATCGCCTTAGTGGCCAGTGAGCTGATTGATGAGCAGTACCGGGTCTTAAATGAGGTGCTGCTGCCCAAGCTCGACATTCAGGGCATCCGGCTGCTGGGCGTGGTTCACTGGAACGATAAGCAGCAACGCTGGCTGGACCGCTACTTCAACGAAGAACTGGCGCCGATCATGACGCCTATCGCCCTCGATCCGGCTCATCCATTTCCACAACCATTGAACAAGTCCCTGACTTTCATCGTCACCCTCGAGGGGGAAGATGCGTTTGGCCGCCGCAATGGGCGGGCGATTCTGCAGGCGCCGAGAGCACTGCCGAGGGTGGTCCGTCTGCCCGAGTCCTGCGCTCAGTCGGCCTATGACTTTGTGCTGCTGTCTTCGATCATCGAAGCCCACGTTGCTCAGCTGTTTCCGGGGATGCGTGTCACCGGCTGTTATCAGTTTCGGGTCACCCGTAACAGTGATCTGTTTGTTGATGCTGAAGAAGTGGACGATCTGGCCCGGGCGCTGGAAGGCGAGTTGTCTTCACGCCGTTACGGCGATTCAGTGCGCCTGGAAGTAGACGATCAGTGTCCGCCGAAACTGGAAGCCTTTCTGGCCAATCAGCTGGATCTGGCAAGCCACGAAATTTACCACTGCAATGGTCCGGTGAATCTCATGCGCCTGGTAGCCATTCCCGACCTGGTTAACCGACCGGATCTGAAATTCCCGGGATTTACCCCGCACATCCCGGATCGGCTGCGTCGCGCCGGTGATGTCTTTGAAGCGATTCGCGAAGGGGACATTCTCCTGCATCATCCGTTCGAGTCGTTTGCACCGTTCATCGATTTTCTCAGGAGGGCGGCGGCGGATCCCCGGGTTCTGTCAATCCGGCAGACGCTCTATCGCACCGGTCCTGAAAGCGCGGTGGTCGAAGCTCTGACCCGGGCGGCCGTCAGCGGTAAAGAAGTGCTGGTGGTGATCGAACTCCGCGCCCGATTTGATGAAGCTGCCAATATCGAGCTGGCCGACCACCTGCAGAGTGTGGGCGTGCAGGTTGTGTATGGCATTGTCGGACTGAAAACGCATTCGAAGATGAGCATGGTGGTGCGCCGTGAGTCTGACGGGCTGCGCCGCTACGTCCATCTGGGCACAGGCAATTATCATCAGCGCACGACTCGGCTGTATACCGACTATGGTCTGTTCAGCTGCGAACCTCAGCTTACTGAAGACGTACACAAACTCTTTCAGCAGCTCACCTCCATGGGTCGGGCTGATCGACTGAACCGTATTCTGCAGTCGCCGTTTACCCTGCATGCAACCATGCTGGAGTACATCGATCGGGAAGCAGAGAACGCCCGGGCCGGTCGCCCGTCCGGCATTGTCGCCAAAATGAACTCTCTTGTTGAGCCTCAGATCATCAAGGCACTTTATCTTGCCGCTCAGGCTGGAGTGCAGATAGACCTGGTGGTTCGGGGGATCTGTTCGCTGCGCCCGGGTGTCCCTGGGGTTTCGGACAATATTCGGGTGCGTTCGGTCATTGGTCGTTTCCTCGAGCATACCCGCGTGTTCTATTTTGTTAACGGCGAACAGCCCATGGTGTATCTGTCCAGTGCCGACTGGATGGGACGGAACTTCTTCAGCCGGGTGGAGACCTGTTTCCCAATCGATGACCCCGATGTCAGCGACAGGATTCTGAAAGAGTGCCGGTATTATCTGGACGATAACTGCCAGGCCTGGGAGCTTGCGCCTGACGGCAGTTACGAACCCATCAAGGCTTCTCCGGGTGAGCGGTTCAGTGCCCAGGAGAAACTCCTGGCTGAACTGGCTATCGACTAGGTTATTCGGCCACTTCCAGCGTCACAGGGATGGCTTTGAGGTATCCGGCTTCCTGATCCAGATCCAGTTTGGTCAGCGGGTGCTGCTCCAGCCAGTCATCCGGAAAAGACAGACGTATATGTCGCTCGCCAGCCTGAGCGTCAATGTGAGGCAGAGGATTCGCAGTTCTATTGCGATGCAGCACCACACTGATTCGTAGCAGCACGGCCAGATACATAATGCGCTGGGACAGTTTAGCGATCTCGTCGACCGGAAACTTCCGGCGATGCGCTCGGACGAGACTTGCCAGGTCCTGCTGGTCCAGTCTGGAGAAACCCGCCAGATCCATGTGCTGGAGTAGATAGCCGCCGTGTTTGTGGTACTGACTGTGGGCGATGTCCCGACCAATTTCATGCAGGTCGGCTGCCCAGCTGAGCATGGGCTTGTCGTCCGGTGCAGTCAGCTGCCAGGCCATGGCGACCTGAGCCAGGAGGCTGATGGCTGACTCGCGGACCCGGCGCGCGTGCGCCGTGTCGATGTGATAGCGGGCGGTCAGATCCAGAACGCTGGTTTCTCTGACATCGCGGTGATGATCCCGACCGATCAGATCGTACAGCAGACCCTCACGCAGTGCGCCACCGCTTGGGCGCATGTGCTCGATGCCCAGAGATTCGAAGACTCCACGCAGCACGGCAAGGCCGCCGGGGAATACCGCGGCCCGTTCTGCAGGCAGACCGGGGAGCGTCAACTTGTCCAGCGCTTTGGCGTCAATAACCGCCTGCTGAATCATATCCAGGCCTTCCAGCGTTATGCCATTGGCGTCCGGATTCATATGCGACAGAATTTCATCGATGGCGAGAATTGTGCCGGATGCGCCGATCGCGGTATCCCAGCCACCTCTGGTGTAGCTGCTTACCAGCGGTTCCATCTCCAGCTTGGCGGCGTTGATAGCCTTGCGGAATGCCGTTGCTCTCAGCTTGCCGTCTGCAAAATGGCGTTGAGTCATACCGACACAGCCGATATGCAGGCTTTCCATGACTTCTGCTTCGAACTGACGACCAAGGATGATCTCGGTGCTGCCACCGCCAATGTCGATAACCAGCCGACGGTCGAAATCGTCTTCGAGCGCGTGCGAGACTCCGAGGTAGATGAGCCGTGCCTCTTCCCGGCCGGAAATGATTTCAACCTTCACGCCGAGGATTTTTTCTGCCTGTTCGAGGAAGCTATCGGCATTGCGGGCCCGTCGCAGGGTGTTGGTGCCGACAACTCGGATATCCGCGCTGTGCAGGCCTTTCAGCCTTTGACTGAAGCGACGCAGACAATCCAGCGCGCGCTCGGCAACCTCGTCGCTGAGAACATTGCTGCTGCCCAGCCCTTCAGCCAGGCGGACCATCTCGCGGATTTTGTCGATGACATGGATGCGGCCGTTGTTGTCCTGGGCAACCAGCAGATGAAAGCTGTTGGATCCCAGGTCCAGCGCGGCAAGCTGGCGTTCGTTGCCGGTATTGATACTGGTGGGACGTGGTTGGGAGCTGGCTTCGGCCATTCGAGAGAAGCTACTTCTGGAAAGGCCCAGTTTAAGAGCTGAGGTCTGCGATGAACACCGCGATTCGAATTTGCTCAGGTTTTCTGGTCGGTAACCGGCTGATAGATGGACGGTGGCAGAGGGCAGTCGAGGGCGGCTGCAACACCCTGCAGCAGTGCGCCCTCGGCGCTGGTCACATTGTCATCAGCCAGCACCGTGGCTGCGCAGGCTTTCAGTAGTTTTGGTTTCAACAGTGGTTTGAGTTGTTGCAGCTCGGCTATCGCCGCATTCAGATTCTGGAAATTCGGGTCTGGATCCGTTGTGAAGGTCACTTCCATACCAAGTTGTTGTGCGCCGGCGGCGAACGCTTCCTGGCAAGCTCCGGGCTTATCGGGGTTGCCGGTCACAGCCAGGACTGAAAGCAGTCTGGCTGCATGATCTGCAACTGAGTCGATGCTGCGATGGCGGATCGGGACCCGGCGTGGTCCTTCAAAATGAGGCCTGAGTTCTTTTAACAGTAATCTATGCAGTACCCATTCAAACAGGCTGATCCGGCCATCTGCTTTGATCAGCTTGATGCAGTTGTTGATGAAGCGCTGATACTGCGGCTCAGACAGAGCTTTCAGTGCCGGCATCGACATCTCTACCAGCGTCAGAAGCCTGGCGGGATCGAGCTTACTGACCGGGTCGAGCAGAGAACGGGTGAACTCGGGCACGCCGGGTTCAGCGTGTTCGAGCAGATATGTCTGTTGTTCTGAGGTGCGCGGGCCTTCCGGGTCGACCAGCATCGCGTAAATCAGCCCACGTGCACCCCAGGCATCATGTGCGGCATCGCGAAGCCGTTTATCGGTGGATTGAATCAGCTGGTGTGCGTTCTCGAGTCCTGATGGGGTGAGCGTGCCCACCTGTGCGACGACGGCGTCTGCGCCCGCGTTCGCTGCGCCGGCTGCGGCGTCAGAGACCGCTGCGGCCAGTGCCAGGGTGCCGAGTTCGTTGCCGCTGATCCCGGGTTGCGGTCGTTGATCGTCGGCGGAGGCGTCTGAGCGGGCTAGATCAGCGCTCACGCGCGGCGGCAGAAATTCGCCATCCCAGCGGGGTTCGATGGCGCTGATCCGCTTTGGCAGTGGCGGGTGGGTGGCCATGATGCTGTTCAGAAAAAAATGCTGCACCTGGCCAAAGAACAGGTGGCTGGCTTCGGTGGCACTGGCAACCGACATGTCTGAACCGTTCTGCAGCCCACCTATGCGCTTCAGGGCGTTAGCGATGCCGTCGGGGTTGCGGGTGAACTGGACGGCTGCCGCATCTGCCAGATACTCACGCTGGCGGCTCACTGCGGCTTTGATCAGATTGCCGAAAAAGGTTCCCGCATAGCCGATTACCATCAGTCCGAGACCCAGCGCCAGAATGGGTGCAGTGCCCCCACCTTTACGGTCTCTGGATGAGGAGAAGCGCATGCTGCGGATGATGGTGTGGCCGACCATGCTGAGGAAGATGATGCCATGCAGTGCGGCAATCAGCCGAAGGTTGATGCGGGTGTCGCCATTGACGATATGGCTGAATTCATGGGCAATCACCCCCTGCAGTTCGTCGCGGTTGAGCTGATCAATCGTGCCCTGATTGACCCCGATCACCGCATCGTCCTGATTGAAGCCGGCGGCGAACGCGTTGATGCTGGATTCGGGAATCAGATACACCGGCGGTACCGGAATGCCGGATGCGATAGCCATCTCTTCGACAATGTTCAGCAGCCTGCGGGTGCCGCCGGTAGTGGCATCGTAATTCAGTGGTCGCCCGCCGAGCATCTCAGCAATGGCCCGCCCGCCGCCACGCAGTGCCAGATACTTATATAGACAGGCGAGTCCGATCACCGTAACGACCGCAACGCTGATCAGAATCCAGGTCTCGGGGGGCATTGCCGCCAGGCGATCAAGCAACGACGCGGAACCGGAAAAAGCCATCGTGTTGGAGTAGAACACCACGGTTGCGACCAGCACGTTGGTCAACAGAATCAGGCTCAGCACTGCAGCACCGAACAGCAACAGCAGCTGCCAGGTTTTCCGCCTGGCATTGTCCTGGGCTTCAAAGAAGTTCATGCGACGAACCAGAGTTCAGATCGATCTTTAAAAAGACACCTCAGGTGCAGCCTGCATGGCTTCGCGGTCTTCGTACTCCAGCAGGGTTGCATCACTCACGTGGCCGAACACGTTGGCCAGTACAACCGCTGGAAAAGTCTGCTTGTAGGTATTGTAGCCGGTGACCTGATCGTTGTAAGACTGACGAGAAAACGCCACCTTGTTTTCAGTGCTGGTGAGCTCTTCGGAGAGCTGCATCATGTTCTGATTGGCTTTCAGGTCGGGGTAAGCCTCCATGACCACGCTCAGCCTGCCGAGGGCACCGCCCAGAGCACCTTCCGCGCTGGCCAGCTGTTTGATCGAATCGCCGTTGGACGGATCTTTGGCGGCTGCCTGCAGACCGGCCATGGCCTGGTTTCTGGCATTGATGACTGCCTCGAGGGTTTCCCGTTCATGGGACATGTAGCCCTTCGCGGTCTCGACCAGATTAGGTATCAGGTCGTAGCGGCGTTTCAGCTGGACTTCGATCTGAGAGAAGGCGTTCTTGAAGCGATTCTTCAAGGTCACCAGCTTGTTGTAGATGCCGACTATCCAGAACACGATGGCCGCGATCACGGCCAGAACGATGATGGTTTCCATTTTCCTCTCCTGTCATTGGGTAGACGCCAGACCGACCATCGGTATCGCGGTCATGCTGCGAGTACCAGGGCCGGTCATCCCTGCAGCGCTGCGGCTGCAGGATCCGTGTCTTTCATCTCGTATTTGGGGTTAAATTATTAAAAATCAATAGCTTACAGAATATCTCCAGCTTTATTCGTGTCCTCGTTCACGTTCACTCCAGTATCGTCGCAATCAGTCTGGCAGGCCCAGGACGCGTTTGGCGATGACATTGAGCTGGACTTCGCTGGTGCCACCTTCAATGGAGTTGGCCTTCGAGCGCAGCCACTGGCGGGTGGTGTTGAGTTCACGGTCAGCAAATCCGACACCCTCCCAGCCCAGGGAACGGGTGCCCATGGTTTCCAGCAGCAGCTCGTATTTACGTTTGTTCTGCTCGGTGCCGTAGTACTTGAAGATGCTGGCAAGGTTGCCATCGGCTTTGCCGATCTTTGCTTCTTCAGTCGAGCGGATCATCGTGTATTGAAAAGCCTGGTCGTTCATTTTCTGGGTGGTGAGCGCAGTCCTCAATGCCGGATCAGCAATGCGGCCGGCGTTTTCACCCGCGTAGTCTTTGGCGATGTCTTCCAGGCGTCGACCGGAACCACCCAGCGCAGATATGCCGCCGATACCTGAGATCATCTGGCGTTCGTGCTGCAGCAGCCGCTTGGCAATCGTCCAGCCTTTGTTGAGTTCGCCGACAAGCTGGTGTTTGGGTACTTTCACATCGTCGAAGAAGGTCTGACAGAAGGGTGACGAGCCGCTGATCAGCTTAATGGGCGCGGTTGAGACCCCCGGAGAGTTCATGTCGAACAGCAGGAAGCTGATGCCTTCGTGTTTCGGCGCATCGGAATCAGTTCTGACCAGGCAGAAAATCCAGTCAGCTTCGTCAGCGTAGGATGTCCAGATTTTTGAACCGTTGACGAGATAGTGATCACCCTGGTCTTCAGCCCTGGTCTGCAGCCCCGCCAGATCTGAGCCATAACCCGGTTCCGAATAGCCCTGACACCAGCGGATCTCACCCCGGCAGATGGACGGCAGAAATTCGAGCTTCTGTTCGTGGCTGGCGAATTCCAGCAGAGCCGGTCCAAGCATCCATATGCCAAAGCTCTGCAGTGCCGGTCGAGCGTTGATCTTGCGCAGTTCCTCGCTGAGGATACGATTGTCTTCTGCACTCAGGCCGCCGCCACCGTACTCGCGTGGCCAGGTCGGGCAGGTCCAGCCTTTTTCTGCCATGCGTTCCAGCCAGAGTTTCGCGTCCGGATTCGAAAACTGCTGGTTTCGACCGCCCCAGACTGTTTCTGCTTCCGGCATCGGTGTGCGCATCGACTGCGGACAGTTGTCCTCCAGCCAGGTTCTGACTTCTTCACGAAAGCTGTTTGTCACCGGTGTCTCCTGTGTTGTTCGCATGATCAACCCGGAGTCTAAATCATTCGAAGGCCCAGAGGCATTCATGGCCGCGACGCGGTAAAGATCAGACAGATCTGATGTCAGCCGGTTGATTGCCCGCCTGCCGTGCACCTCGGTATAGTCGCTGCTTGATAACACCTCCACGACAGGACCCGGCAACCCAGATGAGTGACGTCATTTCCGCTGATTTTCGTGCGACCCTCGGACAGTTCTGTTCCGGGGTTGTTGTCGCAACCGGTATGCTGGAAGGTATTCCGGCTGGTTTTGCGGCGCAGTCTTTTTCCTCACTGTCTCTGGATCCGCCGTTAGTTGCCTTGTTTCCCGGTAAGCAGAGTTCGAGCTGGCCTAAGCTGCGTGATTCCGGCAGTTTCTGTATCAACGTGCTTGGCGCGCATCACCAGGCGGTGTGCGAGCGTTTTGCGCAATCGGGGGCTGATAAGTTTGCGGGGCTGGACTGGCGAACGGGGGTGACTGGATCACCAATTCTGACCAGCGTGCTGGCCTACATCGACTGTGATCTGCAAGCCGAACACGACGCCGGGGACCATACCATCGCGGTGGGCAGAGTTCGGGACCTGGCTGTGGTCGAAGCAGATGCCCAGCCGCTGCTGTTTTTCCGCGGCGGCTATGGCACCTTCAACCCCTAGCGAGCATCAACTTCCGATCAGGAAAGACCGGTCACCGGGATGGCTGCGCCGTGGATCGGATCCGCATCTGCGGAAGCTAGGAAACTCACCACTCGCGCCATTGCTTCCGGTGTCACCCAGCGGCTGAAATCCGCATCTGGCATGTCACTGCGGTTGCGTTCGGTATCGATGATACTGGGCAGCACACAGTTCACATTGATGCCCTGTTCCTTCAGCTCTTCAGCCATGGTCTCGGTCAGTCGAATGACCACGCTTTTTGATGCCGCATAAGCGCCCATCAGCGCAGCACCGCGCTGGCCCGGTTCAGCCCCGACGTTAACGAATTTGCCGGCACCCTGCTTGAGCATGTGGGGTACAGCTGCTCGTGCCATATTGAGAACGGAGCTTGCGTTCAGCCCCATCAGAAAGTCCCAGGTTTCAGCTTTCGTCTCATGAACAGTCTCACCCATCGCGAAACCGCCGGCGATGTTGGCGACGATGTTGACTGCCCCGAGTTCTCTGACAATCCGCGCAACGGCACTCTGGACGGCGGCGGCATCAGTGAGGTCACAGGTGTCGCAGTAGTGGTCATTGCTGATTGCGATCACGTCCAGCTGGGCAACCCTGGCGCCCAGTAGAGAGAATCGATCCACAACTGCCCGCCCTAGAGCGCCGGCTGCGCCGGTGACGATGACCACCTGTCCCTGCAACGGCTGGTTTGACGTAGTGTTGGTCATGATTGCCCGTCGCCTTGCAGATTGAATTCGCTGGCTATGGCTTCGAGCGATTCCCAGTGCAGTGCGCCGAACTGGCCGTTCGGGTTCACCGGCTGAATACATACATGTGATGCGCCGGCGTCGAAGTGCGCTTTGATTCGCTCACTGATTTTGCTGACGTTGCCCCACGCAAATGTTGTGTCTATGAACTTGTCAGAACCGCCGTTTTCGAAGTCTGACTCTTCTAAACCCATTCGCAGCCAGTTGTTGCGATAGTTCGGAAGGCCTGCATAAATCGACGCCACCGGTCGGGCCAGGGCTCTGGCTTTGTCTGCATCCGGTTCAAGCACAATCTTCTGTTCAACACACAGCATCGGTTCAGGGCCGAGGATCTCCCGGGCCATAGCGGTGTGATCGGGTGAGGTGAAGTAAGGGTGAGCGCCTGCGCATTTATCGCGGGCCAGTTCCAGCATTTTTGGCCCCAGTGCAGCAATGACCGTTTTCGGTTCTTCCGCCGGTGCAGCACCATTGTAGGGTGCGGTGGCCATGCCCTCCAGATACTTGCGCATGCTGGCAACCGGCGGTCCGTATTCAAGACCACGAACGCCTTCAACCATTGGTTTGTGGGATACCCCCAGACCCAGCAGGAAGCGTCCGCCCGACTGCTCGGCCAGGGTTTTCTGACCCGCCATCGTCACACCCGGTTCGCGGTGATAAATGTTGGCGATACCGGTGGCCAGGTTCAGCTTCGTGGTATTTGCCAGCAGCCAGGCGGCATGGACCAGCGGGTCGCGTCCAACCGTCTCGGGAATCCACAGGGTGCCGTAGCCGAGTGCTTCGATGCGCTTTGCTGCGTCAGCAGCGACAGGTGCGGGCAAGCCGTCGAAAAAGTACCAGACGCCAAGTTTTCCGGTATTCATTGTGGTTTTCCTCGTCAGTGATGAATTTTGGGTATGAATTTCAGCGACCTTGAAACTGGCCGGCGCGGCGTTCGGCGACCGAGCGGATGCCTTCTGCGGCATCTTCGGTGGCCCTCAGCCACTGCTGTTCTTTGAGTTCGTGCTCAGTGGCGGAGCGGACTTCGTCAGCCAGCGATCCGCGCAGCGTTGCGCGTACCGAGGTGATGGCCAGCGGAGCATTAGCGGCAATCTCTGCTGCCAGTTGCAGCGCCTCTGCGCGGACCCGGTCCTGGCTGGTCAGCACGTCGACCAGCCCCATCTCAGCAGCTTGCGAGCCGTTGATCCGGCGGCCGGTCAGCAGCATCAGTGAAGCGGCCTGCTGGCCGACAATTCGCGGCAGAGTGACCGAGATGCCGAAACCCTGGTGGATGCCCAGTTTGGTGAAGTTGGCCGCAAAGCGCGCCTCCGGGCAGGCCACCCGAAAATCCGGGACCAGCGCCAGCCCGAGTCCACCGCCGATGGCAGCGCCGTGGATGGCGCCGATGATGGGTGTCTGGCAGGCGAACAGGCGTGCAGCCTCGCGATAGAGTTTTCCTGTGGTGTTCTTGAAGCCTTCCTCGGTAAACTCATCGTTTCCGGTATTGTCGTTGTTTCCGGTGCCGAAATTAGCGCCGGCACAGAAGTGTTTGCCGGCTGCGGCGAGGACGATGACGCGACATTCCGGGTCCGCATCGGCGCTATCGAAAGCGTCAGCAATCTGGCTGATGAGGTTGTAGTCGAAAAAGTTGTTCGGGGGACGCTGTAGTTCCACCGTACGAATGAAGTTTTCGGTGGTAACCGAGAGGTCCGCGTAGTCTTTGGGAGAGACAGGGTTCGTCATCTGTATCCTTGAGTGCTTAGTGGGCGCATCTTTAAGCGTGCGCGCAGTTTGGCAGTGCCGCTGACCCCGTGAAACACAGACATGTCTGTGTTACCTGGAGTAGACGTGAGTGCGTAGTCAGGGAACGACGCCACTGCGTTGTCGGGAATTGTAACAGGCCAATTTTGGCAGGCCGAATTTAGTAAGGACCCCTGTGTCGAACCGCTCCGAAGATTCAGATTATCCGAGTATCGCTGACGAGAATGCGGCTGAAGCGCTGGAGCACTATGCGTCACCGGCTGCCGACGAAACTCAAACCCCGACTATTGCCCAACTGGCCATTCCGTCGATTCTCGGGAATCTGTCGTTCACGATTGTCGGCATGGTACAGACCAAATTTATCGGCGAACTGGGTGCTCAGGCGCTTGCCGCCGTCGGCGCCGGACAACGCGTGTTTTTTGCAATGCAGGCTGTTCTGATGGCTGTCAGCGCCGGGACAACGGCTCTGGTTGCGCGAGCCTGGGGAGCCGGTGACTACACTGAAGCCAGTCGGGTGACCATGGCGTCGCTGGTGCTGGCCGGGGCTTTTTCGCTGCTGGTCACGGTACTCGGCTACTTCTTTGCGCCGGCTATTGCCGGCGTCTTCGGCCTTGATCAGCACACCCTGGAGATGGCCGCAGACAATATTCGCTGGCTGTGTCTGTTCAATGTGGCGTTCGCGGTGAATTTCATTCTCGGTGCCGCGCTGCGTGCCTCTGGCGATGCCTGGACACCATTGTGGATAAGCGCTGGAGTGAATGTCCTCAATCTGCCGCTGCTGTACCTGTTTGTGTTCGGTCACCATGGATTTCCAGAGATGGGGGTTGCCGGGGCGGCGGTTGCGGCGGGGCTGTCTTTCACCGCCGGTGCTTTGCTGCTGATGGTGCTGTGGGTAAAACAGAAGTTCCGGGTCAAACACGTCGGCGGTGGCTGGTGGCGCAAAGAGCGTCTGCGTCGATTGCTGGACATCGGCTACCCGGCAGCCGTTGAACAGATTGTCTTTCAGATCGGCTTCTTTGCGTTTCTGATGCTGATTGGCAACTTCTATGGAACCGAGGCTTTTGCCGCCTACAACATCGGCGTCAATATGCTGATGGTGTGTATGACGGTTGGGTTCGGCTTCTCTATTGCCGGTTCTACCCTGGTGGGCCAGGCGTTAGGTGCGAATGACCATGCCGGTGCGTCCCGCGCCGGCTGGCGCGCCATGGGTATGGCAATGATTTCCATGGGCACGCTCGGGGTACTGGTGATCATCTATGCAAACGAGCTCGCCTACTTTTTCCTCGGTGATGAGCAACTCACGGTCACTTACACGGTGCAGTTCACTTATCTGCTGGGGGCGTCCATGCCGCTGATGGCCATCGAGTTTGCGATTGGTGGGGCATTGCGCGGTGCTGGTGATACCCGATTCCCGCTGATGGCAACAATTGCCGGACTGATCGGGGTGCGCTGCGGGCTTGCCGCGCTGGCGACCTATATGGGTTTGCCGGTGGTCTGGGTTTACTCCGCGCTGGTGGGTGATTATCTGCTGAAAGGCATGATGCTGGTCTGGCGTTTCCGCGGTGGCCGCTGGAAAACCATCATCAGTACAGCACCGGCCAGTGCCTGAGCTGCCTGACCTAACAGTTTATCTGGAGCATCTGTCTGCCCGACTGAAGGGCGCCACTCTGACATCGATCCGACTCAACAGCCCGTTTCTGTTGAGGACAGTCACCCCCACCGTTGAAGATCTGCTTGGCCGGGAGGTGCTCGGGGTGCGCCGTCTCGCCAAACAGGTGGTGATGGTGCTCACAGGAGACTATTTTCTGGTTATTCATCTGATGGTAGCCGGGCGGTTTCGCTGGACGGAGCCGGGCGCGAAGGTGCCAGCGCGCGCTGGCCTGGCCGCATTCGATTTTTCGACCGGCACCCTGATTCTCACTGAAGCCAGTAAAAAGAAGCGGGCATCCCTTCGTCTTGTTCAAGGTGAATCAGCTCTGGCTGAGCTCGATCCGGGTGGGCTCGAAGTTCTGGATGTCGATCTGACGACGTTCTCGCAGAGATTGCAGGCTGCCAACCATACGCTCAAGCGGGCGCTCACTGATCAGCGGGTATTCGCGGGGATCGGTAACGCCTATTCAGATGAAATTCTGCTCTCAGCCGGTCTGTCGCCGTTCAAGCTGTCGAGATCGCTTAGCGAAGACCAGCTGGAGCGACTCTATCGTGCCTGCCGCGAGGTGCTGACCCTGTGGACCGTTCGTCTGTCCGCACAGGCGGGTGATAAGTTCCCGAACAAAGTCACCGCATTTCATCCCCAGATGGCCGTGCATGGTAAGTATCGCCAGCCATGCCCCAACTGTGGCGCGCCGGTGCAGAGAATTGTCTATGCGGAAAATGAAGCTAACTATTGTGCGCATTGCCAGACCGGCGGGCGCCTGCTGGCTGATCGCTCACTGTCCAGGCTGTTGAAAGACAACTGGCCAAAACGTCTGGAAGATCTGGAGTAGTCAGCGGGTCGTTCGACGCAGCTCTGTAGAAGAGATTGAGTCCCTGAAAGTTGCAGCGTCCACACCCGTGCATAAATCTGTCAGCGAAGTCGGAAGCTGGTGGAGGACGTCGTCCAGGACCTTGAAGTTCTCAGCCTCAAGGTCGCGACCAAACACCACGAAGCCGGCGCCCAGCTCGGCGAACTCGGCAAACACCTGCAGCATTGCGCTCTCGCTGGCGTAGTAGGCGTCGTCAGCAATACGCAGCAGGGTATCTATACCAACCACAAATCTGGCTCCGGTAAAGTGCCGGGCTTTTTCGATGAACGTTGGTAGATGGGTGAGCCAGACCGGTTCTTCGAACTGAGCCAGCCGTCGGCTGATTTCCTGATAGTCTAAAAACGGTTTGTCGACGTTGGCGACAGACAGCTCGTAACCGCCCGGCAGGCCGGTCAGCCGTTCGGCAATAGTCAGCATCTGACGATGGCCGTCGTGCAGAGGATTGAATGCGCCCGGCAGCAGCAGTTTGCCGTCATGCTCGCCGACCAGGTGGGCGCTTGAGTCTCCGAGAATCAGGGCCTGCCAGTCCGGCTGCGCGGTCATCAGGGTTGCTGCACCGGGTTGGTCAAGATCCGGAATTCCCAGCTCGAGGACCGTATCAAGAGCCTGCCACAGTGCGTCTACCAGGACCCGCTCTTCGCTCTCGCGATTTCCCGACAATGAGAGCTCTACAGTGAAAGTGATTGTGGCGGTTTGAATTGCCACATGGGCGCGATGAGCGCCGCGTTTTTCCCGGCTGGTCGCAAGGCTGGCCGTGCAGCCGAGTCCGAACAGCAGCTGTTCTTCTTCTGCAGCGTTGGTATCTAAAGAGGTCAGCTCCAGGGCGCGCTGGAACGCCACCATCGCCATCGCGCGTGCGGTTGCTGCGGAACAGGCCTGATCTGGTCTGGCACCCAACAGTTGCTCAAGCGCAACACTGGCATAAGGCACACGGGCTTCCAGAACGGTTGCTGAAGCCCCTGGCTGACAGAGCATTTCTGCCAGCAGGCCACTGCCGCCGCCGGTGATAATGAAAACACCCTGCCAGGGGGATTGATGCAGGATGGCTGCTCGGGAGGCCATCAGGAAATTATTCGGCCAGAAACTCGCGAACGTGACCGAGAAAGACATCCAGCTGATCGTGGTGCACCCAGTGCCCAGCGCCTTCGATGTTCACGGATTTGACGTTCTGAAAGTTCTTCGCCCGTCCGTCCTGCTCCGGGTCTGAAGCCCAGGATTCGGTGCCCCGCACCAGCAGAGTCGGGCAGGTGATGCGTTTGTAGAGTCGATACTGTTCTTCGAATGGCACGCCAACGGCGGGGAAGGTGCGGACATAGTTGTCGAACTTCCAGCTGTAGCTGCCATCTTCGTTCTGGTTACTGCCGTGGATGGTGAGATGCCGGGCCTGCGCTTCTGAGAGGTGCGGATTTTCTGTCTGCATGCGCTCGTAGGCAGCTTCCAGCGAGTCGTAGCGCCGGGGTATACGCCCGGCAGCTTTGCGAAGATCCGCCACCCACGCCTGGAGTCGATCTTCGATGGGAACGTTAATTCGATCTTTGATCATCTCCGGCGGTGGACCCATGCCTTCAATCGATATCAGTTTGGTCACCGTTTCGGGAAACAGCCCGGCATACATCAGTGAAATCGAACCGCCCAGTGAGTGGCTGAGAATTGTCACCGGATTCATCTTGGTCTGGTGCAGCAGCTGAGCAATGTCGTAGACATAGTCAACGTGGTTATAGCTGCCGCCTTTCATCCACTGAGAGTCTCCATGACCACGCAGATCCGGGGCAATGATGTGGTAGTCGTCGCGCAGTGCCTCAGCTACCCAGTCCCAGTTCCGGCAATGGTCACGACCACCGTGGACCAGCAGCAGCGGTGGCGCACCTTCATTACCCCAATCGACATAGTGCAGACGCAGCCGCTGGGAAAAATAGGAGTGTGAAGTTGGTCCTTCCATTGCAGTTACTAGCCGGGTCGAAAAAAGTGAAGCCGGAAGTATATCAGCGTTCAAATACCCGCGTGCCGTGAGACCAGGTCTCCAGCACGTCCAGCTCAAGCAGTCGGGTGTGGTCGAGTTCCAGAGGGTTACCGGACAGCACCACCAGGTCCGCCAGCTTGCCGGCCACGAGTGTGCCTTTGCGATCTTCTTCAAAGTACTGATATGCGGCATCGCGAGTGATGGCGACAAGTGCTTCATAGGTGTTCAGCCGCTGCTTGGCGCCGAGAACCTGCCCACTGCGGGTGAGCCGGTTGGTTGTTGCCCACAGCAGGCGCAGCATGTCAGGTGGAACAATCGGGGTATCGTTGTGCACGGTGAACGGCATCCCACGTTCGGCACTGGAACGGGTCGGGCTGATGCGTTGCGCGCGTTCAACACCCAGCACTGAATCGCGGTGCCAATCACCCCAGTAGAAGGTGTGTGCTGAAAAGTAGGAGGGCAAGATGCCCAGTCGAGCCATCTGGTCTAGCTGATCTTCGCGCACTGTCTGGGCGTGAATCATCACGGTGCGGTGGTCGGCAACCGGTTCGGTTGCTCCAGCAGCAGCAACCGCATCGATCAGCATCTGCGCCGCCGCATCGCCGTTAGCATGCGCGATGACCGGGATGTCGTGACTCAGGTAGTGACCAACCATGGCATCGACGGCCGCTGCCGTGTGGGTGGGGTAGCCCAGGTAATCCTGGTTCTGGCCCGGCGGCGACACCGCGTAGGGTGCGCTGAGATAGGCGGTTTTACCCTGCGGTGAACCATCCAGAATCAATTTCACGCCGCCAACTTTCAGCCGGTTTTGATAATGGCTGAAGTGATAATCCAGACGGACGTCCTGAGCCGGACTGCCCACGATGGGGTAAATGACCACATCGAGAGTCAGCAATTGGTCCCGATCCATCATGCTCAGCAGTTCGGCCGCACCAGCGCCGATTGCGCCATCCTGGGCGGTGGTGATGCCATTGCTTGCATAGACGTTAAGTGCTGTCTCGATATCGGTAATCGGATTGCCGCTCGGCTGCTGCATCACGGCGCGAATCGGGTAGGTTGCTGTTTCTTCGAGCACGCCATTGGGCTCGGAGCTGCCGGGGCGCCTGCGGATATGTCCCCCGGCCGGATCGAGCGTTTCCGCGTCGATGTTCACCGTCCGCAGCGCGGCAGAATTAACCGCCGTCAGATGCCCGGAAACGTGAATCAGCGCGATTGGATGTTGGCTGCTGACCGCGTCGAGATCGTCACGATCGGGATGACGCTGTTCTTTCAGCAGGGAATCGTCGTAGCCGTTGCCGATCACCCAGGTACCTGGCGGTATTGCCTGTTCGGTGATGTAGTCGGCCAGCGTGCCCTGCAGTGTGCTCATGTCGACAACCTGGCCAACGGGCGGAGAGGCCAGGTTTGCCCACTTCAGGGTGGCTGCCAGGTAGGTCAGGTGGCCGTGCGCATCAATGAAGCCAGGCAGCAGTGCGCGATCGCCGAGTTCGTGAACTTCGGTGTCAGCGCCGAGCCAGTTGCCATGATCTTTGCGCTCGCCGGTCCAGACGATCTGATCTCCGTGTATGGCCAGCGCAGTTGGCTTTTGCTCAGAGGTTGTTGCCGTCGCAGCCATTGTGATGATGTGATCGCCCAGGAAGATGTGGTCTGCGGGTGCCGTTGCCGCGTGCGCCGCACTGGCGAGTAACCAGATCAGACATAGCTGGCTCAGGTGAGTGAACCGAGACTGCTCAGGTTTTGCGTCGTTGTTCATAGCTGTTGAGTTCCTTGCGCAGAGTTGGTGCGAGCAGATAAAGGCCAAGCAGGTTGGGAATGGCTACTACGAAGACCAGCGCGTCCGATAGATCCACCAGCGCACCCAGTTGGACACTCGAGCCGAGGACCACAAAAAGCAGAAAAAAAAGTTTGAATCCGACGTCTGCCCAGCGATGGTGTCCAACCAGGTAGGTGAAGGCTTTCAAGCCATAGTATGACCAGGCAACCATCGTCGAAAACGCAAACAGAATGGCGGCAATCGACAGCGGCACCGGCGTCCAGGCCAGGGTGCTGGCAAATGCCTGGGTAGTCATCTCGATGCCACTGATGCCGCTGGCAGCAAGGGCTGGATCATAAACGGTGGTCACAATCACCAGCGCGGTAATTGTGCAGACCACTACGGTGTCGATGAAGGGTTCGAGCAATGCCACGTAGCCTTCGCTGGCCGGTTCGCTGGTTCGGGCAGTCGAATGCGCAATTGCCGCAGAGCCCAGGCCGGCTTCGTTTGAGAATACTGCACGACGAAAGCCGATGATCATCACCCCAACCAGACCACCGCTGATACCTTCTGCCGACCAGGCACCATGCCAGATAGCCGCCAGCGCACCGGGTAGTTTGTCAGCGTTCAGGGCAAGGATCAGCAGCGCGGTCAGGGTATACAGCAGTGCCATTGCGGGGACCAGTTTGGCTGTCGTGGTGGCAATTGATCGGATGCCGCCAACAATCACAATGCCTACAGCTATTGCCAGGGCCAGCCCGATCAACCAGGCTCGGCCGGCGAAGAAGCTGTCGGTCCCACCGGTGACTTCGATGAATATCGCGGCCGCCTGATTAGACTGAAACATATTGCCGATACCCAGACAGCCGATCACCATTGCGGCGGCGTAAAACAGACCAAGTCCCCGCCCCAGTGACGGCATGTTGCGTTCTGCCAGACCCTGCTGCAGGTAGTACATTGGCCCGCCCGACACAGAGCCATCGTCGTGGGTTTTCCGGTACATGACGCCAAGCGTGCATTCAGCACATTTGGTCGACATGCCCAGCAGACCGGCAATGATCAGCCACAGCGTTGCCCCCGGACCGCCGAGCGATATGGCAACGGCGACACCGGCGATGTTGCCGATGCCGACGGTCCCGGATACTGCAGTGGTTAATGCCTGGAACTGCGAGATCTCCCCCGGATCACCGTCTTTCGCGAAGCGTCCATTGACCAGACTGATGGCATGAGAGAAGCCGCGGAAATTGATGAAACCAAGGTAGAGGGTGAAAAACACACCGCCGCCAATCAGCCAGATCACGATCAGGGGGACTTGCGCACCACCCAGTTCAACTGAGTAAAAGATGAAACCGGCGACCGCGTCTGCCAGTGGTCGCATCGCTGAGTCGATAATTTCATCAATCGTCATGAATTCCCCTGACATGGGACTGGGTCCCTGTCGATGTGCTTGTTATGCTTGTGGCATCGTATAGCTGCAAAGATAGTAAACCATGTTGAAGCTGTTCCATATTGCGCTGGCTTATCTGACTGTTCTTGGTTTTGTGGTGCGTGGCATCTGGGCGTTGACCGATTCACCACTCCGCCAGCAGCGGTGGGTGCGTATTGTTCCCCATATCATCGACACCGGATTGCTGGTTTTAGGGATTGTGCTGATGCTCAGTCTCAGTCTGTCGCCGTTGACTGGCTGGCTGGCCGCCAAGCTGCTCGGGCTGCTGGCCTATATCGGCTTTGGTGTCCTGACGATGCGGGCAACGAGTAAACCGCTTGCTCTGGCAGGATTTGCGGGTGCGCTGATTTCGGTGGGCTATATTTTCGCGGTCGCTTTTACCCGTTCAGCCTGGCCATTGGCTGCCTGACCATTGCGGGCGGCGTGCAGAACAATCACGGTTTCGATCACAAAGCCGAAGATCAGTATCGCGGCGGCGCTGAGATGGTTGAGAGCTCCCAGGCTGAACAGCAGCTGCGCACTGAGAAAAATGCCGACGACTCGCATGATGCTGGCGACGGCCATTCCGGCAGTGCGCCGCTCTACCATCAGGCGTCCGTGGTAATAGTTTCGGACAATGATGATTGCGGGCATCAGGCACATCACTATCAGGACCTGAACCGCCAGCGCACGAGCATCATCGGGGATCTGCATCAGATCCCGCCAGACCAGATCTGAAATAGGTGTCACCGCGAAAATCAGCATAAGTGCTGTGATGCCAACCCCCACCAGAGTCATGAAGCGTCGCTTACCAGCCAGATCGTCGAGTCCGAACGTAACAAAGAAGTGGCGGAACTGATTGGCCGCCTGTTGAAACAGCATGGAAAAGTCAAACGCCACCCGCATCGCGGCGATGGCGAGCAGCCCTTCCGGGGTTCGGCTGACAAAGGCGTAGAGCACGGGTCGGCTGAGTGCAAACATCACTCCGGTCATCGAAACCGGGATAAAGAAATTGATCAGCTCCCGATAGCTGAGCTTTTCGTGTTCCGGCTGTGCTTGGGGCCGGTAATAACGGTGTTTGATCCACAGCGTGACCAGCAACTGGATGGCAATCGCCAGCACTTCTGAACCCACCAGCACCACCGCCGGGCGCAGTCCCAGGTTGAAGCCGATGATCAGCAGGGTAATCACGGTCGATAGAAACAGCACGTTGAGAAGAGTGACCCAGCCTGTGAGTCGCGCCTGCACGAGCAAACCGTTGTAGTAGAAACGTTGTGCGCCGAGCAGGATGATGGGCGCCAGATAGATCAGATATTCCTGCACGCGTGCGGTGAGGGTGTTATCGATGTGATAGATGGCGCCGAGCAGTTCGGCGCCCGACTGGCTGTGGCCCAGAAACAGCAGCGGGCTCATGATCACGATGCTGGCAAAGCCGACAAAGCGATGACAGCGCAACGTACCCAGCGTGCTGCGAGCGAACACGTTGGAGAGTTGGGCAATGAAACTCAGACTGGCGCGGAAGAATCCGAATGTGCTGTAGCCCAGCGCAAAGACTGCCAATTCCGTGACCGCCTCGGGATAGCGGGCTAAAGCGGCATTCTGAAACTGCACCGACAGCACCA
This sequence comes from uncultured Pseudomonadales bacterium, assembly GCA_937921865.1. Taxonomy (GTDB): domain Bacteria; phylum Pseudomonadota; class Gammaproteobacteria; order Pseudomonadales; family Azotimanducaceae; genus SZUA-309. Next base: position 47,880 of record CAKZWF010000003.1, on the reverse strand, counting down.
TGGCAACACCGGTCAGCGCGAGCGGCCAGTAGAACTTCCAGTACCTGATCATATCGGGGCGGTTACGATTGTTCAGCCCAGACTGCGACCTATCAGCTCCTTCATGATTTCGTTGGTCCCGCCGTAGATCTTCTGCACGCGGGCGTCCGTGTACATGCGGGAGATCTCATATTCATCCATATAGCCAGCGCCGCCATGCAGCTGCAGACATTCGTCGATGATCTGGCACTGTTTGTCGGTACACCAGTACTTGGCCATCGATGCAGTTGCCGCATCGAGAACTCCATCCATCAGCTTCAGGACACACTGATCGACGAAGGTGCGGCCTATCAGCGCTTCGGTTTTGCATTCTGCCAGCTTGAAGCGGGTGTTCTGAAAATCCAGGACACGCTGACCGAATGCCTGACGGGTGCGTACATAGTCGATGGTGATTTCTATCGCGCGCTCGGTCTGTACCACAGCAGCCTGAGCGATGTTCAGACGTTCCTGCGGCAACTGCTGCATCAGCTGCACAAAACCGCGACCTTCTTCACCCAACCGGTTGCTTTTGGGTACGCGGCAATCAGAAAAGAACATTTCTGAGGTGTCTGCCGCTTTCTGACCCAGCTTCTTCAGGTTGCGGCCGCGTTGAAACCCCGCGTTGTCCGTTTCGACAATAATCAGCGAAATACCCTTGGCGCCCAGGCTTGGATCGGTTTTGGCCACGACAATGACCAGATCCGCATGCTGACCGTTGCTGATATAGGTCTTGCTGCCGTTGATCAGGTAATCGTCGCCGTCAGCCAGCGCTGTGGTGCGAACACTCTGCAGATCGGATCCGGTGTTCGGTTCGGTCATGGCGATGGCCCCGACCATCTCCCCGCTGGCCAGCTTTGGCAGCCAGCGTCGTCGTTGTTCTTCACTGCCGTAGTGCAGCAGGTAAGGGGCGACAATGGCGCTGTGTACCTGATTGCCGAAGCCGGTGATGCCGCGCTTCAGATGTTCTTCCATGATTACAGTTTCATGGCGATAGTCACCACCACCGCCGCCGTAAGCTTCGGGGATCGCCGCACACAACAATCCGGCTTCACCCGCCTGCAGCCAGGCATCCCGGTCGATCTTGCCCTGAGCTATCCACTTATCTGTCTTGGGCGCGAATTCCTGTTCGAAAAATTTACCGGCGGCGTCGCGCAGGATCCGCAGTTCATCGTCTTCCCAGGGCGGTTGGTAGTTGTCGTAAAGCATGGTCCGTTGGTCTCTTTGTCAATCGCTGATCAGTTATAAAAGAGTCTGCAGCCGCCGTATCAGGGGCGGCCTGAGCCTGCTGCAGGCGCCGGGCAATATTCCACGCGGCCGCCTTTCTCTCGGATGCAGGTTTCCGGATCGGATGAGGGTGCGGTCAGAATAAATAGCGTGTCCAGACCGGGGCCGCCGAGCATGCAGGCGAAGGCACCCTGAGAAACTGCGACCCGGTGGGTGACTGCGCCGCCTTCCAGCTGGCGGATGCACTCGTTGCTGGAGGGCGAGGCTGACCAGATGCCACCGGCCGCGTCCAGGCAGATACCGTCTGGTACGGCGCCCTCGGGCAGTTCGGCCCAGGTGCGGCGATTGGACAGGTCACCGTTGCCGGCAATGTCATAGGCGCTCAGGCGCGCAGCGAAGGTTTCAGCAACGATCAGCGTACTGTTGTCGGAGGTAATAACGCAGCCATTCGGGAATACCAGGTCGTCAGCGACGATCCGCGCCTGACCATCGGGTTCAACGCAGATCAGACTGGTGCTGCGCACGGATTCGCCCGGATCGAAGCCGAAGTTGCCGACGTAGGCCCGCCCCACGCTGTCGACCACCATGTCGTTACAGTTGTGGTCGGCCAGGCTGGACAGGTCGGCATGCAGATTCAGATGACCATCCTGCAGCCGTAACAGGCTCTGGTCCAGCATTGATACCACCAGCAGCTGACCGTCTGGCAGCCAGCCCAGACCTGAAGGACGCTTCGGTACCTGGGCGACCTGCGATTTGTTCCCCTGGCTGTCAACGGTGATGACTTCGTGCGCGTGCATGTCTGACAACCACAGAACACCCTCATGCCACCTCGGTCCTTCGCCAAAACACAGCCCTTCGCAGAGCACAGTTGTGGTCATCGATACACTCCCCCGTCTGTGAATAACGCCAGCTTATCATGTGATCTGCGTCCCGCTTGACGGCTGCAGAGTGCAAATTCGCGTTGCGCCTGCAGTACACTCAGGTTGAAATCCTGCTGTCCGCTCAGACAAAAGGATGTTCATGATTAATCCAGATGCAATAGAAAGGACAATAGAGATGAAAAGCTGGTTGGCGTTTCCGAAGGTTGGTTTGCCATCGAGACCCCGCTTGGGCCTCTTGGCGCTTACGTTGGTTCTGGTGGGGTGTGGGCAATCGTCTTCTGATGATTCACTCGGCACCCGGGACTCTGCGGGTGACAAGGCCGCCGAGGCTGCTGAAGGTGCGTCCACAGGATTTGTTTCTGATGCACCGATCAAAGCTGCCCAGCAGACAATGGATTCGCTGGAAAAGCAGAAACTGCTGCAGGTATCTCAGACACCGGATGCAGATGGAGCACGATCCGAACAGTCACCGGCTGAAACGGAAGCCATGTTGAAAGCGGCGGCAGCGAAGACTGACGAGACGCTTAAGCAGGCGGCAGATGATGCTGCCAAGCCCGGCCAGGTGCCGTAATCGGCGGATTGCGCTTTTCAGCCAGCAGCCGTTTCCGGTCTTACATTGAGCGCTCGCTCTGAGCAAAATCGGCTGCTGATAACCGTAGATACCGTCCTTTGTCTTGTTGCTGCCTTGCCGCTGCGGATCGTGCGCCAGGCGCCCGGCTAGAGGGGCGCTCCGAGGGCTCGACTTTTTCGGCAGATACGGTCTTTTCAGCGAATCTTTCTGGTAGCATTGCCGGCTCGCAATTTTTTTTTACTTCTGAGGGGAAGCAAATGAAAGACGTAGTGATCGTCGATAGCGTGCGCACCGGTTTGGCAAAAGCCTTCCGGGGTAGTTTTAACCTGACCCGGTCCGACGACATGCTGGCGCATTGCATCGACTCGCTGCTGGATCGCAACCCGAATCTTGGTGCTGATGAAGTCGAAGATGTGGTAGTTGGCGCAGCCAGCCACACCGGTGAACAGGACGGCAACCTTGCCCGTCTGGCAGTCATCCTGTCGAAGCTGCCGGTAACTGCAGCAGGCGTCACCATCAACCGGTTCTGTTCTTCAGGTCTGCAGTCCATTGCGATTGCCGCCAACCAGATTGCTTCCGGGCAAACAGAAGTCGCCATAGCCGGTGGTGTGGATTCTATTTCCATGCGTACCCGTCAGGAGCCAGGCAAAGCCAAGCAGAACAAGCGTCTGATAGAAGAAAAGCCCGACATCTTCATGGCTATGGGCAATACCGCAGAAGTTGTTGCCCGTCGTTATCAGGTAACCCGTGAAGCGCAGGATGAATACGCACTGCAGAGTCAGCAACGCTACGCGGCAGCTGTGGCTTCCGGCCAAATTGGCGAAGAAATTGTGCCAATGCAGGCCACCATGCTGAAAGTGGACAAAGCGACCGGCGAAGAGAGCCGTGTTGAGGTCACCGTCGATAAAGACGAATGTAACCGTCCTCAGACCACGCTCGAAGGTCTGGCCGGTCTCGCTCCTGCGTTCGAAGAAGATGGCAGCGTGACCGCGGGTAACGCATCACAGCTGTCCGATGGCGCTTCCATGACACTGCTGATGACTGCTGATCGAGCAGCTCAGCTCGGTCTGGAGCCTCTCGGTATCTTCCGCGGCTTCACCGTTGCCGGCTGCGAGCCCGATGAGATGGGTATTGGCCCGGTATTCGCCATTCCTCGACTGTTGAAGAATGCGGGTATTTCGCAGGATGACGTGGATCTGTGGGAGCTCAACGAAGCGTTTGCTTCTCAGTGTCTGTACTGTCGTGATGCGCTCGGAATTGACAATGATATTTACAATGTCCTTGGCGGCAGCATCAGTATCGGTCATCCGTTCGGTATGACGGGTTCCCGCCAGACCGGTCTGATCCTCCGCGAACTGCGTCGCCGCAGCAAGAAATACGGTGTTGTGACCATGTGCATCGGTGGTGGACAGGGCGCAGCAGGACTGTTCGAAGCAGCCTGATTGTGTGAACGCTACCTTCCTGGTTGGTAACAATTTGAAACCAACCGGAAATGGTCAAGAAACAGCCGCCGGTCAGAATACCGGCGGCTTGTTTGTATCTGGACGGCGACTTTTTCGTTTGCCACCCTTGAGGTTGAAGGTGACCAGAGAGTTAGGTAGGAAAATCAGCAGTATCCGCATCATGAGGCGGCCGATCAGTTATGCGCTGGTCATGGCCTGCTTTGTGCCGGTGGCATATGCTGATGTCAGACCTGACACTTCTGAGGCGATGACGGCCGCAGCCGAAGTTCATCCGCAAGATACCGCGGCAACCCCGAAGCCCTCCTCGGCGCTGGAAACTGCGCGGCCATCGTCTGCCGTGCCATCGTCTGCCGTGCCATTAGATGAAGCTGTCGAAGATCTGCTACCCGACTATTCAAAACTGACTCACCATCAATTGACCAGAATTGGTGCACGTTGGGATCAACTGGGTGATTCTGAGCGCCGTGGTCTGCTGAACGAAGTAAAACTGCGCATGGCTCGCCAGAAAGGATCTGAAAGAACGCTGCGGATTCGCACTCAGCGTCGTTACGGGCGCATTGTCCGTCGTTCCGACGGCCAGGTTCTGCGCATTGAAACCAAGGTCATTCAGGTAGCGCCGGTGCGGCGAAATCCAACAGAGCGTTCGTTTGGTGTGGGCTTTGAGCGTCGCCACGCTGAGCCTGATCCGACCTCTGCCGGGTCAGTCGACCCTGGCGGAGAACTCGCTGGCAGCGAGGATGCTCCTGGCGCGCCCGCGCGTCGAGTCAACGACAACAAGCGCTGAGCCGCATTGTGTCCGGGGGGGAGTCTGAAAGTGCTGATCTGCTCCTCGTTGACGATGATCCGGAGATTCGTGAACTCACCCAGGCATACCTGAATCAACAGGGCTTCAACGTCGCCTGCGTTGATGGTGGGGAAGCCATGGACGCATACCTTGCCGAACACTCTGTAGACCTGATTATTCTTGATCTGATGATGCCTGGAGAACACGGGCTATCCATCGCCAGGCGAATTAAGGGAAATGGCATACCCATCGTGATCATCAGTGCCCAGGGTGACGATGTAGACCGTATCGTGGGGCTTGAGGTGGGCGCAGATGATTATCTGTCTAAACCGTTCAATCCCCGGGAGCTACTGGCTCGAATCCGTGCAGTACTCCGACGATCTGGTGCCGGCAGCAGTCACGAAGCGCAGCCTTCGGAGCCGCGCTATCGCTTCGGCCAATTCGAGCTGGATATGGCTTCTCATCAGCTCTCCCGAGAGGGCGACAACGTTCCGCTGACCTCTGGGGAGTTCGATCTGCTGGCTATCCTGGTGCAACATCCGAACAAGGTGCTGGATCGTGATCGGATTCTGGATCTGCTGACCGGCGCAGAACGCTCGCCTTTTGATCGCAGCATAGATGTTCGAGTAACCCGGTTGCGGGCCAAGCTGGAACCTGATCCTTCGGAACCCGTCTTCATCAGAACCATCTGGGGGAAAGGCTATATGTTCTGTCCGGAAGGTGATGGCTGACCGAATACGGCCTCCCGGTCCGTTCTCACTGCTGGCGCGAACCAATCTGACCCTGGCGATCAGTTCGCTGCTGATTGCTCTGATTTCCACCCTGGCGCTGAACCTGTTTGTGATCGGCCCGATTGCCGAACGCTCCGCGGCTGACGAGGCAGCGCTGCTGGTGCTCTCGGCCCAGACCTGGGTTGAACTGCCCCCCGACGCCAGACCTTATTTCGAACTGGAGCTCGCTCAGAATCACGATCTTATTGTTAACTCGCCCCCCAGATCACTGGCTCCGGTGGTGCTCGACAAGCCCTTCCTGAGCCTGCTGGTGGAGCAGTTGACTGAGCGCTTGAATATCCCCGTTGTGCTGCTCAGCGGTGATGACCTGATCTGGGTTGATGTGCCGATGGGTGGCTTTGAACTGCAGATAGGCTTCTCGGCGGAGCGGCGGGACATTCAGCCTCTGTACGGCGGCATCATCATTGTGGTGCTCGGCGCGCTGATTGTATTCGGTACCTCGCTGTTTATTGTTCAGCGTATTGCCCGACCGTTGGTGGAAGCTGCTGAGCGGGTGGAGTCGTTTCGCGGCGGTGAAAATTTTCAGCCGATTCCCGAGCAGGGTCCGGCAGAGCTGGTCTCGCTCGCCAGAAACTTCAACACCATGGCACGGGACATTTCAGCGCTGCTGTCCAATCGCACCACGTTGCTGGCCGGTATCTCCCATGACCTGCGCACACCCCTGACCCGAATGCGTCTGGCGCTCGCGCTGCTGCCGGATAATGTCGATAGTGAGCTGATCGAGCGTTTTGAGCGCAATCTGGCCTCGATGGAAGATCTGATCAGCGACGCTTTGCGGTTTGCTCGTGGCACCGGTGAGAGCCGCCAGGAAGTGGAGCTGGTGCCGTTTATCAGGGACATTGTCGAAAGCCATGATGTGAATATTCCGTTTACGAGTCAGGATGCCGAGGGCATCCGCCTGATGCTGGCGCCAGGCGCGCTGCAGCGCGTCGTCATCAATCTGATCAACAATGCTCAGCAGCACGGGGACTCGGTGCGGGTGAGCATTCGCGGTCGCGAAGTGCATGTTATTGATAGCGGCCCGGGTATACCCGACGATTATAAAGAGCGGGTCTTTCAGCCGTTCTTCCGGCTCGACAGCTCCCGTAGCGTTGCCACCGGTGGCAGCGGGCTTGGTCTGGCCATCGTCCAGCAGCTCTGTCAGGCCCAGGGCTGGCGGGCTCGGATTGAAGATGCGCAAGGCGGCGGCGCGGAAGTGATTTTGAGTCTGGGATAGCGGTCACAGCGCCGTTCTCCTTGGCTTCTGGCGGTTCAGGGGTTCCATCAGGCGTTACTACTGCGGTGTGGTCAGAGCTGTGACGATAAAAGTAACAATTTGTCACACAATCTGTCTGTCCGGTAATTTTCCCGAAACAGCTGTCCTGCATAGTGTCAACCATGGCGCTAGGCCTTATGACCAGGTAGAGCGCCATCTCTATCCCCTTGAGACCTCTGACAAGGTCGACTCTCGAACCGCCGGTTTCCTCTCCAGACTGGCGGTTTTTTTTCGCCTCGAGATTACGTCAGTTGTTTCGATACCCCGGCCCTGCTGTGCTCTCAAGACACTAGCGGCGTGTTGAATCTGGCGGGAGAGGAAACTCCAGCCGGCGGTACCGGCTGGAGTAGATGCGCTGTACGCGCGGCCTGAATCAGGCCTGGTGCATATGCACATCCTGCTGCGGGAACGGAATGGAGATGCCTTCTGCATCGAAGGTCAGCTTCACATTTTCCGTCAGATCGAAGAACACACCCCAGTAGTCGGATGCATTTACCCAGACTCGACAGCTGATGTTCACAGAACTGTCGGCCAGTTCGGAGACAACAATGGTTGGAGCCGGGTCTTTCATGGCACGCTCGTCAGCGTCCACCAGGCGGGCAATCACTTCTTTGGCTTTTTTGATGTCATCGCCGTAACCGATGCCGAAAACGAAATCGACGCGGCGGGTGGCCTCTTTCGAGAAGTTGGTGATGACGCCGTTGGAGACCGCACCGTTGGGCACGATGATGACTTTGTTGTCCGGTGTTTTGATGATGGTGTTGAAGATCTGAATCTCAGAAACAGTGCCCGCCACACCCTGGGCGTCGATGAAGTCCCCCACCTTGAACGGCTTGAACAGCAACACCAGAACACCGCCTGCAAAGTTGCCCAGACTACCCTGAAGCGCCAAGCCGATAGCCAGACCGGCCGCACCCAAGATCGCGATGAACGATGTGGTTTCGATACCAATCATCGAGGCGACGCTGATCAGCAGCAGAGCTTTCAGGCCAACAGACACCAGGCTGCCGAGGAAGCGAGCCAGAGTAGGCTCCACACTTGCCTTCTCCATGCCTTTGCTGGTTAGCCGGACGACACGGTTGACGATCCACATGCCGATGATCAGGACCACGATGGCCATCAGCAGTTGCGGCCCGTATTCCCAGGCCAGCTCGACAACATTATCCATGTAGCCGCTTATCTGTTCAGTTGAAATTTCTTCCATTTTAGTTGTAACCCCTTGTAATCCTTTGCTGTCTTTATAACTTTGCCATGCGTTTTATTGTCAGCGTTGAGTGTGACCGGTACGGCTGCCGGGATCTGAGCGACATTTGACCCAGTCAGTGATTCGGCAGTTTCCGCGGCGGGATTATCGCTGAGCGGTTGAACCCATGCCAGCGCCAGTTTCGCGGGTGTACAGGTGCGTGACCTTGGCCTAATCTTGGCGCCAGTGAATTGCTTCTGGGGAACCTTATGGGGTTTAGAGCGCTCCCTCGGCTGTTGGGTGGGCTGCTCGCGCTGACGTGCCTGGCCGGCTGTGAAAGTGCCTACTACAGCGCGATGGAGCAGGTCGGGGTCCATAAACGGGACATTCTGGTCGACAGAGTGGACGAGGCTGCAGACGCCCAGGAGGACGCGAAAGAAGAGTTTAAGAGCGCGCTGGAGCTGTTTACTGCTGTGGTCGAAGTACCGCCTTCGGATTTGAAAGACAGCTACGAAACGCTCTCTGATGCGTTTGAAGATTCCGAGGCTCGGGCAGATCTGGTCAGTGAACGCATCGATGCGGTGGAGTCGGTTTCGGGTGCGCTGTTTGCAGAGTGGGCGGAAGAGATAGAGCAGATCAGCAACACCAAGCTGCGCTCTGCCAGTGCTGACCAACGCCGCAAGTCGCAACGTCAGTACAGCGAGCTGATCAAAGCCATGCGTCGGGCAGAAGGTAAGATGCAGCCGGTACTGGTCGCATTTCGGGATCAGGTGCTGTTTCTGAAACACAATCTGAATGCTCAGGCGATATCGTCGCTGCAGGGTGAACTGGGTTCGATTCAGTCGGACGTCGCGGTGCTGATCTCCGATATGGAAGCGTCTATCGCGAAGTCGCAGGCATTTATAGAAGACATGGAGTTACTAGGAGGTACATCGTGAAAGTTATTGGATGGTTAGTTGGTATTGTTCTGCTCGCCGTGATTGGTGCGGGCGTTTACATCGTGATGAATTCAGGCAGTCTCATCAAAACGGCTGTTGAGACGCTCGGGCCCAAATACCTTGGGGTGCCCGTCAGCCTGGGGTCTGCAGAAATTTCTCTGACCGATGGCTCGGGCGCGTTGACCGATCTGGTGATCGGTAATCCAGCAGGTTTCGCCGGTCCCCACAGCATGCGCATCGGCCGGGTTGCGCTGGCTTTAGATCCTGCGCAGATCAGTGGCGACCTGGTGGTTGTTAAGGATCTCAGCATTGACGGCGCGGAAGTGGCCATTGTCGCTAAAGGTACGCAGACCAATCTGCAGACGATCATGAATAATCTCGATTCGGGCGACGGCGCAGAGCCCGCGCCGGCAGAAGAGTCTTCCTCCGAAATGAAGATGATCATCGACAAGTTTGCTTTCACGAACGCGAAGACATCATTGAGCTCAGACCTGGTGGGTGACAAAACCGTCAGTCTGCCCGACATCAATCTGAGCGGAATCGGTCGGAAGTCATCCGGGGTCACCGTTGAAGAAGCCGTGAGCCAGCTTCTGCGCCCGATTATTAAAAGCTCTACCGATGCCGTCATTCGTGAAGGCATCGACGTCGAAGGCATGAAGCAAGGCGCGATGGAGAAGGTGAACGACAGCATCGGCAAAGGCCTGAAGGGTCTGACGGATCGCCTGCAGAACTGATGTCTTACAAGAACATCCTTTATGAGGTGCGGGGTCCGATGGCCCTGATTACGATCAATCGAGCGGACAAACACAACGCTATCTCCCTGGCGACGCTCGATGAACTGCAACAGGCCGCTGCAGTGGCAGCCGCTGACGATGAGGTTCGTGTGCTCACCTTCACTGGGGCGGGAGATCGGTCGTTCGCGTCGGGATCTGATCTTGAGGAGGTTCTGCACCGAGATCTCAAGAAGGCGCTGGAGCCGATTGTCCAGGGTCTGGCGGATCAGCTGGAACGTACACCGAAACCCACCATTGCGGCGATTAATGGTATCTGTATGGGCGGGGGCCTCGAAGTTGCGCTGGGCTGTGATCTGCGAATTGCCTCGAAAACGGCACGCTTTGCCACCCCGGAAGGCAAACTGGGGATCATTCCAGGAGGCGGAGCAACGGCCCGATTGCCGCGCATTGTCGGTCGGGGCTGGGGTATGGAAATGCTGCTGATGGGTGAGCCCATCGACGCCGAGCGGGCGTTGCAGATCGGTCTGGTGACCCGGCTCACGGAGCCGGATGAACTGCTGCCGGAAGCCCAGCGGATGGCCGAGCATCTGGCCAGCTTCGCTCCTTTTGTGCCGCGCAGCATGAAAGCCATGGTCAATTTCGGCATGGAGGCGAGTCTGGCCGGGGCTCTGATGCTGGAAAAATATGCTCAAGGCGCGCTGGTTCAGACCGAAGATAAACACGAAGGCATCAGCGCTTTCCTCGGCAAACGCGATCCGCAATTCAAAGGGCGGTAAAAGGGCGCTAAACTGCTGCTTCTGCTTTTTTTACTAAAGGGGAGATTCATGGCAGTAGACAAATTTCCCGTGGAGGCGAGCCACATTCTGATGTTTGCTCGCTCCGTGGGAGACAAAAACGAGATCTACTACGACGCGGACTATGCTGCCGGCACCGAGCCGGGCAGCATCATCGCACCACCCACCTTTGCTCAGGCCAGCGCCCAGTTCGATCCGGACTACTTCCTGCGCCCGAAGATTGGCGAACCCTGGTTCGGATCCGGCAAGGAACCCACCGGCATCAAACGCGAGAGCGGCGGAGGTGGCGGAGGCGGCGGTGGTGGTGGTCTGCACGCTGAACAGCATTTCGAGTATCACCGGCACTTGAAGCCGGGTGACGTACTTACAGCGGAGACCAAGCCGGGCAAGACCTGGGAGAAGGAGAGTAAACGCGCCGGTAAGCTGGTGTTCTCCGAGTCAGTCACCGAGTATCGCGATCAGAACGGTGAACTGGTCATTACCGCAAAGGGTGTTGGTGTTCGCACCGAACGCCCGGTAGACAGTTAAGGGGGGCTTATGGCACTGCAGGCAAGCGAGCTGAATGTTGGCGATACCCATAGCGAATGTATCGTCGAAGATCTCAAACGTACCCAGATTGTCCAGTATGCGGGCACCTCTGGCGACTACAATCCGCTGCATACCGATGAGGTTTTCACCACTAAAGTGGCTGGCTATCCCTCGGTATTTGCCCACGGCATGCTGACGATGGGCATGACGGGCGCCATGCTCACCAACTATGTGGGTGATGGTCGGCTGACCAAGTACGGGGTTCGTTTTACGAATCAGGTCTGGCCGGGTGATACCCTGACAGCCGAAGCTAAAGTTGAATCGGTGGAAGATGGCATCGTCAAGTTGGCGGTGACTACTACCAATCAGGACGGCGCTACGGTGCTGTCCGGCTACGCGGAAGCGCGGGTCGACTGAATCCAGTCAGATTCAGTGTGATCTAAACAGCCAGCCCGATCGGGCTGGCTGTTTTGTTACAGGTCCCGTATATCAGAGTCAGGAGATCTAGCTGCCTGGTGCTGGAATACTCTGGCGGAACGGTTTGATGGTCACTTTGCCGAACAGCCCGGCATGGGTGTAGGGATCGTTCGCGGTGAGCGTTTCCACAGCAGCCTTCGAGTCGGCTTCGAGGATGAACACCGAACCAATCATATGTTCGCCATCTTCACTGAGCATCGGGCCAGCCAGTTTGATCATCGCGATGTGTTCACCGATGTAGGCCAGGTGCGCTTCACGGGTGCTCATCCGCAGCGCCTCGGAATCGGCTTTGTCTTCACAGATCATTACGAATTGCATGGTCTCTCCTCACTTAGCCAGCGCAGTTCTGACTTTTTCCGCAATCTGCGTGAATGCGGCGCCACTTGAAGGAAACACTGGCGCAGTCGCCAGAAAATCGTGCACCAGGCCATCGCAGCGCATGATTTCTGCGGCTACCCCTGCCTCTTTCAGTCGCTGGCCGTAGAGTTCCCCTTCGTCGCGCAGCGGATCGAATTCAGCGGTAACGACCAGAGTGGCGGGCAGATCTTTGAGATCACCAGCCTGGAGCGGCGACAACGCCGGATTTGAGCGCAGCTCTTCGTCCGGGCAGTACTGATCCCAGAACCACTGCATGGTTGCCGTTGTCAGCAGGTAGCCATCGCCATTGTCGATATACGACTGTCGGGTCAGGTCTGCGTCGAGCACTGGATAGGCCAGCAGCTGGAAATCGATATTAGGAGTCTCCAGATCCCTGGCGTGCATGGACATCGTCGCGGCGAGGCAGGCGCCGGCACTTTCGCCTCCCACTGCCAGCAGACCGTTGCCGCCTAAAGACGACTGATTCTCTGACACCCACTGCAGCGCTGCCCAGCAGTCCTCTATGGCTGCTGGTGCCGGATTTTCTGGTGCCAGTCGATAGTCCACTGATACCACCACGCAACTTGCCGCTTCGGCCAGAGAACGGCATACCGAATCCGAGGTGTCCAGATCACCAATCACCCAGCCACCACCGTGAAAATTCACGAAAATGCCGAATGGGCCATCACCCGTTGGCGTGTAAATACGGAGCGCCAGATCACCGGCTGGGCCTGCGATCTGCTCGTCGCGAACTGAGCCGATCGGCAGTTCCTCTATGACCGGTCGCATCATCCGGTACATTTCCCGGGCTTCTGCCGGGGCCATATCGCTCATTGCGGGGGTGGGGTTTTCGGCCATTTGGCCAAGCATCACTGCATATTCCTCAGCTAGAGGCATGTTCTCTCCCATTGGCTGGATTTAGTTGTAGAATCGCCGACCTCAAAGAGTAATCAAATCTCGTGTTGGACACGAGGATGGAGTAGCAATGAACATGACCGGGACAAACGCCGGAAATGCTGTGAGTCTCGACGGCGGCATGGATGCGGTGGCAAACGCAATCAATCAATTTCAGTTCACCGAAAATGCCCTGCTTAAAAAGCGCACCCTGACCCTGTTTGGTGAGGTCGACCAGCACGTCGCCAAGCGCAAAGCTGAGCAGCTGCTGGCGTTGTCATTCGAGTCAGATGATCCGATCACGCTGTTCATCGGCTCGCCCGGTGGACATGTGGAATCCGGTGACACCATCTACGACATGATTCAGTTCATCAAGCCGGTGGTTAGAACCGTTGGTACTGGCTGGGTCGGCAGTATTGCTACTCACATCTATCTTGCCGCTGAGAAAGAAAACCGCCTGTCATTGCCGAACACGCGTTTCCTGATCCATCAGCCTGCTGGCGGAATGGGTGGGACCGCGGCGGACGTTGAAATTCACGCCCGGGAAATCCTGAAAACCCGCGAGCGCATCAACGCAATTATTGCCGAGCGCACGGGTCAGTCTCTGGAGCGGGTATCGAAGGATACTGACCGTGATTACTGGATGAGTCCTGAAGAATCGATGGAATATGGTCTGGTCGGACGCATCGTTCACAGCATCGATGAGATTGGCTGATAGGACGTTCGGCTGGGGGCGGATCCGGACATCCGCCTGTCAGCGATAAGGACCGGTATCCGCGGGTAGCGGGCGCTCTCCTGCCTCAGTTTTTGCCGAACCCGCCCAGGCGTTCGGCCATATCCGGACCGGCGCCGGGACTGGTGGCTCGTTCAAACTCAAGACCTGCTTTCAGGGTGTGATCAGCACCGCCATTCACCAGCGCTTTGTCCATGCGCAGCGTGAACCAGGAATTCGTCAGGAAACTGCGCGCCATCTCCAGCGCAGATTCGAGCAGCTGTTCGTCTGGAACACAGCGATTTGCCAGACCGATAGCCACCGCCTCATCTCCTGAAACGACCCGACCGCTGAACATCAGCTCTTTGGCGGTGACGATGCCCACTCGCCGAGGCAGGCGCTGACTCATACCCCAGGTGGGCGACATGCCCCATTTGCCGTGAGTGTCGGCAAATCGGGCAGATGTCCCGGCGATCATCAGATCACACGCCAGAGCCAGTTCCAGAGAGCCGGTGTAGCAGTGGCCCTGAACTGCGGCGATCACCGGTTGTGGCAGCGCTTCAATCGCCTCCAGTGTTTCCGCCTGAAAATGCGGGCTGGGTGGGCGCTCACCGGACTGAATGGCTTTCAGATCGTTGCCTGCGGAGAAAGAGCGGCCTTCGCCTCGCAATATCACACAACCGATCTCCTCGGTCTGGGTGGCCAGTGCATCCAGATGTTCGCGCAGCTCGACAAACAGGTTTGGCGACAGCGCGTTCAGTACCTCGGGTCGGTTCAGGCTCAGGATGCTCACGCCGTCCTGGTCGGTGTGGGTGATCAAGGGGTCAGTCATAACGTGCTCCAGATGAACAATTCACAGGCCAAGCACCAGCTTGGCGACAATGTTTTTCTGCACCTCGTTGCTGCCCCCGGCAATGGAGCTGGCGCGCAGGTTGAAATATCTCGGCAGGGCCGTGCTGCCGCCAGCTGGTCCGAGCGGTTGTGCGTTGTTGCCGGGCTGCCAGGGCTGATCCGGGGTGATGTAGTCACCGACAGCCTCCAGTGCCAGTTCGGTAATACGCTGGCTGAGATTTGCGCCGAGATTTTTCATGATGGAAGACTCCGGTCCGGGATTCTGTCCTTTGGAAAGTGCGGCCATGATTCGCAGTTCGGTGTATTGCACCGCTTGGAGTTCGATCTCGGTGCGATCCAGGCGGGATTTATAGTCCGGATCTTCGAGCAGTGTGCCCGAGTCCGTGGTGACCCCTGCGGCCAGTTTGCGTACCCGATCCAGCGCGCTCTGCTGGGCGGCTGTACCGCCTCCGCCACGTTCGAATTCCAGCAGGTACTTGGCCACCTGCCAGCCCTGGTTAAGCTCACCGACGACATTGGTCACCGGCACCCGGACGTCGTCAAAGAACACCTGATTGACCTCATGGGTGCCGGATGCGAACACAATCGGCTCGACGCTGATGCCTGGGCTAGCCATGTCCAGCAGTAAAAAGGTGATTCCCTGCTGGGGTTTGCCGGTATCGTCACTGCGCACCAGGCAGAACATGCGGTTGGCAACATGGGCATGGGTTGTCCAGATCTTGCTGCCGTTGAGCACCAGGTGCTCGCCTTCCTGACGTGCCTGGAGTTTCAGCGAGGCCAGATCAGATCCGGATGCGGGTTCTGAGTAGCCCTGGCACCAGTAATCCTCGCCGGAGAGAATACGTGGCAGGTAATAGTCTTTCTGGCCCTGGGACCCGCAGCCAATGAGCATCGGGCCGCACATGCCCAGACCCATCGGCGCAAGGCTGGGGGCTCCGGCCAGGGTAGTCTCCCGGGTCCACAGATAACGCTGAGTCAGATCCCAGCCGGTGCCGCCATATTGCCGGGGCCAGGCTGGTGCCACCCAGCCCTGCTTGTGCAGGATCCGGTGCCAGCGGATGTTGAAGTCGTAGTCGAGAAAAATACCGGGGCAGCGGGCCTGCGCTTCGCGCAGCTCACTGTCCAGGGCACGATCAAGAAAGCGCCTCACCTCATCGCGGAAGGCCTGGTGTTCGGGGCTGAAGCTGACATTCATGGGCGTTTCTCTGTGCTGTTCCTGACTACTTCGGCTTCGAGTTCAAAGACGTGCGGGTCGTCAGCGTCGAGCGAGCGCAACGCGTCTGCCAACGCCAGCAGATAGTCGACGTTGTGACCGCTGGGACCGGCGCTGGTAAGAATCTGGGTTGCGATCTGCCGGGTGGAGGCCGGACCGAGGTAAGCATGGTTGTCCTGTGGGGCAATGTAGACCAACCCGGGGGTCGGTGGCTGTTCGCCGAAATGCAGGTCGACGTCGAAGCGCTGGTAGCCATTCTTCTCCCGGTGATCAAGGGTTTCGAAAACTTCAGCGATGACTTCAGCTGCTACCTGATAAGCCATGCCGTCGCAGTAAGCTGCCGCTTCAGGCACCAGGGTAACCACTCGCCCGGGGGCATCCGGCAGGCCGCGATGGTCGTGTGAACCCTGCCAGAAACGCCGTTGCCAGCCGTAAATCCGGGCGGGCTGCTGGCGTTCGAACGGGATATCCGGTCGCCAGATCAGAGAACCGTAGCCGAAAATCCAGCTCGTCACTCAGCTCAATCCTGCGGAAACCGAAAATGACTGCTCTACCTGCTGCTGCAGATCTTTTGAGCGCAGATACTCGGCTGCGGTCAGCGCCAGAATCTTTGCGCCGTCCAGCGCTGCGGCGTCACCCATCTCAGAACCCGCCCACTGGGCGAAGTCCGGATGGTGGATGACCACGTTTGCCGGGGCTGATGCGAGCATGGGATGGATGGACGGTACCCGATAGCTGACATTACCCATATCTGTGCTGCCGGCGCCGCCGAGCGCGTCCGGGTGCAGAAATTCCCGGCCAATCGATTCGCCGTGTTTTTCGAAACACTCCGCCAGCGGCCAGTTGGTGTTCAGGTCCAGGTAATCGACATTTGCCCAGCGCACTTCTACTTCTGCGCCGCTACCTTTTGCGCCAGCCTCAAAACAGGCCTGCACTCGTGGTTTGAGCGCCGCCAGCTTCTTTTCGTCTGCGGCGCGCACATAAAAATTGCCAACTGCACGATCCGGCACAATATTTGGTGCCTGACCGCCTTCAGTGACGATGCCGTGGATGCGCTCGTTGTCGCGAATGTGCTGGCGAAGATTGGAAATCGCCTGATACGCGAGCAGCAGGCCGTCGAGAGCGTTGATGCCGCGATGAGGCATCGCTGAGGCGTGGGCTGAGCGGCCGTGATAAATCACTTCCACTTCCGCGACACAGATACAGGGCATGCTGGTCAGATTGACGCCGGCAGGGTGAATCATCATCGCCGCGCTGACTGTGTCAAACGCACCGGCGCGGGCCATCAGCTCTTTGCCGCCACCTCTCTCCTCAGCCGGCGTGCCCAGCAGGGTAAGGGTTCCCGGCAGCTCGGAAGCGACCGCCTGCAGGCCAAGGGTGGCGCCCAGCGCTGCCGTCGCGATCAGGTTGTGACCGCAGGCGTGGCCAATCCCCGGCAGTGCGTCGTACTCGGCCAGAATGGCTGCGTTGGGTCCATCGCCCCGGGTTGCCAGCTGAGTTTCGAATGCGGTATCCAGGGTGTAGACACCACGCTTCACCGACAGCCCGTGATCTTCCAGGGTGTCACTCAACAGCCCGGCGGCGTGGTGTTCTTCGAACGCGAGTTCGGGATGAGCGTGAATGGATCTGGACACGGTGACCAGTTCATCTGCCAGGTCGTCGATGCGGTTGAGTATCGCGCTGCGGGTTGCGTCCCAGTTGTTCATCTTTCTGCCTCCGAGATTGGTAAAGATTATGCCGTAATTGAACTGCGCTGGCTCCAGCATCTCTTTATTTGGCAGCCCGCAGCAGGCGCCTTTTTTGGCAGCTCGCAGCAGACGCTTTATTTTGCAGTCCGCAGCAGGCGCTTTATTTGGCAGCCCGCAGCAGGCGCCTTTTTTGGCAGTCCGCAGCAGGTGCTTCTGTTGGCAGCGCGCAGGTGGCGCTATAGTCGAGTCAGTATCCACAGGAGGGGAATCCATCGTGAGTTATGACTATCAACACCTGCAGGTGAACGTTACGGGCCGAATGGCCACAGTGATCATCGACAATCCGCCGATCAATCTGATTACGCCAGCACTCTTTGTGGAGTTGGATTCGCTCAGTCAGGAGCTCAGCGCTGATGATCAGCTGACGGTCGTTGTGCTGAAAAGCGCCGATCCGGATTTCTTTCTGGCGCATTTCGATGTCTCGGCAATTCTGACTTTCCCGACCGATACCCCAGCAACCCGGGGTACCGAGCTCAATGCTTTTCATCAGATGTGTGAACGTTTTCGGACTATGGATAAAGTCACCATTGCCCAGATAGAAGGCCGGGTGGGCGGCGGTGGCAGCGAACTTGCTGCCAGCTGTGACATGCGTTTCGGGGTATCAGGTAAAACCAAGATCAATCAGATGGAAGTGCCCATCGGTATTCTTCCCGGCGGCACTGGTACCCAGCGATTACCGAGACTGATGGGCAGAGCGCGGGCGCTGGAAGTCATTCTTGGCGCAGATGATCTCGATGCCGAAACCGCTGAGCGGTGGGGTTATCTGAATCGTATTTTCGCCGCGGATGAGATTGGCGGCTTTGTCGACAAGCTGGCGAAACGGATTGCTTCTTTTCCGGTTGCGGCAGTGCGCCTGGCCAAACGTTCCGTAGACGCAGGGCACCCGGACCTTAAAAGCGGCATGCTTGAAGAAGCGTACCTGTTTCAGGAGTTACTGCGCACCGAAGACGCGCCCGTCTATATGCAGCGCTTTCTCGACATGGGTGGCCAGACCCGGGAAGGTGAACTCGAGGTTGCGAAGCTCAGTGGTCGAGTGGCGGATGCAGAATAGCGGATCACACGATCTTTGAACCCGTTTTGCCCCAGTAGGCATCCTTGAGCAGCCGCTTGTAGAGTTTACCGGTCGGGAGTCTGGGCAGTTCGTCCATGAAATCGATGCTACGAGGGCATTTGTAGTGGGCGATGTGTTCACGTGCGAAAGCGAGGAGCTCCTCCGCAACTTCGTCGCTGGCAGGGATGTTTTCGGCCAGCTGAACAACCGCTTTGACTTCTTCACCCATTTCTTCGTTAGGCACACCGACAACTGCAACATCGGCGATTTTGGCATGCATGACCATCGCGTCTTCAATTTCCTGAGGGTAAATGTTCACACCGCCGGAAATGATCATGAAGGTGGCGCGGTCGGTCAGATAGAGAAAACCGTCGTCGTCAAGATAGCCGACATCGCCCAGCGCGCTCCAGTTGGCGTGCTGCGGGTGCTGGGCGTCTTTGGTTTTGCCAGGGTCTTTCAGATATTCAAAAGGCATTGCCGGCAGTTCAAAGTAAACCAGA
Source organism: uncultured Pseudomonadales bacterium (assembly GCA_937921865.1). Lineage (GTDB taxonomy): Bacteria > Pseudomonadota > Gammaproteobacteria > Pseudomonadales > Azotimanducaceae > SZUA-309. Next base: position 28,912 of record CAKZWF010000003.1, on the reverse strand, counting down.
CCGGGTTCTCCGTTGGGCAACTCGTTACCATCTTCGTCGCAGATGTGGATGGTGCCGAGTACAGCTTTGCCAACCGTGCCTTTGTGAGCGAGCCACTCTTCGGGACCACAATGAGTCAGTCCATTGAGTTCGGTGCCGCCGTAGTACTCATAAAGAATGTTGCCCCACCAGTCGAACATCTGCGATTTGATGCCCGCCGGGCAGGGTGCGGCTGCGTGAATGGCAACCTTATGACTGGATAGGTCGAATCCGCTGCGTTCGGCTTCAGGTAGTTTCAACATCCGGGTAAACATAGTTGGTACCCATTGGCTGTGAGTGACCCGGTGTTGTTCTATCGCGGCAAGCGCACCGACCTCATCAAATCTCGGCATTACGACGACTGTGCCGCCCAAAGCCAGTGCCGCGGTGGTAAAGCCAATGGGTGCAGAATGGTAGAGTGGGGCCGTGGACAGATACACGGTGTTCTCATCGAATCCCCAGAGCGCGCGCTGCAGCGCTCCAACGGGGCCAGCGTCTTCGTGGATTTTGCTGTCGGGCAGCGGCCGCAGGATGCCTTTCGGGCGGCCCGTAGTACCGGAACTGTAGAGCATGAAGGCGCCGCTTGGCTCATCGGCCAGCGGTTGGGCTGGAAAGGCGGCTATTGCGTCCTCGTATGACTCGAAGCCCTCGCTGACGCCATCAATCATCAGCCAGCGCTGACATCGCGGTGCCTCATCCAGAAGTTCTTCAGCCACTGCAGCAAGCTTCTTTGATGTCACGAGCACCTGAGCTTCACAGTTTTCGAGGATATAGGCGGCCTCTTCACCGGTGAGATAACGATTAATCGTGGTGATATACAGCCCTGAACGCATTGCAGCCCAGACGACATCAAAGTAGCGCAGATTGTTTTCCATGAAGATGGCCATGTGATCGCCGGGCCGTAAACCCTGGTGCCACATCAACTGCGCGAGCTGGTTTGAGCGGTCATTGAGTTGTTGGTGGGTGACCGTTTCGCCGTTCACGGAATGAATGAGGGCGGGCTTGTCAGGACACTCTTGCGCCCATTTTCCTGGATACACTGTCTTCTCCCCGAAGCATTGTCAGCGCTGAAGCTATCATTTTTCAGGTTTCGGGCGTACCACTTTGAGTGTTCAAAACCAGCCTCAACACAATAGGCGCCAGAACGCTGGTCGCCAATGAGACCAGCACCATTCCGGCAAATACCTCCGGCGGAACGATGCGGCTGTCAATCGCGCGGCATTCGTAGATGACTACCAGCGCAATCTCCGCGCGAGGAATCATGCTCACACCCAGGGTCACAGCGTCGCCGCGTGACATGGACAGCAACGCGGGCGCAGCAGTGAACAACAGCTTTGAGATGGCAGCAGCGGCAAACAGGATCAGGCCAATGTCACCAGCCTGGAGCAGCACGCTGAAGTCCGTCTGCATGCCGATATGGATGAAAAAGAACGGGGTCAGAAACTCATATAAGTAAGTGAACCCACCGTCCTCACGAACGGCCTCCGGATCTCGGCTGAAAGCCAGTCCAGCGAAAAAGGCGCCGACAGCGATTGAAAAACCCAGCGCTCCGGCGATGGCGGCGATGACCAGGCCGACACCCAGAATGCACAGGGTCATCGAGAACGGAGAATTACCCAGTTGGCGATTCAGGTGGGTAAACGGGGCTTCGAAATAGTGAGCAAAGAGATAACAGCCGAGAATGAACACAGCCAGCTTGATCATCACAGTCACAGAGGATGCGCCCACCTGAAGCCATAATCCGTTGCTGCCATTCAACATCACTGGCAGAGCACCCAGGAGTATGGCCAGCAGCACTGCCGCAGACAGATCGTCAAGTTCTGCCACATCGAGCAGGGTTGTTGCGGTGTCCGAATTCACCATGCCCAATTCGTCCCAGGCAGCCAGCGACACGGCGATGCTGGTGGCGGTAAACGCGGTGCCGATCACCAGGCTGGTTTCTATTGACCAGTCCAAGCCATAGCGCGCGACAAGATAGCCAGCCCCGAAAGTCCCGGCAACGTTGACGATCCAGATCACGCTGGCGTCTGGCAGCTTTTCCAGCAGGGCACTGGTATGGCTGCGCAAGCCGACCCGGAACAGCAGTGCAACGATACCAAGCTGGGCAAGGACCGCGAATGAACCTTCGAATACCGGCGATGCCAGTGCATCCAGCGGCTTGAGCATCGACCCGACCGTGAGGCCAAGCAGGATATGACCGACAGATATCGGGATGCGGATTCGCTGACAGACTGCCTTGATCAACGGACCCAGAGTCAGCATCACTCCGAGTGTGATCAATAACAGGCCGCTACCTGAATCCAGCTCCATGAATGTCTGTCACGAATTGCGAACGACAGTGTGGATCATACCCTGGCTGACTGCGCTGGGCCCGATAAAGGTCTATGTCAGCGCCGTTGGCTGAGGTCTTTCATCGCCTGGTCGGTGGTGAAAAACACGCTGCCAGTCAGTTCCATTACGAAGTTGGTAGCTTCCAGTTGCCGCATGACCGGGTTCTTTACCTCGGAAAAATGCAGCGTCACACCCATCCGGTCGAGATTCTGATTGAGCCGATAGAGCATCTCCAGACCTGAGATATCAATCATGTTCACAGCCGTACACACCAGTACCACGTGACGCGTGCCGGAGCGGCGCTGAATGATTTTCAGGATCTTGTTTTCCACCTGATTGGCATTGGCAAAGAACAGGCTCTCGTCAACCCGGATAGCGGCGACATGTTCGAAAGTTTCCACATCGTAGCGCTTGGCTGCGCGGAACTGTTCGCTGTCACCTACTCTGCCGACAATGGCGATGTGAGGTTTGCTGGTCTTGCGGACGAAAAACGCGATCGACAACGCGACGCCGGTGATCAGTCCGGCTTCAACCCCGAACGCCAGCACGGTAACCAGCGTGACCATCTGGGTAATGGTGTCCTGTCGGTAGACGTGCCAATGACTCTTCAGGTCAGAAAAGTCCATCAGGCCGATGACGGAAATGATCACAATGGCCGCCAGTGCTGCGTGGGGCAGCAGCGTGAATAGCGGGGTAAAGAACAGCAGGGTAGCGACAATGACCACCATGCAGACGATAGAGCTGATCGGCGTTCTACCCCCGGCCTGATAGTTCACGCTCGACCGGGAAAAGCTGCCGGCAACCGGATAGGCGCCGGTGAATGCCGCGCCGATATTGGCAGCACCCAGCGCGATGAGCTCCTGATTGCTGTTGACCCGCGAACGCTGTCGATTGGCCAGTGTGGTGCCAATCGAAAAGCTCTCGACATAGGCAACGATTGCGATCATTGCCGATGTGGGTAACAGATCAAGCCACAGCTCGGTATTGAATGGCGGCAGGGTGAAATCTGGCAACCCACCAGGTACTTCACCAATTACAGAGACGCCGAAACGAGTGTCCAGGTCGCCGGACCACACTGCTGCTACAGCAACGACACAGACCACCAGCGGTCCCAGTCGGCTGATGGCGTGATTGTCAGGAATCGGCAGGCCCAGAATCTGCAGGAAACGCACCCCATGGCGATGCACCAGCCACATGATCAGCGCGCTGCCGATACCAGTGGCGGTGGTGGTCGGATTCAGCGAGGTGATGCTCTGGCCAAGTTCGTGCAGACGTTCCAGCGGACTGCCTGGACTGCTGTCGATGCCCAGCAGTGGACCGAGCTGGCTGACGATGATCAGGATAGCTGCGGCGTTTACGAAGCCGGAAATCACCGGGTGACTGAGCAGATTGACCACTCCGCCCATGTTGGATGCCCGCAACAGGAGCAGAATCAGTCCAGCCTGAAGGCAAAGCACCGTGGTTATCGCAAGATAGGCATCGCTACCGGCTGCCGCGCGTTCACCTACTGCGGCTGCCACCATCAGTGCGGCAACCGCTACCGGACCCACGACCATCTGCTTCGAAGAACCCAGCAGTGCGTAGATCACCATGGGCACCAGGCAGGCATACAGGCCCGCTTGCGGCGGCAATCCTGCCAGGAAAGCGTAAGCAATGGCCTGGGGAACGGTGATAATGCCAACGATCAGTCCGGCGACCAGATCGTGGTGGAAATCCTCACGGCGATAGTCCCGGATCACATCGAGGATCGGGATGTAGCTGCGCCAGTTTTTTACCGCGAATTGGAAAGCCAAAGCTGCGTTGGTATATCCGAAGTGAGGCGGCGCATTGTACTAGATGCGATGCGCTATTGTTTTTTTACGCCGAGGCGCTAGCCTCGATCGGTCTTCGTCAGAACATCAGAGGGAATCATGGATACGCGCGCTGCGGTGGCCTTTGCGGCCGGAGAACAACTCAGTATTGAGACAGTTCAGCTGGAAGGACCTCAAGCGGGGGAGGTTCTGGTTGAAATCAAGGCAACCGGAATCTGTCACACCGACGCATACACGCTGTCCGGCGCAGATCCGGAGGGGCTGTTTCCGGCCATTTTAGGCCACGAAGGCGCCGGCGTTGTGCTCGAAGTTGGTCCCGGTGTCGCTACCCTGAAACCCGGTGATCATGTTATTCCGCTGTACACACCCGAGTGCCGCCAGTGCAAATTCTGCCTGTCCGGCAAAACTAACCTGTGTGGCGCAATCCGGGAAACCCAGGGCCAGGGGCTGATGCCTGATGGCAGCTCAAGATTTTCACTGAACGGTGATCGGTTGTTTCACTACATGGGTACTTCTACTTTCGCCAATCACACCGTGGTGCCGGAGATAGCGCTGGCGAAAATTCGCCAGGATGCGCCTTTCGATAAGGTCTGCTACATCGGCTGCGGTGTCACCACCGGTCTCGGTGCGGTGATCAACACCGCCAAGGTGGAACCTGGCGCCACAGTCGCGGTGTTCGGGCTCGGTGGGATCGGTCTGAATGTGCTCCAGGGCGCTCGACTCGTCGGTGCCGACCGGATTATTGGCGTCGACATCAATCCGTCGAAGGTTCCTCTGGCAGAAAAGTTCGGGATGACTGACTTCGTCAACCCGGCGGAAGTGGACGCCGTGCAGACGATCATCGACCTCACCGATGGCGGTGTGGATTACTCCTTTGAATGTATCGGTAACGTTGACGTGATGCGTCAGGCGCTGGAGTGCTGCCACAAGGGCTGGGGTGAAAGCATCATCATCGGCGTTGCGGCTTCCGGTAAAGAAATTTCGACTCGGCCGTTTCAGCTGGTCACTGGCCGGGTCTGGAAAGGCACGGCGTTTGGCGGCGCCAAAGGTCGAACCCAGGTACCGAAGATTGTCGACTGGTACATGGACGGCAAAATTAATATCGATGACCTGATCACGCACACCATGCCGCTGGATGACATCAACAGCGCTTTTGATCTGATGCACGCAGGCGAGAGCATCAGATCGGTGGTTGAGTACTGATGGCTATCGGAGACCGTGACTGGCTCGATCAGATATCTGAAGAGGTCATCGAGCCGGAGCTGGCAATCTGCGATCCCCACCATCATCTCTGGGATCACCCGGCCAGCCGCTATCTTCTTGATGAACTGCTGGAGGACATCGGCGATGGCCATAATGTGGTCAGCACCGTCTTTGTCGAGTGCGCAAGCATGTATCGGGCCGACGGCGACGAGGCGCTTAAACCTGTTGGTGAGACCGAATTTGTCAACGGTATCGCGGCGATGTCAGCCAGCGGACAGTATGGATCGACCCGGGTCTGCGCGGGAATCGTCAGCTATGCGGATCTGAATCTGGGTGCTGAAGTTGGCAGGGTGCTCGATGCCCATGCTTCGGCCAGCCCGCGCTTTCGCGGCATTCGCCATGCTGCAGGATGGGATGCCGCAGCTGCAGTGCGCAATTCCCATACGGATCCATTCGCCGGCATGCTGGCGGACCCGGCTTTTCGGACAGGATTTGCTGAGCTCGGTCGCCGGGGTCTGTCGTTTGACGCCTGGCTCTACCATCCGCAGATCAGCGAGCTGACCGATCTGGCAAGAGCTTTCCCGGATACCACCATCATCCTGGATCACCTGGGTGGACCGCTTGGCATTGGCCCTTATCAGAACCAGCGTCAAGCTATATTCGATGCCTGGCGTGAAGATATTCAGGCGCTGTCCCGTTGCGAAAACGTTGTCGCCAAACTCGGCGGGATGGTGATGCCGATTAATGGCTTTGGTTTTCACAAACAAGCCCAGCCACCAACGTCGGATACGCTCGTTACTGCAGCCGGCGACTACTATCGGCACATGCTCGACTGTTTTGGACCACAACGCTGTATGTTTGAAAGCAACTTCCCGGTCGATAAGCAGAGCTGCTCTTATCGGGTGTTGTGGAATGCGTTCAAGAAGCTGGTTGCCGATGCTTCAGCCAGTGAAAAAGCCCAGCTCTTTCACGATACTGCCGCTCGCGTTTATCGTCTGACTTAAGCCTCAGCCGCCTGCAGCTCAGTCGTAAAACGCTGGCGCTTTGCGCAGTGTGTCTGCCAGTGCTTTGTCATGTTCAATCCACAGGGTGGCGTTCTCCTGTTCGATCAGCGCTTCAACTTTATCCATTGCTTTCAGAGTATCTTCGGCGTTGCTGTTGAATACCGGCACCCGACGCAGTTCGCGGCTCTTTCGGAAGTGATAAAGATCGCCGGACAACAACAGCGTTCCCGAGTTCTCCAGTCGCAGCAGCAGCACCTGGTGCCCGGCTGTGTGTCCGGGCGCGGAGATAATCTGCACACTGCCGTCGTCGAATACGTCGAGATCACCATCCAGCATCTGCATGTTGCTATCAGCCAGCTCCATATACAGCTCGGGTTGGAACAGCTCGTTGTCTTTAGCGACAAACGCGGACTGATGTTCAGAGCGCTGAATCAGCAGGGTGGATTCAGTAAACAGATTGGCGGATCCGACGTGGTCCCAGTGCATGTGCGAAAAGGCGACCATGTCGATGTCTGAGACCTCGATGTCCATTGCCGCCAGTTGATCGGCCAGCGGTGTGTCATAGCGTACGAAGACCCCGGGTTCGAGTTCAAACTCGCCTTTACCGGCAAAGTCCGTCGGCAGTCCGGCATCCCAGAGCAGCAGTCCATCAGGGTGTTTGATCAGGTAGCAGGGAGCAAACAGCTCCCTGACAGGGGTTTCTTCATTGCTCAGGCTGAACATGCTGATGTCTTCGGCACGCAGACTCCCGCAATCGAAGACATATAGCTGAACGCCGGTGGTGGCATGACCAGGTAGTGCCAGGATAAGAAATAGTCCGAAAGCGATTCGCATTAGACCTGTGTATTCACTGCGCATGTGTCTCCCTCACTTTATCTGTTCCCATAGTTCTTATTGAACTGCTTATCGGAACAGGACGTAAATACCCAGTTGCACCGCAATCAGGGCCACGGCCCACCAGCGCAGATCCCGCCAGCGGGCTTTGGTTGGCGCATCGGCGATCACCGAACTGCGCGGGATGGCGAAACAGGCGGCTGCAATCAGCACGAACAGCACCACGGTGATGTTGTTAGCCCAGGCCACCGGAAGTTCGTTCAACCACTCAAACATGCCGGTACACCAGTCTCTTCAGTGCTTCTGAGCCCAGCGGCTGAGTGAAAAAGCCCGAGCCGTATAGAACCACCAGCGAATAGCAGAACGTAATGAAAGCTACATAGAGCATGTTCAGATCCATGGCCATCAGAATGGCGGCAAAAGCCACGCCGGTCACCAGGGTGATCAGGCCGCCAACGGGTGTTGCCCGGCTGGAGAATGCGCCCAGCAGCAGCAATGCCAGCATGGGTCCCTGGAACAGCGACAGCAGGGTCTGAATCAGGAAATAGATGCCGCCGAGATCACCGATGTAAGGAGCGAATGCCATGCCGCCGAGCAGAATCACCAGCGTCATCCAACGACCGATTCTCAGTTCTGACTCGGGATCGGTGTTTTTAACCAGCACTCCGCGGATGTCTCGGGTAACCATCAGTGCGGTTGAGTTGATGCCGGAGTCGATTGAAGACTGCAGGGCAGCAATGATTGCGATGAACATCAGCCCGGACAGACCTGGCGGCAATACGTTCTTCACCACCCAGGGTAGCGCCATGTCTGGATATTCAATATCAGCATGCAGCACCAGTGCCAGCAGTCCAGGAAAGACAATCAGCAGTGGTACCAGAGTTTTTGCGAATGCTGCAAACATCATCGAAGCACTGGCATCCCACTGGGTGCGTGCCCCAAGGGTGCGCTGCAGGATTGCCTGACTGCCCACCCAGTAGGCGGGCGACAGCACTACTGCCAGCCCGAGCAATACCCCGGGCCAGGGAAACTCCGGATGATCCGCTGGCAGGTAGGCCTGCAGATGGGTTGGGTTTTCGCCCATAAGTGTGCGGGCAAAATCGTCAGCACCACCAGCGTTGGAAATGCCGATCGCAACGATGACAATGCCGCCCAGAAACATGATCACAACCTGGAATGCGTCAGTGAACGCCACAGCAGCCAGGCCGCCGGAGATGCTGTAAAGACCCACCACCGTGCCGGTGACGACAATGCCGACCCAGATAGGCCAGTCCATATAAGTCTGTAGAGTCAGTGCGATAGCCCAGAGCGAGACACCGATCGCGAAAACCGCGAAGACACTGGCGATGGTGGCGGAGATCAGTCTTACCGGCTGGTTGTAGCGCAAGCCAAGATATTCTGGAATCGAGTAGACACCGGACCGCCAGTACAGCGGGATGAACACCAGGGAAGCCAGGATCATTGCTGGAATAGCACCAATCCATTCGAAGTTAGCCTGGGCGATGCCATTCTTATAGGCGCCACCTGCCGCGCCCACGTAGCCATTGGCGCTGACGTTGGTACCAATGATCGACAAACCGATTACCCACCAGGTCAGCGAACGTCCGGCGAGGAAGTAGTCGCGCGAATCGTGCACACGCTTGGATAGCCGGAAGCCCACCACAGTGATGGTAACCAGGTACGCGACAACGATGGACAGATCGAGCGGGTGCAAACCCTCTTCTTATAACGCTAGCTCAATTCGTCATCGTGCCTAAAGTTACGCCACCGACGCAAGGTGCAACTTCATTGGCTCCGCTGCGATCACCTCCACTCGAGTACCGCAACTCAGCTCGGTGTCTGCCGAAACATGCCAGTAGGTATCGCCGATCTGCACGCTGCCAGTGCCGTCAGTCAATGTGTCGGTGAGTTCGAAGCGGTGGCCGATCAGCGCGGCGGCGCGCTGATTCAGTTGCGGGGCTCCGGCTTCATCCTGAGCCTGACGAAACACACCGATATACAGATAGCTGGCAACCAGCGCGCTGACACTGAACAAAATCACCTGCAGGCTTGCTGATAACTCCGGCGCAATGAACACCACAACACCCGTCGCGAGTGCGGCAATCCCGGCGCCGAGCAGAAATCCTGCGGCGCCGAGCGCGTCGGCTCCAAGCAGGAGCAGGCCGAGAACAAGCCAGTGGTACGCGCTCAAATCGAATAACCATTCCATGATCAGGCCCTCGTGTTTGTATTCGGCGCTTTGCCGAATACTTCTGCAGATATCTCGCCGATGCCGGCGATTGATCCAAGCACGGAACTTGCCTCCAGCGGGATCATCATCACCTTGTTGTTTGGCGACTGCGCGAGTTGACCCAGAGCTTCCACATACTTCTGGGCCACAAAATAGTTGATCGCGCGTGCATCACCACCGGCGATGGCTGCAGAGACCATTTGTGTGGCTTTCGCTTCCGCCTCAGCCAGGCGCTCACGTGCTTCTGCCTGGCGTCGGGAGGCTTCCAGTTCCCCATCCGCCTTGAGAATCTCAGATTCCTTCTGACCTTCCGCCACCTGGATCGCGGCTTCCCGATGACCTTCAGCTTCTAAGATGACCGCGCGCTTTTCCCGTTCAGCTTTCATCTGTCTGGCCATCGAGTCCACCAGATCCTGCGGCGGAGAAATGTCGCGAATTTCTACTCTGGTGATCTTTACTCCCCAGGGATCAGTGGCTTCATCCACTTTGGACAGCAACGCAGAGTTGATCTTGTCCCGATTGGAGAGCATTTCGTCCAGTTCCATCGAGCCCAGTACCGCGCGAATATTGGTCATCACCAGGTTCTGCATCGCTCGGGTGAAATCGTTCACCTCGTAAGACGCTTTGACCGCATCCAGGATCTGGTAGAAACACACAGCGTCGGTAATCACCTGGGCATTGTCTTCGGAAATCACCTCCTGGGGGGGAATGTCCAGAACCTGTTCCATCACATTGCATTTCTGGCCGACACGATCGATGAACGGCACGATGAGATTCAGACCAGGCGCGAGAGTTTTGGTGTAGCGACCGAAACGCTCGACCGTCCAGTTGTAGCCCTGCGGCACCATTTTCACAGAACTCATCAGGATGATGGCAGCCAACACCATTAGAAATAGGGCTGTTAGAGTGTTGCCGTCTAACATAGTCGTCTCCTGTCTTGTATAAACAACATATGTCTTTATTAAAAGACGGGATTGAGAATATCATTGTGTGGTTGAAAAGCAACATATGTTGGTTATTATTCGCGAATGTATTAGATGTAGTGCACAAAATGGCCGCTAAACTGTTCGATTCCCCCGATATGCGGGAAACAATTCGCCGTCTCATTCGCGCTCGAATGGCCTATAAAGGTTTTGAATACAAAGACTTAGTGGAAAAGCTCGAAGCCCTTGGGGTGCATCAGGCTGAGAGTAATCTGCGCTCGAAGGTAAACAATGGCTCTCTGGGCGCGCAGCTGTTTGTCTTTATCCTGCTGGCGCTGGATATTTCGGAACTGGAGATGAACCAGGTTCGGGAAGTGCTTGCGGATGTGTCGACGACTCGGGAAGCAACCCAGCCCTGATGCTTCAGCCTGGCACGCTGCCCTGATTGAGGTAGCGGACAAAAGGATCGCTGTCAGCATCCCGGTGCCACTGATACTCCGTGAAAACCGCAATCTGCTCAGCGCGCTCCGTACCGAACAGGTCTGCAATGACCGCAAGGGCCATGTCAGTACCAGCTGAAACTCCAGATGAGGTGACCATCGGTCCGTCGACTACCCATCGGGCGTTTTCCACCCAATCGACCTTGTCACTCTGTCCGGAGACCATCGAGAAGAACATTTTGTTGGAGGTGGCGCGACGGCCATCCAGCAAACCGGCGGCGGCCAGCAGCGCAGATCCGGTGCACACTGACATGGTGTACCTGGCCTGAATCGCTTGCTGCGTCAGGAAACTGAGCAGGGCTTTGTTCTCCAACGCCGGGAAGGTGCCGATGCCGCCGGGGATCAGCAGCAGATCGAATGGTGGTGCGTTGTCGAAATCAGTGTCTGCGACCGTCTTCGGTCCTTGGGTGGAGGCCACTGGTCCTGTGCTGTCGGCGACAGTGACGATATTTACTTCGTCGCTGAGGGTGCCGAACATTTCCAGTGGCCCATAAAGATCCAGCAGTTCGAAGTCGGGATACAGCAGTGCGCCCAGGGTCAGCATCGAATTCTCCTTGCCTATTAAAAATTTCCGCTTCGAGGCGGAGTAGCGGCATTATGTGGGGTATGGCATCGTTTGGACATCCGGGCTTCGAACCGCAGCGTCTGGCGCTGACAGGCTGAAAAAACTTAACAGGGGAACTTAATGGCGTTGAAACTAATGGGCGCGCGCTTAGCGTCGATCGGATCTTCTGAGTACATCATCAAGAATGCACTTCTGCTGGCAGTCTCGGTACTGGTGACTGCGGCATGGACTCAGGCAAGCGCACGAGACATTGCCCACGATGCCGAATTCTACATTTCAGCCGAGCAGAATGCCGAACAATGGTCGGCCGACGATGAGCGAGTCGACGCAGCATTGGCGGCGTTTCGCGAGAAGAACGGCGGCAAACCGCCCAATGTGTTTTATATCCTGATCGACGATATCGGCTTCGGTGACCTCGGCAACGAAACCCTCAATTCTATTCGTGGCTACAACACACCGGCGATCAACGAATTCGCGCGGGAAGGCATGCGTTTGTCCCGCATGTATACGGAGCCATCCTGCACACCGACCCGGGTTGCGTTCATGACCGGTCGTCAGCCTTATCGATTCGGGATGGGCAACACAGCCGTTGATATATCCGGGTTTGGACTGGCTGACAAAGAAGTTACTCTGGCGGAAATTCTCTCTGAAGCCGGCTATAACACTGTGCATATCGGCAAGTGGCATATGGGAGACATCGAAGAGGCCTGGCCTACCCGTCAGGGTTTCGACTATGCGGCATTTCCCATCCACCAGCAGGGTCAACTGACGATATTCCACGACGACGCTGCTGATGAAGAAGTCAGTGTAGGTATCGGCGACAACAACTACGACGATCGCTATACCCTGGATGGTTGGTTGCGGACCGATGCCTCCGCGATGGTCACCGGTGTTGAGGGCGTGCGCGACCAGCCAGTTCGTGAAGTTGGCATGAAGGCCGGCGAACGTTGGACAGAAGCAAAATACCATGAGATGAACGTCCGCTATCAGAATCAGACCATGGAGCAGCTGCGCAAGCTGGCGAAAGCTGACGAGCCTTTCTTTCTGCAGTACTGGCCGTTATATCCGCTGACAGGACCTCGAACCACCACCGATGAATACACCACGCCAAATGGCGGCATCTATGTCGAGAAAATGAAACTCGTGGACCGTTGGATCGGCGATCTGATGGCGGAAATGGATGAGCTGGGTGTTGCTGACAATACCCTGGTCATCATCATGGGTGACAATGGACACTTTACCAAGTATTCAACCCAATCCGGCTACAGCCCGATGATATTCCGTGGTGGCAAAGGGTCAACGACTGAAGGGGGAGTGCGCGTTGATGCGTTTGTTCGCTGGCCGGAGATGATTGAAGCCGATTCGGTTGTCGGTGACATCGTACACGTGACTGATCTGTACAACACGATCGCCCGACTCGGCGGCGCAACGGATGAAATTCCGACCGACCGGATCATCGACGGCATCGACCAGACCACTCTGCTGCTTGAAGGCGAGACCTATGGTCGTCGCGACTACGTGTTCCTGTACAACATCAATAAGCTTGAAGCGGTGGTCAAGGAGCAATACAAACTGGCGCTGCCCGGCGGCTCGATCGACAATGCAATCCTGGCTGACTTCTATGACCTGTTCAGAGACACGCGGGAAGAAAAACCGGTTTCCACCGAAATCGGCGCATGGGGTGGGGCGAAGTTTGTCAGGATGATTCAGCGACATATCGCCCGCAAAACTAAATATCCCGATGAAGGGCCAGCCACCGGTATCCCGTATAAGGGCATCGAGAACCTGCGTCCCGAATCGAAGGCGGCTGTTGAAGAGTTCCTGTTCATCCAGCAAACCCCGGGTATGTGATCTCACGGGTGGGCGAATGATCGACAGTCCCGCTAAGTTGGTGAATTTGTTGGTCTCTGGAGTACCGCGATGGCCTTGAAAGTAGTAGGCGCAGGCTTCGGTCGTACAGGCACGATGTCTTTGAAAACCGCGCTGGAACAACTCGGTTTCAACAAGTGTTACCACATGTTGGAAGTGAGTCTGAATGAAGGCCATGTGCAGTTGTGGCGGGCGCTTGAGCGTGGTGAAGACGTTGATCTGGAGGCGCTGTTCGAAGGTTATCAGGCCAGTGTCGACTGGCCTTCCTGCAACTACTGGCGCCAGCAGCTTGAGGTCTTTCCGGATGCCAAGGTGATTCTGTCCAGGCGGGATCCACAACGCTGGTATGAGAGTGTGATGAACACGATCTACCCCTCGACGCTGGCCGGGATGAAGTCTGACGACCCTGAGATCAAAGCCCGATTGAAAATGGTCTTCGAAGTGATCTGGGATGGCGTCTTTTCCGGTCGTATGGATGACAAAGATCATGTCATCGGAATTTTTGAAGCCCATAATCAGTCTGTGATCGACCAGGTGCCAGCCGACAGCCTGCTGGTCTTCGATGCCAGTCAGGGCTGGCAACCGCTGTGCGATTTTCTTGAAGTCCCGGTTCCCGACGGGCCTTATCCTAAAACCAATACCACAGAAGACTTTCTGGCGATGGTGAAAAAGCGGAGGAACAACTGAGTCGGGATCAGCGGCCCAGCTTCTGCTTCAGCGCCCGGATGGCATCGAGTTCATAAGCCGCATGCAACGCGTTTTCGTCAGCCAGGCTTTGCACGGCATCTTCGTGAAACCAGCGGATATCCAGCAGTTCTGAGTCGTCCCAGTCGCTGATCGGCTCGGTCAGTTCAGCCGCGTAGACCATGTGCAATGCCTTTTTATAGTGAAAGGCACCGATTTCGATCAGGTCCGGCACATATACCGAGAGTTCTTCTTCGAGTTCTCTGCGCACGGCAACGTCCGGGGATTCTCCCCACTCTATCTGACCACCCGGAAGCCCCCAGCGTCGGCGTTTCACTCCCCAGAAACTGGAGTGCACGGCCAGCAGGTACTCGTGCTCCCGGTACAGCACACAGCGGGCAGTTTTATAGGGCGAACGGCGGCTCAATTACCTGCTCCGGAACTGCGGGATCGATGTGAAATCACGTCAGGCCAAGCCTGGCCGCGCAGTCCGTCGCATTCATTTGCTGCCCATACTCGGAAATTTCGAACGCTTCAGCATATCTGCAGCCAGTGCCATATTCGCGGGCGATACGCTTCGGCCTGGACCCATAAAACTTCGCCAGCCAGCTCATCGACTCGCCGCTGACCGGTATGCCAGTGATGTGCGGTAACCATTCAAACACCTGAGATTCGTGGCAGGCCAGCAGGTCGAGAATAGCCTCGAAATCGTTGTCGATTGGCAGCACCACGTCGGCACGAAAGGGCGCTGGTCGGGTGAAGAAGTCGCACATCTGCAGCACCACCGGATCCACGCCAAGAGCCGGTATGTCGGGCTGGATGTTGGGTACCCGCAACAGATAGCAGGCGTCCTGGACCAGTTTCGCGCAGGCTCGATGGTCCGGATGGTAGTCATAAGGTCGATGGGTGACGATCAGATCCGGCTCGAACTGGCGGATGGCAACGACCAGCTCTTCGCGCAGGGCTGGACTATCGGTGAGTTGGCCGTCCGGCTCGTTCCACACATCGACGTCAGCACCCAGGATCTGGGCGGCTGCCAATGCCTCCGTTCGACGTCGCGCTGCCAGAGTCGGGCGATCCATGCTCAGGTGGCCTGCAGAACCGTCAGTCAGGCTGAGAATGCCGATTCGACTACCCCTGCGGGCCTGACTCAACATCAGCCCACCGGCGTGGAACTCTGCATCGTCGGGGTGAGCGCCGATGACCAGTATGCGTTGAAAGTGGGACATGATTCACAAGCACCTTACATGGTGTCGACGTGGTTTTACATCAGACGGCCATTTCCTCAATAGACTTGTCAGCGATGGGGTTACCACGGGCGAGCACTTCGCCCGTTGGCATGCGCAGGTTGCCGTAGAGCAACCATCCGCAGGCAGGACTCTCAGACACTTAAATGGGACAACGCGATAGCGCACGAGGTCGCACCGGTGAACAGGGCAGGAAGCCGTGGTATCGCCGGGCGTACATTCAGGAGACTGCACTACAGATGAACAAGGATTATCAGATTGGCGAGTATCAAAGCTTGGTCGGGCGGCAGTTTGCTGTCGATGAAGAGATTTTCGTGGTTCGGGAATTGGCGACTGAAGAGGATCGAACGCTGGTGCGGGCAAACACCGAGGGTGATGTTACGGCTATGCGCACCTTCTTCATTACCGAAGTACTGGAACGCCTGCTGGTGGATGAAGAAATAGAGTTGTTCCACCCAACCTATCTTGGCCGCTGAATTTCCTTAGGTGGCCGTAGCCGTGGTCGCGCCGGGCCGACGTGCGCCAAAGCCGGTTGCCTGCTCGAAACACTGGGCCATCGCCAGCAGAGCCAGATCCTGCCTGGGTCCGGCCACGAACTGCACACCAATCGGTAAACCGTCAGCGGTAAATCCTCCAGGGATGGATAGCGCAGGCAATCCGGTTACCGAAATTGCGCAACAGACAGTCATCCAATCGATGTAGGTATCGAGGGTTTGCCCTTCGATCTCATCTACCCAGTGCATTTCAACAGGAAACGGCGGGACCTGGGCACTGGGCAGGACCAGTAGATCGAAGTTATCGAAGAAGCTGCTGACCTCGCGAAAAATCCGGGTGTGGTTGAGTTCGGCATCGATGATCTCATCAGCCGTCAGTGCGAAACCTTTTTCGATGTTCCAGATTGCTGTGTCTTTGGCGTGACTGCGCCAGTCCGGTACGCTGCGATCCAGAGTCCGACCGGTAACTGCCAGATTGGCTGCCCGCAGAGTCTGGAATACGGCCATCGCTTCACTCAAGTCGGGGCAGGCCACTTCCACTTGTGCACCAAGTGTTTCCAGAGTCCGAGCCGCCGCCTGCACAGCGTGACGAACTTCTGAATCAACCGGTACCAGATTCAGGTCTTCGGTCATTGCCACACGCTTGCCGGACAAGTCTATTTCCGGGATGTCGCGGAATACTGATCCCGGCTCCGGCAGTGTTAACGGATCGCCAGGGAAAGGCCCTGCCTGAACGCTGAACAGCCAGGCCATATCGCGGACGCTGCGGGCCATCGGTCCAGCGGTGGCGAGGCGGCCCAGCCAGCCGAAACCGCGCTCGTCGGGCACCCGCCCGATAGAAGGTCGCAATCCCACCACATTGCAGAACGCGGCTGGATTGCGCAGTGACCCACCCATATCGCTGCCATCGGCGATGCTGAGCATACCGCTGGCCAGCGCGGCTGCGGCTCCACCACTGCTGCCTCCGGCGGTTCTGCTGTGATCATAAGGATTGCGGGTGATGCCAAACAGTTCGTTGAAGGTGTGTGAGCCGAGAGCAAATTCCGGCAGATTGGTTTTACCGATCATCAGCGCGCCTGCCTGACGCTGCCGGGCAACCAGTTCGCAATCTGAGGCAGCGACCCGATCCGCGAAGGGCACGAAGCCTTGTGTGGTCGGAAAACCCTGCACATCGATCATGTCTTTGGGCGCCATCGGGATGCCATGAAGCGACCCGACTCTGGTGCCCGCGCTGATTGCTTTGTCTGCGTGGGCTGCCAGAGCAAGGGCACGTTCCCTGGGCAACAGATTAACGATGGCGTTCAGCATCGGATTCAGGGCTTCAATCTGGTTGTAATGAGCGTTCATCACTTCCACCGCGCTGACGTTGCCATCGCGAATCAACTGCGCTGTCTCGCGCGCGCTCTGCCATAGTAGATCTTCCATCTGCGTCATTCTAAGCTGCTGACGCCAAACCAAAA
The DNA here is from genome assembly GCA_937921865.1 of uncultured Pseudomonadales bacterium. GTDB lineage: Bacteria > Pseudomonadota > Gammaproteobacteria > Pseudomonadales > Azotimanducaceae > SZUA-309. The sequence continues at coordinate 11,739 of CAKZWF010000003.1, read as the reverse complement.
ACCGCTCAGTTGCGACTCTAACTGTGCATGAGCAATTTATAGTGGATCCGGGAGCGCAAATGCTGGTTATTGAGGGATTGCAGAAAACCTATCCGAATGGCGTGCAGGCCCTTGCTGGTGTCGATCTGGAGATCCCAACCGGCATGTTCGGGCTGCTCGGACCGAACGGCGCCGGTAAATCTTCGCTGATGCGCACGATTGCAACGCTGCAGTCCCCTGATCAGGGCACGATCCTGCTGGATGACATCGATGTACTCGCGGATCCGAACCGACTGCGGCAGTGTCTGGGCTATCTACCCCAGGAGTTTGGTGCTTATCCGCGAACTTCTCCGGAGGTCATGCTTAATCACATTGCAGTGCTCAAAGGCATCAGCAACAGCAGTGAGCGTAAAGCCCTGGTTGAGCAACTGCTGACCCAGACCAATCTCTGGGAAGTCCGCAAAAAGAGCATTGATACTTTTTCCGGCGGCATGAAACAGCGGTTTGGTATTGCTCAGGCGCTGATTGGCGATCCGAAACTGATTATTGTTGATGAACCCACCGCTGGACTGGACCCGGTTGAGCGACGCCGTTTCCACAATCTGCTCACCCGAATCAGCGAAGATGTTGTGGTGCTGCTATCGACACATATTGTTGAGGATGTTGCGGATCTGTGTCCCCGTATGGCGATCATGGGTGAGGGTCGGATTCTGGTTGAAGGTGAACCATCTGCGCTTGTTGGTCAGCTCGAAGGGCGGTTGTGGCACAAAATTGTAACCGCAGCGCAAGCGCCCGCTTTGCGGCAGGTTCTGCCAGTGGTGTCGACACGGCTGATTGCGGGGCAGGTAGAGATTCGCGTCGTGTCAGAGCAGCAACCGGAAGGTGGCCTGGAGCTGGTGGCCCCGACCCTTGAGGACGTCTACTTTGCGACGTTGCTTAAACATGGTCTGCAGGTAGAGCTCGACTGATGTTCTGGGAAGTCTTCCGTTTCGAATGCCGCTTTCAGCTGCGATCGCCACTGTTTGTGGCGGTGGCTGGACTGTTCTTTCTGCTCGGTTTTCTGATCATGGGCACTGAATCGATCAGCGTTGGCGGAGTCGGCAATAATCTCAATCTGAATGCCAACTTCGCGATCATTCAGGTTCAGTACACCATGTCGATTCTCGGGATGTTTGCAGCCATCGCTTTTGTGGCCGGCGCAATCACCCGTGATCTAGAGGCGCATACAGCCGAACTGCTCTACTCCACCGGACTGCGGGAGAACGATTACCTGTTTGGTCGCTTTGCTGGTGGCGCCTTGTTTGCCATTCTGGTTGGCATCGCTGCGATGCTTGGCAGCATGCTCGGCACCTTTATGCCCTGGCTTGATCAGGAACGTCTGGCGCCATTTACGCTGGCGCCTTATACCTTCAGCGTCTGGGCAGTCATTGTCCCCAACCTGCTGGTTATCTGTGCATTGTTTTATACAGTCGCGGCGCTGACCCGCTCGATGATGGCGAGCTACGTTGCCGCACTTGGCTTCATCATTGCCAATGTCGTGATTGGTAGCGTCACTGATCAGGAAGACGTTGCCACGATGGCGCTTTTTGAACCCTTCGGAATCGCCGCTTTCGGCGAGATTACCCGCTACTGGACGGTTTTTGATCGCAACTTCGGGATGCCTGAAGTGACCGACACCCTGCTGTACAACCGGCTGATCTGGCTGGGTGTGGGTGCACTGGCGCTGCTGCTGACGTCCTGGCGGTACCGTTTTAACCTCTCACCGTCGCGGCTGCGTCGACCAACTTCGAAACCGCGCCGTAAAGAAGTACCGCCGCACGTGAGTGCGATAAAAGCTTTTGTCCCGCAAGGCAGCTCGAATCTGGCGATGCTGTTTTCTCAACTGCGGATGGATGTCCGAGGTATGACTCGGAGTATTCCGTTCTACGTGCTGCTCGCTTTTGGCATGTTGCAGGTAGTCGGCAGCTATTTCGGTGCGACCACCCAGTTGTTCGGCACGCCGGTGTATCCGGTCACAGGGCTGCTGATTCAGGTGGTTGGTGGCAGCTTCAGTCTCGCGGTGATTGTGATTCTGATCTACTACTCGGGCGAGCTGGTGCATCGGGAGCAGCAGGCGGGCATCAAAGAAATCATCGATGCGGCGCCCTATCCTAATGTGATCATGGTGTTGTCAAAAATTGGCGCGCTGTGGTTTGTGTTGAGCGTCATGCTGTTTGTTGTGCTGATCACGTCCTTGATCGTGCAGGTCAGTCTCGACTACTACAACTTCGAACTGCTGCTCTATGTTCAGGGTCTGTTCGGCGTACTCGGTTCCGGCTACTTCCTGCTCTGTATTCCGGCCGTGATGCTGCAGACCTTCGCACCCAACAAATTTTTCGGCATGGTGTTGTTCCTGGTGTTTGTGCTCACGCTGAGCACCTTGCCCAGCCTGGATATGGAGCATCTGCTTTATCTGTATTCAGTTCCCAATGCGCCGTACTCGGCAATGAATGGCTGGGGCCACTTTGTCTTACCGATGGTTAGCCTGACCGCGTACTGTCTGGCACTTGGGGTGTTGATGATCGTCGCTGCTCATCTGATCTATCAACGTGGGATCACCAGCGGCGTCAAAGACCGACTGGCCATTGCCCGCAGCCGTCTGAATGTCGCGACCGGAACGGTTGCGTTGCTCGGACTCGCATGTGCTGCGGGCCTCGGTGGCTGGATCTTTTACAATACCAATGTTCTCAACGAATACCTCACTGAAGATGATCGGGAGGAGCGACAGGCAGACTACGAGAAGGCTTACAAACAATACGAGAAACTGCCGCGCCCTCAGGTTGTCGACCTTGAGGTCTTTGTCGACCTTTATCCGGAAGAGCGTCGGCTGGAGTCGGTAGGCACTGCATTGCTGGTCAATCGCGAAGAGGTTCCGCTGCACCAGGTGCACTTCAGCGTTCCGACTGCATTGACCATTAATGAGCTGCTGCTGGAAGGTGCAACGCTGCGCGAATCAGATGAAACGCTCGGTTATTACCAGTACGAATTCCCGCAGCCGGTCGAGCCCGGTGCGGAATTTGAAATGTCCTGGAACCTCAGCTGGCTTAACGAAGGGTTTCCCAACAGCGGCTCATCAACCACTCGCGTCGTTGCTAATGGCACCTTCGTGAGCAATGCGGAAATCATGCCGATACCAGGCTACAGCAGCGGCGTGGAACTGACTGACAACAATGTCCGCAGGCGCTACGAGCTGGATCCGGTGGAACGTTTCCCCAAGCTGAACGATCCGGAGTACCTGGGTATCAATCAGTTTACGGTTGCTGAGCGTACTCGCTTTCGGACAACCATTGCGACCAGCCCCGATCAGATAGCGATCGCCCCCGGTTATCTGCAGCGGGAGTGGATGGAAGGTGACCGTCGCTATTTCGAATTTGAGATGGACGAGAAGATCTGGCCGTTTGTCTCCTTCAGCTCCGCGCGTTACGCAGTGGCGGAAGATCAATGGAATGACGTGAAAATCGAGGTCTATTATCACCCGGCCCATGACTACAACATCGACAGCATGATTGAGAGCACAAAGAAGTCTCTCGATTACTTCACCAGCGAGTTCTCCCCTTATCAGTACCGACAGTTCCGCATACTTGAGTTTCCTGCCTATCAGCGTTTTGCTCAGTCTTTCCCCAACACCATTCCCTACTCAGAAGCGATTGGGTTCATCGCCGACCTTCGAGAGGAAACCGACATAGACTATGTGTTCTATGTGACTGCTCATGAGATGGCTCATCAGTGGTGGGCTCACCAGGTCGTGGGTGCGCAGATGCAGGGTATGACCGTGATGGTCGAGACCCTGGCGCAATATTCAGCCCTGATGGTGATGGAGCGGGAATTTGGACCAACCAGGATGCGTCGGTTCCTGAAGTATGAGCTGGACAACTACCTGCAGGGTCGCGGCGGCGAACAGATCGAAGAACTGCCTTTGTACCTCGTGGAGAATCAGCCGTACGTGCACTATCGCAAAGGCTCTATGGCGATGTATGCGCTGCGCGATGCAGTTGGTGAAGACCTGGTAAATCTTGCCCTGCGTAATTTTCTGGACAGGTGGGCTTATTCGGAAGGGGTTTTTCCAACCTCGGTTGATCTGATTGATGAATTTCGCGCAGTTGCAGGTCCTGAACATCAGGCTCTGATTACTGATCTGTTTGAACGCATCGTGCTTTTTGATCTCCAGGTCAGTGAGGCGAACGTTGTGCCTACTGATGAGGGCTTTGAGGTGAGCATGACCATCAAAGCGGCGAAGTATGAAGCGGACGGTTCCGGTGCGGAGACCGAAGTGTCGCTATCTCAGCAGCTGGATATCGGCATTTTCGGCGCGCGTGGTGACGATCTGGGCGACGAAGATCTTCCCGAACCGATTCTGTTCGAGTCCCATAACATTACCAGTGGTGAACAGACGCTGACCTTTACCGTGGCGCAGGAGCCCGAACGGGTGGGTATAGATCCGTATGTGAAGATGATCGACCGCAATCCCGACGATAATCTGCGATCGCTGTAACTGCTGCCTGCGCGGTATTCGGCGCAGGCTGAGTAGCTAAAGATGTTCGAGGCTCCACAGGGTGACCTCCAGTGGCTTCTTGAGCCACAGGCCGCCGCCAGCATTGGTGAAGTGTTTGTTCAAACGTGTTCGATACCAGTGCGCGGATCTGTCTATCTGAGCGCTGTCGGTTCGCTCGGGGTCACATAACGCAAGATCTTCTGTCGTCAGCACACCCAGATACAGTGCGTAGCCGCAGGCGTTGGACAGATTTCTCAGTGCCTGCTGACAATCGGCATCGTCCAGGTAACCCAGCACGTCGTTGCAGATCAGCAGATCCACCGGTGCCTCCAGCGCAAGCTCGGAGACTGAGCCCTGATTCCAGCCATAACGACCACAAAGATATTGGCTGACTTCCATGCCCTGCGGCTGTGCTTTGGGGATTTCCCGGGACAGTGCCCTCAGCAGCATACCGGTGCCGCAACCCGCATCGAGAATGGTTTTAACCGGGATCTCCAGATAGCGCAGATAGGCGGCAATAAACCCGGCCTGGCGTTTGCAGCTGGCGGGTGAACTGGCCCTGGTAGTGGGGTCGCGGTAGTAGCGATCGTAGTAGGCCTTGTCGAAGGTCTGCGGCGACGTACGCTTGGTGATGTTCAGCTCCGGAGTTGGTCAATGCCAGCGCATTCTGCGGTAAGCTTTCGGCAAAGGTCAAAATAGCGGGTAAGCCTATGACGGCTGTAGAACAGGATGTGGTGGCGGCCCTGACGGCGGCTCTTGGCGAAGACTGCGTGCTCACCGGTGAGGCTGTGCATGAGCGAGCGGCAGGCATCTGGCGGTCAGATACGATCAAGGCCAAAGCCCTGCTGCGCCCGCGAACGACGCAGCAGGTGTCTGAAGCATTGGCGATCTGCAACGGGTATCGGCAAAGCGTGGTCGCTCATGGCGGATTGACCGGCTTGGTCGAAAGCGCGATCACTGGGCCCGATGATGTGGCGCTTTCGCTCGAGCGGCTGAACGCGATTGAAGAGATCAACCCGCTCGATCGAACGATGACAGTGCAGAGTGGGGTGATTCTCCAGACCATTCAGGAGAATGCGCAGGAACATGGACTGATGTTCCCTCTGGATCTGGGTGGTCGAGGCAGCTGCACAATAGGCGGCAACATCTCTACCAACGCAGGGGGCAATCGGGTTGTCCGTTATGGCATGACTCGCGACATGGTGCTGGGGCTTGAAGCAGTGCTGGCTGACGGCACCGTGGTGTCTTCGATGAATCAGATGATCAAGAACAATGCCGGTTACGATTTGAAACAGCTGTTCATAGGTTCTGAGGGCAGCCTGGGCGTTGTGACCCGAGCCGTGCTGAGGCTTCGGGAGCAGCCGGTTTCTCAACCTACTTTGTTCATTGCCACAGACGAATTTTCCAAACTCGCCAGGTTCTTAAAGCACATGGATGCAGCCCTCGGCGGTACCCTGTCGGCGTTCGAGGTTATGTGGAATAACTTCTATACCCTGGTCACCTCACCACCGGCGCGCAGTCAGCCGCCGTTGAGTCAGGATTATCCCTACTATGTCCTGGTCGAAGCTATGGGCGCGGACGATATCCAGGTTGAAGCAGCGCTTGCGCAGGCGCTGGACGAAGGCATGATTGTTGATGCGGTGCTGGCGTCATCTGAAGCGCAGCGGCTGCAGCTGTGGGGGATGCGCGATGATGTTGAACAGTGTTTTCAGTTTGCGCCTGTCTTTACCTTCGATGTCAGTATGAGGATCTCGCGGATGGAGGCTTATCTGGAAGAGGTCAACAACCGGCTGGCCCAACATTACGGAACAGTCCGCAATTTTACGTTTGGCCACATGGGTGACGGTAATCTGCACCTGGTGATTTCGGTCGGTGCTGGCGGGGCAGAACATCGCGAGCGAGTTGAGCAGAGTGTTTATGAACCGCTGCGCGCGATTGCAGGTTCGGTTTCCGCAGAGCACGGCGTTGGGCTTGAAAAGAAACCCTATCTCGACGTCAGTCGCAGTCCGTCAGAGGTGCAGCTGATGCGGACTCTGAAACAAGCACTGGACCCGAATGCCATTCTTAACCCAGGTAAGATTTTTGATGTCGCCAGCTGAAACTGTCCAGATGCAGAGGTGTCGGTGAGTGAACTGATCTACAGCAGCCTGGGCGAGGTCTGCGCACGAATCAAGAGTGGTGAACTGTCTTCGGTACAGGTCACCCAGGCAATGCTGGAACGGATCGGCAAACTGAATCCGGAGTTACATGCCTATGTGATGGTTCTGGCGGATTCCGCATTGGACAGTGCGACCCGGTTGGATCAGGCGCGGACCGAAGGTGCTCCGCTGGGTCCACTGCATGGCGTACCGATCGCGATTAAGGACCTGCTTTACACCCGCGGTTTTGCGACCGCCAGTGGCACCACGGTGATGCGTGATTTCATTCCAGACGAAGATGCGACTGCGGTCAGAAGACTGCGTGATGCCGGTGCGGTGCTGATCGGCAAGACTCAGCTTACTGAAGGTGCCTTTGGTGTACATCACCCGGATCTTGATGCGCCCCGCAATCCCTGGAATGTGGATCACTGGCCGGGGGTATCGTCGTCCGGCTCCGGGGTGGCTGTGTCAGCAGGCCTTGCCTACGGCGCGTTGGGCTCGGACACCGGTGGCAGTATCCGATTTCCCTCTGCCAGCTGTGGGCTGGTGGGTGTGAAAGCCAGCTACGGTCGGGTCAGCCGGCACGGTGCATTCCCACTCGCTGAGTCTCTTGATCATATCGGCCCGATGACCCGCAGCGTAGCCGATGCGGCCCGCCTGCTGCAGGTGCTGGCGGGGGCTGATCCGCTGGATCCGACCTCTTTGCCGGATCCGGTGCCCAACTATGCCAGCGCGTTGGATCAGCCGTTGGCAGGCCTGCGTATTGGCGTTGACTGGCAGTATGTCGAAACCGGGGTGGATGCTGAGGTGATTGAGGCGGTTCGCGATGCGGTAGCTGTGTATACCGATGCCGGGGCGATGGTCACCGAATTCTCCATGCCGGAGTCCCATCAGCGTCTGGTTCATGAGTGGGCACTGACAACCGGGGTCGAATGCGCCCGAGCGCACCGGAATTATTACCCGGCGCGTAAATCTGAGTACGGACCGGTGTTGAGTTCGCTCATCGAACTGGGGTTGAGTGTGACGCCGGAGAGCTACCAGTCACTGGAAGCGCTGCGTATTCAATTCCGGGCTGAGCTGGATGTGCTGTTTGAGCAAACAGATCTGTTGATCTGTCCGAACATGCCGGCGCTGGCGCCGACGACGCTGGAGATGAGTGACGTTTCTCTGCAGGATCCAGACCGCGCTGACTTTCTCACCTTCACTGCGCCTTTTGACTACTCCGGACATCCAACGCTGACGTTGCCCGTTGGTCTGTCAGCGAGTCGTTTGCCGAAGAGCATCCAGCTGATTGCGGGCAGATTGCAGGAAAGCACCCTATTCCGCGCAGGTGCGGGTTATGAGCGAATTGCTGGGTTCAATCAGCGGCCGATTCCCTAGCAGCCGCTGTCTCAGCAGCCGCCCTCAGCGGCCATTCAGCTGCCGATTCTTGCGCAGGCCGCACACCAGAAATAGCGGCGGAATACCCAGGTGACCAGAAGTCCGCTCAGCACGATGATGATCGCGTAAGCCGCCACGTCACTCAGGGGATTTTTAAACGAAATCAGCTCCAGAGCCTGCAGTCCTGCGTGGCTGGCAATGAATATCAGCGGGTTACGAATCGGATTCGGTTCGAAAGCCTTCCAGAAAACCAGTGACATCAGCAGATGGACCAGCAGTACCGCCGGGATGATCACGCTGATGAAGAGGTTGGAGGTGAGATCCAGATCCAGGGGTGCCAGCGCGAGGATCGCGCCGGTGAAGACTTCGGTGAAGCCGACGCTCAGAGCGCCGGCAAAAATCACCAGAAGGATTCGCACAAAGTTCATGAGCTGCTCACGCGAAGGTGAAGACGCCCTGGTCGATCACTTTTTCACCGTTCTGATTGGTGGTTGCGAACAGCGCGGTATGGCCATCGATCCACATCGACACGGTCAGTTCGTCGCCTGGAATGACCGGTTTGGAGAATCGGCTCTTCATGCTCTTGAAGCGGCTCACATCGCCATCGCACAGAGCGTGGAGCAGTGCCCGTCCGGTAAAACCCCAGGTGCACAGTCCATGCAGGATCGGCTTTTCGAATCCGCCCATGGCAGCGAAAGAAGGATCCGAGTGCAGCGGATTTCGATCTCCCGAGAGGCGGTAGGTGAGGGCCTGGTCTTCGCGGGTGGTGTAGGTGACCTGCTTGTCAGGCGCGCGCTCCGGGAAAACGACTTTTTCGGTTGGCCCGCGATCGCCGCCCCAGCCGCCTTCACCGCGGCAGAACAGGCTCATGCTGGTCTTCAGCAACGGTTTGCCGGTGGCCACGTTGGTTGATGTGGACTCGAATTCCAGCACGGCGGCTGAGCCTTTGTCGTAAATGCCGGTGACCTTGCCGACGCTTTCGATTTCCCCGTCGGCAGGGATCTCGTCAAACAGTTCGATGCCTTGTTCGCCGTGTACCATCAAAGCTGGATTGAATGAACCCACTTTGTCCATCGGGACACCGCCGCCGCCGATGATCACAGCGAAAGTTGGCAGCACTTTCTGTGCAGTATCTTTGGTATTTTCGGTGGTGAACTGCAGTTCTTCGGTGCCGGCACCAACGCCAACGGCATAAAGTAGCGCATCCTTAGACGTCCAGCTTCTCTTCTGGGGTGTACCGACAGCGCCTACCGCATCTGGATTAATCGGCATTCAAATTCTCCTTAAGTGTCCAATCGGGATTTATTCCATCCCGACTAATTGGTCTAGCCGGCTAATGTACCGCCTCGCCGGCGATGGCGCTAGCGGCCCTCTGAGACGCCGATGAGCGCGACGCCGCGGCGAGCATGGGTGCAGGTTCTCGACCGGTTCCTCGGAAACCGCTGATGATAACCATGATGTGGTCGGGTGCTGTCTGCATCCGGGTAGTTTAAACTCCGGCGCTGATGTACTGGGACCAGATGCCTGTGTTTTTTATCCACTCCCGTTCAGCTGCGTTCTGCGCGACTGGCTCAAAAGCCCCTCAACTGCTGTGGCCTGTTTTACTGCTGGTCAGCCTGTTGGGCGGCAGCCCGACCGTGTTTGCCGCTGCCTATACCCTGCCGGAGAACGGCGACTCTGTAGTCGGCGCGGTCACCAGCCTCCGTCTGGTGCATGAAGATACGCTCGCTGCCGTGGCGCAGAAGTATGGAATTGGCTTTCAGGAACTCATTGATGCCAATCCTGATGTTGACCCCTGGCTGCCAGGTGAGGGCACCGTGATCAAGATGCCAACGCAGTACATTCTGCCGGACGCACCGCGTAGTGGTCTGGTTATTAATATCGCCGAGTATCGGCTGTACTTTTATCCGCCCGACAGCAACCGGGTTATCACCTATCCTGTCGGCATTGGCCGGACAGATTTTCCAACGCCGCTGATTGAAACCCGGGTAACGGGTCGAATTGAAAATCCCAGTTGGACGCCTACCGCTGCGGCGCGAGAGGAACATGCGGCCGCCGGTGACATTCTGCCGCCGGTGGTGCCTGCGGGCCCGGATAACCCGTTGGGAAATCTGGCGATTCAGCTGGCAGAACCTGGGTATTTCATCCATGGGACTAACAAACCGTTCGGCGTCGGCCAGATGGTCAGTCACGGATGTATCCGACTATATGATCCCCATATCGCCACGTTGGCAGAAATGATACCCAACGGATTTCCGGTCTATATCGTCAATCAGCCGTTCAAGGTCGGTTGGCGGGGGGATCGACTCTATGTAGAGAGCCATCGCGATCTCTATTCAGATGATGCTTTTTCGGATGAAGAGAAGGCGCAAATGCTGGAACTGGTGGAATCGGCGGCACAAAGAAATTTGGCCACGGTTGACCGGCAACTTGTCGAAGTAGTGCTTCAGGGACCGACCGGGGTTCCGGTCAGCCTTTAGTCAGTACGAATTGCCCTTAGCAAGCTAAGGGACCCCACCGAAGAATCCGATGGGGTGATCAGGATTACTTCCTGGAGCAGCAGGTATCGGCTACGCGCTCAGCTCTTTCGTTGGCTTCCGTGGCGGCGTCCATAGCACGCTCGGCGGTGGCCTTGGCTGAGTTGGCGTCACGTCCAGCCTGTTGGGCAGCTGCTGCGGCATCGCTCGCACTGTCAGCGGCGCTGGATACCTGGCTTTCGAGCGCGGTTACGCGCGCTTGCAGCGCGTTGAACTGCTCTGTGGTTGCACACCCTGCGAACAGGGCGGTGACGGCAAATGCTAACAATACGTTTTTTAAGGCTCTCACTAGTTCGCTCTCATTGTGGTTGACAGAACACGCGAACAGTACCACAACAGCCGAAAATTTGAACTGGCAATCACCAACTTCTCCAACGCTTTTTTGCCGCGAGTTTTGAGAGATCCTGCTGATGTCTGGTGAGACACAAGCAACAGTGGATCTTTGACGTTGCGCTACAATGCGGCTATGGACGAGAAATACCAACTGGTATTCCGCGGCGAAGTCCTGGACGGACAGCACAGAGCGGTGGTCAAACGCCGACTCGTGGAGTCGCTGAACCTGACTGATGAGCAGGCTGAGAAACTCTTCTCAGGAGCTGCAGTGGTGCTGAAAAAAGCCGTTGATGCGGCTATGGCCGCGCGCTATCAGGCTTTGTTTAAACAAGCGGGCGGCAGGCTGAGAGTCCATTCGCTGGCACCGGCCAAGCCCGCTGATACGCCAGAAGCGGCTGCTCCTGCACCTGCGGCCGAATTGAACTCTGCCGAAACTGTCACTACTACACCGTCACCGTCCGCCCCGGAAACGGCTGCGGCCCCAACCACGGATCAGGTATCACCAGCGCTGACGCTGTTGAGTCTCGAAGAAATAGACAAAGCAGCCGCCGAGGCAGCGGGGGAGCGAGTGGAAATCAGTGCGCCGGATTTTGTGGTTGCCGAGCTCGGAGCAGATCTGGCGGACACCGTGGAGCCGGTTGTCGTCATGCTCCCTGAGGCAGATTTTTCCATAGCCGCGGCAGGTGAAGATCTACTTGAATCCCGTCCGGAACCTGCTGTGGTCGAAGTTGGTCCGCTGGATTTTGAGGTTGCAGAAGTTGGTGCGAACCTCGCCCTGCCAAGTGATCGACCGGCGCCGGCTGCACCGGATATCTCTCATCTGCAGATTACTGAAGAAGCC
>CAKZWF010000002.1 GCA_937921865.1 uncultured Pseudomonadales bacterium | reverse complement strand
CCAGGGTGTCACCGCGGCGCAGACAACTCTGCAGACGGTTAGCGACCGCTTTGAGCAGCCGATCACCCATGGAATGCCCGAGGGTGTCATTAACCAGCTTGAATCGATCCAGATCCAGGAACATCACCGCCAGTCGTCGTTTGTTACGTCGGGCGTGGGCAATCGCCAGCGACAAACGGTCTTTCAACAGAGCGCGGTTTGGAAGATGGGTAAGCAGATCATGGTAGGCCTGGAAGTTGATCACCTCCAGGGCTTCTTTGCGTTCGCTGATATCGCGAGCTGTCCCGTAGGTGCCGACAAAATTTTCCCGTGTCCGCTCGCTGGTATCGGAATAGACACCTTCTGCAGTCAGCTCCATCCAGACCGCCTGGGAATGGAACAGACGCGGACCGCGACGGGGCAGACGGCTTTTAAAACGCATCTCCACATTGTTCGATGCCCGGGGTCCGGTACGACGCTCATTGAAGATATTGCGCGCGACTTCGAGGTGATCATCATCGACCAGTTCGGAATAGTGGCGACCGATGAGTTCATTTTTCCGGTACCCGAGCAGCGTCTCAATACGATCGTTTAAGAAGGTAAAACAGCCGTTGCGGTCCAGCATGTACACCAGATCCGGAGAGTTGTTAACGATGAATCGGTGCAATTCTTCCGATTCTTTCAGCCGCTCCTCCATCACCAGATTCTGCGTTTCCAGCTTGCACTGGCGCAGCGCAGTTTCCATCGTTGAGATCAGTTCACCGGCTTCATAGGGTTTTTTAACAAAATCAAACGCGCCACAGTGCAGGGCGTGTTTAACGCCGCTGAAGCTGGAGTCTCCACTCACGACAATAATCTTGCACTCGAGCTGCTCGCGCGCTGCAAAATCCAGAACATCATGCCCGCTGACCCCAGGCATGATCAGATCCAGCAGAACCACGTCGTAACGATTGCTGCCGAGGGCTTCCAGCGCCTGTTCGCCGCCAAGCGCTTTGTCCGCCTGATAGCCGTTCAGCACAATCAGCTGATAGAGGCTGTCCAGCAGTTCGGGCTTGTCGTCGACGATAAGAATGGAACTGGCAGGGTCCGCAGTCTGCACGGATCTTGACCCTGAACCGGGTTCACTATTCAGCATCCTGGAAAAAGACTCGCCAGGACCAGCAGCTTTGTCTTGTCGCTCCGTGGAGCCTGCTCCGCCCGGATAGTCCATCCTGCTGCTTTCGCTCATAAGTTTCTCTTATACCCCAGATATACCCTAGGTATACCCTTACCTTAACCCTGAACGGTCCAAATAGTCAGCGCCAGCTGATTTCCCACGGAGTCCGCACCAGCCGGTGTTGGGGAGCCATTGTGACGAATTTCCTGCGCTGATCCTAGCGTTGAATCAGTCTGATTCTGCGGGCAGGAAGGGTCGCGGCCAGAGCTCATAAACCCTGGACAGGGCTGACAACGCCAACGCGTGCTTCAGCTCGCCCGACGCCACCGCCGCAGTCATCTGTGATTCGCTCATCAGTTCAACGGCAATATGTTCACCCTGACCTGGCGTTGGTGCCTGCACAGGCACTACACCTTCAGCAAGCCAGTGATGACAAAGATGATCGTGGAACGCCGGATTAGGCTCCACGGCCCCCAGATAACGCCAGCGACCACCACCGTAACCGGTCTCTTCGAGCAGTTCCCGCTGCGCTGCCTGCAGCGACGTCTCACCGGCATCGACCATGCCACCCGGGGTTTCAAGTGTTGCATAGCCGACCCCGAAGCGATGCTGACGCACCATTACCAGCGCATCGTCAGACGTGAGCGCAACCATATTGACCCAATCGACCGACTCGATGACCAGACGCCGCAGCTGGTCCTTCGACTGCGGGTGCTGCATGGTGTCGTACCGGACCTGAAACAGCATCAGATCAGGTCCCCGCTCACTGGAAACTCGCGCCCATTCCAGGTCTTCACTCATCCGAATATCCCGTCAGTTCCATGTATCCGCGCCCGATCCGCCGTTGGCGCTGATCATACACATAGACCAGACCTTCCCAGTAAACCAGCGAGGTATCCATCCGCTGGTCGTCGAGCGCGGCAACAACCCGCCACTGCTCACCCGCTACGGTTATCGACCACTCCACCGGCCAGCGGGTGCCAGTCGAATCCCGCCAGAACCTCTGTGGTTCGAGCTGAAATTGATCGGGCGGAAACTGTTGACTCCCGCCATCAGCAGATACCTTGACCGCGTAGTCATAAAGATCCCGTGCGCCATCTTTGCGCCGCAGCTGGAAGGCCATGAAACCAGCGCCCGAATCCAGCCGCAGTGCAAACCAGTCCCAACCCTGCTGATCGCCGCTGAGCACGCTGGTGCTCCACTCCCGGTCGAACCAGCCGCCGCCACTGACCGTATGCTCAACACCGTCTAACGTCAGTGAACCGTCAACCACAAATCCAGGAATCGAAAAGTAGTAGGAAGCCTGACCCGGACCCTTGCGGCTGAGACCCTGATCACCCTGAAACAGCATCGGTTCCAGCTCACTCAAACGCAGATCCAGAGAAATTTCAGCTGCCTGTGCGGTCAGCCGCCAGGCTCCGGTATCGTCAGCAGCCAGCCGCCAGCCCTCCAGCCAGACCGCAAAAGGTTCAGCGCGAGCGCCCGCCAGCTGCGGATGAGCACGGGCAAAGCGTTCAAATTCCCGATGCTGACCAGCAGCCACATCGGTCACGGCAAGGTGACCGAGATACACCTGCTCACTCTGCCAGGGATTGTCAGTGGTCGGCGCAGGCGCGAGCGCCTGGCGGAAAATGGTGAACTGCACGCCATAATCGCGCCCAGCGCCGTCGCTGAGCGTCAGCGTCAGATACCACCACTCGCTGCGAAACCCAGGATGTACGCCATGATCCTCCGGAAAGCTGAAAGCGCGAACTTGCTCTGCGCGCTGATAGCCTTCCAGAGCCGTTTCTCCGAGCACCGAGCCAATGCGCAGCGGGGCCAGGCCGGATACCGATTGCGGCGCTTGCGAATCACAGCCGTGCAGCGCCAGCACCGTGAGAATCGCCAGCAGGTTCAATAGTCCCGAATTCACGCTTTCTCCACCAGCTTCTCACCCGGCGCGGGCAGCAGGCTGGTCACGACAATAACCAGCAATCCGAGCACAACCGGCACTGCCAGCGCTGAAGGCGCGATCACCAGATCCAGCTCCCAGCCGAACGCCCGCGGATTGACCACATGGCAAAGCAACCAGCCCATGATCAGCCCCAGCGGCAGCGCAAACACCAGCACAGCAGCACCAATACCCAGCCCGCGGGCCAGCTGAATGCGTCGAACTTCCGCGTCACTCACCCCCATACTGGCCAGCAGCAGCAGGGTGGACTGCTGATTCAGGCGCAGCCCGAGCAGAGCGTTGTAGAGTCCGATACAGGCCACCAGCAGAGCCAGCAGCGTCAAAGCGCGGGTGATCGCAAAGGTCTGATCAAAAATCTCCAGAGCGCGGATTCGCAACGGCAATGCCTGCTGAACTTCCAGATCGGGAAAGCGAGCCGCCAGCAAGTCGACAATAAGCTCGGGCTGCGCCGCTCTGATGGCCAGACGATCGAATATAAGCACGCCGGGCATCTGCTGCGCCGTCGCCACATCAACCAGCAGCCGTGGCATCACATCTCCGAAACCCGGAAAGCTGGCAACAATGGTAATCCCGCTTCCTGCCACGTCTAGACGATCACCGACTGAGCGCCCCAGATTGCGCAGCAAGCGTTCACTGGCGATAGCCTGACCCGGTTGCAGCGCGTCAACAAGCCCATAGCGGGCCGTCTGCGCCCGATCAAAAACCGCGTAGCCAACCTCAACCGGCAGATCGTCAACCCGCACCAGCAGCTGGCCTGAAGGTACGACAACTGTGCCCGTAGCCGTGGCCGCAGGTTTGTCAGCCGAAGCCGCAGGCCCTTCTACCGAATCCATAACAGTCTCTGCCAGCGATCGGAGATCCCGCCCGGCAGAGCGCACATAGACATCATCCGCCAGGCGCAGATCAAGCATGCGCGAAAAATCCTGGCGGAAGCTGTCGACCATCAACGCAATCGCCATGCTGGTAGCAACTGCCAGCATCAGCGCGGCAACAGCTACTGCCAGGTCGCGCGGATACCAGACCAGTTCTCTGGCGCCAATTCGCGCCAGCAGAGAGAATCCGGGCAATCTCCGCGCTGTGCCGGACAGCCGGCGCAGCGTCGGCTGCACCAGCAGTACGCTCGCCAGACAAAGCGTAACAATGGCCAGAAACGCACCCCACAGAGCGCTCACCCACCAGACCCCCAGAGCACCTGCCAACAGCAGCAGCGGCAGTACCGCCACCCACCAGCGCTGCGGCAACAGCGGCCGCGCCCACTCCTGCTGGAACGCAAGCCATGCACCCACCACGCTGACCCCCAGGCCGCTCAGGGTGGCTTTACCGAGCAACCAGGCATCCAGTGCCACCGGCTCAAGTGGCAGGTCCATGCCGGTGGTGCTGATACGGCTCAGCAGCGCTGCAAGCGCCACTCCGCCACCAATGCCCAGCACAGTTGCCAGCACCGAAAGCGGCACCAGTGAGACAAGGAAACCGCGCCGCAACTCATCCAGCGTCACCCCCTGAAAATGCAGCATCTCCATAGTACGGCGGCGGCGACGCAACCAGATCAGCCCGACCTGGTATACGAGCAACCAGGAAACCACCAGGGCCAGCGACCCCAGCGCACCGAGGTTGAACAGCACCGATTGGCCAAACGCACGACTGGGCAGCTCTGAATCAATCGATCGGATCCGCCAATCGGACAGCGACCAGGCAAAGTTATCAAATCCGGCGCCGAAACCCGGCAGCAGACGATTCAGCAGACGTTCAACCGTCAGCCAGGGGTGGGTCACTTTCAGGCCGACCCGGCTGAGAGCGTCGGTCGGCAGTTGCAGCAACTCCTGCGCAGTGCCGAGATCCGTGAGCAGTATCCGTTGATTGCCAACCGCAACAATCGCGTTGACTTCAAAACGAGCGAATTCGCCCGGCAGTGGCAACGCCAGACCTGAAGCAGCGCCACTCTCAAGATGGCCCAGCTGTGCCATCAACTCGCTGCTGGCAATGACCCCGCGCGGTGCCAGACCCGCCAACGGCAGCGCGGTACGCAGGCCGGAAAATGCGTCAATGCCAACCACGCTGACAGAGACATCTCCCAGCCGAAGCTGACCTTCCAGCACCGGGACCATACCCGCGATCTCCGGGTGATCGCCTGATCGCCAGGCTTTACGCAGCGTGAAGTAGTCCGCCGTGGTCAGACCAGGGCGATCAGCAAGGAAAGTCAGTTCACTGAGGTAGGCGGGCGTGGCCGCGCTCAACGAGTCGTTGATCCGCACGCTGATCAGATGCACGGCCACCACCGATGCCACCCCGAGAACAATCCCGATCAGCACCGTGATCGTGCTCCAGGGTGCCTGACGCAGGAATCGCGCCTGGCTTAAGTGCAGAAGTTTCAATCGCCGAGCCGGAGAATCTGATCCGCACGCTCGGCAACCCGTTCGTCATGTGTTGCCAGCACCAGCGCGCTATCAGCGGCCCGCACATGACCGATCAACATCTCGGCCACCAGCGCCGCATTTTCTGAATCCAGGTTGCCGGTCGGTTCGTCAGCCAGAACCAGCACCGGCTGATGAGCCAGCGCGCGAGCAATCGCCGTGCGCTGCCGTTCCCCGCCAGAAAGGTGTTCGGGAAAGTCGTCCTGTCGTGCCTGCATACCCAGTGCGCCCAGACGTTCGAGCGCAGTCGCGGTGAGATCCGGGCGCATGTTCAACTCCAGCGGCAGCAGTACGTTTTCCCGCACTGTCAGAGTCGGCACCAGGTTGAAGAACTGGAACACGTAGCCCACATGGGTGCGGCGGTAGCGGGTCCGCGCCCGTTCATCGAGCCGTCCCAAGGCAATTACGCCAGCGTCCGTGGCAATCTCCAGATCACCGCTGTCCGCGATCAGCGTCCCGGCAAGCAGGTTCAGCACGGTCGATTTTCCCGAGCCGCTGGGTCCGGTAAGAGCCAGTACTTCCCCGGGTTGCAGGGTGAAGGTCAGATCATTGAGCACAGGGCGCAGCTGATCTCCATCACGGTAGCCTTTACTCAGCGAACGGGCGCGAACGGCAAAGTCTGACTGCGGGTGTGGCTTCATGCGTTCACCTGGTTCTTTGCGGACATGGGCCTGATCTTCGCCTGATCCATTCACCGAATCGGCTGCATTCCTTCCCGACGCAGCTCATCAGTCAGAACGGGCAGATGCGATTCGGCTCGCACGGCGACTTCAATCTCAGCCACCGATTGATAGCCCACGATACTGCGCAGGGACGTCAGCGTTGGAGCGATCATGCGCCAGGAACCATCACGAGCGGACTCCAGCGCCTGTTCCGCAGACAACCACTCACTGCCTGCAGTCTCCCAGTGATGGGCCACGGTCTCCTGACGATCAGGCAGCCGAGCAAGAAAAAACCGGGTATCGAATCGTCTCGGCACCACGTCGGGTGTCAGCCAGTGACTGAAGTAGCTCAAATGATCCGCGGCGAGCGTCAGCCCTTCCCGCGAGCACACCTGCGCCATGGTCAGCTGCCCTTCGATCAGTTGGTGGCGGTAACTGTCGAAGCGTTCAATCTCCTGCGCATCATGCAACTGGAGCAGTTCACCATCCCTTCGCGCCAGCAACACGCCGCACTCT
This sequence comes from uncultured Pseudomonadales bacterium, assembly GCA_937921865.1. Classification (GTDB taxonomy): domain Bacteria; phylum Pseudomonadota; class Gammaproteobacteria; order Pseudomonadales; family Azotimanducaceae; genus SZUA-309. The sequence goes on along the minus strand of CAKZWF010000002.1, from coordinate 31,482 downwards.
TCAAAACATTCCCGAATTGCCGTGGCCCAGTAGCGGATGGCGCCCGCTGACAATCCGAGCAGACGATTGGCATCAGCGTCGGTGAGGCCATCAAGCAGTTCAGGCAGGAAATCATCTTCATCTACCTTGCCACCGGGGAATACATGTAGATCAGGGAAGTCGCCTTTGCCCGGGCGTTTCATCATGAAGACCTGGGGTCCCGCCGGTGACTCGCGCAGCAGCAGCACGCTGGCCGCCAGGCGGATGTTGTCTCGAGTCAGCGGTTGCATAGATCTGATATCAAATTGCCATCTCTTGTTGAAAGCCGAACCTGGGGCTAAATTCGTGCAAGTACGTTCACGGTATCTCGATCGCGATCAGAACCAAGTTAATATCGCTTCCGCGCTACCGCCAGGGACGATCGGACCATCCAGACAAAAGGCCGGGCGATGAAAGAACCACCCTACAAATACATGGTCCGCCTGCCGGCGGCAATGCGCGACCTGATCGCCGAGTCAGCGCGTCACTACCGACGTAGCATGAACTCTGACATTGTAGCGCGCCTGCAGCACAGCTTCAGCGGTCTCGGCACACCCAACTCTCCCGGCATTGCCGATCAGCCAATCGTGCCTCCGCTACACGATCAATTTGAGTCGCTGTTCAGGCGCGAGGTGTCAGAACAGGAGGAACTGCTGCTGCGCGGTTTCCGACGACTGTCAGAAGCGAAACGCGAAGCGCTGCTCGATCTCCTGACGTGATCTGCAAAAACCTGACGAACTGACCCGGCGGATTTCATGCACAATTTTGCTCTGACACCCTACTTTCACCCAACAACGGTGTGTTTTGTCGATGACAACGCGTCGTTTCTGCGCAGTCTGGAACTGGAAATGCCGCGTTCCTGGGCCTGTCGATTGTTCACTGATCCACACGAAGCACTGGAGTTTCTGGAAACACCACCACAACTGCCGCCGCTGATGGACCGCTGTTTTACGATGCAGCGCACCAGCAGCGAAGCAATCATCCGGCTGGATCTAGATCTGATCGAACAGGAGATCAATCATGTTGGCCGTTTTCATCGCAACTCGGTAGTCATTGTCGACTACTCGATGCCCTCGTTGAACGGGTTGGATTTCTGCGCTGCACTGACCGACGCTAACCTGCGCAAAGCCATGCTCACCGGTGTCGCGGATGAAAAACTTGCGGTTGCTGCGTTCAACGCCGGCCTGCTGCATCGGTTTTTCCCAAAACACAGCGGCCAGTCCATCAGCGACATTTTCGATTTTGTCGACAGCCTCCAGCAGGAATACTTCGGACAGTACTCCGCGCGGCTGAAAACCGCGCTGTCGATTGACCCACCGAAGTTCCTCACCGATCAGACGATTGCCCGCTACGTTACGGACCTGATGCAGCGGGAAAGACTGATCGAGTACTACCTCGCCGGTGACCCGCCCGGGCTACTGATGCTCAACAGCAGCGGCAAAATCTGGCGCCTGGTTATCCTCAACGAGCGGGAGATGGCTGCCCAGGCTGATTTTGCTGCCCGCCACAGTGCGCCAGAGAGCCTGATCAGCTCATTGCGCAGCGGTAAACGCGTCACCTGTCTGACCGGAGACACTCCCGACAATTACTTTGGTGACGAAAGCTTCGACTGGTCTGACAAGGTTCTGAACGGAAAAAAGATCGATGGCGATACCGGAACTTACTTCATCGGCATCTGGCGTGACATGCCCGGTGATATCGACTATGACCCGCAAGCGGCCAGCTACGATGCCTACCTGGAAACGCTGTGATCGGCCAGTCGCAGATTACCCGGCAGCAGTAATCGTTCCAGCCCTTCAAACACCAGCTCTGTGACCACGGCAAGCACGGCAGCAGGCACCGCACCCTGCAGGATCAGATTCACATCATTGAGGGCAAGTCCCGTGACGATGGGATCCCCTAACCCGCCTGCGCCAATAAACGCCGCAAGGGTTGCGGTGCCGATGCTGATGACTGCGGCGGTTCGGATTCCGGCAAACATGGACGGAAGTGCCAGCGGCAGATAAATCAGCCGCAACTGCTCGGAATCTTTCAGCCCCATCGCTACGGCCACTTTCACCAGGGTCGGATCAATAGTCGTCAGTGCGGTCAGTGTGTTGCGCAGTATCGGCAGCAGCGAATAGAGAAACAGCGCAATGATTGCCGGCAGCATGCCGATGCCGAACAGCGGAATCATCAAAGCGAGCAACGCGATGGATGGAATCGTCTGCAGCAGACCACAGAAATAAGTCAGTGATCTGGCCAGCACCGGAATCCGAAAGACCAGCAGGCTGGCACCAACGCCCACCAGGATGCTGCCCAGCAGAGCAATGCCGGTAAGCTTCAGGTGTTGGGCGGTGTTGTCCAGCAGCGGGCCCCAGAAAGTTCCTGACAGATCAACTTCATCAGCAAAACCCTGCTCGACCAGAAAGCCGTTGGCGACTTCAGCGAACCCGCGATTCTCGAAAACGACCTCGGCGTTTAAACGCTGCATGGTCTGATCGTCGATACTGCCGGCCATTCGCTCCAGCGCCTGCCGGGCGGCAGTCGGCAGATCCTCGCGTATCAGCGGCGCGGCCAGATACTGCGGAAAGAACCCCCGGTTGTCTTCAAGCACCCGCAGGTCGTAGCGCTTCAGTTCACCGTCGGTGGAGTACGCATCGGTAACATCGATGGCCCCATCGGCAATCGCCTGATAAGCCAGCCCGTGCTCAATCCCTGTCACCGAAGCGCTCAACCCGTAGGCTCTCGCCAGTCCCGGCCAGCCATCTTCCCGTTCGAGAAATTCATGGCTTACAACCAAGCGCAGCTGCGGTTGACCGGCGAGGTCCGCAATCGTGTGCATCCCCAGGTCTTCGGCCAGCTGCCGTTTAATCGCCATCGCATAGGTATTGTTGAACCCGAAAGCCGGCAGCACGGCGAGATCGCTGTCCACCAGGCGCACGTTCAGCGCGTCGATGCTGGTCGCTTCCGGATCATTGAGAATGGCCTGACTGAGGGTGCCGGTATATTCGATGTAGAGATCAATTTCTCCGCTGCGTAACGCCTCGTAACAGATCAGCGTACCGCCAAGACCAAAGCGGCGCTCGACTCGAAACCCAGCCTGCTCCAGCATCTGCGCAGACATCTCCGCCAGCAGATAATTTTCATTGAAGTTTTTACTGCCTATCCGAATCTGCCGGTCCTCAGCGGCCTGCACAGAAACAACGGCTGCAAAACCAAGCAACACAGCCATCAAAACGCATAATACTCTGTTAGCCAACGAAGCAATCACAGCTGCTGCGCCAGCAGATTGGCAACATAATCACTGCCGGGCTCTTGGAGAACATGGCTGGTAGTGCCCGCCTGTTCAATACGTCCGGAGCGGACGATGACCAGGTAGCTGGCCAGTTTGACCGCTTCGCGCATGTCGTGAGTCACCAGCAGAGTACTGACGCCTTCCAGGCGCTGCACTTCCTGAAAACGCTCATAAATCCCAACCCGGGTAATGGGATCAACTGCGGAAAAGGGTTCATCAAGCAGCAGCATTCTGGGTCGCAGCATCAGCGCCCGACACAGACCGATGCGCTGCTGCTGTCCACCGGAGAGCTCCTGCGGATAACGGTCAGCCACATCTGTATCCAGTTCCATCTGCTGGCGTAGCTCATCAAAGCGATCGTGCATCTGCTGCGACGACCAGCCCTCCAGACGTGCCAGCAACTGAACGTTCTCCAGATTGGTAAGGTGGGGAAACAGTCCCGCGCCCTGAACCGAATAGCCAATGGCGCGCCTGTGCGCCACAAGGTCTTCGGGTATCGGCTTGCCAAACACCCGCACCTGACCCTGATCAGGCCACAGCACCGCATTCACCAGCTGCAGCAGCGTGGTTTTGCCGCTGCCGCTTTCACCAACTACGGCCGTGGTTAATCCTTCCGGCAGAGACAGTGATACCTCATCAAGCACCCGGGTTCCCGGGGTAAAAGATTTGCTCACCTGATCAAACTCGACACAGAAACTCATGGAGCGTATTGCGCCTCCAGATACGCAGCGTGATCGTTCAGCGCCCCCAGAATCTGCTCACGGCGTGGATCGGGTGTTGTTTCCAGCTTGACCCGCTCCTCGGCAATTTCCTGACGGAACCTGGCCAGCGTCCGCCAGGGTGCATCAGTCGCGTGCAGCTTGCTGCGGACAAATTCGTGCCAGTCGCCGCGTTCCGTTTCCGTGAGCTGATGCGGGAAAGACCGGGCTTTAAGGCGCTCGGCAAGCGTTTTCAGGCGTTCGTCATCATAGTCAAGATCACTCCAGCGCCCTTCCCGCAGATTTGCCTGCAGCGCCTGAGCGCGCTGGCGGTCTGAATCCTGCAGAAACGCATCATAAAGAGCCGCTTCAGGGTCAGCGGCAGGTCCCCGGGTCTGCTGCCGATAGACCCGCGCAATTTTTGCCGCGATCGCCGGTTGCCGGAGGCGGCGGGCACGTTCTTCGATGACTTTCCGGTTGTACCCGAGCCGCGACCAGTTTTCTTCGGTCAACACTTCAATCCCTGCCAGGAAGGGTGCCCGGTTGATTCGCACCTCCTTCAGGGGCGGGCGCTCGGTCGCGCCAACTTTAAACAGACGCTCGCGAATCGCATCAGCATCCCAGGTCAGCAGGCTGTCGATCTCCTGACTTAGATCGGCAACGACAATGCTGTTGGAGTTGGTCGGATGCCGGCAGATAGAAATCACCGGCGCACTACCGAATCTCTCCCGTGGATACATCCCGGATACGTGCAGGCACAGACGAGCACCGTAAGGTTCAAGCAAGGCACGGGAACGTTTTTTTGCTCGCAGATCGAAGTAATAGCTGAACAGTTTAGGCTGGGCCTTTTTAATCAGCCGAGCCAGCCCGATCGTCGCGTGGACGTCAGACATCGCGTCATGAGCCTGGCCGTGTTCGAGGTTGTTGGCCCGAGTCATCCGTTCCAGATTGTAAACGGGCAACCCGTCTTCATTGACTGGCCACTCGATACCGTCGCGACGCAGGGCGCCCGTTGCCCGAACCAGATCAATGATGTCCCAGCGGGAATTTCCATGCTGCCACTCCCGCGCATACGGCTCTAAGAGCATCCGGTAGAGGCCGAAGCGGGTAAATTCGTCATCAAAACGCAGGCTGTTGAAACCCGTCACACAGGTTTTCGGGTGGCTGAAGATCTCCAATACTCGCGACAGCGTCTGCCACTCGTCGATACCTTTGTCCTGGCAAAGCTGTGGAGTAATACCCGTGACCATCGCAGCCCCGGGACTTGGCAGAACATCATCCGCAAGCCGCACATAGGTGCAGTACTCGTCACCGATCGGATTTAAGTCCATGTCGGTGCGCAATCCAGCAAACTGCACAATTCGATCCCAGCGCGGTTCGATGCCTGAGGTTTCCAGGTCGTACCAGTAAAAACTTGGCTTGCTCATAGCTGACTGACCGCAAAGTTCACTGGAACTGCCATGAAAACGCTCGAAAACCCCTCTGTGGCGCCAGGCGATCGGCGCTGTTGATGGCGTCGACTAGAACACCTGAGTGTGCGGCTGCAGCAAACGCCCAGTGCGCAACGACTGCTCCCACAGCTTGTTCTGCAGCCGTTCCAATGGCAACCTAGCCCGCTCATGGGCACCTATTCTATCAAGCAGATCTCACTTCCTGCGGGGCCCATCGTCGCCGTTATTACAGCATACCTCATGACGGCCAGTGGTTTTTCTGCTGACGCTGCGCTGACCGCAGCGGTGACCGTCATCTGCATAGTCTGGTGGGTATTCGAGCCGATACCTATCCCGGCGACCTCATTCATTCCGCTTGGTGCGCTGCCGCTGCTCCAGGTTCTGACGCCTTCACAGGTCGCCAACGCCTACGGCAGCCCATTAATTCTGCTGCTGCTGGGCGGCTTCATTCTGGCGACAGCACTGGAAAAAAGTGGTGCTCACCGACGTCTGGCTCTGAGCATGGTCAAAGCCTTCGGCGGCACCTCCAGCCGTCGCCTGGTATTCGGCTTCATGGCTGCAGCCGCCATTCTGAGCATGTGGATTTCCAACACTGCGACCACGCTGATGCTGGTTCCCGTGGCACTGGCCGTGGTGGAAAAATCTGAAGATCCCAATCTGCCGATACCACTGCTGCTGGGGATCGCCTACGCCGCGAGTATTGGCGGCATCGGCACGCCAATTGGAACCCCGCCAAACGTCGTCTTCATGGGTGTCTATGAAACCGCCATCGGTGAACAGATTCCGTTTCTGACCTGGATGAGCTGGGCACTTCCCGTGGTCGCGGTTTTTGTGCCGATCATGGCCCTGTGGCTGACCCGGCGGCTGTCTCATCAGGGCACCGTGCAGCTGCCGGAAGTGGGAGCCTGGCAGACAGCCGAGGTCCGGGTGACTCTGGTTTTTGCATTGACCGCCTTCTGCTGGATTACCCGCAAGCAACCATTCGGCGGCTGGAGTGGACTGTTTGGTCTGGAGCAGACCAACGATGCCATGGTTGCGCTGCTGGCCGTAGCAGCGATGTTTCTGATTCCGGATGGTAAAGGTCAGAAGCTTCTTGACTGGGAAACGGCCAACAAAATCCCCTGGGGAATGCTGATTCTGTTTGGCGCAGGCATCACCATCGCAACCGCGTTTACCGCATCGGGCTTAAGCCAGACCATCGGCGATGCGCTATCCGGACTGTCAACGCTGCCGATCCTTCTGGTGATGCTGGTCGTCTGCCTGGCCGTCACTTTCCTGACGGAAACCACCAGCAATACCGCAACCACCACGCTGCTGATGCCGATCCTGGCGGCAGGTGCGCTGGGGGCAGGCATTGACCCCAAACTACTGATGATTCCAGCAGCGATGTCGGCATCCTGCGCATTCATGTTACCGGTCGCCACCGCGCCTAACGTCATTGTTTTCGGCACCGGGCGAGTCAGCATCGACACCATGGCGCGCGAAGGCTTCGCACTGAATATCATCGGCGCCGTCATCATCAGCGTGATCTGTTACCTGACCTTCACTTAGCTTGCGCATCTTCTGCAACCGATCCTGTGCATCGAGCTCTGCCAGCGATTCCACCGCAGCGAAGAAGGCCTGCCAGGATCCACCGGAACTTTCGAACAGCGCCGCAAACGCGGGAACCTGATCGTCATAAGTGGCAATGGAAACCAGCAGAGCATTGTTCAGCGCGCTCATGATCCGAAGATAGCGTTCTCCGCCGAAATGCTCTGGCGCTTTCGCGAAACAGACTCTGGCAGCGCTGAGAATCCTGTCTTTCTCGCGTCTTTTAGTAACGTCCGAAACCTCGCTGCGATACACATCTGCCAATGCCGACTTGACCTCCTGAAGCAACCTCTGCAGACGCCGCCGGGCAGTTTGCCTGTCGACAAAAGCGCTGAGTTGCGCCTCCCCACCCTGCGCAACCAGCCACTGCTCCATCCCCTCGCGGCCGACAAAACTGGCGAAGGCCTCGTTAAACGCAACATCACCTTTGACCCAGACACGACTGTGGGCCAGTTCATGAAAGAGCAGATCCGCCAGGTTAGCTTCCGGCCAGTGGATAAATGAGCTGAGCAGCGGATCATCAAACCAGCCCAGGGTCGAATAGGCCGCCACCCCACCCAGATAGGTTTCGAAGCCCTCAGCGTCGAGTTTGCGCTGATAACGCTGCGCATCAGCACGATCGAAATAACCTCGATATGGCGCACAGCCAACAAACGGATAGCACCAGGTTCGAGGCTCTAGCGACAATTCCGGCGCTGCAAACAGATTCCAGACCACACTGGTTTGGTCCAGGGCAACGTAGGTCCGGTAGCGTTTGCCAACGTCCAGACCAAGGTCGCGTTGCGCAAACTGCAGGATCCGTTGGCTCAACTCCAGCTGCAACAAAAGCGCCCGCTCAGCTTCATCGAGTTCTCTCGAGCGCAGATCGGCCAGCAGCTGATCGACCTTCTGGCGCTGATAGACCAGTTGCAGCTGTCCGCCTGCAGCCTGGGAGTAGTAGCCAAAACTTTCGCACCCCGCAAGCGCGGAGAACATCAGCACCAGCAGTGACAGGGCAGCCAGACTCACCAGGCTGCGCACCGGCCGGTACTGAGAACGCAGACGGCGGGCCAGGAGATGATTCAGATGCTTACGGATTAGACCCATCAGGACAGCTATGGTAAGTACACAGTCATGAAAACACTGATTGGCATCCTGTCGTCTATTCTCGTTTGCGGCAACCTGGTATTGGCTTCTCTGCCGCTGTTTGTGATGGCGTTCGTCCGCCTGGTGCTGCGGGTGACCGGCCTGCGCCAGGCAGCTTCCTGGATGACAGAAAAAATGGACCGCATCATCGACTACTGGGTGGGCAGCAACCGGCTGATTTTCCGGCTGCTGGGCATCTATCGGGATGAATGTGAATGGGTGAACGCCGAAGCACTGCATCGCGACGGCTGGTACCTGGCGATCAGCAATCACCAGAGCTGGCCGGACATTCTGATTCTCCAGACCATTCTGAGACGCACTCCGGCCATCAAATTTTTTACCAAACGCCAGCTGCTGTTCATTCCCTTCTTCGGACAGGCCATGTGGTGCCTCGGATTTCCTTATGTTCGGCGCATGAGTCGAGAACAGATTGCCGCAAATCCCGAGCTGCTGACCCTGGATCGTCAGGCAACCATTGACGCCTGCGAGGGGTTCCGCAATCACCCCACAACCGTCCTGAACTTTCTCGAAGGCACCCGCTTCACGAAGGCCAAACATGACGCACAAAACGGCCGCTTCCAGACCCTGTTGAACCCGAAAAGTGGTGGCATGAGCCTGGTGCTCGGCGCTTTAGAAGAACGTCTCGACTGTCTGATCGACGTCACCATCAACTACCCGAACGGTGTCCCGACTTTCTGGGACTTCCTGAAAGGCGACTGCAAAGGTGTCGATGTTCGGGCTCAGTGCCGGGAAATCCCCGCAGCCGTCCATGCGGCAGAAGATCAGGACAGCCGGCGCGCACAGGTGGAAGCCTGGGTCGAAGAAATCTGGCAGGAGAAAGATCGTCGCTTGCTTAACCAACACCCAGCGGTGAGCATGGAGCCCACAAGTTGAGCCGCTGATCCGGCGACAACGGGTTCAGACTCAAATACCAGACATTCAGGCAAACGGTGTGTATCAGGCCTACTTCCACTTCAGTCAGGAACCGTTCTCGATCGCTCCGGATCCGAGTTTTCTGTATCTGAGCAAAGCCCACAAAGAAGCGCTGGCGCATCTGATGTACGGTTTTTCGCACGGCGGCTTTGTACTGATCACCGGCGAGGTCGGGACCGGCAAAACCACCCTGCTGCGAAATCTGCTCAAACAGACGCCAAAGGACCTGGACGTCGCGTTTGTGTTGAATCCGCGGCTGACCGTTCGCGAACTCCTCGAGACGCTTTGCCAGGAACTGGGAGTACCCTACGACCCCCAGACCACCCAGACCATCAAACAGTATATCGACGCTCTCAACAGACACCTGTTGCGCACCCACCAGCTCGGTCGCAGCACCGTGGTAATCATCGACGAAGCTCAGAATCTGTCCCCTGCCGTTCTGGAGCAGGTACGGCTCCTGACCAATCTGGAAACCGATGAAAAGAAGCTGATGCGCATCATCCTGGTTGGCCAGCCGGAACTCTCCGAGTTGTTGGCTCGCCAGGAACTAAGGCAGCTGGCGCAACGAATCACCGCTCGCTATCACCTCGGCTCACTGAATCGTGAAGACTGCTATGCATACGTTGCTCATCGTCTGAGCAGAGCTGGCGGCCATCCGCAGATATTCACCAACGGTGGGTTACGCCGATTGTTCCGCTTATCGAAAGGTACGCCGAGAATAATTAATGTAATTGCTGATCGGGCGCTGCTCGGCGCCTACGTCGAAAACCAGCACAAGGTCACTGCGAGAACTGTCAGCCGGGCCGCGCGGGAAGTGCTCGGTGAGCAATCCGAATATAAAGTATGGCTTGCCGCGAGCCTGATCGGGTTGGCGGCCGCTGGTATAGCCTGGGTTTATCTGCAGCCGGAAGAGCCGTTGACGAGCGCACAGGGGAACAAACTACCGAACGAACCGGGACAGCCCACTGTGGATACCCTGGAAGAACCCGTCATAGCTACGGTACCGTTTACTCCACAAGCCACCACAGGATCAATGAAATCCCCGGCGCCTGCTGCAACCGCCAGTGATCCAGACGGGCGAGAGAACCCGGTCGACGAATCCTCGGCCGCTGCTGCAGAATCGCTGGTCGTGAATGCTGAACCAGCCCAAAGCGTCGAAGCCACCCCAACAGCACCGGCTGCTGTCGTCGAGGCAGCCACTGAACCTCCAACGGCCAGCAGACCAGCCGCCTTACCACCGTTTGGCTCAGCAGTGCGTCCAACCGGCAGTATCTATGACCTCCAGCGCCAGGCCTACGCAGCCGTATTTGCGCGTTGGGGAGCCGACTACCTGAGCGTTGCAGAAGAGGCTATCCCCTGTGATTTCGCTCCGTCTGCGGGTCTGCAATGTCTTTCTCAATACGGCAGCTGGAGCAACATCGAACAGACTGATCTGCCGGTGGTGCTGGAGCTGTGGGATGATCAGGCAGCTCCTTATCACGCCGCTCTGATCCATATGCGCAACGACGAGCTGACGCTTGGTGTGGGTGGCAGGCAGCTGCGGGTAACGCAGCATGAACTTAGGGACGCCTGGTTCGGAGCGTATGTAGTCTTGTGGCAGACACCGCCCGGCTACCGCGGCAGCATACGCCAGGGGGACACTCATGAGACCGTTGGCTGGTTGCGCCAGCAGCTCGACGGCGTAACCGATCAGTCATTGAACAGCAGTAGACCCAATTACTTTGATGAGATCCTGCATGATGCGGTGGTTGCTTTTCAGCGCAGCGAAGGGCTGATCATTGATGGTGTGGTTGGACCCGCCACCTGGATACGTTTGTCCACGCGCCTGCGGTTGCCGGCGCCCAGGTTGAACTCTTAAGCTGATGTCATACATTCTCGATGCATTGAAGAAAGCCGAAGCAGAACAGGATCCGGATCTGCGCACTTCACTCGCTGTTGAACAGCACAAGCAGCGCCGAAGCCGATTCGGACAGTACCTGATCGTCGCGGCTTTGCTTGGCAATCTGCTGGTACTGGTCTGGCTGTTCGGACCCCTGTCACCCCGCAGCACCGACCCCAACCCAGCTGATGAGGTAGCGCCTGCGGCGGTTGATGAACAGCCTGCGGCGGTTGAAAAACAGTCTGCGGCGGTTGATGAACAGGCTGCCGCGGTTGATAAACGGCCTGCGGCGGCTAACAAACAGCCCGTAGCATCCAATACACAACCTGATGCAGCCGAAGCGCCAAACAGCCAGGTCGGGACCACACCCGCACCAACCAAACTGGCGGCCAAGGTACATACCAACCTCGCCGGTCTCAGCGCCGCAGCCCGCCGCCGATTCCCTGAGCTGTCATTCTCTACCCACCTCTATGCCAACGACGCGAGCATGCGGGCCGTGGTAGTGAATGGCGAACGTCTGAGCGAAGGCGACCGGCTCGGAAATCTAGTGCTGACCAATATCACCGAGACCGGCGTGGTGTTTTCATTCGAGAACTATCTGGTAACGGTTTCTGTACTCGATGACTGGGATTAGCCATCGAACTGTCGCTCAGACTACCTGATGGGAAAGACTACCGCCGCTGCGCTGATAAACGCGGCTGTCTTTGAAGACCTGCACGATGTCTACATCAAGCAGACCCTGCCGCGCCTCATCGTCAAGAATCGACAGAGCAACCTCAAGGCTCATAGACCGCTTGTAGGGTCGATCCATCGCCGTTAACGCATCGTAAATATCACAGACCGTCATGACCCGACTGGCCAGCGGAATCTGTTCGCCAGCCAAGCCCAGAGGATAACCGCTGCCATCGAGCTTCTCATGGTGAGCACCGGCGATTGTCGGCACTCCAGCCAGCTCAGGCGGCCAGGGCAGCACAGCAAGGAAATCACGCGTATAGCTGACATGCGATTGAATCTCGCGCCGCTCTTCCGGAGTCAAGCTGCCACGGCGTACAGAAAGCGCCATAAGATCCAGATCTGTGATCAGGCCATTCAGGGTGCCGTCAATCTCGCGAAAGGCATAATCTCTAATGTCATCGAGATGCCTGAAATCGCCATCGTCACGAACGTTCGGAACATTGGCTCGCAGAATCAGAGAATAGAAGTCGTCGAGCTGAGAAAGCTCACTTGCCAGCTGGCGGTGAACGCGTCTTCTTGCAACGTCAATGTCCACCGGGCCGTGGTGCAACAGCTCAAGCTCCTGTTCTACTGCACGGCGCCGCAATCGTTCTTTCTGCAGCTCCAATCGATACTGCAGAATCTCCAGGCGCTCATCACTGAGCTTGTTAGCTTTAAGCAGCACATCTTCGCGTACGCCGACTTTGCCAAAATCATGCAGCAGAGCCGCGTAGCGAACCTCACGCAGATGTTCCTCACTGAAGGTGAGGTTATGGAATCGTGAGAAATTCGATTTGGGTAAATCCTCAAGCAAAGCCAGAGTAGTTTCTGCCACTCGAAAAGAATGACCGCTGGTACTGGGATCGCGCTGCTCGATAGCTTTGACAGACGCCTGCACGAAGCTTTCGAACAGCCTGTGAATGTCGTTCAACAACTGGTTTTTCTGAATCGAAACAGCAGCCTGACTGGCCACAGCCTTGAGCAGCTCTGAGATCTCATCACCGAATGGTACTGGCTCACTGCTGGTCGGCTCGAGCCGGTTTATAAACTGCAGAACTCCAACAATCTGGTCACGATGATCGCGCATCGGTAACACCAGCATCGACCGGGAGCGATAATTCATCTGCTCATCAAAGCTGCGATTGAATTCGTAGGGGGCATCGGCCGGCAGATGATAGACATCGGGAATATCGAGATCTTCGCCAGATAGAGCCACATAGCCGGCAATAGAATCTCGGGTAAGCGACAACCGCCGCTGCATGAATGGAATCTCAACCTTATCGTTCTGCGCCAGCATGAATACCAGTGAGTGTTCTTCATCGGATTTATCGACGAGATACAGTGAACCAGCCTCACAGTCAGCAAGGATCCTGGCTTCCCTCAGAATGGCTTCCAGAAGATCAGCAAAGTTCATTCGAGTAGAGAGCGAGCGACCTATATCCGCCAGCTGACTCATTCGCTGTCGACGGGCACCAACCTCCCGGAACAAAGACATCACCTTGAGATTGCGTCGCCAGTGATTCTCACCGTGAGTGAGGAGCTGACGCATCGCAGCCTCAGGCGCGACGACGGGCAGAACCAGATCCGCGCCTGCATCTTCCCGGGCACTGACTACCAGCGCATGAGGGAACTGCCGCCGAATGCTATCAACACCGGCGTCGTGAAGTTCCACCAGAGCAACAGATTCATCCATCTCATCGCTGTCGCAGGCATTGACGTAGCGACACTGCCAGCCGGCCTGTTCAGCCAGGCGCCAGAGCACCCCGTCGCTCAGTTTCGCAACAGCTGTATTGGGAGCACTGAGGGCGGACGCACCAGCAACGCAGAACTGCGGTGGCGCGCTACCGTTATTGGCCATTTTCGGCGCATTCCTGGCAAAGCATCAGCGCAAGTATGCCGTTGACCGAACGCGGCAATGTAGACGGCGATCACATAGCCACTGAGAGGTGACTCGTAAAGTCGCGTCAGGACCGCGTTATAGAGAAGGATTGCCCATCAGCCCGGCCAGTCGACGCTCGATTTCAGCCAATCGATTATTGTTCTGCACCCGATAGGCGTCCATGGAGGCCACAGCCTGTTCATTATCGGACACCTTGCCGGCAAGACCTGCCTGCAGCGAGGCCACGGTCTGTCGGCTGGCATTGACCCGATCCACCAGGTCACGCTGGGTAGACAGAATCTGCTGCATCTGTAACTCGACGCTGGTCAACTGATCGATGATGGTCTGCTGCTGTTTGAAGGCTGACTCGTGCCGGCCCACTGCAGCGCTGACTTCGCGGCTGCTGGCGGAGAATTCGGTGATAGATTTTTGGAGCTTGGCAATCGACTGTTCGTTGTCCTTGATCCACTTTTTGTTGCGCTCGTTAGAAACCGCCCAGAGTTTGCGAATTTCAGATTCCCAGTTTTCCAGCTGTTCCTTGGTTTCAGATCCGGTATCGGTTAATTGAGCATCGGTGACGACGAGGCGATCTTCCAGCAGTTCCAGCCGGCCTTCTGCCTGGGTCAGTGACTGTTGAGAATTGACCAGAAGCTTATGCTGATTGGCGATGAACCAGCCGGCCATCACCAGACCGGCCACAAGCAGGGCGAGGATCAGGTTGATACCAATCATCCGCGGTGGTTTCTCTCTGGCAGACGGGCGCCGCTTACCGCCACCAGGGCGACGGTAGCCGGTGCTGTCTTCTGGACCTACAGAGAGTGGATCTGATCCTGCCATGTTTCCTCTATTTACTGGCGCTTCCTGCCGCCATTTCACTGGCGGCAATCTATTCGCTGGCGGTACTTACTTCGTCGCTCGCAGCGCTTACCTGGTCGCTGGCGGCGCTTACCTAGTCGCTAGCGGCGCTTACCTAGTCGCTGGCGGCGCCAATTCTGTTTATACCAGAGCTACAGTTGCCCAGAGCACAGCAGTCAAAGCGAAACCGCTGGTGATCACGCCCTTCACACTGGCCATCGGACCGGGTTTGCCGATAATGGCGTTTAGTTGCAGAGCAGCGATAATGACCAGCGCCACAATCAACGCCATGTCGTTACCCGCTAAGCCACCGTGGCCGTAATGTGCACTTGAGCCCATGAAAAACAGCATGGGAATTGAGAACAACGTATTAGTTCTGGACGCCAACGCTGCTTTGGGTGCTGCCGCAGCCGCTTCCGGGAGCGCTTCACCACCCCCTTTCACCTGCGTATTCGAAGCGATGAGAATTTTCTGGTTCGGCCAGATAATCAGCCAGACGTTCAGGAACATCAGGGTGCCCAGCACTGCTCCGACAGTAATGTCGATCGTGACTCCGGCACCTCGATAGCCCAGCATGATCAGACCGGTAAGGAAGGTGAACATCGCCCCCCAGCGGAACCACCACAGTGCTCGTGGCACCAGCTTCACAAACGCATCGGTCCGAGCGTCGCCGTCCGCTTCTTTGAAGTATTCGGTCTGCACAAAGTTGAAATAGTAAAGAAGGCCGATCCAGGTAATACCGGCAAGAAAGTGGCCCCAACGGGCCAGGTAGTCGATCAGATCCATGTGTTTCTCCCCAACTGCTTATTTTTCTCAGCGTTTCAGCCGTCTCGGGCCGAGACTATACCAAATATCCGACATTGCACTATGCCTACGCAGATTCTGGTCGGGCAAGATCGGAATGACCATTGCAACAGGCAAAAAAAACCCCACCGAAAAGGTGGGGTTTTTAAGCGGGTGCAGCTCTACATCATGCCGCCCATACCGCCCATGCCGCCCATATCAGGCATGCCACCAGGCATTCCGCCCGAGCCGCCTTCTTCAGGTGAATCAGCAACCATGGCTTCGGTGGTGATCATCAGACCAGCAACTGAAGCCGCCGCCTGCAGTGCAGTACGGGTAACTTTAGCCGGATCAAGGATACCCATCTCCAGCATGTCACCGTATTCACCAGTGGCTGCGTTATAGCCGTTGTTACCTTTAAGAGCAGATACCTTATCGAGCACTACTGCACCTTCGTCGCCAGCGTTCGCCGCGATCTGACGAAGCGGAGCAGTCATTGCGCGTTGTGCAATGGCGATACCGACGTTCTGATCTTCGTTATCACCTTTGACGTCACCGAGGTTGTTCAGCGCGCGAACCAGGGCAACACCGCCACCAGCTACAACGCCTTCTTCAACCGCCGCACGAGTTGAGTGCAACGCGTCTTCGACGCGAGCTTTCTTCTCTTTCATTTCCACTTCAGTCGGCGCGCCAACCTTGATCACCGCAACACCGCCAGCCAGCTTGGCCAGACGTTCCTGCAGCTTCTCACGATCGTAATCAGAAGACGTGTCGTCAATTTCCGCACGAATCTGCTTGATGCGACCTTCGATATCGCCACGAGCACCAGCACCATCAACAATGGTGGTGTTTTCTTTCGTGGAAGAAATACGCTTGGCAGTACCCAGATCGTCCAGGGTTGCGCCTTCGAGGGTCAAGCCAACTTCTTCAGAAATCACGGTACCACCGGTCCGGATTGCAAGATCCTGCAGCATGGCTTTGCGACGATCACCAAAACCCGGGGCCTTGGCTGCAGTCACCTTGACGATGCCGCGCATGTTATTGACAACAAGAGTCGCCAGCGCTTCACCTTCGATGTCCTCGGCAATCACCATCAGTGGCTTGCCAGACTTCGCGACGTTTTCCAGTATGGGGAGCATGTCGCGGATGTTGGAGATCTTCTTGTCGCACAGCAGGATATAGGGGTCTTCCTGCTCAGCAGCCATCGACTCCTGGTTGTTGATGAAGTAAGGCGACAGATAACCACGATCAAACTGCATGCCTTCAACAACGTCCAGCTCATTTTCGAGGCCGCTGCCTTCTTCAACAGTGATTACACCCTCTTTGCCGACCTTTTCCATCGCTTCAGCAATGATCTCGCCAACTGCGGTATCGCTGTTTGCAGAGATGGTGCCAACCTGGGCAATAGACTTAGTGTCTTCGCAAGGCGTCGCCATGGCTTTGACCTGCTCAACGGCAGCGGCAACTGCTTTGTCGATGCCACGCTTGAGGTCCATTGGATTCATGCCGGCTGCTACCGACTTCAGACCTTCGGTCAGAATCGATTGGGCCAGTACTGTCGCAGTCGTGGTGCCGTCACCGGCCTCATCAGAAGTCTGGCTGGCAACTTCTTTCACCATCTGTGCGCCCATGTTCTCGAACTTGTCTGCCAGTTCGATCTCTTTGGCAACAGATACACCGTCTTTGGTTACCGTCGGGGCACCAAAAGACTTATCAAGAACCACGTTTCGTCCTTTCGGACCCAGGGTGACTTTTACGGCGTTCGAGAGGACGTTAACGCCCTCAAGCATTCGGCTGCGCGCCTCATCACCAAAAAATACATCTTTAGCGCTCATTCGCTTTTTCCTTTCTCTTTAGCTCTGTAGTAGTTCGGATGCTCTGGATTAACCTTCCAGGACGCCGAAAATTTCGCTCTCGCTGAGGATCAACAGCTCTTCGCCGTCGAGCTTCACGGTGCTGCCGCCGTACTGACCGAAGATGACCTTGTCACCAACTTTCACGTCGAGTGCACGCACGTCGCCGTTGTCCAGCTGCTTGCCGGAGCCAACAGCCAGGACTTCACCCTGTGAAGGTTTCTCTGCCGCTGAATCAGGCAGCACGATGCCAGCTGCGGTGGTTGTCTCTTCTTCCAACCGACGCACGACAAGACGATCGTGTAGGGGTCGAATGTTCATTTCTGTGAATCTCCCAAGTCTTTCGAACCGATAATTGCAAAATCGATTGTTTTAGAATCGATAGCCTAAAAACTGATAACTTTTATAAGGATTAGCAGTCTCGACCCGAGAGTGCTAATTCGAAGGCCGCATATGATAGTGGCGAAATCACCAGTTGCAAGGCCCCTCTTAACTGGAGGCACAATTCAGGGAATTCAAGGCCTGTTGGAAGAATCCGGCGGTTTTTTTGCTGGATCGAGTGGGGCAAATTCGCCTTCAATGACCTCAGGCTGACGGGGAGCGCTCGCGGAATGGCCCGGTCCGGAGCCAGGTCCAGGTCCAGGTCCAGGTCCAGGTCCAGGTCCATGAAAACCACCAGGTGGCACAATCTGGACATTAGCAAGCACCCGTTCGGCGATCAGAGCCCTCCCGGGCGGTGCCAGCAGCACAAAACCGACGGCGTCGGTAACAAATCCCGGGGTCAGCAGCAGCGCACCGGCAACCGCCAGCAACAGGCCCTCGACCATTTCCTGCGCGGGCAATTCACCTCGGTTCAAACGGCCAATCCCGCGCGTCAAGGTAGCCAGTCCCTGAATTCGCAGCAGCGTCACCCCGATAACCGCGGTGATCATCACCAGGCCGATGGTCGGCCAGGCACCGATGTAGCCACCGACTTCAATCAGCAGGTACATTTCAGCAATGGGTGTCAGAAAGAAAACCAGGAGCCACACGAGCAGTGATCCAGTGATGACCAAACAGAAATCTGGGGGCTTGAGGGCGCAAAAGCAAGCGACTTGTGTAACTCCGGAAGTCTCACCTCAACAGCGGATCTGGTCAATCGTCGCAATGGTGCCGAAGGGTAAGGTAGCCAGCTACGGCCAGATTGCGGCACTGGCCGGGATGCCGAGGCACGCCAGACTGGTTGGCCGGACGCTCCGGGAACTGCCCGAAAATTCGAAGCTACCCTGGCACCGGATTGTCAACGCGGCGTTAAAAATCTCACTTCGCAGCGGCGGAACCAGCCAGCAACGCAAGCTGCTGGAAGCTGAGGGGGTGGAGTTTGTTGGTGAAAAAGTTGCCAATACGCATCGATGGGATGCGCGAGCCAGCTGACCGTCAGCTCAACGGGGTTTCGATTACCGAGCCTCGATCGCCGCTTTTTGCTCACCGCCCTCCTCAATATCCATCTCAGAGTCGAGGGGCGCGTTGAAAGGCGCAACCCAGTGCAACAGCATCATGCCGGGCAGTGCCAGCAGGGCACACAGATAGAAGAACGAAGTCCAGCCGATCTGATCCACCAGCAGCCCGCTGACGCTGGAAGCCAGCACCCGCGGCAGCGCGGCCAGCGCAGTGAACAGCGCAAGCTGAGTCGCAACCGCAACACGGGAACTTTCTCGGGCGATAAACGCAACTGAAGCTGCTGTACCCAGCCCAACACCAAGATACTCAGCGGCAATAACAATCGCCAGCACCCAGGGATTGCCTGGTGTCAGTGACATCCAGACAAAACCGAAAATTGTCGCCAACTGAACCACTCCGAAAACCCACAGACCTCGATTGATGCCGATCTTCACGATCATCAGACCACCGAGGATGCCACCGATGATCGATGGCCAGAGCGCGGCATTTTTGGCTATGACGCCGATCTGAGTCGGGGTAAATCCCATATCGAGGTAGAAGGGTGTGGCCAGAGCGGTGGCCATGTTGTCTCCCAGCTTGTAGAAGAACATGAAAGCGAGCACGGCAACTGCTGCCCGGTAGCCTCGACGCCCAAAAAACTCCACAAACGGTTCAGTGATTGCGGCCTTCAGACTGATCGGCACATGAGGTTTGTCCTGAGCTTCTTTGATCAGCAGCGTCAGAATCACACCCACCAGCATGAAAGCGGCCATAATCGGAAACACCAGATCCCAGCTCATCTGATCAGCCAGGATCAGCCCCAGCGAACCGGGTACCAGACCGGCAATGCGATAAGCTTGAACGTGAATTGAATTACCAAGCGCCAGTTCATCATCGGGAAGGAGTTCGCGCCGATAGGCATCGAGCACAATGTCCTGGGTGGCGCTGAAGATCGCAATCGCCACCGAGGTGACAGTAATCAGAATCAGCGCGTCCTGCGGCTTCCAGATTCCAAGCAGGCTGATAGAGATCAGCAACAGAACCTGGGTCAACAACATCCAGCCGCGCCGCCGACCCAGCAACGGCACCGAGTATCGTTCGATCAGCGGTGACCAGAGGAATTTGAGCGAGTACGGATATTGGATTGCAGTAAAGAATCCGATGGCCGTCAGGCTGACACCTTCGAGACGCAGCCAGGCGGGCACCAGCTGCACCAACAGATAAAGGGGCAGACCTGAGGCAAAGCCGATGCCGACGCAGATCAACATGCGCCGGTTCAACAGGGCCCGCCAGAGGCCCGTCTGCGCCATCAGTCGCGGAAGTTGGTGTAATTCAGAGGAATGTCCAGACCCGACTCTTTCAGCGCGGCCATCACCGCCTGGAGATCGTCACGTTTCTTTCCCGTTATGCGAACCTGTTCGCCCTGAACCTGGGCCTGAACCTTGATCTTGCTGTCTTTGATCAGTTTGGTGATTTTCTTGGCATTGTCACGATCGATACCTTCTTTGAGCTTGAAGGACTGTCGCTTCTGTTTTCCCGAGGCCTCAATGTCACCGGGATCCAGCGCGCGGACATCAATCTCGCGACGAATCAGTTTGTCGTGCAGGATATCCAGCATCTGGGCAAGCTGGAACTCTTCCTGCGCGGCGATCCTGATGACACTGCCATCAAGTTCGAAACTGGCGTCAATGCCTCGAAAGTCAAAGCGTGTACCCAGTTCCCGCGACGCCTGATCCACCGCGTTGCGGACTTCCTGAAGGTCTACCTCTGAAACCACGTCGAAAGATGGCATAGTCCTACCTCTGGTCTTTTACCCGTTCGTATTCAATACGATCTTATTTAGCGCATTCCTGTTTAGCGCATTCCTGTTTAGCGCATTCTTGCCTTTCTAGCGCGTTCGTCTTTTAACCACCGCTTCTCGCCCGCCGGCTTTTTACCCGACCCCATGGGGGAGCAGACGCCATTGAATCGGCTCACGAAGTTGTTACATTTTCCACATCTGGCAGGAAAAACTCAGCAATTCGTTTCCAATCTGGATCACGGGGCATACCCCGTTGCCATGCTAGACTCACGCTCGGCGTTCATGTTCCAAGGCACGGTCACGGTAATGAACCCGTTTAAACATCAATCCTAACCAGCGGGTTCGCGGAGCGTATTCTTGACAAAGCCCGACACCTCACATATCAAGGTTGGCTCCGCCTTGCCGGGTCAGCCCTTAACTTACATGTCATACGAAGACATTCCAATCCTCGTCGTCGATGACGCAAAGTTTTCCAGTGCCATCATCGCTAAAGCACTTCGTAGCGGCGGATTCAGCAATGTCCGATTCACCAACAACCCGCTGCAGGCACTGCGATCTTTAGAAAAGCGCCCGGCGCAGATTCTTATTGCCGACTGGCTGATGCCCGGCATGGATGGTCTCGAGTTGAGCCAAAAGGTGAAGAAACTCGACGAGACCAACGAACACTTTACCTACGTGATGTTGCTGACGGCTCGTGACGATTTCGAAGCGTTGCAGCAAGCCTTCGAGCAGGGAGTCGACGATTTTCTGAACAAAGCCAATTTGCGGGCTCAACTGCTGCCTCGAGTGATTGCCGCGCAGCGGATCGCCACTCGCCAGAACGAGCTGCTGCGCACCAACAAACTGCTGCGCAAAAAAATCCGTGAGTTACAGACCACCGACCTGGTTGATCCGGTGACTGGACTTGGCAATCTCAAGTTCACTCTCGAGCGGATCAGCGACGCTATAAAACAAGCTGAAACACGTGGCGGAGCCGCCTGCCTGCTGCTGGTCGGTATCAACAACCTCAACGTCATTGAAGAACAGTACGAACAGTCCATTATCGACGAACTGATGTCCGGTATTGGTGCCAAGGTGCGGCAGCTGGTACGACCGATGGATGTCGTCACCCGCCCTGAAGCAAACATGTTTGCTGTTATCACCCTGCAACCGGACATCCAGAATTGTACCTCCCAGAGCTTCCGGCGCATATTCGATAACCTGTACATGCATTCGTTCAAAACCAGCGAAGGCTATATTCCGGTTGTCGTGGGCGTAAGTATATCTGCAGCCGACGTCCGTACCGGATTCCCCCACCCCAAACACTTCATGCGCCATGCGTATCAGGGTCTGACAAGATCTTTTGACACCGGCCTGATCACCGTGCAGCCTTTCGATCCGGCGTTCAACGACCAGGCCTGAGCACCAGCGACGCCCTGTTAAGGGTATTCACAAGACAACATAGAAAATCGGATAAGAGGCTGCTTTGAGCAAAGACAAACAGCGGATCAATCGCGTCACCACCCGTGGCGGCGATCGCGGCGAAACTTCTCTTGCTGATGGTTCCCGGGTTGCCAAATCAGACCCGCGAATTCAGGCTATTGGCACAGTAGATGAGCTGAACAGCTTCATCGGATTGCTGGTGGTTGGCTTACGCGGGGCAGATCAGCACCCGGAACTCCTCGAACTGCTGGCCAGGCTGCAGCAGGAGTTGTTTGACCTTGGTGCGTATCTTGCGACCGTCGGCGCAACGCCGATTCCTGAAATCGACTGGCTTGATGATGCAGTCGAGAATTTGAACGCCCAGCTGCCACCGTTGACGGAATTTGTGATCCCGAATGGTTCAGCGAGCTCTGTGCAGTGTCACGTCTGTCGCACAGTCTGCCGACGCGCCGAACGGCAGTGCTGGGAGGTTGATGGCTGCGAAGCCGTCGCCCGATATCTTAATCGTCTCAGTGACCTGCTGTTTGTTATGGCCAGACTACTGAATCGCTCTGACAATGATGACGAATCCCAATGGCGGGGCTTAAGCTAGAGCGCCAGACGTCGAATATCAGCCAGCAGTTCCCTCAATGCAGCCAGAAATCTACCTGCCTCTGCACCATTGATCGCGCGATGATCGTATGACAGAGACAGCGGTAGAATCTGCCGTGGGACAAAAGCTGAGCCATCCCAGATCGGTTTGGTTGCCAGTCGCGAAACGCCGAGAATAGCGACTTCCGGGGCATTGATAATCGGGGTGAAGCCGGTTCCGCCAATACCACCCAGGCTCGAAATACTGAATGAGCCGCCACGCATATCGTTCATGTCCAGGCTTTGAGTGCGAGCTTTTTCCGCTAGTTCTGTAATGGCCTGGGACAATTCCCAGATGCCCAGCTGGTCCGCGTCGCGAATAACAGGAACAACCAGCCCCTCATCGGTGTCCACCGCAAAACCGATGTGATAGTAGTGTTTGAGGGTCAGGCTTTTTACCGTCGTGTCCAATGAAGCGTTAAACGACGGAAACGCTTTCAGCGCATGGCAGCAGGCTTTGACAATGAAAGACAGTGGGGTGACCTTGACCTCGCGACGGACCGCTTCGGCTTTCAAAGATCGACGAAATTCTTCAAGTTCAGTGACATCCGCTTCTTCCAGCTGAGTTACATGAGGCACATTCAGCCAGCTTCGATGCAGATTAGCCGCACCTGCTGCCCGAATTCTCGACAGTGGTGCAACCTCTACCGGTCCAAATTTGGCATGATCAATCTCCGGGATGGCTGGAATACCACCCGTCACTGTCTGGGCAGGTTGAGTCATCGCGGACTTTACAAACGATTTCACATCGTCTTTGACGATTCGGCCTCGACTACCCGACGCTATGACTCCGGTCAGGTCTACACCGAGTTCACGCGCCAGTCGACGTACTGCCGGACCGGCGTACACTTTTCCATCCGGCTGATACTCCATCTGAACAGATCCAGTTGAAGCGGCCCCAGGACCACGCACTGGAGCAGCCTCGCCGGTAACTGACTGAGCGCTTTCCTCTATGCCGGAGGACTCATCCATGTCGTCGACTGCAGCAGGCGGCGGTGCCGCCGCGCCCGCTGCCAGCTTCAGCGTCACCAGCAGCGAATCCTCCGCAACCGGGTCGCCAACAGTTACATGCACAGCGCTGACCGTGCCCGCCTGTCCGGCTGGAATTTCCATCGACGCCTTGTCGGACTCAACCACCACCAGCAGATCACTGGCACCAACCTCATCACCCGCGGCAACTGCCACCTCGATCACTTCGACATCAGCCGCGTCGCCGATATCCGGGACCCGGATCTCAACTTCGCCACCCGACGCAGGCGTTGAGGAATTCGCTTCGGAACGCTGAGTTGGCTGGTCATCTTTCGCCGCTACAGCCGCTGTCGCGACTTCATCAGCGTCATTGGAGCCGGCTGCGACACCATCAGCTGCTGGTTCATCTGGTGATTCAGCGGCTGTTTCAGCAGTCGCTGCGCTGATCAGTGCGATGACGTCGCCCTCTTTGACCTGATCGCCGACGCTGACCCGAATAGCGTTGACTGTGCCGGCAGCACCAGCCGGGATTTCCATGGACGCCTTGTCTGATTCGATCACCACCAGGGCATCGTCGACACCTACCGTATCCCCCTCAACAACACAGATTTCGATAACTTCGACCGCATCAAAATCACCGATATCGGGTACCCGTATTTCCTGAGTCATTAAGACAACCTCGGATTGGCTTTTTCCGGATCGATTTCCAATGCGTCTCTGGCCGCTCGCACTTCGTCAGCAGAAATCTTCTGCTGCTGCGCCAGCGCGTTAAGTGCTGCCAGCGTGACAAACCGGCGGTCCACTTCGAAGAAATGCCGAAGTGCTTCACGGGTATCACTGCGTCCGAACCCATCGGTACCAAGCACCGTATAGTCTGCAGGAACCTGGTGGCGGATCTGCTCAGCCAGTGATTTCATGTAGTCACTGGAAGCAATTACCGGAGCTTCGCCTTCAAGCATCTTCGTCACGTGGCTGGACCTCGGCGCTTCTTCAGGATGCAGGAGATTCCAGCGATCAACGTCCTGACCTTGACGGGCGAGTTCATTGAAACTGGTGACACTGTAGATCTCTGCGGTGACTCCATAGTCTTTGTGCAGCATCTCAGCCGCCGCCTCCACCTCTCGCAGGATAGCACCTGCACCCAGCAGTCTTACCCGTTTGGATTTGCTTTTACCAACCGTTCGCAGCAGATACATACCTTTGAGAATGTTGGCTTCGACGCCCTCGGGCATCGCCGGCTGAGGATAACTTTCGTTCAACACCGTGATGTAGAAGTAAACGTTTTCTTTTTCACCGATCATCCGCCTCAGACCATCCTGAATGATCACGGCAAGCTCGTAGGTATAACAAGGGTCATAAGAGACGCAGTTCGGGATGGTCGAACATAAAACGTGACTGTGACCATCCTGATGCTGCAGCCCTTCACCGTTCAACGTGGTGCGGCCCGAAGTACCACCCAGCAGGAAGCCTCTTGCCTGCATATCTCCAGCTGCCCAGGCCAGATCGCCGATCCGCTGAAACCCGAACATCGAGTAATAGATGTAGAAAGGGATCAGCGTCAGCTGATGGCTGCTGTAGGAAGTTGCCGCGGCCAGCCAGGCGGCAAACGCACCCGCCTCATTGATGCCCTCTTCGAGCACCTGGCCATCCTGGGACTCTCTGTATGCGGCAATTTCTCCGGAGTCTTCCGGTTCATAAAGCTGTCCTGCCGATGAATAGATACCAAGCTGGCGGAATAGACCCTCCATCCCGAAAGTTCGAGCTTCATCCGGCACAATGGGGACTATCCGTGGACCAATCTGTTTGTCTCTGAGCAGGGTACCGAGCAACCGCACGAAACCCATCGTCGTCGAGTTACTTCGATCACCAGTGCCTGCGAGCTGCTGCTTGAACACTTTCAATTCCGGAATCTTCAGGGTCTCCGCGGCTACCACCCGTTTCGGCAGCGGCCCGCCAAGCGGTTCGCGCTGTTTGCGCAGATAAACCATCTCCGGTGAGTCATCCGCAGGCCGATAGTAGGGAATCTCTTCCAGCTCTTTGTCCGTCAATGGCACATCGAAGCGATCCCGAAAGTGCTTCAGCTCTTCGAGGTTCAACTTCTTCACCTGGTGAGTATCATTCTCCGCCTCACCCGCATCACCCATGCCATAGCCCTTGACCGTTTTGGCGAGAATGACTGTGGGTGCACCGGTGTGATTGACCGCAGCGTGATAAGCCGCATAGACCTTGAACGGATCATGGCCGCCACGATTGAGTCGCATGATGTCGTCGTCAGAAAGATGCTCGACCATCTTCAGCAGTTCAGGATATCTGCTGAAGAAATGCTCACGGGTGTACGCACCACCTTTGGCTTTGTAATTCTGGTATTCGCCGTCTACAACTTCGTTCATACGCTGTTGCATCAGGCCGTTTTCATCGACTGCAAACAGCGGGTCCCAGTGGCGACCCCAGACCACCTTGATCACATTCCAGCCGGCACCTCGGAAATTGCCTTCGAGTTCCTGAATGATTTTGCCGTTGCCACGAACGGGCCCATCAAGCCGCTGCAGGTTGCAGTTAACAACAAAAATCAGGTTATCCAGTTGCTCTCGACCGGCCATGGACAACGCGCCAAGTGATTCCGGCTCGTCGCACTCGCCGTCCCCCAGATAAGCCCAGACTTTGCGATCACCCCGCTCAACCAGACCACGGTTGTCGAGATACTTCATGATGTGCGCCTGGTAAATCGCCTGCAGCGGTCCCAAGCCCATTGACACGGTCGGGAACTGCCAGTAGTCGGGCATCAGCCAGGGATGGGGATAAGAAGACAGTCCGTCACCGTCAACTTCGCGGCGGAAATTGTCCAGCTGTGCTTCGGACAGACGGCCATTAAGATACGAACGGGCATAAATCCCGGGTGCGGCGTGACCCTGAAAGTAGATCAGATCTCCAGCGTGGTTTTCGCTCGGAGCCCGGAAGAAGTAATTGAAACCCACATCATAAAGCGTCGCCGACGATGCAAAGGTGGAGATGTGGCCGCCAAGATCGCCCGGACGTCGGTTTGCTCGCACCACCATTGCCAGCGCGTTCCAGCGGATCAGCGAGCGGATGCGCCGCTCCATGAACAGATCGCCGGGCATCAGAGCTTCCTGGGTGGACGGGATGGTGTTGCGATAAGGTGTGGTGATCGTATAGGGCAGACGCGCGCCAGTTTTGCTCATGCGGGCAGACAACCGCTCCAGCAGGAAATTGGCTCGATCTACCCCTTCGTTCTCCAATACGGACTCGAGCGCGTCCAGCCATTCCCGTGTTTCGTCAACATCCAGATCTGATAGTTCTCTCGGATATGCCATGCGTTCAATTGTCCTTTTCGATATCGCGTTGCATCGCATGCGATTTGTCCCACAGCCAGGCTGCACCGCGCACCCCCCCGGCATCACCAAACCTCGGCGCTCTGAGGCGGGTAGCCCCTCGACCGCCAAACACGCGTTCGGCAAGCGCATTCTGCACAGGCTGATAGATGGACTGCATTTTGGACAGCCCACCGCCTAAAACAATCACTTCCGGATCCAGCACATTAACAATCTGCGCGAGACCCAGAACCAGCATCCGGCCATATACCGACAGCGTTGCTTGTGCCTGCAGTGCAGGATTCACAGCCGCCAGATCAGGTTCCCACACAAACGCTGTGCCTGCCGCCTGTCGGTAGACGGCCTGCGCAGTCAACCGCTCGCCCCACAGCTGGTCGTGAGTGCGAGCCAGACCGGGTCCTGATAGAAACGTCTCTACGCAGTTTAGCTGACCGCAGTAACACTGCCGTGAACGTAATAACGTATTCAGTTGAGCAAACGCCGGGTCCGGAAACTCAGGCAGCAGATTGTGGCCCCATTCACCCGCCAGACCGCTGGCGCCCGCTAAAAGCACGCCGTCCAAAACGATGCCGCCACCCACCCCGGTGCCCAGAATGGCCCCGAACACAGTGCGAGCCCCCGCACCACTGCCGCCGTTGGCTTCCGACAGAGCAAAACAATCCGCATCATTAGCGATTCGAACCCGCCAGCCAAGGCGTTCGCTCAGATCAGCCAGCAGCCGCTGTCCGTTGAGCCAGGTTGAATTGCAGTTATGCATACGCCCGCTTTCTGGAATCATACTGCCCGGTGTGCCGATACCTATAGAAAGCGACGCCGTCGGATCCAGCACATTGACCAGATCGGCAATCGCCGCCAGCGTGGCGGCATAGTCATTGCGCGGAGTTGCCAGCCGCCGCTCTTCGACAATGCGCCCCGAGTCATCCAGCACCGCCCCGGCAATCTTGGTGCCGCCCAGATCAATGCCAATCCGCGCCACACAGTTGCGCTCAGGCACTGTTGATCCCAAGCTCGCTGAGATAGCCCGCCCAGTCAAACAGCCGACCGGGATCGGTCTTTCGGTCTGGTGCGATTTCCAGATGACCGACAATGGCCTCTGGAGAAAGGCGCGGATACCGTGCCAGCAGCGCCCGGGTGATCAACAGCAGACGCCGATACTGAGCTTTGGTATAGGGTTTGTCATCGGTGCCTTCGAGTTCGATGCCGATGGCGAAGTCGTTGCAGTGTGAGCGCCCGCGCCAACTGGAGACACCCGCATGCCAGGCCGCCTCGTTGAACGGCACAAACTGGGTGGTCCGACCACGACGATCGACAAACAGATGAGCAGAAACCCGAACTCCAGCCAGATCGGCCAGCGCCGGGTCGGAGACGGTATCCAGTTGATTCTGGAACAGCGCTTCGACCATCCCGGTGCCGAACCGGCCCGGCGGCAGCGAAATGTTGTGAATCACCAGCAGAGCCACTTCCTGATCGACGGGTCGAGGCGCACAGTTGGGCGACGGCCGTCTGCGCACCCTGCTTAACCAATGGTCTTTATTCACCTGCATCGCGATAATTGTCCTTCAGACAGAGCCCTTAAGAAAACCCGTAACTCGAGACCATGATCCATGCAGATTTCCTCAGACGATCCCAAACTGCTCTCAGCCGTCAAGGCAAACGTTGCCCTGGCTCTCTCTGAAGACATCGGCGACGGCGACATTACCGCCGCACTCATCGAACCTGAAGAAACCGCTGACGCCCGGGTAATCACCCGGGAATCCGGCGTCTTCTGCGGAACAGCCTGGGTGCTGGAAACCGCTCGGCAGGTCGACCCGGTGATTGTGGTCACGATGCTGGTCGCAGATGGCGATCGCATAGCGCCTGATCAGACCCTGTTTGAGCTGTCAGGTCCAGCCCGCAGCCTTTTGACCGCCGAGCGCACCCTGCTCAATTTTGTCCAGCTGCTGTCCGGGACCGCCACCCGTGCCCATGAGTATGCCCAACTTGTTGCCCATACCAGCACCCGGGTGCTGGACACCCGGAAAACCATCCCCGGTCTGCGCCTGGCTCAAAAATATGCGGTCAGCTGTGGCGGCGGCCACAATCATCGTATCGGCCTGTTCGATCAATATCTGATCAAAGAAAATCACATTGCTGCCAAAGGGGGCATTGCTGCCGCCGTTGCCGCTGCCAAACAGCAGGGTCCGGAGAGTCTTAGAGTCGAAGTGGAAGTTGAATCGTTAACCGAGCTGGACGAAGCCATCCAGGCGGGTGCTGACATCGCACTGATCGATAACTTCACCCTGGCAGACACCCGCGAAGCCGTGAAGCGGGCTCGAGGTCGCATCGAACTGGAAGCATCCGGTGGCATTACTGCGGAATCAATCACAGACATCGCGGACACCGGAGTCGACTATATCTCAACCGGAGATGTCACCAAACAGGTGACGCCTTTAGACTTATCAATGCTTTTCGGTCAACGGACATGACACGTTTCAGCGCTTTCGCAATTCATCTCGGCATCAGCCTCGCGATATTCGCGGTGCTGGCCTATCTGGTTGTGGCGGTTTGGTATCCGGACCTGTTCTTCACCACCGACGGTGGCTGGCAGGGCATGCGAATCATTATCGCCGTTGACCTGGTGCTCGGGCCATTGCTGACGCTGATCGTCTACAAGCATGGTAAACCCGGACTGAAATTTGACCTGGCCTGTATAGGCACCTTTCAGGCTATCTGCCTGATCGCGGGTACCTGGCTGGTGCACTCGGAACGGCCGCTGGCAATTATCTACGCTGATGGGCAATTCACTTCTCTCAGCAGAGATTCTTATCAGCAAGCGAATATGGAAATCCCCGACTTCGACCAGTTTCCAGGCGACTACCCGAAGTGGATCATGATCGACGTCCCTGACGACATCATCGAACAGGCTGACCTGCGGCGCGAGATGATGTCAAAAGGTCGGATTCTAGAGTTGGCCGTAGACAACTACCTGCCCTTCGATCCGAACTCAACACGCTTTCAAGAAGAAGCCGTCGACGCTGATGACCTGCTGGAAGGAGACCAGGTTGCCCAGCAAGTACCCAGCTGGCTGGCCAGGCACGGTGGCAGCTTAGAAGACTATCGTTTCTATCCTTACGGCACCCGCTACAAATATCTCTATCTCGGCTATCGTGACGACCCTTCCGAACTTATCGGGCTGTTAGGTACGCCAATGCCTAACTGAAGGCGTCTGCTAGATTCTATTGCCGATGCTGCCGAAGCATCCAAACCCGGATCACCCGCTGCCAAGAAGGGTCAACCTGCCAACCAACTTTGCATCCAGCGTCGCAGCCAGTGTTCAGATGGTGCCTGCGAAAATCCGGATATCTGCACGCTCTTCGCATCGAGGCGAGCGACAAATTCCACGTCGCCAGCCGCCTCTGCGCGACGGCGCATTTCTTCGATCAATTTACCGGCATTAACAGTACTGTCCCACTGAATCCTCTCCAGCCAGGGGTAAACGTTATTCCGCAGCAGAGTAAGTCCTTGCTCACTTTGCCCCAGTCGATCATAGACGCGAAGCAGTTGGAAAATCGTCTCAACACGACGAACATCCAGCTGCACCGCCCGCAGCAGCAGTGCATTGGGTTTTTCACTGGGCCGCAAGGTTGCCAACAGTTCCCGGTCCAGTGACCTTTTCAGGAACTCGTAATACTGCTCGTAGACCATCGGGTTGAAGGGGTCCATGGCCAGCGCCTGACGAAATTTATCGCGTATTTCCAGCTTGTTAGCCGACGGTACGGTTTCGTCCAGCATTGCGGCAAGCAGCAGCGCTTCCGCCAACACCGGGGTGAACCGGCGAGTATTGAGCGCTTGCGCCTGCCTGGCAAAATCAAGCATGGCCTCGCGATCTCCACGGATTTCGCGCACAACGCCGACCGTCGGTTGTCCTCCGAAGACTCCCTGAACGGCCACATCAAGACTCAGATATCCCCAACCCGTATACGCAGCCACCAGCCCGAGCAACCATGCGGCAAAACGTGTTCTTCTGGCGGCTAGCGACTGAACCTGCATCGGTTCAGACCCATCCACGGATGGATCGAGCGATGGCGCGGGTACCGCAAACAGCTCCGCACAAAGCACCGCAAAAACGATGCCGAGAGGTAAGACATAAAAGACAAAATTGACCAGCGAGTGCGCCAGCAACGCAGCCACCGCCATGGCCAGACCGAATTTCCGAAGACTCTGATCACCGCGGCCAAACAGACCGAGCCATAGCTGCCGCATTGTTGC
Organism: uncultured Pseudomonadales bacterium; assembly: GCA_937921865.1. Lineage (GTDB taxonomy): Bacteria > Pseudomonadota > Gammaproteobacteria > Pseudomonadales > Azotimanducaceae > SZUA-309. Next base: position 588 of record CAKZWF010000002.1, on the reverse strand, counting down.
AGCCACCAGTACCGCCAGCGCCAGCACCAACCAGGGTCCGGTTTCCACCAGCAGCTGCAGATAGTCGTTATGTACGAACATACCAGCTGTACTCTGATCACCGGGCAACCGGAACAGCGGATAAAGCAAGGGAAAGGTGAATACTCCCGTGCCGGTGAGCGGCGCTTCGAGAAACATCAGCCAGGCAGCGCTGTTCAACGCAGCGCGCACCTCGACCCCGGTAACAAATTCCGCCTGATTATAAGATGAGGAAACAATATCCGGAGCACCCAGCAGCACCAGCCCGTAGGTACCGGCGGTGAGGCCGCTGAGCAGCAGCCAAGGTTTCAAGTCGAACCTGCGGATGATCGCCAGCACAAACCAGCCTAGCAGTGCTGCAGCAACGATCATAGAACCCACCCGGCTGCTGGTGGCGAATGTCGCCATCGCCAGCACCATTGAGAGCAGGTAACCGAGCAACTGCCTGAATGGTGTGGATTTCTGCTGCCAGTAACCAACCAGCAGTCGATGTCCTAGCGGTATCCAGAGCAGGTAGAGCAGGCTGGCGTAATTATTCGTATCCAGCAGCGGTTCAAACGCTCGTTGTCC
>CAKZWF010000001.1 GCA_937921865.1 uncultured Pseudomonadales bacterium | reverse complement strand
TTCGCCATCGCCTTCGGCGTGCCGCCGGTGTGTGCCTGGCAGAGCGCCAGCCGCGTTCCCGACTACGTCGACGAGTACGATATCGCCAGCCAGATGCTCAACGCGCCGATCGAGATGGTCAAGTGCGAGACCAACGACCTGATGGTTCCCGCGACGGCCGAAATCGTCATCGAGGGCTTCGTCTCGATTTCGGAGACGCTCATGGAGGGGCCATACGGCGAACACGCGGGCTATCACTTCGAAGACAAGAGACTCCCGAAACCGCGCCAGGACATCACCTGTGTGACGTTCAGAAACAACGCGGTTCTTCCGACCGCGGTCCCAGCCGTGACACCCAACAGCACGGTGATCGGCATCGCTGTCTGCAACAGTGCCGACGTGATGATCAGCCTTAAAAAGGAGGGCTTTCCGGTCATCGACGGTCTGGCAACCATCGAGTCCTCGGGCAGCTGGTTCGTGCTGCGGGTGAAGGGCGACTGGCACGAACTGACCGGCTGGAGCCTGGACGAGTTCATGAGCAAGCTCGGTAAATTCATCTGGTGGAATCACATCGGCGGCTGCTTCACCAAGGTCCTGGTGGTGGGCGAGGACATCGATCCAGAAGACCCGCTGGCAGTGACCTACGCCTTCGCCGGCCGCAACCACCCAAGGAAGGGAGTCTGGTACTTTGACGATTCACCATATTTCGGCGTCGGGACAGAGGCCTACCACAGCAAGGAAGACTACATGGGTCGGGTTGGCGTCGATGGGCAGGAAGTTAAAAGCGACTCGGGGATAGCTATCTACAGCTGCATCGGTCTCGAAGAGCATGTTGGCAGACCCAAGCCCGGGATTCTGACCTTCCGGCGGGCCTGGCCGAAGGCCGTCCAGGACAAGGTGCTGGCCAACTGGAACAAGTGGGGCTTCCGCACGCCAGACCCGGTATTGCAGAAGCATGCCTCGCAGAGCACACCGTGGGTCTACTTCACCAAGACTGGTGAAGGCGAAACCGGAAGGGGGGAATAACCTGAACCGGGCACAGCACCTTCGGGCCGGCTATATCGCGGCAGTCGCAGTACTCATGTGCGCAGCGACTGCAACGGCCCAGCAAGATGACTGGGGCGGAGATCTGCAGATCTACGGCTGGCTGCCGGTAATTGATAATCAGGCAGCCGACGGCAGCCAATTCAAGATCACGCGGGAAGACATCCTGAGCGACCTCGACGTCGCCATGATGGCGGCTGGCCGAGTTAACAGGGGACGCTGGTCGCTGGCGACTGACCTCATCTATTTCGATGTCTCAAACAAGTCGTTCGACGTTGCGCTGCTACTGCCGGGTCTGGCGTCGATTGAAGAAGGCGGTCTGCAGTCCTGGATCATCACACCCAATATCGGCTACACAGTACTCGACAACGATACCCAGAAGGTTGAGCTGTATGCCGGCGCCCGCTACTTCTGGATCGAAACTGATCTCACGTTCGACGTTGACCCCGTACTGCCGGGTGAACCCTCCACAAAAGTTCATGAGTCCGTGTCTGAAAGCAACTGGGATGCTATCGTCGGTATCAGGGGACTGTACTATCTTTCTGACAAGTGGTTTGTTCCGTACAGCGTCAATGCCGGAACTGGCGAGTCGGACTTCACCTGGACCGCTCAGGGAGGACTCGGCTACCGATTCAGCCGGCTGGATGCACTTTTTGGCTGGCGCTATATGAGCTACGACATCGGTAGTGACACAGTGATCAAGGAAATCACCATCAACGGTCCTTTCGCCGGGGTGATGTTTCGCTGGTGAACTCACGGAGCTGCGGAATATGACGAGAACCGTTTGGGGACTGGGTACACCTCGCACCGTTCGCCCGCTATGGGCGCTGGCTGAACTCGGACTGGACTACGAGCACAGGAAGATTCTCCCGCGCGCTGCCGGTATGGATGATCCGCAATTCAGCGCGCTTACCAAGCGGCACAAAGTGCCGTTTTACGAAGATGACATCGTGAAGATTGGCGAGAGCGCTGCGATCGTCAATTATCTCGCTGACCGGCACGGCCGCGATATTCTGTCGATGCCTGCGCCGGGCACAGCAGATCGGGCGATCCTTCTGGACCGGACCCTGTTTATCATGACCGAGATCGATGCGCGCATGTACACAGTCCGTCTCCATGATGACCCTCCTCGGGGCCTTTCCGCCATCTACGGTGCAGCGCCCACCGCCGTGGAAGCCGCAAAGAAGTATGTGGAGAAAAGCTTGCTCGAGGCGGCGCGATGGTTGGATGACGGTCGACGATACGTCATGGGAGAAAACTTCGGAACTCCCGATATCCTGCTCGTCTCGTGCATCGAATGGGCGTTGTTGTACGGCGTTGGCGTGCCGGAGCCACTCCTGGAGTATCGCCAGCACATCGCATCGCGCCCCGGCTACAAAGCAGCCAAGGCGTGCAATGATCAGTCGAACGCAGCGCCGGATTTTACTGGCTGAGTAATGCTATTCGCAGGAGTATCAGATGAACCTTACGAGACTGAAGCTGTATCACTACCCCGCGATTCGCAGTGCACGGGTGAAGTGGCTGCTGAATGAGTTACTGGACGACAATTTCGACGTTGAGGTCATCCCTGTCTACGACTGTGCCCAGTACAGCCCGGAATATCTGCAGAAGAATCCGAATCACAACGTGCCGACGTTAGAGATCACGTTGGAAAACGGCGAGCACAGGATGATGTTCGAGGGCGGCGCGATGGTCGCATTGCTGGCCGACGTGTTTCCGGACAAAGGTCTGGCCCCAGCAGCTGACGTGTTCTCTCTGGAACGGGCCGACTGTCTGCAGATGCTGCACGTCGGCACCAGCACAGTGGACATGATGCTCTGGCAGATTCGTATACATACGCATCTGCTCGGCGGCGAGCGCGATGAGAAGACCATCACGCGCTACCAAAACAAGTTCACCCACGAAGTTGAACCTGAGCTGAAAGCCCGCCTTGACCAGCACCCGCACATTTGTGGTGCCCGATTCAGCGCTGTCGACTGCGTGATGGGACAGAATGTTCTGTGGGCCCAAGCCTACGGCATGTGCCAGGCCCCCTCGTTCGCAGAATATGCAGGCCGGATGTCCGAGCGACCAGCGTTTATCGCAGCCTACTCGGACGTGGCTGATTTTTCCCTGGCGGTCCCGGATGACAAGCGAGCTACATGGGGAACACATTTCACCGGTTAGCAATCAGCAGGCTTATGACCAGAATCACTTTTTGAGATGACTATATGTACGATATCCTGACCATCTTTGCCGGTTTCATCTTTGTTTTCAGCGTTGTTGCCGGTGGCCTGGCACGCACACCCATCAGCGGACCGATAGTCTTCTGCGCCTTCGGTGTGCTGATCGGACCGTTGGCGCTGGGCTGGTTCGATGTGGAGGTCAACGCCGAGGGTCTGCGCCTTCTGGCTGAAATGACATTAGCGCTCGTACTGTTCGCCGATGCAGCCAAGGTTGATCTTGGTGTGCTCAAGCGCAGCGTCGGCATCCCGCGGCGTCTGCTGTTGCTCGCGCTGCCGCTGATCATCGTACTCGGCATCGGCGCAGGGGTCGCGATCTTCGATAATCTGACGCTGCTGGAAATTGCGCTTGTCGCGACGATGCTGGCGCCGACGGATGCAGCGCTGGGCTCTGCCGTGGTCACCGACGAGCGCGTGCCGTCCAATATCCGGCAGGGACTGAGTGTGGAGAGCGGCCTGAACGACGGTATCTGCGTGCCGATTCTGTTCGTGTTCCTTGCACTGGCCACGGAGTCTACCCACGGTGCGAGTGGTGGTGAGCTCGCACTGCTGCTGGTCGCGGAAGAGATCGGCATTGGCGCAGCCGTCGGCATTGGCGCGACATTTGTCGGAGTTCAGCTCCTCAAGTTCTGCCGCGACCGGGGCTGGGTAACCGAAACCTGGCGGCAGCTACCGGTGATAACGCTGGCAATAGGCTGCTTTGCGGCCGCTCAGCTTATCGGCGGCAGCGGCTTTATCGCCGCCTTCGTCGGCGGCTTGCTGTTCGGCGCGCTGGCCAAGGAGCGTAAGCACGTGCTGATGCTGGCCGCGGAAGGCACTGGCGAAACAGTGGCCCTGGTGACCTGGGTGGTCTTCGGCGCGGTGATTGTTGGCCACACGATTGATCACATCATCTGGGAGGCTGCGCTGTATGCGCTGCTCAGCCTCACCGTCATCCGCATGCTGCCGGTGTTGCTGGTACTCACCGGCACGGGTCTGCGTCTCGGCGAAAAACTCTTCATCGGCTGGTTCGGACCGCGCGGTATGGCAAGCATCGTATTCGGGGTGATAGTCCTGCAGGCGGAGCTGCCTGGTGGCGAAGTGCTGAGGCAAACGGTCCTCTACACCGTTGTCTTCAGTGTTCTGGCCCACGGACTGACAGCAAACCCGCTGATCGCGGCACTGACGGCAAAGCGCAATGGAGGTTCTACCCAGTAGCTCGACATAGTGCTGCTTTGGTCGGTCTTTCTGACGCGCCCAGTCTTGCGCAACGCCCGCGCTGCATAATTTGGAGGATCAGATGAGATTTATCAGCTGTTTCGTCGGCTTTACCCTGGCAACCGTTATTATGGCGCAACCTGTGGCGGGCTCCGTATGCAAGCGTGAACCGATCATTGAGCGACCGGTGATCGGGCTCGTCCTCGGCGGGGGTGGCGCCCGTGGCGCCGCGCACATCGGGGTTCTGAAGCTGCTTGAAGAGATGCGGGTGCCGGTGGACCGGATCGCGGGCACCAGCATGGGTTCTATTGTCGGAGGTCTGTTCGCCACGGGTCTCAGCGCGGCTGAGCTGGAAGACATCGTAATCGGCCAGGATTGGGAAAACATCTTCGTCGACCAGACGGCGCGTGCGGATCGGCCCTTCCGGCGTAAACGGGATGACGATTTCAACCTGTTCGGACCAAAATTCGGCATCGGCAAAGACTCGTCGCTATTGCCACGAGGTGCATTTGCCGGACAGAAGATTGTGTTGTTCTTCGAGTCAGTCGTCGGGGAGCGGGTTCGCCAGCGCAACTTTGACGATCTGCCCATCCCCTATCGCGCGGTAGCCGCGGACCTGGTAACCGGGGACGAAGTGGTGCTGACCGAAGGTGATCTGACCATAGCCATGCGAGCCAGTATGTCGATTCCTGCGGCGTTCGATCCAGTACCTATGGGCGATCGTCTGCTGGTTGACGGCGGCGTGGTGAACAACCTTCCGGTGAACGTAGCGCGCGACATGGGAGCGGACGTAGTCATTGTGGTCGATGTAGGCACGCCGCTGGCATCCGCTGAGGAACTCACCAACGTATTGTCGATCACCGGACAGCTCACCGGCTTGCTGGTAAACGGCAACACTACGCGACAGCTTGCGACGCTCACCCCGGACGACGTGCTGATTCTTCCGCCGCTCGGTTCGGAAATTGCTGCCGGTGATTTTACCAAAATGGACAACGCCATCCCGCTTGGCTACGAAGGCGCAACTCGGCAACGCGCCGCGCTGGCCGCGCTGAGTCTGTCCGAGCGGGATTATTCGGCACATCGGGCGCAGATCACAAGCTGTGTCGACCAACCGGCCATCATCGACTTCGTAAGGATCGACAACCGGTCCCGCTTTCGCGATGCAGTTATCGAAGAACGCCTGCACGTCAAACCCGGAGAACCGTTCGACGGCGAGCGGCTTGACGCGGACATGGCGCAGATCTACGCATTGGGTTTCATCGAGTACGCTCGGTATTCAGTGGTGGAAGAAGACGGCAAATCCGGGCTCGTTGTGCAGGTGCAACAGGATCTACGCGGCACTGCTTTCGTGGAAACGGGAATAGATCTGATCGGCGACAGCGACGGAACCGATCTGAACCTTCGTGTCGGACTACTTAAAACGGATCTCGATTCTTACGGCAGCGAACTCCGAGTGCTGGGTCAGGCCGGCCAGACACCTGCTCTGTATACCGAGCTCTACAAGCCCTTTGGGCCACCGTTGCAGTGGATCTTCAACCCGGCCGCACTTCTCCAACGCCGGGAAGTCAACCTGTTTGATGACGATGGCAATCGGCTGGCGATCTTCAAGATCGACGAGTTGGATGGTACTCTCGCGCTGGGTCGGGAATTTGGCCGCTCGGCCGCGTTGTTTGCCGCGGTGCGCTGGTTTACGGGTGATATCAACGTGCAAACCGGCGACCCGGCATTCGGGGATGAGCATTTCCAAGGCGGCGAGTACGTGTTCCGTGGCCGCTACGATACTCTGGATGATCGTTATTTCCCCTCCTCGGGTGCGCTACTGAGATTCCGCTACTCCCTCTCTGACAGCAGCCTCGGGGCAGACGAACACTACGACCAGCTTGGAATCAGTGCGTTCGGCGCAAAAACCTGGGGGCATCACACTTTGATTGCGGGCAGCAGATACAACACCACGTTGGGTGACGATGCGCCGGTATACGCGCTGTATTCCGGCGGGGGCTTTATGAACCTGTCCGGACTGGAGACCGACGAGGTTGCTGGACAACACCTCGGCGTGGGATTAGCCAGTTATCGTTACCGATTCAGCGGCACCGGTCTGATGCCGGCGTTTGTCGGAACCAGCGTTGAATACGGTACTGCAGCAAACGACCGGGATGACATTATCGACGACGGCATCTGGAACGGCAGCCTCTATCTCGGTTATCGCTCACTGCTGGGTCCGTTGTATCTGGGCATCGGGTTCGCGGAGGATGATCGGCGCACTTATTTTCTGAAGATCGGTAACGTCTTCGGCCAACCGGGTCTTGGACGCTGAATGCATCGCACGATTGGTCAGACGATTATTGCGATGAGCCTCCTGATGGGGCTGCCCGCCGCGGCTGCCGAGGCGCCCGAGACCTGCACGGGCGAAGCGCAAGCGGCCGACCGAGCCGCGGCCGAGCAGGACCTGCGACTGCCGCCCAATCCGGACCAGCCTACCGAGATTCGAGTTGGACTGTTTGTCGAAGACCTGCGAAATATCGACGCAGTCCAATCCTCGTACAATTTCCGGGGCGTTGTTACGGTCACCTGGTGTGACCCCCGGCTTGCATTTGATGCTGTGGCGCAGGGTCACACGGAAAAGGTGTATGTCGGGACAGAAGTTGACGCGTTGACCGAAGAGATCTGGTGGAGCCAGGCCTACGCCGCCAATCAGATCGACAAACCGCAAATAACCGAACGGGTGATGCGCGTGAGTTCTGACGGTACGGTGACTCGCGACCTGAATGCCAGCATACGTCTGTCGGCAGCTTTCAACCTCCAGCGTTTTCCATTTGACCGCCAGCAGCTCAGTTTCGAGATCGAGTCGTTCACGTGGAGCAGCGACGAACTGGTATTCGTCGACGACGCGACAACAACTGGTTTCAACGCCAGCTTCGACATGCCGGAGTGGACGATTCTTAGCGTGACTGCACGCGAAGCGCAAGTAGACGTGGTGCGCAGTTCCCGACCCTTCTCGCGGTTGATATTGACCATAGACATCGAGCGCAAGTCGGGCTTCTACTTGTGGAAAGTGCTGCTGCCTCTGCTACTCATTGTTGCACTGTCCTGGTCTGTCTTCTGGATGGTAAACGAGAGATTCGGCACCCGGGTACGCATGTCGGCAACCGGCATCCTGACGGTGGTGGCGTTTCAGTTTGTCGCATCCCAGAACCTGCCTCGCGTGGGCTATCTCACGCTCATGGACAAGATCATGGTGATCAGCTTCCTCCTGCTCGCTGTCACCGTGGTCGAGAGTTATTTCGTGTCTCGCTATGCTGAGGAGGAGCCAGACCGGGCACTGCGCATCGATCACGCTGCCCGCTGGATCTTTCCCCTGGGTTACATCGCACTAATCGCGCTCATTCTGCTGTCTGTGTAACGACGACCTACTGGATTTCCAATGACAACGAGTCACCGTCAGCAATGTCTAGAGTGTCGCGAACCCCTATTGCGGCAATGATCTCGATCTGCTCCGGTGGGTAACCGGACACCTCCGGGTAGACAATGGCAGCTTCGATCTGCCCATTGATCGAAACCAGATAACATCTCGCGTCACAATCGTGCGGGCCGTTGTTCGGGTTTTCTATCCGAATGCCGGGAGTGTCCTTGAGGCGATTCCAGATGCTTATCGATAACGGGTGATGCACGATCAGGTTGAGCGTGCCAGGAAACGGCTCTATGCCGAGCCTGTCGATAAACTGCGCACGCGCCCAGCCTAACTGGGTGAAGTGTTGGCCCTGCCCGATCCCCGCAGCAACGTCACCGGTGAGTGATTCTCCCAACATCACAATCCACCACCAGGTTTTTCCAACAAACGTTCAATTATCATCATGAGGGAATCCACCTCTGGAGAGACAATCCCAGCTGCGATCTGCCCGTTAATCGAAACCACTAACACCTCGCGTCACAATTCTGCAAATTGGCTGTTCCAGGCGCAGACCTTATCAGTCCTTGAGATTGTCGTAGTAAGGCATCTCTATTTCTCCAGAGTCACCGCGAGCCACATCTGACTTTGCAGATTTCTCCGACTTGCCGGGGGGACCGAAGACGACATCGAGATCGGTCAATATGTTCACGCAAGCCGGTCGGCCAGATGCCAGCGCTGCCGCAACTGCCGCACGAACCTGATCAGGCCGCTCTGCATAGGCGCTGTAACAGCCAAAACCTTCGGCGACAAGGTCGTAGCGGCTGTCACCAAGTTCCGTTACCACCAGTCGGTTGCCACCGAACATCGCTGCCTGGCCATGCACACACATGCCCCAGGCTTTGTTATTGAGCACAATGGTGACGATGGGCAGATTGTGCCGAACCATGGTGTCGAATTCCTGGATGTTCAACCCTGCGGCACCATCTCCCACGACACAGATTACTTGACGGTCCGGATTCGCTAGCTGCGCGCCGATTGCAAACGGCATGCCGATACCCAGGCAACCAAGATAGCCATGCCCCATGAATTGACCTGGGTGAGTGGCGGGAGCGGCGAGCTCCGCCCACTGCGACGCTTCACCGCCGTCAGCGCAGACAATCGTGTCGGCGTCAATTTCAGCAAATACTTCTTTGAGGGCCAGATAGGGATGAGACGGTGCACCGGCGCCCTGATTGACATCAGTAAACGCAGATTCGTGCCAGCACGCCAGCGCGCGAATGGTCTGCGCCCATGAGGAACGGTCCGGCCAGTGATAGCCATCCGCTGCGTCATTGAGCGCGCTCAGCGTAGCCTGACAATCTGCCTCTATTGGAATATCCACTGTGCGCAATCGACCCATCTCGCCACCGTCGATATCGACCTGAGCCAGCCTGCAGTCCTCAGGCAGCAACCGACCGCCCCCCGTGAACATGCCAAATCGAGCACCAAGAAACAGCGCGGCATCCGGCCCACCAGACGGTGTACCCGCGAGTGTGGCAATGTTCCCCAAACTGCGACCAGAGAGTTTATGGTCGTTCGGAAAGACCCCGTGGGCTTTGCCGTTAGTGAATACCGGGATACCAGTGGCTTCCGCAAAAGCGATCAACTGCCTGGACGCCTGACTGAACAGACACCCTCCTCCCGCAACAATCACTGGCCGCTGCGCCTGCATCAGCATCTCGATCACCTGTTCGACGGCTACCGGTGCCGGCGCAGGTGCATGAACTGCCGGGAAGCTCGGAATTGGGCACTCTTCAACTCGTCGATACAGAATATCGATGGGTACTTCCAGAAGTACCGGGCCGGGCCGCCCGGTCTGCGCAGAACGCAATGCCTGGGCAACCAGATGGGGAATCAATTCGGTACTGGTCGCCTGGGCCGCCCATTTGGTGACTGGCTTGGCCATCGCCACCTGGTCTATTCCACCCTGCAAAGGCCACTGTTCCGCATCCCGCAGCGGTGCGGCGCCGATGATGAACAATACCGGCGAGGCATCCAGATGTGCCTGGGTTATCGCGGTGAGGATATTTGTAAAGCCGGGACCGGCAGTCGCCATAGCAACACCCACCCTCCCCTTCTGCCTGGCATACGCGTCGGCGGCGTGTCCGGCGGCAGCTTCATGCCGGGTATCGACCAGACGGATACCCTGATCCATACAAGCCTGAAAAATGGGATCGAGATGACCCCCGTGCAGGACAAAGGCAACGTCCACGCCCGCAGAGCGTAACGTTTGCACCAGTAGCGCACCACCATCCACCATCGTCTGGACCATCACATCCTCCTTGGTGAGTGCGCCACGCTCACAGCATCTGGTTATAGGCTTCCCGGGTTGCCTGGAATCGCTCGAAAGGAAACTTGATCGGAACGCCTTCTATGGCTGCCAGCAACATCATCAGATGGGCTTCCCAGCCGGCGCAGGATCGGGCAATGTCTTCATCGTCCGGCGAGCCCAGTGTCAGGGTCAGTCGGGTACCGTCGTCTTCTGGATTCAGCTCCCAACGCAGCGGGCGTTCCGGTTCGCCCGGACCACTCCAGGAATATTGCAGCGTTCGTTCGGGATCGTAATCGGTAACTTCACTGTCGATGACAATGCCGCTGTCGACAAAATTCAGCTTTGCCGCACCGCCCAGGCGCAATTCGATTTCACCCGGTGCCAGCCAGTCAATCATTTTTGCGGGATCGGTCAGCATCGCCCAGACTGCCGTGCAGTCATGCGGAATCAGTCGTTCCAGCTTTGCCTGGTAGCTCGAATTGTTGTGGCTGATAGTACCCAGCGCTTCATTGACGTCGGTCATAGCAATTCAACTTTTCAGCAGAGCAAACATGTTAGACCCAGTTCTGAGCGGGGTTAGTCCGTAAATCCACGTAGGGAATAGAGCCCCATCTCGCTCACCAGCGAGCGCTAAACAGGCATTTTAGAGCGCTTCGGGAATCCGCGAGTGTGTCGAATCGATTCGTAGCTGACTGTAATTTTTCGTTCCGCCAACAAATCTTCAACATCCCGGATGCTGGGATTGAACCGATAGTACAGCCAGACGGCATATTGAATGATCGAAGGGGGAATCGATGCCGTTGGTAGATGTCGTTGATCTCGGCAGGCTGCTTGAAGGCGACTTAATTATTCAGTGCCTGGATCCGGACTACTATTGACCGCCATTCCATCCGGATGCCTCGACAAAACTTACGAGATCTTCTTCGAGCCTGCGGGTGGCGACATCGCCCAGCTCGATGGCTTCATCAGCACGATGAAAATCCATCAACTGAAAATCTTCAAAGCGCGGAGTGATCATCAGATCCGGCGGATCGCCGCCCATACGGTTGCGGGTGATGTGATCCTGCATGATGTTTATCGTTGCTGACATCACTTCGATCAGGCCAGGCTCCCTATCGGCAGGATCGGAACGTCGGGAGTTCAGGAAATCTTCCAGACCGTTAATCCATCGGTTGATGGGTTCAGAGGGGGTGCTCAGTGGCGATTTCTTACTCTCCATTTCCCGGTCATTTCCGTTTTTGCGAGCGAGGCCGGTGCGTTTCAAGGTCGACTGATTGAGATTGACCGCTATCACGTAATCGGCTCCGAGGGCGCGGCACAGAGACACCGGCACCGGATTCACCACCCCTCCATCAATCAGCCAGCGGCCGTCGTTCTGGACCGGTGCGAACAGGCCGGGTAAACCACTGGAGGCGCGCACTGCTTCCAGCATTGGGCCGCTGCGCAGCCAGACTTCTCTACCGGTGTCCAGATCAGCTGCGACTGCACCAAATGGGCACGAGAGCGACTCGATGTCGTGATCTTCCAATCGCTCGGCGACTGCAGCCATCAATCGATCACCGCGCATGACTCCACCACCGCTGAAGGTCGCATCCAGCAGGCGCCAGACATCAGTTCTATTCAGATCCCGCGCCCAGGATTCAAGTTCATCGAGTTGATCGCTCGCATAAGCGGCGCCCACAAGCGCGCCTGCTGATGCGCCGGTCACAACGTTGGGCTTGATCCCCAGTTCAGCCAGCGCACGGAGTACGCCAATATGCGACCATGCTCTCGCCGAGCCACTACCCAGAGCAATACCCAGTTTCATCTTTTCTCAGCTACTCCGCATGGTCCACACTGAATGACGGCCAATGGACTCCAATCCGTAATGCTGGAGGTTGGCATACCCTATACCCATTCGGAATTGTACTTACCGTACTGGCGGTCCGAGAACGAGAACTTCGGCGGCGCTACTCAGTCAATTGGTCAGGAGTAGAATCAAGATCTTCCGATTCGACGGCTTAGTAGCGGTGTTCAAACTGATTAGGTAATCGGGGTCGAACCGAAGTTTTTTCGGGCGACAACTTGATAAACCTCGGTTCGACCCCATTAATTAACCTCGGTTCGACCCTATTAATTTGCACGAGAACTGCACAACCTCGTTAATCCTCTTGTCAGCGACAAAGACTTTCCGAGCGCGATAGGTTAAACTTCCAATTCTTCCGGGTTCCTGCAACCTTCGGCGCCTAGCTGCTCAGGCTGAATCCTCGCGCCAGTTCACTTCCATTTGTTGCCGCCTGTTGGGACCGCCCAACCCATTGCCCACCGGGGTAATCATGAAAGTCTTCCGTCTGTCTAAGGTCAGCGTGGTTCTGATCATGTGGCTCTGCGTTGCCGAACCTGTCTATGCCCCAAATGTCTATTGGCAGATGTGGCCTATTGATTCCAGCGGCAACGGCGCCGATGGTGTCCACACCGGTGACCTTAATCGCGACGGGCTTGTGGATGTGGTTTCCGGCTGGGAACAGTCAGGGGATCTGATGCTCTACCTCAATCCTGGACCGGAAACTGTGAGGCATCTTGAATCCTGGAGCCGTGTTGATATCAGTGGCGGAGTGTCGATAGAAGGCATCGAGGATGCAGCATTTGCCGATCTGGATCTGGACGGTTTTGACGACGCCGTACTGTCCAGCATAGAAAGTGACACCCAGACCCTCGGCATCCACTGGCTGGAAGGCGAGGATCTGGAGGATCCTGCCGACTGGCGCGGCCTCAACCTGACGCCAGCCAAGCGCGCCGGATACATGAAGGCCAGGGCTGCGCAGATTGACGGCGTAGGCGGTGCCGACATCGTTGCAGGCACCAAGGCGATTGACGGCAAGGAGGCCAGTATTTTCTGGTTCAAAGCACCCTACGAGACTGAGTATGGCGAAATGGGACAGTGGCAACGTTTCTACGTCGGCGAGGTTGATGTAAAAACCGTGACCCTGGTTATCAAAGATATGGATGCTGATGGACGCCCGGATATTGTATTTGCTGGCAGGAGCGGTGTTGGCTGGTTCAGGAATCCAGGTTATGAGTCGCTGGGAATCTCACCGGACACCGCTGTCTGGGAACGCATTGTCATAGCCGCCACCGGCAGTGAATTCACCTTTTGCGATCACATTGTCGATGGCATGGAAGACATGATTGTCGCAACGTCTCACAACTCCGGCATGGTAGCAAAGTGGCTCAGGCGACTGGACGCCAGCGGTCGCCACTGGGCCGAGTACCCGATTACGTCTGACAGCCTGCGCAGCGGGCAACCCAGCCGGCTGAAGTTTGTCATCAAAGGTGTAGCCTGCGGCTATCTTGACGGTGACGATCAAATCGACGTTGTGTTCACCGGCAGCGGCCACGGTCACGGCGTATTTGTGATGACACCGCGCAGCAAAATTGCCAGTGGCCTGACCTGGAACCTGGTCAATCTCACGCCCTACGCAAACTACATGAAATACGACAATCTGAGACTTGTCGACATTGATGCAGATGGTGATCTCGACATCCTGACAACCGAAGAGGGTGCGGGGGTCTTTACGCCCGGTAAAGGCGTGCTCTGGCTGGAAAACCCACTTAACCAGCCCGGGCCGCCAACGACGGTCAACATCCCGCAAATACCGCCACCATCTACTGCGATGGCTCGAACTGACGGAAAAGCAGTGAAGTATCGACAGGATCGTCGTCAGCGCTTTGAGCGTGTTTCCCGCCAGTAGGTCTCATCCTCGTCAGAGTTTCGTATCGAAACGACTCGAGAAGTTCGAGTTACATGCTCATGAGCACGAATTTCCAACACCCAGATCCCCTTTTTATAACGACGCACGGCATTTTTATCTTTACCCGGCTTTCCAGATAAACCCGTGTAGACCCAGGACACTAGGTGAGCTGGGTCTACGCGATCGCCAACTTGAAACGGAGGACCAATCATTGCGTGTCACTCACGGCTGGTTGCAGTTTTCTCGTTCCTTGCCAGCACACCTATTGCTGCTCGCAGCCATCTACGGTCTTGCGAAATGGACGATTGCATGCCCAGCGGTCCCCTGTAGCAGTGATATGAGCATTTTCGGGTACAACAATAGCGATGCAGGCATCAGCAGTTGCTTTGAAACCCCGGTCGCACGCCCAGCCTGAGCCACGAGAAGCATCCGTCAGATGTCCGTATTCCGGTACATCGATCGCGAGACAGGCATCTCGCGACGCTCTATGGCCATGTTCACACTTCCAACCCGAATCGGTGAGGTAGCCGTTATCAGGAACCACGATCGCAACGCACTGGTCCTGATCTTTAAGATACCCACGTTCACATTTCCATCTATCGCCGAAATCGAGGTAGGCGTTTTTTGGTACCTCGATCAATTCACACTGCATGTTTGATTCTCGATAGCCGCGCACGCACTGCCAGCCCTGCCCATAACCGCTGTCATCCAGGTAAGCGTTGAGAGGAATTTCTATTGCCGGGCACTTTCCGTCGACTTCACGAAAACCACTATCGCACCTCCAGCCATCACCATAAGATTTGACTGTGGCGTTTTCCGGCACATTGACACCGGTGTCCGCACACAACGAAGTGGCATAGAGCAGAAAGATTGCGAACGCCAAAACACGCATTGTCATTTCTCTTTCTGCAATTCCACCGATTGCGGCACCCGATGTGGGCTCTTCGCGTAGTTCACGGCATCGGACAATCGGTCATATCGATGTCCTTCAAAGTGGAATACCAGCTTTGTTTCAGACGTAATTCCATATTCCGCCATTGTCTGCTCGTCTTCATCAGTCATTGTATAACTCAATAAGTTTTGGTTAGAGCCGCTAACAAGCGGTTCAAACCGAAGCAGTTGGGCATTTCGAACCCACCTGCGCGTTTCTGCGTGTCGTCAATTCGTAGCGCGTATCGGTGTTCTCGCTGGCGTCGCTTCAATCAGCTGATATCTGGAAGTGATTACCGATGAACTCAAAAAAGTTGCAGCTCGGCAGAAGATCGGGAGGGAACTCTAAACCAGAAGGACTATACGTTTTTACCGCCGGGATAGCCCTTCATATTTTCGATTAGTGTAATAGATGTGGCATCGAGCATTATCTGCAGGCCGGCGGGTAGCTCGACAGGAAAGGTGCCGATGACAAATCGAATAACGGGCTAACAACGGTCGGCTCATCCGTCGATGTCGGTTCTTTCTCAATAGATGACGCCGTAGTGTGTTACTCTTCCGCTTCAATTTTGCGCAGTGGAGTTCTATATCCACCGCCGTCCACCTTAGTTGGGTCCACTTGTTGACAATCGACCATATCGGTCGGAACGATCCCGTCGCCTCCGCCGAGACTCATACTCAAAGGAGTATCTATGTCTTCAGCCACCCCTATCGTGTCTCTGGACACGCCGAAATCCACTCGTCAAATTTTTGCCAGACACGATGATCTGGATTCTGCATCATCAGCATCGAAACAAGATACGCAACGTATTTCCAGCGCCATAGTTTATTGCGAAGCAAATTTTGGTGACATTGACGGTAAAACAGCCAACGGCTTGATCAGGCGTTCAGAGAAATACCAGATCCTCTCTGTGATCGACAGCGAAAAGGCCGGACTCGATACCGGCATGGTGCTGGACAACAAAGCCAATGGGATCCCAGTTTGCGGCGACCTCGCTGACGCGCTTGCCCATGCTGAAACAACCCCGGACTTCTTTATTTTCGGCATGGCGCCATCAAGCGGCATGCTTTCAAAGCGTGAACGGGCGCTGGTGCTTGAAGCCATGAGCTACGGCATGAACATCGTCAATGGTTTACACGAATTCTTAAACGATGATCCGGTCTTTGCAGCCGCATGCCACGCAGGCAACGTAGAGATCCTTGATGTCAGAAAACCCCGCGCCAAAAAAGATTTACGGCTGTTCAGCGGCCGAATCAGCGAAGTCACCTGTCCAGTTATTGCTGTACTTGGGACTGACTGCGCAATCGGCAAACGTACAACCGCCAATATAATTGCCGACGCGCTCAATGAAACAGGCATAAAGACAGTGATGATCGGTACCGGCCAGACCGGACTGATCCAGGGAGCACGATACGGCGTTGCACTCGATGCGGTGCCATCACAATTCTGCGCTGGTGAGCTGGAAGCAACCATCGTTGAAGCGTTCGAATTCGAAGACCCCGATGTCATCATTGTCGAAGGCCAGGGTTCTCTGAGCCATCCCGCCTTCTCATCTTCCTCATTCATCCTCCGCGGCAGCTGCCCCAACGGGGTTGTGTTACAGCACGCCCCGCGGCGAAGTAAGCGCTGCGACTTTGAAAACATGGCTATGCCGACACCGGCCAGCGAAATCAATCTCATCGAGACGTTTTCGGACACAAAAATAATCGGTCTGACTATCAACCATGAGCAGATGAGCGACCTCGAGGTGAGTGCGGCAATCATCCGTTATGAGCAGGAATTAGGGATCCCGGTCACCGATGCGCTGACCCGGTCGCCCGAACGGTTGGTGGATATGGTTCTGGCCGCCTTCCCGGATCTGAAGGGTGGGCTGGCTGCCATCGCGTGATGGCGACACCGCGGCTGGAGATAGATCTAAACAAATTGTTTCACAACGCACGCACGCTGGTTGAACGCCTCGGCAAGCGCGGCATCTTGGTGACCGGCGTGACTAAGGCGACCCTCGGCAGCACCGAGGTTGCCGCAACGTTGCTTGAGGCCGGGGTTATAGGACTGGCTGACTCACGCATAGAGAATATCGAAACCATGCGCCTTGCCCGGGTCTCCGCATCAATGACACTGATCCGTTCACCGATGTTGAGTCAGGCACACCGGGTTGTCGAGCAGGCAGACATCAGCTGCAACACTGAAATCGAAGTAATCAGGACGCTCTCACTGGAAGCACAGAAAGCAGGACGCAACCACGAAGTGATTCTCATGGTTGAATTGGGTGATCTCCGCGAAGGCATCATGCCGGAAGACCTGACGGACGCCGTACGCGAAACGCTTCAACTCCCGAACATAGTATTCAAAGGTATAGGCGCCAATCTCGCGTGTCGCAGTGGCGTCTCGCCGGACTGCAGGAATATGACCGTGTTATCCCGGCTTGCCGACTCTATAGAGGCGACACTGGGCGTGGCGGTGGAGATTGTATCCGGAGGAAACTCCGCGAATCTGGCCTGGGCATTGAGCGGCGCCGACGTTGGCCGAATTAACAACCTGCGGCTGGGTGACGCGATACTGTTTGGCTGTGAAACCCTCCATCGACAACAGATCAACGATTTACATACCGATGCCATCACCCTCAGTGCCGAAGTGATCGAAGCGAAGACTAAGCCATCCATGCCATCCGGTCTGATCGCGCTTACCGCCTTCGGCAATCCGACACCTGTTACAGATCGAGGCTCGGTCCGACAGGTCATCGTCGCGCTCGGGGAACAGGATGTTGATCCAGACGGGCTGCAGGCGCCCGGAGGAATAGACATCAAAGGTGCCAGCAGTGACCACCTGATCCTGGAATCCACCAATCGCGACCTGTCGGTTGGTGCTGAAGTGACTTTCGAGTTGAACTACAGCGCATTGCTTCGCGCCATGACTTCCCCATTTGTCACCAAGGTCATGAACAAGCGCCTGGCGGAAGACAGAGATATTCCAGAACTATCACGATCAGAACTTTCACATGACAGTTTGAAACCGGCTACGGTGGAGTCAACATGATCCTAAAATTCCTGGTTCTCACACTCATGACCATGGCCCTGATCAGTTGTGACAAAGCTACCAGTCAGGATTGTGCCAATGAGCCTCCCGGCTCCCTGATAGTCAACGTCAACGTCATCGACGGATCGGGTTCATCCGCGTTTTCTGCAGACGTGCGTGTACATGACAGTCTGATCTCCGAGATCGGCGATCTCACTCCCTGCCGCGGCGAGATTGTCGTTGACGGTGGTGGACATACCCTGGCACCGGGATTTATTGATACCCACAGCCATGCCGACTCACTGATATTCGAACACCCCGATGCTCTATCAGCGGTCAGCCAGGGAATCACCACCGTTATCGTTGGACAGGATGGCGACTCCCTTTATCCGCTGACTGATTTCTATTCACGGCTGGAGCGCACACCGGCGACAGTGAATGTCGCTTCATACGCTGGTCACAACACAATTCGTGAAATGGTCCTCGGCGAGGATTTCCGTCGTGCCGCAAGCACCACGGAAATCCGCGCGATGGAAGAATTACTGGCTGGTGAGATGGACAGCGGCGCGCTTGGTCTTGCATCCGGCCTTGAGTACGATCCGGGGATATATTCGAGTACAGATGAAGTGCTCGCGCTGGCGAAGGTAGCGGCGGCTGCAGGCGGGCGCTATATCAGCCACATCCGCAGCGAAGACCGCTGGTTCGAAGCAGCAATCGACGAAATTATCCTGATTGGTCGCGAAACTGGCATGCCGGTCCAGATATCTCACTTCAAGCTGGCGATGAAGCGCCTGTGGGGTAGCGCTGACGACACGCTTGCGAAACTCGATGCAGCGCGTGCAGACGGTGTGCAGATTACAGCGGACATCTATCCATATGAATACTGGCAATCGACCATGATGGTCATGCTGCCGGAACGCGACTACACCGACCGCGAGGCGATCGCCGAAGTGCTGGATCAGCTGGCACCGCCGGAAGGCATGTGGATGACAAAATTCGATCCTCAACCGGAATACGTCGGCAAAACTCTTACCGAAATTGCGGCTCTTCGTGAGATCGACACGGTGAGCGCTTTCTCACAACTTGCCCAGGAAGCCGACCTCATGCGCAAGGAAACCGGTGAACGCGCTGAAGCGATCATTGGCACAAGCATGACCGAGGCAGACATTGGAACCCTGATGTCCTGGCCGCAGACCAATATCTGCACGGACGGTGGTCTCACCGATCTGCATCCACGCGGAATCGGCTCGTTTCCACGCGTGCTTGGTCGCTATGTGCGGGAACAGCAACTCATGACGCTGGAAACCGCTGTTCACAAAATGACTGGGCTGCCGGCCGAGCACATGGGGTTCACCGATCGCGGTCTCATTACGGCGGGCGCTGTGGCCGATCTCGTGCTGTTTGATCCGGATACAGTCATCGATCGTGCCACGCCCGAAAATCCGCACAGAGTGTCCGATGGCATTACCGCGGTGTGGGTTGGCGGAGAGCTGGTGTTCGAAGATGGCGCAACAACCGACGCACGACCGGGCAAGGTCATACGGCGCTCCAACAAATAGCGATCTCGCCAGCCCTCACTGAGAAACCTCAATTCATGAACCTTACAGAAGCTCAACCTACCGAGAGCTCCGAATCGCCGTTGCCGGCCCTTTCGATATGCCAGGTGACGTCAACCAGCGCATCGAGAAAGCGCTGATCATGACTGACCAGCAGCAGTGCACAGGGGCAGTCAGCGAGCGCCTGCTCCAGCGCTTCGATGGATGGCAGATCCAGATGATTGGTCGGTTCATCCATCACAATCAGATTCGGTGCGCGGGCCATACCAAGCGCCAGTAGCAGTTTGCGCAGTTCACCCGGACTCGGCTGGTGACTCCTGAGAAGACGCTCCGGGCGGGAGCCAAGTCGGCTGACCACATTCATAACCTGCCCGAGCTGCCCGCGAGGCAGGCCTCTGGTCTCATCCAGCAGTGCCCGAGCCCTCGCCGCGTCTACCTCCTGTGGCAGTACCGTGAGATGCTCAACCGGTACGTTTGCCTGACTGATCAGGTGATGAATCAAGGTCGACTTTCCCAGACCGTTCAAGCCGGTTACAGCGACGCGATCCTCGGGTTTCAGTACCAGCTGCGGAAGCTTGAGGGTACGCCCGTTACCCAGCGCAATGACCCCCGCCTCGACATGCAGCAGCGTTGTGCGCCACGACCGGGAGCCTGGCAACCAGATGCCGACATCGTGTTCTTTGTTCACCGTGACCGCGTCGACCCGAGCCTGTGATCGCTCGGCCCGACCATTCAGCTGGCGAAGCAGACGTCCCGCCTGGCCGTCTTTGCCGCTGATGCGAGCGAGGTTTTTCTTAAAGCGCGCATCATGGTCCTTTATGGCAATTCCACTTTTAGAGCGGTCATGATGAGACCGTGCTGCCTGCTCACGGCGCTTGTGGGTCTCACGTTCGAGTCGTTTTCGCTCGCGCAATGCGTTGTCTCGCTCACGCAGCGCGCCCTGCCGATTCAGATCCCTCTGCGCCCGCGCTTTCGTATAGCCGCCGGGCACCACCAGCGTGTTGGGGGGTTCCAGCCAGATGCACTGCGTACACAGAGTATCCAGCAGATCCCGATCGTGACTGACAATCAGCCCCACACCCCGGTAACACTCCAGAGCATCAATGAGCAGCGCTCGCGCTTTCGCATCGATGTGATTGGTCGGTTCATCGATCGCCAGCACCTGGGGATCCTGCCACAGCGCGCAGGCAATCTGGGAACGCTTGCGCTCACCGTGACTGAGCGTCTGCCACCGGTCGAGAAACTCCGGCTCGATGCCTAATCGACCACGGAGCTCGAAAGCTTGCGCATCCCAATCGGCAAGGAACTCCTGGAATTCCGTAGGCGCTTGATCTGTGCGCTGTTCACACCACACAACCCCTTGCGCGCCCTGCACCGTCCCTGAAGACGGCGCAAGACCTCCGACCAGCAGCTTCAATAACGTGGTTTTGCCTACCCCATTGGCACCGATCACACCGGTGAATCCGCGCGGAAAGCTGGCAGACAGGCCAGCGAACAGTGGCTGAGCAGAGTTGTCCCAGCCAAAAGTCAGGTCGCGCGCAACAATCATTGGTTCAGACATTGTATTCTTCTCCTTGCAAAAGGCCGCCGGCGAAGGCGCCGGCGGCATCAATTACATCCGCCAGTACCGCTTTCCGACCGAGCGCGGCTGCGACTGAACGCTGTTCTGACTGCGTCCGGCTCGCTGCTTATCCTGCAGCCAGAAAGGCATGTCGTTGCTCGCCTTAGCGCGCTCCGACTTCCGCCCGGCCCGCTTGTTACGGCTAGCTTTGCCGTGCTGTCGTTTTCTATCTTTCATATTTTATTTCTCCTGGAGCGCGTGCGGTGCAGAAACGGCAGGCGAAACAGTGCCCCCACAGCAAAGCTGCGAGTGCAAAAAAGAGATGCCTGACCGTGTCAGCGGCTGTTCAGCAGGGCAACGAAGGAGTCGCGGACCAATTCAGCATGCAGCCTCATGCACGACAGGGTCGTGAATGTGGCAGGAACAAGCGTTCCTTCGCATTTCTGATCTAAATTTCTGAATTAGTTAACGTGGATGCAGTGTTTTCACACCGCAAGTCACCAGCGACGAGCGATCGTCACCGTTGCCTTAAGCCGCTGTCTACGGGATGTAGTAGAAAAAGATCTTGTTAATCACGTCTTCGGGCCTCCACATGGCGCAGGGGGTGCGCGCAAGTGCTGAGAACGATAATCAAAGCTTGTCGAATCCGCAAGTGCTTTTGCTGGGATGATGTGTGACTTCGTAATCAGCCAGTCAACGCGCGTCGATTTACGCAAAGCAAAAATGCCTCGGCGAATCAGGGCTCGACCAAACACGCAGAAATCACCACACTGTTGCTCATGCGTACGACAGGCGAAACCAACACTGAACCCGCAGGTGCCTTTGAGTTCGGCGACCATCGCGTCAACCTGGATACTTTTGAGCTGTTCTTGGGTGAAACACAATTGGCTGTCGAGCCGCAGGTATTCAGCCTACTCAGCTACCTGATTCACAACCGCGACCGACTGATCACCAAAGAGGAACTACTCGACGAGCTTTGGGGACATCGCTACGTCAGTGAATCCGCCCTGTCCACTCAGATCAAGTCTCTGCGCAAAGTGGTAGGCGACGATGGACAGCGTCAAGCGGTCATTCAGACCGTCAGAGGGCGCGGCTATCGCTTTGTCGCTCCGTTGAAGAAACAGGCTGACTCGCACCCGTTACCGGCTAACTCCCCCGGCGCCCAACCGACTCACAATTTACCAAGAGAGCGCACGCCACTATTCGGCAGGGCGCTGGATGTTGAGCAGTGTTTCCAGCTCATAGACCAAAACCGGCTAGTCACCATTCTCGGCATTGGCGGCACTGGCAAAACCCGGCTGGCTTTGCGGGTCGGGCAGGAGGCTATCGCGCGCTTCCCTGATGGCATATGGCTCGTCGATCTGATTCCGTTGGCGAGCATCGAATCCCTGGAAATCGCGGTCGCCGACCTGCTGGGCATGACCCTTGCCGCAGGCGAGACGCGTCCCCAGCTAATCAACGCGCTGCATCAGAAAGACTTGCTGTTGATTTTCGACAACTGCGAACACCTGCGCGAAGCCACCGCTGATCTGATCAACGATCTGCTCGAGTACACAGAGCGTCCACAGATATTAACCACCAGCCGGGATCCACTGGATCTCATCGACGAGCATCGCTTTTTCCTCAACCCGCTGGCCACCCGCACAGGCAGCGGCATCCCGCCCGCTGTCGAGTTGTTCATGGCAACCGCACGACGCCATGGCGTCACCCTGACAGCGGATCTGCAGACCGACATTGCGCAGATCTGTACCCGACTCGACGGATTACCGCTGGCCATCGAACTGGCTGCCGCGCAATTACGTCACCTGACCCTTGACGAGCTCGGCGCGCGCCTGGATAAGCGCTTTGAAGTACTTGCCGGACGTGAGCGCTCGCCTTCCGGTCGACAGAGCAACCTGGTGGGTGTGCTCGAAGACACCTGGGATATGCTCTCAGAGGCTGAACAAGCGCTATTGCAACAGCTCACCGTGTTTCCATCCCGTTTCACCATGACCTCGGTGGAAGAACTGTTCACTGACACGTCACGTGACGAAATTTCTACTGGTGTTTCCCGTCTGGTGGATCTGGGATTGATCCAGCGTACCTCTGCCAGGGGTAACTGGTGGCGTGTCCTGGAAACCGTTCGCGCGTTCGCAGTCCAGAGTCAGGCTGAAAATGATCGAGGTCTGGCGGCAGCACGCCATGCACACTGGGTCTTGAGCAAACTAGGCCGTTTTCCAGATGATCAGCTCGACAACCTGAGCCAGGCCGAGTGGTGTCTCGAGCACTATCCAGACCTGGACGCGGCAGAACGATCTTTCGCGGACACGGCTGAACTGGAACACGCTTATGCTATCTGCGCCGGAACCGGTCTGATGGTGCAGTTGGATGATGGCGCTCGAGCTAAACAAAAACTCATGCGGGCAGAGCGCTATCTTGCAGAAGATCCAGCTCCGTACTGGCGGGCCAGGCTACATGCTATCGCCGGCTTGAGCGCACAGGCTAACCGCCTGCCCGATCTGCTTTACACGCACACGCAATCCTATGTCGGCCTGGCCCGGCAATTGAACGATCCTGAGCTTTTAGCCAATGCCCTGCTCATGCAGTCCCTCACCACCGGTTTCATCGACGCTGATCAGGCCCAGGCACAACTCACCGAGATGATTGAACTGGGTGAACGTGCAGCGAACTCCTCGTTAGTCCAATCAGGCAACTGCTATCGCGCCTGGCAGTATGTCATGAGCCGGGATTACCAGCGCGGCCGTGAATTGGCGCAGCAACTGGTTGATCAGTTCACCGCAGCACCCAATAGCATAGATAACCCTGCCTACAACGCCACAGGCATCATCATCACGTGCACTGTTGTGGATGAACCGGCAACAGCTGCGCGCTGGGCTGCGACAATCGCCGACTTTCCAGCCGCCATCTCTTTCTGGGGCATTCAGAATCTGCTGGCATGTGTGGAAGCGAGCACGTCAGACTTCGCCGCTTCAGCCCGGCGCTGTCTGGACATCAAAGTGCGCCTGAATCGTGCAGCCAGAGACGAGTTCCCGGATGTTCTGGTCACAGCAATCCTGCTGGCGTTGCGACGCGGTGAAACTGATCTTGCGCAAAAATGGCTGGCCGTTATCCGCCACAGCCGTGTGCCCATTCAGATGTATCACACAATCGCCATTTACCGGCAGTTATATGAACAACTCGGATTCGGCGACTACACCGCCGATAACACTCCCTCACTGGATGCAATCCGCGATTCCCTCGAAGCCTGGCTGGTCAAACTGAGCGAATCATGGGCGTAATCTGGTAGCATTCTCCGGTAAATCTTAACCTGGAGTGGAGAGTGGCCCCGGCATCTCCGATCACTGCCCAGATCTATACTTTCGAGCAATTCAAGCTCGACCTGGGATCGTTTTCGTTACACGCGGGCACCGACGAAATCAGCCTCGAACCGCAGGTCATGTCATTGCTCACCTATCTTGTTCAGCACTGCGATTCGGTTGTCAGTCGCGATGAACTGCTAGACGAACTCTGGGGCCACCGCTATGTCAGCGATTCCACCGTGGCGACTCAGATCAAAGCGCTGCGAAAAGCCCTCGGCGACGACGGCCGCAATCAACGGATTATAAAAACAGTCCATGGTCGTGGTTACCGTCTGGTTTCACCGGTAACCAGAGTCCGGTCAGTACCGCAAGCTGCGCCTGTGGTGACAACCAATCGAACCAGCAACCTGGGTTACGAACGCACCAAGCTGATCGGCCGAGATGCAGACCTCAAACGTTGCATCGAGGCGCTGGACAGCTACCGGCTGGTGTCTCTGCTGGGTATCGGCGGAGCCGGTAAAACCCGCCTTGCCAAAGCCGTGGGGCGAGCAGTCCAGCCTGACTATCCTGCCGGCGTATGGTTTGTAGACCTCGTACCCGTCCGCGATGGAGCGGGGATCGACACCGCCATCGCCTCAGCGATGGGTATCAGCGTGCAGGCTGGTGAGGCTCGAAGTCAGATCGCCCAGGCAGTGCGAGAGCGCCGGGTGCTGTTCATCCTCGACAACTGCGAGCACATTGAAGACGAAGTTGCAGCCGCTTTGGACTACCTGCTGGAGCACACACTGGAACCCAGATTTCTGGTGACCAGCCGCGATCCGATTGATCTCGCCGACGAGCTGCGCTTTTTTATCGCGCCTTTACCCGTACACCAAGACAACGGCGTAGCGCCGGCGGTAGAGCTGTTCATACTGACCGCGGAACGGCACGGAATCCCGGGTGAACTTCTGAACACCGAGCAGGTGCAGCAGATCTGTGCTCGTCTCGACGGTCTGCCGTTGGCGATTGAACTCGCCGCCGCCCAGTTGAAACAGTTGACCATTGACGAACTTGCCGAGCGCCTGGACCGGCGTTTTGAACTCCTGGCCGGACGTCAGCGTGAAGGCAGCCACCGCCAGGACAGCCTCATCCGGGTCGTAGAAAACACCTGGCAACTGCTCGATGCTGAAGAACAACGGTTACTTGGCCAGCTGGCAGCATTCCCCGGGCAGTTCACCGTCAACGACATCGAGGAAGTCTTTGCCGGTGAGTTACCCCACGGCATCTCTTTCGCCATGTCACGGCTCGTGGAATTGTGCCTGCTGAGCCGCACCTCACGCAGCGGCGGCTGGTGGCGCCTGCTGGAAACCGTGCGACTGTTTGTATTGGAAAAACAGAGCCTTGCAGAGCGTGAACAAAATCGCCAACGACACGCCGAATGGGTATTGCAGAAACTGGGTGTCTATCCTGAAGATCAGCTTTACAGCTTTGTCCAGGCGCACTGGAGTGCAGATCACTACTCGGACCTGATCGCTGCTGAACTGTATTTCGACTCGGTTGGCCGCCGCAATGACGCGTTGGAAGTGTGCTGCGGAACCGGCCTGATGATTCAGCTCGATGATGGAGCGCGTGCAAATGCCAAGCTGCAACGCATCGAGCACCATCTGCAGGACACCACGGATGTGCTGGCCCTGACAAAACTGCACGGCACCGCAGCGCTGTGCGCTCAGGTCACCCGGAATCCGCAGCGGCTTGCCAAAGAGGCCGAAATCTATCTCACCCTCGCTCGGAAGGTTGGTGACGGCAGACGGCTTGCCGGCGCACTTGCTCTATCATCGCTCAACAACAACTTTGTCAACCCGGAACTCGCCCAGCAACAGCTGATCGAAGCCGTTCAGACCGCCGAAGATTCTGGCCAGACACTCACTCGCGACCAGGTATTGACCTACCAGATCTGGTCAGAGGCCGTGACCGGCAAACTTGATTCTGCAATCTCGCGCGCACAGCCCATCGCCGCTCGCCTGCTGGACGTCGAGCACCCGCTTGATAATCCAACCTACAACGCCGCCTGCGCATTGATCGCATGCCTCATCTTCAAAGACCCGGGACAGGCACTGGTGTGGACAAATCGTCTCCTCGAGCGAGCCGACGCACACAGTCTCTGGAGCGCCACACTGCTGTACGCCAGTGTGTTTGCGTCCACGGGCAATGCACAGATGGCAGTGCAGCTGATGCAGGATGTCGAAGAGCGCCTGCGTCGCGCCGGGCGCAGCCCCTGGCCCGACCTGCTGGTTCCGGCGATTGTGCTCGCCTGCTGCAACGGTGAGACCGAACAAGCGACGGCGTGGTACAGCGCCATCAGAGCATCGAGGAAACCCCAACAGATGTTTCACGGCATTGTCGTCTACCGACAGCTGCGCACCCAGCTCACACCCGCAGAGGGAGATACCATGTCTCTGGAAGAGGCGGGTTCAGCCGCTCTGAAGTGGAGCAGCAGCTTCGGCTGATTCGGTCGCACGGCCAACTTCGAGCGCACTCCTGAACGACTCAGGCAGATCCAGATACGCCCGGTCCGGAAGCGCACCCAGCCCTTCCACCAGTTTAGAAAAGAACGCCCGGCCTGCCGCGACCCCGGCCACATCGAAGATTTCCCTATCACTGAATCCCACCGCACGCATCGGGGCGACATGAGCTTCAGTTACGCCTGAGGCATCCGCAGCAACCGCAGCGGCGTAGTGCATCGCAGCGGCTTCGTCAGCTTCCACAACACCTTCATACTCGCCGCCCGCCAACCGTTCGATCTCGGCATCAGAGAAAAAGCCGCGCAATTTGCAGCCATGCGCCAATGCACAATAAGAACTCTTCAGCTCGACGGCAGCAGCAAACGTCACCAGCTCAAACAGACGCAGACCGACATGACGGCGCAACCCACGCTGCAACTCCGCCCATAGATCAATCACCTCGGGCCGATGACTGAACAACACCGCGTAGTTCGGTAGATAGCCAAACGCCTCAGCCTGGCGCTCATACATTGCCTGCACATGACCATCGGTTTTGGCACTTGGATCAGGTTGGATGAAGGCCATTGTCAACGCTCCCCTTGCTCGATTTCAAACTGATCGATACGAAACTGCTCGATCTGTACTTCTTCACCACTATCCGCATAGTCACCCGCCGCACGCAGCCGACGGAAATCGCCGAAATTGATTGGCCGGTAACGCGGCAATTCGTCTGCTGTGCCTGGCAGCGGCGCATAATCGAAGCTTTCCCTCGGATTGAAGAAGAATGGAATACTGATGCGCGCCGCTCCGGACTGACCGCGCACCCGATGTATAGGCGCGGAATAGCGGTCGTTTGACCAGACCTGAATCACGTCGCCGAGATTGATGATGAGCGCCCCCGCGAGCGGGGGCACAGACCGCCAGGTATTGTGCACAAAAACTTCCAGACCGGGATGGTCATCGGTGGAAAGCAGCGTCAACGCACCCGAGTCCGTGTGGTGATTGACACCCAGATAACCGCTATCAGGTACTTCAAGCCCCGCCGGGGCTGCTGGTGCCGGGCAGCGTGGGTAGTAGTTCAAGCGGACAAAGCTGGCGTGTTCCGGCTCGAAGGCGTGGCACAGGAAACTGCCACCCACACCCAGATTGGTGGAAATGGCGGACAGCAACTCGAACGACAGACTCTCGCACGCTGCGTAGTAGGCTTCGCCAGCTCGCCGCAAGGCACTATGCCCCGGCGGCCACTGCGCAACGAAATCTCCTCGCTGCGGCCCGAAGTCGAAAATTTCCTTCCAGTCCCGGGTGTTTTTGGTGAGCTCCTCATCGAAGTAGCCCCAGGCATTCTCGCGCGTTCGCCGCACCTCATGCTTCTTGTCCAGGGGTTGGCTAAAAAACGCCTGCGTTTCGTAGAACAGTATTTCCAATCCGTCCAGACCGTGGTCTGTCAGATAGAAAACACCCCACTCGCGACAGGCGAGATCCAGCTTCGCCAGGGTACCGGGTTGATCGAGCTCGCTTAGGGAGATCACAGGGGGTTGAGCACTCATCGTTTTTCTCCAATATTGTTTACTGTGTTTGTTCAGCTCGCCCGGGAGTGGAGCCACTGGGGCAACAGGGTATACGGGTCTTTGTCGAACTCGCTGTACTGGATATCCATGCGGGTAAGCGCACCAGCAAACCCACCGTCACGCTGATAATCAAACAACTCAGTACAGCCACCGATGTGCTGCTGACCAATATAGATCTGCGGTATCGTCGGAGCGCCAGTACGTTTGGCGAGCACGGCGCGGATCTTGTTACCAAAGTCATTGTTCTGATACTCAACAGAATCCAGGTCCACCGATTTACAGGTCACGTTCATCGCGGCAAACAGGTTCCGCGCGGACCAGCAGAACTCACACCACTCCAGCGCAAACATCACTACCGGCTCTTTTGCTACCAGCTCATCGACAAATGCTTCCGCATCCGCATCAAGCGCTACCTCGACCACGGCTGCTGGTGCTGGAGCTGCAGCACTCGAGCGGTCGAAGCGGAAGCCTTGCGTGGACTTTGAAATCGCCACCTCTTCCGGATTCATGTCCTCATCAATATCGGCGAACAGCGGCGTCGAGAGATAACGCTCCCCTGTGTCCGGCAACATGCAGACAATATTGGCACCAGCTGGAGCCTGGGCCGCAACCTGCAGCGCCGCGTACAAGGTGGCGCCGCTGGAGGTGCCAACAAAAATGCCCTCCTGCCGCGCCAGCCGTCGAGAGGTTGCCATCGCTGCATCCCCTGGTACCGGCTGGATCTGGTCGATCAACTGATCTGACACTGCCTCTTGGGTGAGTCGGGAGACGAAATCCGGACTCCAGCCCTGCATAAGATGGGGTTTGAAGCTCGGATGGCTGCCCTGGGGATTACCCATCACATCCTGCGGCTGGGCAATACCGCTGCCCAGAACAGGCGCGTTGTCCGGTTCAGCGGCGACTATCTGCGTCATCGGCGAGTGCTGGCGTAAGCCAGTGGCGACACCGTTCAATGTGCCGCCGGTACCGAACCCGGTGACAAAGGCATACAACGGTTCGCCCTGCATGTCGGCCAGGATCTCCGGTACTGTGGTCTGAGTGTGCACGCGGGCATTGACAGGATTGTCGAATTGCCGGCACAGGAACCAGCCATGCTGCCTCGCGAGCTCCTCGGCCTTCTTCAACATGCCGGTGCCCTTCTCCGATGCTGGCGTCAACACAACTTTCGCACCGAGAAACCGCAGCATCTTGCGACGCTCTACGCTGAAGTTTTCAGCCATTACCACCACCAGCGGGTAGCCTTTCTGGGCGCACACCATCGCAAGCCCGATGCCCGTGTTACCACTGGTCGCTTCAATAACCGTCTGACCCGGCTGCAGCGCACCGGACGCTTGTGCGTCCTCAATGATGGCTCGGGCCATGCGGTCCTTGACGGATCCCATGGGATTAAAAGATTCCACTTTGACATAAAGATTGACATGTTCCGGTGCCAGCCGATTCAACCGCACCAGCGGGGTTCTGCCAATCGTTTCGAGAATGTTGTTGTAGCGGGTCATGTCTGCTCGTCTCCGTGTTGTTTGTCCGGACACCAAGGTAATGACTGTTGAGCTCCATAGCCTGGAGACCAGATGGGGATTTCCTGAAGAAGCCTTCAACAAATCTTCACGACACCTTCAACCCCTCTCCAAGTACCCGACGAACTCCCGCCGTAGTCTGCTAACCATTCGCGCAACGGCCAATCCAGGTCACCGCGAATCAACAGCAAGCTATATGGACAGGAGTAGTCAGAGATGAAAACCAATACCGCAGCCAACGAGACAGTCGATAACGGTGTCAACGTCGACGCCCTGCTGGAGGCACGCGAAGCGCTGACTGAGGCGCCTGCTGCCGCGCAGTTCACCTGGCGTGCGACCAGCGACTGGGTCAGCGGCACGCATACCCGATCCAGCGTGAAAGGCTTTCGCGGCCTCGGTGAAAATCACACTCACCGAACTGAGTTCACGTTCGATTCGGACCACCCGGAAGTGTTTGCATCCGAAGATATCGGGGCGACCCCGGTGGAGTACGTGCTGGTCGGTCTCGCCGGCTGCCTGACGGCGGGTATCGCCAGCGTTGCTCAGAACCGGTCAATCCAGTTGCACAAAGTCACCGCAACCCTGGAAGGCAAAATGGATTTGTACGGCATCCTCGGGATTGACAGTGATGTGCGCAATGGCTTTGACGATGTGACGGTACGGTTTGACATCGATGCGGACGCATCGCCGGAGGAGATTGGAGCGCTGGTCGCGCAATCCCAGAAGCGCTCGGCCGTATTCGACATTATCACCAACCCGACGCAGGTCACTGTGCAGGTAGGCGGCTGATCATGGAACGGTCAACATCGTCCTTTCGCGGTGCGACCTACCGCTCCCGCTTACAGATGGATCGAAAAGCCCGCAACATTGACGTCATCATCATTGGTGCCGGGCACGCGGGTCTGGCCATGAGTGCTCGGCTGTCCAGTGCGCAGGTGGAGCACGTGGTCCTGGAAGCGGGTGACATCGGCCAGCGCTGGCGTCGCGAGCGCTGGGATTCCCTCAGCCTGCTGACGCCCAACTGGACGTTGGACCTGCCCGAACAGTCCTATGCCGGGCAGGATCCCGATGGCTACATGCACAAGGATGAGTTGGCCGATCACCTGGAAGGATACGCAAAGCATATCAGGGCACCCGTCAAACGCGACACCCGGGTACACCGGGTGGGCGCGGCCGGCAAGCGCTATTGCGTGACCACTACCCAAGGCGAATGGTTTTGCCGTGCCGTGGTGCTGGCTACCGGCGCTTATGCCGAGGCCAAGGTACCGAAGATCGCAGAGTCGTTGCCTGCCAGTGTGTCTCAGGTTACCGCCCGGGACTATCGCCGCGCGGAGGACCTGCCTGCCGGTAAAGTTCTGGTAGTGGGTGGTTCCGCCACCGGCCTGCAGATTGCTCAGGAACTGAATGCCGCCGGACGCGAGGTCATCCTTGCTGTGGGTGAGCACGTACGTATGCCCCGCCAGGTAGCCGAGCGCGATGTCTACTGGTGGCTGATGAGAAGCGGTGTGTTCTGGGAAACGACCGCGCAGATGGACGACCTGAACCGGGCACGGCGAGTGCCGTCGCCGCAACTGGTCGGCCAGCCCGGGATGGATCTGAACCTGAACTGTCTGCACGACCAGGGTGTTGAGATCGTCGGACGCTTAGCAGGGATCTGCAACAGCACTGCACAGTTCTCGGGAAATCTGCCGCATCTGTGCAAATCCGCGGATCTGAAGATGCACAGGCTGATGCAGCGATTCGCGCAGAGTGCTCCCCACCCACTGGACCCGGCTGCTCTGGAGTTTTCGCCGACGCAACTGGCACGACCCAGACTCGCAGTGAAGCTCGACGACGAAATCAATGTGGTGTTGTGGGCCACCGGCTTTAAGCCTGATTACAGCTGGCTGGATCTGGACGTCTTCGACGGCAAAGGCAACCTGCAGCACCAAGGCGGTGTTGTCCGCGCACCCGGGATCTACGCGCTGGGTCTGCCGCTGATGCGCAGACGAGCATCCACGTTTATCGCTGGAACGGCCGGAGATACCCAGGCGCTGGCGCAACATCTGCACAACCACCTGGATAAACAAACACACCGAATGGTCGTCGGTGGCAGCTGACAAAGCAGCAAACTGGTAAAGGAGAAAATCATGTTGGATCTGGTCGTGAACATACTGTTAAGTGATAGCGGAGCCCACGCGCTCGCCCTGGTCTCGACCGTCGCAGGCTGCCATCTGGCAAACCTGTGGAACGAAATGCCAATGCATACCTGCGCCGGAAGAACACAACGATGCAAATGAACTATCAGATCGGGACACACGCGATCAGATCGGGACACACGTATCAGATCGGGACACAGGTATCAGCGGGGATCGAGGAAACACGTATCAGATCGGGACACACGACTATCAGATCGGGACGCACGCGCGGAATATCAGATCGGCGCGGGATCGAGGACGCGGGATCGAGGACACACACAAAAATTCGTGCACGCCCCAAAGCTCAGCCCGGTCCTCGCTCGCACGAATCAGACTACGCCACGATTAGAAGTCTGCTCACACTGCGGGCCGAGCATTTCCGGTCTCGCCGCTGCGCCCTTAGGCATGCTAGGGGAATGACGACACCCCGAAACACGCTCGTAGATTCTGCAGCACCCTGTTTCTACCACCTAGTGTCCCGCTGCGTTCGACGCAGTTGGCTATGTGGTGTCGATCGGCGGTCGCTGCGCAACTACGAACACCGCAGGCAATGGCTGGTCAACCGCTTACACAAGTCCTCACGGGCCTTGGCTCTCGACACACCAGCTCATTCTCCCCGCCTCAGAATGACAGTATCTGTATTTCCAGGTCGCGCTACTTACCACCCCGAAGATGCGGTACACGATGTGGTGGCCTTTGTGGACTTGAAGAAGCTGAAAGCCACTATCACCTTGATCACACTTTCATAACAGAGATTTGGGCCGCGTTCCTTGGTCACGGATAGGTGCGACGTGCGCAAACTGCACTCATGTATCTTCGGCAGTTAGAGACTTCTGATCTCAACTTCTTCAACCAGCCCAGCAAAATACCCGGAGCAAACCGCCAGGCTAATCGAAAATCTTCTTGCCGCTGGACAACAGCAGAAATACTACCAGCCCCACTAGAGTCACACCTGAGGCGACCTGAAACACCAGAGCCCAGGATCCCGTGACTTCCAGAATGTATCCACTCACGGACACACCTATGATGCCGGGGATAGTGCCTGCCGTATTGGTAATGCCCATGAGGGTTCCGGCGTGGCGTGGGGCAATATCCATGTGGTTAACCACAAAACCCCCAACAACGAAGGCACCGAGTGCGTTGCCTACGGTCATGATCGCAATGGCCATCCAGGCACTTTCCACTTCACCAACGATGGCAAGCGCAGTGGCGATGCCGCCAAAACCGATGGTCTGCATGATCTTGCGCACCCGACCCACCTCCAGGCCGCTTCTGATCATCCAGTCGGCGACGTTCCCGGCAATGTTCAGAAATATGAAAGATGCGATATGCGGGATCATCGTGACCCAGCCAACGGACGCATAGTCGACACCCAGACCCTTGTTCACAAAGGTTGGCAACCATGACAGCAAAACATAGAGCGACCAGTTGTTGCAGAAGTGGGCGACGATGATTGCCCATACCGCCCCACTCTTCAGAAATTCGGACAATTTCGGGGTGTTGGCATCTTCCACAACCGCGTTGGTCGCCTCGATGAGCGCCAGTTCGGACTCTGATACCGCCGAGTGCTCCTGAGGTCGGGCAGTAACACTCACCTGCCAGACCAGGAACCAGACAATGCCAACAGCTCCAAAGAGATAAAACGCCCATTGCCATCCCATGTTCTGCACGATGATCGGTGTGACGACGAGCGCAAACACGGTGCCAAACGGAATACCGCTGTTGACCAAGCCCACAGAGCGGGAGCGTTCAGAAAGCGGGACCCACTTGGAGAACAGGCTGTAGATCGACGGAAAGGTCACCGCTTCGCCCATCCCCATACCCACTCGAACCAGCAGCAGGAAAGTGAATCCCATCCAGGCAGCAGGTGGTGTCAGGATAGTGAACAGAGACCAGACCACAACGCCGACGCCCAACACCACCTTGCCGCCAAAACGATCGGCCAACCGCCCACCGACAATCTGCAGCAGTAGATAGCCAACAAAAAAAGATGACAGCACGGTGCCCTGAGTGCCAAGGCTCCAGCCAAGATCTTCCGCCATCGGAATGATGGCGACCGATATGTTGACGCGGTCGATATAGCAGACAAATACAGACAGAAATGCGAGAAACACCACCAGATGGCGGCGCGGCCATTGACTTGGATACACGTCGGCTTCCTCTCCCCAGGAGACCTGACCTTACACCGATCGGTATGCCTCTGGCGATGTGTCAGCGAATCGCAGCGAATCGGGACAGAGAATCGACAGAGAATCGGGACACACGCAGCGAATCGGGACACACGCAACATTGGAATGGGGAATCTGTCGGGCGAGAGAATCGGGACACACGCAACACTCCTCATGCCACACATCTCCGCGGGAATCGGGACACACGCAACACTCCTCATGCCACACATCCCAGCCGAATCACTGCGCGAACGCGTTGGACTACATTTGAATTCGAGGCG